>JANQSF010000102.1 GCA_028284155.1 Phycisphaeraceae bacterium
TGGCGGGTTGTCCGCCAGTGCTGTTGGCGCGCGGCCACGACACCGGCGGACAAGCCGCCAGTGGCACCCGATTCGACGCTACAACTGAATGGCACGAGCTCTGATTGCCACACCCGCCCCACATCGCCATAATCCACCCATGCCCGACGACGCCACGCCCACGCCCGACGCCGACGTCGCCCAGCAAGCGCAGCGCTTTCGCGACGCCTACAACGCGGTGAGCGATCAGATCGGCAACGTCATTGTCGGCCAACGCGACATCATCGACGGCGTGCTGACCTGCCTATTCGTCGGCGGCCACGCGCTACTCGAAGGCGTGCCCGGCCTCGGCAAGACGCTGCTCATCCGTTCGCTGGCTGAGGCGCTGGCGCTTGATTTCAACCGCATCCAGTTCACGCCCGACCTGATGCCGGCCGACATCACCGGCACGAACGTCGTAATGGAATCGCCCGACGGCGGGCGGCAGTTCACATTCCAGCAAGGCCCCGTCTTCGCGCAGATCGTGCTGGCTGACGAGATCAACCGCGCCACGCCGAAAACCCAGTCGGCCATGCTCGAAGCGATGCAGGAACGCAGCGTGACCGTCGCCGGCCGAACGCACAAGATGGCCGAACCGTTCTTCGTCATGGCCACGCAGAACCCGATCGAGCAGGAAGGTACCTACCCGCTGCCCGAAGCGCAGCTCGACCGGTTCCTGTTCAAACTCCTGGTCGAACCCGCGTCACGCGACGAGCTGCACGAGATCCTCAACCGCACGACGGCCGAGGCGACGCCCACGATCCGGTCCGTCCTGGACGGGCCGAGCATCGTCGAGTTCCAACGCTTGATTCGGCGCGTCCTGATCGCCACGCACGTGCAGGACTACGCCATCCGCTGCGTGCTCGCGACCCACCCCAACGGCCAATTCGCGACGAGCAAGGTCAACCAATACGTCCGTTTCGGCGCGTCGCCCCGCGCGGCGCAGGCGCTCGTGCTCGGCGGCAAGGTGCGCGGCCTGCTCGACGGCCGGGCGCACGTGAGCATCGAAGATATCCGCTCCGTTTTATTGCCCGCCCTGCGTCACCGCGTCTTACTGAACTTCGAGGCGCAAGCGGAGGGCGTGACGGAAGATCAGATTCTGGAAGACCTGATCGAACAGGTGCCGACGGAGGCGCCAGCGGCAAGCGCTTGAGTGTCGCAGGCCAATCGGCACAACAAAACGCATGACACGTCCCAACCTGCTCGTCATCCGTTCACCCGACACCGATCGCGCCGTCAAGTTCTATGAAGCGATCGGGTTGTCTTTCGTCAAACACGCTCACGGCAAGGGACCGCAGCACTATGCGTCGGATTGCGACGGTTTCGTTTTCGAGATTTACCCCTTGGGCAAGGAGCAGCCTTCGACACTTGGTGTTCGGCTCGGATTCAGCGTCGAATCGGTTGATGACACTGTGAAAAGCGTGGAAGCCATGGGCGCGTCGATCGTCACCCCGCCACAGGATTCGCGAAGGGGACGGCGAGCGGTTGTTGACGACCTTGATGGCCATCGTGTCGAATTGGTTTCCCAATAGCGCGGGTGCCTGTGAATAAGCGGAGCGTTTCACAGATCGGGACGTTCCATTTCCGTGAAACGCTCCGCTTATTCACAGGCACCCAACCGTTCATCCTACCTCACCCCCTATCACTGATCACCGATAGCGCTCCAACGCCTTGACCACTGTCTGGTGCACCTCCATCGGCCGAGCGATCATCTCCCATGACGCCTCGGCCATGCCCGTGCCTGCCGTCGCGAAGTGGATCGACCCGAGTCCGACGGCGCGCTCGCGCACGCTGAACGTTGTTGACGTGTGCTGGATATGTCGCAACGCCGACTCGAACACGTTGATCCGCAACACCCCGCGCACACGCACGACACGTCGGTCGGTCAGGACGTACACCCGGCTCAGCCATTCGAGGAACTGCCAGACCAGCCGCACGGCCGCGCACCCCGCGGCGAACAGGATGATCTCCCGCCGCGCTTCAGGCGGAAGCCAACCCAGACCGACAAACCACAGCAACAGCGCGACGACCGCGCCGATTGCGATCAGCGAACGCAACGACCCGAGTACGACGAACCAGGCGCTGGGCTTGAGGAACAGGATGACTAACTCGTCCGGCTGCAACAACCCGACCGGCAACAACCGCGCGACGTCCGACGCGACATCGTTCGTCTCGCCCGCCGCCGGGTCGGCCTCGGCGAAGCAAGTGTCGGGGGACGGGGAACAGGAGACAGGGGACAGGAGGCAGGTATCGTTTCCCGACGCGCTGTTGTGATCCGACTTGTCGGGAGGGCGAGCTTCCGGCAACAACGACCGCGCCGCGTCAACTGTCCCCTGTCCCCTGTCGCCTGTCACCTGCCCACTAACCATCGACCACCTCCGCGCGCAAAGTGACGATGTCCGGCAGGTTGCGGTAATAGTCGTCGAAGTCGAGACCGTACCCGACGACAAACCGGTCGGGGATATCGAACGCGACATAATCCACATGCGCCGCCATTGCCTCCGGCCGCTGCTTGCGCAGCAGGACGCAGGTGCGCAAACTCGCGGGCCGTTTCTGTTTCAGCAGGTCGTTCACGAGTTTGAGCGTGTTGCCCGAATCGAGGATGTCGTCGATGACCAGCACGTGTTGGCCTTCCAGCGAGTCGGGCAAGTTCGTCAACGCCGCGTTGACCGACGCCCCGCGCGTCGAGGTGCTTCGGCCGGGGTACGAACTGACCGACAGCAGCCTGATCTGCATATAGATCGGCAGATGCCGGATCAGGTCTGCGACGAAGATGAAACTGCCGGTCAGAATCGGGATCAGCGTCACCTCGAATCGCCCACTGCCTTCATCTCCGGAAGCTTCGTTGCGGCCGTCGGTATCACCCGTCCCGCGCGCCACACGGTCTGCGTGATCCGCCTGCACCAGGTCGCGCGAGATGCGTGCCGCCAGCTCAGCCACACGCTCCGCGATCTGCTCGCGCGGGATCAGAACCTGGTCGATATCACTCTGCATGTGGCCAGTTTAGACGGAAGGGCCACGCCGGGGGAGCGACACCGGTTCGGGGCCAAACGCGTCCACCCATCCGATCGTTCAGTCGTAATGCAATTTGAGTCGAGTGCCTGTCTCGTGCCACGGCCGTGTCGGCCGTGCGGTTCATTGATGGTGTTTCACACGGCCGACACGGCCGTGGCACGAATCTCGACGTCAATGTGAAGCACCACCGACGGCTTTGGTTTTTCCACTCGCCCGCGCCTTCGCCGTGTGCGGCGCGAGACGCGCCATCGCGGACGAAACGCGGTTGCATCCGAGCGCCAAGTACGAGCCCCTGTGGCGATTGAACAGGCCCGCACGGCGAGTGCCTCGCCTTCCTATACCTACAACCATCCCCGAACAAAACAGCACGCTCATCAAAACTTACGCGCGGTTGATCATGAACGTCGCGACGCCGTCGAAAAACGTGTGCATCGCCTCGACTACGGAGTCGGCGAACCCCGATTCCGCGAGCGATTCATCCATGAGTTGCATCCACCGGTCGCGCGCCGCCTGGTCGATGGGAAACGGCATGTGACGCATACGCAACCGTGGGTGGCCGCGTTGTTCGATATACCGCTGCGGCCCGCCGAACCGAAAAACCAGGAAGTCGCGCAGCCGCTGTTCCGCACCGGTCAGGTCGTTTTCGGGATACATCGGCCGAAGCAGGTCGTCTTCGGCGACACGTCGATAGAACGACGCGACCAGCCGCGTCAGTCCGTCTTCGCCGACGATGTCGTACAACGTCTGCTCACTCATACCAGCAAGACCCGGTCACCTTTCAAAGCCCGCGCTCGACCGCAAGGTCGTAGATGCTCTGCGCATCCAGCACAAGGTCGTTGCGATCGAACAAGGCGGACAGCGCGGCCTTGTGGATCTTCATCTTTCTGCCGCCGACGCCCAGCGCGCCGTACGCGGTCACGCCGTCGAGTTGCTCTGCCTTGTCCATCGGCTCGACGCCTTCGATGCCGACCGGCGGCACGGCGTTCAGGTCGATCGCGAGCTGCAGGGACGACGCGTCACGTCGTACGTCGGCCGACAGCAACGTCACGCCGGCCGCGCCAGCGCTGATGACCAATTCGACACCCTCAAGCGCCTTGCGCAAAGCGTCGTCGTCACCGGGCGCGACCGGCTCGACGCGCGACGCGCTGACGGCGTCGTTCACGCGGTCCGCCGCGGCCGACGCACGTTCGAGCGATCGGCTGGCCAATCGCACCGTCGCGCCCTGCTTGGCCAATAGCAACGCGGCGCGCTGACCGACCGGCCCCGTACCGCCCAGCACCAGCGCCGTCGCGCCAGCCGGCTGAACGTGCTCGATCGCGCACAGCACGGCCGCCACCGCCGTCGTGTTCGCCCCGTTCGCGTCGAGCATGACCGACACGCGCATCGGCCCGAAAAACGTCTTGGTCACCCGCTCCAGCACGGCCTCGCCGGCCGACACGTCGCCGCCGCCGATGAACAACGCCGTGTTGTGCAGATGTTTCGGCCCGCGTGTAAAGATCGCGCCATGCACCATCGCCTCGACATTGTCCGGCGTCACACCGCCGTGACTCAGCAGGTGATCGACACCCGCATCGACCGCCACCACCTGGTCAAACACGCTCGGCCGATCGTCCGTGTCGAGCTGGACGAGAATCTTCGCCTTGTCTTTCGCTTCACTCATGGCCCCACGATACACCGGCACGCCCCACCCGAAAACCAACCGCCCCTCCCCCGCCGCTTGCGGCTTAGTGCTTCCCCCAACACCCACAG
>JANQSF010000115.1 GCA_028284155.1 Phycisphaeraceae bacterium
CGCTCCGTCAGCCTTTGGATCGCACCCCACGCCACAAGGTTGCATGGGCCAGCGCGGCACGGCACGTAGACGCCGTCGTTCTCTCCCGACGCCAAGGGAGATGGATCAGCCATCGCCTGCCCCTTTGGGCACTACGTACACCGCCGCCGGCGTCCCGCTAGTCGTATCGCGTGTTCGGCCCGTGTTGCGCAGGAATCCAGCCTCCATGAGTTCAGAGAACTGACCGTTGGCCGTCGGTGTCCGCAGGTTCAACGCGATCGGCGCTTCTTCACAGATCGTGCCCCGAGACCGACACGATGCGGCGCGATCCAGGATGCGCTTGCGGATGGCTACAACGCGTGGTTTCGCCTTCTTCGCCGCCTCGCGGCTCGTGGGCTTGCCGTTGTCTGCTGGGTCGCCCAAGTCGAGCGCGCGGCGGTTGCGTCGCCAACCGATCTCGCAATCGCCCTTGCACAACTCAAGCGCGTCGTTGCGTCGAAGGTCGCTCATTGTTCGCCGTCTGCCGCGCCAGCCGCATGTTTTTGTTCGACTTTGACCGCAATAAAGCGGCCAATGTCTCCCTGTAAGGCGACGAACAGGCGGATGTCTTCGACAGGCCAGAGCCGCCGGCCACCGAGCAGGAATCCGGGGGGCACACGGCCCTGCCTGAGGTGCGTCTGGAGCGTCGATCGGCCGATGCCTAAGGCTTCGGCAACTTGGCGTTCGTTCCACACAAGAGGTTGGGTGGGATCAACAGTCGATTCGTGTAACATGCAATTGCCTTTCTGCTTCGTGTAGCGCGCCACCGCCGCAGCCCGTCAAGTCCACGGCGATCGGCGCATGGGGATTTAGGACGCGCTGTGCGTGGTGTTCTTGTGTTGTTCAGTGGAAGTGTGCACGAATCGCTGAATGGCTTCGCGCGATGTGAACAGGATGCGGCCAACCTTTTCGTACTCCAGGAATACACCGTCAAGACCAACGCGGCACCAACGCCAGAGCGTGGTCGGGTGGGGCCTGCCAGGAAGCAGGCTGGCGGCCTCTTGAAATGTGACGCGGGCTTCGTCTGCAGGCAACATGAAAGTGCTCCGTGTGTCGCGAGTCATTCGGTCTGGACACACTGATAGCACTGGATCTCACTGAGAAACAAGCATCTCGGAGACGTGGGTCTACTTTGGGTTAACTGGGTTCAATTTGGGCGAACTGCCTTGCGGACGTACAGCTTTTCCACCTCTCGCTCGTCGTACACCCGCTCAGTGTTTGTTGCATGACCTCGGCGTCGGTGATCAGTCAGTTTGTCGCGATGCCTTCCCAGCGTACTTGTACTCGTATGAAACCGCTGTAAGACGACCCTAGTCGAGATCAGGATCGGTTCAATGCCACTAGGCCCAATCGCCTCCCAGACATTACGGACTAGCAGCAGGACTTCCGGCGTCAAACAATCGCGCGCATATCGTCGATCCAGTGGACCGTCCGACGGATTCGGCCTGTCCCCGTGCCGATCGTCGCAGAAGACAACATTGGGCACGGCACCCTTTTCTGTGTCATGGGGATTCCAGCGCCACTTTTCGAGGAAAGACAAGCCGGACCCTTCTTCCTCAACGTCGGGGTCGGTCGCCAGCCAAACGAGGTATAGCAATTGCCGGCCAACCTCGGCACGCTTCAATCGCTTTTTGTCCTTCCAGTCCGCCACTCTCTGCAGGATTGCCGCCCAGACTTCGAGAAAGCAGTCGTACATCGTGATGTCATCCTGCTCGTCTATGTCGGGCAGCAACTCTGCCACCGGATCGTCGTCAGTAATTGCCCGTCCCAAATCCCATTCCAATCGTTTGTGTGCTTCGCCCTTTCTCCGCCGCTGCCGGTCAACGATCGCGCCAGGGCTGGCGTTATCGTCCACCCACTTTCCCGCCTCGCAGTAACAATCGGGATAATTCTTGACGTGCTGCGCCACGTCGCGCAACAGCTCATCGTCGGATGTAGGCTTTACAGTCGCTAGGTCGGCTGGTTGGTCAAGCTTGTCAGGCTCAGCCGGCGTTGACTCGGTTTGGGTTGTGGCGTCTTCTTGCGACTCAGTATCTGCCCCACAGTCTGGCTCACCTCGATTCTCGGCGTTTCCTAGTGTGCTGGACATGCTTTGACCTTTCGATTGCTGGATCGTGGCACCGTACCGCCTGTGCAACGGGGCTAGGACCCTTCTGATTGCGAAAGCCCATAGCTACGTCGTCGCACATGCCAACTCGGTGTATTACCAAAGTCTACGTGTCCAAGAAGGCATCTTGCGATCTGAAATGGGGCAATTCAGTCTCAGATTGCCCAGTCGCGTTTTCTTGTGGAACAACCGTTCGCTACTGCCCCTCCAAGCGGCATGCTGGCGAAGGCCATGTGCACGCACAAACTTCAATCCACTGCACCCAGGGCAGTAAGAGGGAACACGACCACGATTGTGAACATGAACTATGCCGCCCAATCAGCGCATAGCGTCTCGGCCTGCTCAAGTACGGTCTGCGTCGCCGCTTCTTGCAGGTCGGGTGGGTAGCCGTGCTTGCGTAGGATTCGCCGCACGATCGCCCGCATCTTGGCCCGGACGGTCTCCTTGATCGTCCAGTCGATCGTGACATTGTCCTTAACGCGCTCGACCAGTTCGCGGGCAATGAGCGCCAGTTGTGCGTCGCCTAACACATCAATCGCACTTTGATTCGTTGCCAGCGCGTCGTAGAAGGCCGTTTCATCCTCATTCAGCCCGAGCGAATCGCCACGCTGGCCGGCCTCGCGCATGTCTCGTGCCAATTCGATCAGGTGGTCGATGACCTCCTGCGTCGTGATGGCCCGGTTGTGGTACGCCTGGACGGCCTTCTGCAACATCTCCGCGAACGAGCGTGACTGCACGACATTCTTCTTGCGGCGCGTCTTGATCTCATCCTTGAGCAGTTTCTCCAACAACTCGACGGCCAGGTTCCGATGGGGTAGATGCTGAACTTCGGCCAGGAACTCGTCGCTGAGAATTGAAATGTCCGGCCGTTCCAAACCCGCCGCGGAGAACACATCGATCACTTGCCCGCCGCTGGCAACTGCTTCAGATACCAACTGCCTGATCGCCATGTCAAGGTCGGCCGGGTCGCGCCGAGCCGTCGCCGTCTGACGGAACGCCGAGCGCACGGCTTGAAAGAATGCCAGGTCGTCGCGGATGCGGATAGCCTCCTCGTGCGTTGGGCACAGCGCAAACGCGCGAGACAGGTCGTAGACGGTCTTGCAGAACCGCGTCTTGCCCTCTGCCGGGTCAGCCGCGAGGATGTGCTGTTGCGCCGGCGGTAGCAAGCTCAATCGCGCCGCCGGGTCTGTGCCGTGCCAGACCGACCAGTCGAAACCGTGCAGCATGTCGCAACAGGTCTCGTACTTGGCCAGCATAACAGCCACGGCCTCTTCCGTGTCGATCGCCGCCTTCCCCTTGCCGCCGCTGTCCGTGTACGTCGCCATCGCTGACTTGAGTTGGTCGGCGATGCCCAGGTAGTCCACGACGAGACCACCCGGCTTGTCCTTGAACACGCGATTAACCCGCGCGATCGCCTGCATCAAGCCATGGCCACGCATCGGCTTGTCCAGGTACATCGTGTGCAAGCACTTTGCGTCGAACCCGGTGAGCCACATATCGCGGACGATCACAATCTTGAAGTCGCTCGTCGGCTTCTTGAAGAGCGTCGCCATCGCCTTGCGGCGTGGGCCGTTGCGGATGTGCTGCTGCCAATCGAGCGGGTCGGACGCCGAGCCGGTCATGATCACCTTCAGGACGCCGCGTTCGTCGTCTTCGTCGTGCCACGACGGCCGCAGCGCGACCAGCGCGTTGTACAGGTCCACGGCGATCCGCCGGCTCATGCAGACGATCATCGCCTTGCCGTCCATCGCCTCCTGCCGCTTCTCCCAGTGCGCCACCAGGTCGGCCGCAATGACCTTGATCCGCTCCTCGGAACCGACCAACGCCTCCAGCGCCGCCCACTTCGTCTTGAGCTTCTCCCTGCTTTCCTCTTCCTCGCCCTCGGTGATCTCCTCAAACTCCGGGTCAAGCCGCGCGACCACCGACTCATCCAGATCGAGTTTGGCGATCCGGCTTTCGTAGTAGATCGGGACGGTCGCCTCATCCTTGACGGCCTGCTGGATGTCGTAGATGTCGATGTAGTCGCCGAACATCGCGCGCGTGTTCTTGTCGCCCAGTTCGATCGGCGTGCCGGTGAAACCGATGAACGACGCCTGCGGCAGCGCGTCGCGCATGTGCCGGGCGAACCCGTCGATCGTGTCGTACTGGCTCCGGTGCGCCTCGTCGGCAATCACGACAATGTTGCGACGGTCCGACAACTCCGGGTAGCGTTCGCCCTTCTGCTCGGGGAAGAACTTCTGGATCGTCGTGAACACGACACCGCCGGACGCCACCTTCAACAAGTTTTGCAACTCATCCCGCCCGGTCGATTGAGACGGCGTCTGTCGCAATAATTCGTGACACCGCGAGAATTGGCCGAACAACTGGTCGTCCAGGTCGTTTCGGTCGGTCAGCACGACCAGCGTCGGGTTCTGCATGGCCGGGTGCGTGCTGATCCGCCCCGCGTAGAACGTCATCGACAGGCTCTTGCCCGACCCCTGCGTGTGCCAGACCACGCCGCACTTGCGGTCGCCGTCAGCCCGCGACGCCTCGACGGTCGCCCCGACGGCCTTCTCGACGGCGTGGAACTGGTGATACCCCGCCAGGATCTTGTGCACCTCGTCGCTGTCGGCGTCGTCTTCGAACGCGATGTAGTGGCGGAGTAGCGTGACCAGCCGATCGCGATCGAACGCTCCGCGGATCAGCACTTCCAATTCAAGCATCGTCGGCGGCGCTTCGTTGGCCCCGTCGATCGTCCGCCACGGCTTGAACCACTCCCGCCCAGCCGTCAGCGACCCGATCCTCGCCGTCAGGCCGTCGGACACGACCAGCAACCCGTTGAACACGAACAACGACGGGACCTGCTGCTTGTACGTCTGCAACTGGTTCCACGCCGTCCAGATCGTCGCGTCCTCGTCCACCGCGCTCTTCAATTCGATCACGGCGATCGGCAGGCCGTTGACGAACACGACGATGTCCGGCCGACGGTTGTTCGAGTTCTCGACCACGGTGTACTGGTTCACCGCCACGTAGTCATTGTCGGCCGGGTCGTCGCTCAACAGGCGCACCGCGTCGCCGGCCAGCGTGCCGTCCGGCCGGTTGTACTCGACCGTCACCCCGTCGCGCAGCATCTTGTGGAACGCCCGGTTGTTCGCGATCAACGCCGGCGCTTCCGGTCGCAAGACCTTGCGCAACGCCTCTTCCCGCGCCGATGCCGGGATGTCCGGGTTGAGCCGGTCGATCGCGTCGCGCAGTCGGCCGGCGAGCACAACGTCGCCGTAGTTGTCACGTTCCGCGCCGGCCTCGCCGGGCGCGATCTGCTCGCCGTGCAGGACGCTATAGCCCAGGTCTTCAAAGTAAGACAGGGCGGCGTTCTCAACTGTGGATTCGTTGATCCGTTCGGCCATTCAACGGCGCCTCGTCCCGGGCCTTGGGTAGTGCAGGTTCTATACGACAACAACAACGTCAACCCAAACGCAAGTCTCAATCCTCTGACCCCACCGCCTCGTTCAGAAACGCCCGCAGAATCTCATGGTTGGTGTCGAACTCAGTCGGTTTGAACGACACCAAAGCCGCCTTGTTACCTCTTCGTAGCGAAGCGGTGTGTCCGAGGTCTTCGAATTGCTTGATCCAGCTTTCGGGTTTGGGCACATAGGCCCCAATCCGAACGAGCGTTTTCTTGGGGATCAGCCACACGCGAGCACCCGTCTCACCCTCGGGCACGATGTCGATGAGACGCTGTCGGTATCGCAAGGCGTGCGGCGACTCGTTGATCTCCGACACAAGCGAACACGCAGCATCGCACGTCTTGAGGATCTCAGGCGATGTGCGTGATTCCCAGTACGCGCGGTCGGTTGTCACCGGGCCCGGTCCAGATCCCCCCTCGTAGACATCGTCCGTGCGCAGGGTGGTCTGGTCTAGCACCCGGACGAAGTGCAGTGTGATATTGCCGTTCACCTGCAATGCCACGCACTGGATCGCCATGAGTGGGATGCTGCCCGCAAGCAGACTGATCAAGTTCAAGAAGCGCGAAGTGATGTCTTCTGCTACCAATACGGCGACGTGGTCATAGGCAGGGTAGCGTCGGCGTTCGATGTCCCAGTATTCGATACAGCGGAGGATGTGACTGGGGTCGGTTGCCCCGAGCATCAACTCGACTTCGTATCGTCGATTTAACTGCTCATCGTGTAGCAGCAAGTCGAGCCGTCCGGCCTTCGGTTGAATCTTCTCCGCCGTGACAAGCTCGATGTCCCCCAAGCCGAGTTTGGCCGGGTCCTTAATTAGCACATCCTGTAGCCATTTCTCGTTGAAGTCCGCATGACCTTTGAGTGAGACGCGGTCTGAGTCTGTGTACTGCAATGACATGATCAACTCCATCCAAAAGCGGTCTTCACTCTCGCAACCCTCGGCGACAAAGGCGTAGTGGCGACATCCTGTTAGTCTCCAGTCTTCATGCGAAAGTGCTTCAGGCAGTTCTTCCCAAACGCCTTCATGGTCAGATAGTTGAAAGCACCGCCCACCGTCGCACCGACGCCGAACGGGATAAGCTTTCCAACCGCAACCGCACCTCGTTTCGTCCCGTATTTAGTCAGGACAGTCGTGCCTACCTTCCGGTTAATCGCCTGCAGTATCTTGGCGGGGAAGCGTTTCTTGAAGTTTGCTTCGACCACTTTCGTGCCAATACGAATCGTGCCCGACTTAGATAGCGTAAGGGCGTTGGTCCATAGCCCGATGCAGATCAGTGTGTCTTGGATCAGTGTCTCTCTGCCCTTAATGCCGTAGACATGCCCCAACGCAAAGACAAGATATGTCTCGTTCCGGATCATCAGCGCCAGATCGGCACCCAACGCCCCCAGCTCAGTGCCAATCTGCACAATTGTGCCCAGCCCGGGAATTGCTCCCGGCAGTGCCAGCGCGGCGCCTTGTTTCGCAAAAGTCCACGTAATCTGATCAGCGACGTATTCAGCAAGATCATCCCTGTCCACGCCAGGGTTTTCGTCTCGGATCGCCTTCACCCAATCCGCCACCTTGTCGGGATTGGGCGCAACTCGACCGATTAACTTGTAAAGCCACGAATCGTCTTGTGGTAGGTCAGGCACATTGTTATCGTTGTCAGCCATTGCAGGCGCTCCCAATTGCTACTTAGTCAAAGAACAGCTTCGACGGTACGATTGGCATCATCCACGCGCACTTCCCCTGATAACAGCCTGGGTAGCAACGTATCACGCATGTCGGTGAGTGTCTGGGATTCGCGCAAGTTGTTTGTCATCTGAGAGTAGATGGGAGACACACATTCGGTGAAGGCGGCGACCAATTCCGAGCTTGGCAAAAGCATTGGGATCGGGCGGAAGTTCTTCTTACTGACTTCTTGGAATGTCGTACCACTCGCGCGACCCTTGATCTGGTCCATATTGTGGTAGCACCATTGAAGCATGAAGTAGTTTGAGGCCCGCTCACTACAAATGATCGCAATGAAACCTTGGTTAATTGCGATTGGTATACGAGAGATGGCAAGATAACCGACAGGAGCCCGCGATGACAGCAATACCGTCCCGGGCGGGAGGAGGCCAGAACTTATCTTTGCAACGCCCGCGTCCGTGATCTGGCGCTCCGTGTCGAGAAGAATCGGACTTGAACGACCGGACAGGTCCTTCGGCGTTGCCCAGTAGTGCGTACCCCCTTCCCAATACGTCGGGTCTTTCGTACTTGGCGTGCTGCCCCCAACAGCCTGGATAACTTCACCAACAGGTTCGACTGTCCAGCCGATTGGGACCAGTTCTCCGTTCTGATGCTCAAACCCATCCGGGAACAGCGCCGCTGTAGCGTGGTCGAGACCGGGGGGTTGTTGGCCGTCCACCTTCGCTCGGACCGGGTCGAAATCGACGAACCAACTCTTGAATATCGCCCGCGCCAGCGACTCCAGCGTCTGGCTAATCCGCCGGTTCAACTCGATCTTCGCGTCGAGTGCATCAAAGAAAGCTGTAATTGGACCTATCAGATTCTTCGGCGGTACGGCAATGGGAAGATAGCTAATTGAATCGAAGGTGATTTGCGGAAACGTGCCGGAACGTGACTCCGCGATTCTCTGTAATTCACGCAGCATTGTCTTGCTGGTGAGTACATGATACAGATAGCGCGACGAAAATCCCTTGATTGGGCGAACCACCATGAACTTTGTCGAGACGACATAGTCAGAGGTGTCTTCAATATCAACGTAGGCGAACCGATGATTCGCAGGTCGAATCTCACTCAGCAGGATGTCGTGGGTTTGAATCGCCTTCTTTGCTTGGCCTGGCAAACTAACTGTGCTTGACAGGTCAGAGTGTAAGAACTTGCCCGATAGCACATCGCCAGTATTGACGAAGATGACATTGTCACGCCCGGCAAAGTCGAATGGCTCTGACACATTGCACGCGATTTCCCCAAGCTGAGGAAACGACCAGTCCTGCTCATTCGCCATAACCCAGCCCCTCCAAGTTGGACCGGATCGCGTTTTCCAACATCGCCGACTCGGCGAACTGCTCGTTCAGTTCGGCGGTGAGGCGTTGCATCTTGTCTTCGAATGGCTCGTCGTCGTCTTCGACTTCTTCGGCGCCGACGTAGCGGCCGGGCGTCAGGACGTGGCCGTGCTCGGTGATCTCGTCGGTCGTGGCTGAGCGGCAGAAGCCGGGGATGTCTTCGTAGGCTTGCGCGTCGCCGTCGCCGCGCCAGTTGTGGTAGGTGTCGGCCAGGCGTTGGATGTCGGCGTCGGTCAGTTCACGGTGGACGCGGTCGGTCATTTGGCCGAGCTTGCGGGCGTCGATGAACAGCGCGTGGTTGCGGCGGTCGCGGAACGATCGGCCGTTGACGGTGCGGGCCTGCTTGCTGCGGGTGAGGAACCAGAGGCAGACGGGGATCTGGGTGGAGTAGAACAGTTGGCCGGGCAACGCGACCATGCAATCGACGAGGTCGGCGGCGATGATGGCCTGGCGGATCTGGCCTTCCCCGGACTGGTTGGAACTCATGGACCCGTTGGCCAGGACGAAGCCGGCCGTGCCCGTCGGGGCGAGGTGGTGGATGAAGTGCTGGACCCAGGCGAAGTTGGCGTTGCCCTTCGGCGGTGTGCCGAACTTCCAGCGGACGTCTTCGGCCAGGCCTTCGCCGCCCCAGTCGCTGTCGTTGAACGGGGGATTGGCCAGGACGTAGTCGGCCTTGAGGTCTTTGTGCTGATCGCTTCGGAAGCTGTCGCCGTGCTGCTGGCCGAGGTGGGCCTCGATGCCGCGGATGGCCAGGTTCATCTGCGCCAGCCGCCAGGTCGTGGGGTTCGACTCCTGCCCATAGATTGAGATGTCGCCGATCCGGCCGCCGTGTGCTTCGACGAACTTCTCCGACTGGACGAACATGCCGCCGGAGCCGCAGCACGGGTCGAACACGCGGCCCTTGTACGGCGCGAGCATTTCGACGAGCGTCTGGACAACGCAGCGCGGCGTGTAGAACTGGCCGCCCTTCTTGCCCTCGGCGCTGGCGAACTGGGAGAGGAAGTATTCGTAGACGCGACCGAGGATGTCCTTGGACCGGTTGGCGGCGTCGCCGAGGCCGATCGTGCCGATCAGGTCGATCAGCTCGCCGAGGCGCTGCTTGTCGAGCGCGGGGCGGGCGTAGTTCTTGGGCAGGATGCCCTTGAGCCTGGGGTTGTCGGCCTCGATGGCGACCATGGCGTCATCGACGAGCTTGCCGATCGTCGGCTGGCGGGCGTTGGATTGCAGGTGCGACCAGCGGGCGTCGGCGGGACCCAGAAGACGCCCTCGGCACGGTACTCGTCGGGATGCTCGGGGTCGGCGCCTTCGTAGTCGCCCTCGCCGGCGAGGAGCTTGTCGTGCAGTTCGGTGAAGGCGTCGGAGATGTACTTGAGAAAGATGAGGCCGAGCACGACGTGCTTGTATTCCGCAGCGTCGAGGTTATTGCGGAGCTTGTCGGCCGCGGCCCAGAGCGTGGCCTCGAACCCGAGGTTGGCGGCGGTGTCTTTCGACGCGGCGGCCTTCTTGCTACGACGCTTCTTGGCCATACTGAGTGGGTCCCGGGAGGCGAGGGGGTGTTGGGGTGGGTAGTTTACCGGGGATCGCCTGAGCTTAGAAACGGGGAAAAAAATCTCTGGCCACGACACCGGATTCGAGGCGACGGGTCACCCCAAGCCATCGGGACCCAACGCAGCACCGACCCAACATGCCACGACAAGTGGTATTGCTGTGTCTGTCTACTGCACCGGACCCACTTCGCCGGCCGCGTGATCCCGGCAGCCTCGATGACCTCGCCCGTCATCTGTTAGTCTAATCACATCGATCAACGTCAAACCTAGGGGGCCCGGGCATGCCTTTCTCCTCACGCACCACCAAGCGCCTTCGCAAGTTCTATCAGCAAGTCTTGCGCCGTCTCGATCGTCGCAATCGCGATGGGCGAACGCCATCGATGCCTAAACATGTAGTACTGTCAAGATCAACAGAATCTAAGTCAGGGGCTCGTACGAGTTGGCTAAAGCAATTGCTACTGGGATTGGGAGATGACATTCTCTGCAGAGCGCACTCGGTAACCACACATTGCGCGCATTTCTCTCGGAACCGAGTGAACAGCCAGCGGTCGCATCAAGCTTCGGATACGGCTCGATACAGCCGTCATCCAAGTGCACCTTGGCTTGAACAATTGGAGCCAAGGACATTGATTTCAGCAGTGCCGTACCTCTACGACGTTGAGATCAACGGCGACGATTCAGTTGCGAAAAACGGGGGGTCCTACACGATTGAATTAGCCGATCTCAGTGACGGATTCACGTTCGAAGTAGAAGCGCAGAACCTCGGAGACGCTTCGCCATCACCGTACAACAACATAACAATGTACTTCGGTGAATTCACTACTTCTGCCGACAAGGCTCGCGTTTCAGACGACAATACGACTGGTGATCTGGACTATATGGAGTTTTTTGGTAACGAGCCTGGCGGCGGCGACGGTCATACACATCTAGTAATGGTGGAGTCGGCTAGCCAAAACGTTTGGGGCAGGAATGAGAGAGAAGTATTGAGCGTGCACGTTAGGCCAAAGAAGTACGGACGGTTCGACATTTACTATCGGATCGCAATGAACGATCAGGAAAGTTACGAAACGGGTTATGAATACCTTCCATCAAGTGGCTTCTATGAGGACCCGCTTGGCTTTCGAGCTTATCGCTATGAAATAGACATTGTTGAACCGAAGCCAAACCTCCGCGGTTCGGAATTCAATGCAGACGAGCAGTTGACTGCCGGACAGGGATTCGAGATTGAATGGGAGGTCGAGAACAACGGCAGCGCCAATGCCGATGCCTTTGACGTGAAGTTTTATCTGAGTACGAATTCAACAATCAGCACTAGCGACTACTTTCTGGGGGCACATCGCATCAGTAGCCTCGGCGCGGGCATCAATACGGGGACGCTTCACAATGATGTCCAGCTTCCGAACAGCCACGACAACATCTGGGACGGCGGGGACAACTACTACATTGGCATGATTGTGGATGCAGATCATGAAGTATCGGAGTCCGACGAAGACGACAACCGCAATCGAGGTAACGGTACTGATCGTGATGAGGTTAAAATCGCGGGTGACGAGGAAACGGGCAACGTTGAACTGACGCTTTACCGCGTATCAGACACATCAGGGACGGCGAATACCTCTAGTCCGGGTTCTGCTCGCACAGATTTCGCTGCGGGTGAAACGGTCAGAGTCACGCTGCGGGCCAACAACACGGGCAGTTCTTTGCCACCTGCGGCGGTATTGAACACCAAGAACCCTTCGGGAACACTCGTCTATGACAGTCATGACCCAACGATGACGGACAGCGGAACGGTTGAGGACAACACTGCTGATTCGCCTCTGAACAACGGGGAAACGGATTATTACAGTTTCGACTGGACGATCCCGCCCGGTGCGACGACAGGCTGGTATGACGTGGTGGCTTCAATTCGGAACAGCACGGACTGGGACACGGTGGCCGATACCACCGCTCCCGGCCGAGCGGACGCGAACTTTGATAACGCCACACTTCAGAACAAGTTTAGGGTAATTCTCGCCCCCTCACCTGATCTACTCAGTATTAGTGGAGTTCCCGCGAGCATCGAGGCCGGAACACCCTTTACTGTAACGGTGAGGGCAGAGAATGATGCGAACGTCGGTTATTCCGGTTCGAGCATCTCCGCCTCAGTCCTCTATGAAAACTCGTCAGATACAGTAAACCAACTCCTTGTCGGCGATCCAACATCGGTCGGTTGGGCTGACGAGTATGCCGACACGTTCGAACCCGGTGATCTTATTCATCACCGCATCGACGGCCCAAAGACCGCCGAGCACTGGCTTGTCGAAGCCGCTGAGGCAAACTGGGTTTCCGGTGAAGAACACTCGATGTCCTTTGTTGTCACACCCCTCGTGGCGGGGAATCTTTTCATCCGATTCCGCACGACGATGAGTGACGCGGCAGATCACTTCCACAATGACGCGTCGATCGGTGGGTATCCACAGGTCACTGACCAGCAAGGGTGGACAACAGTTGAGATCCCTGTGTCCGTCACACAAACGGTCTCCCTAGTGAACACCTCCGTAAACGAATCTGTTACGCGCGACGGCCGCACGATCCAATTGGGGTACCAGATTGCCAGCCCGAACTCTCGGAGCGCTTGGCTTGGCGCGACGATCCTGTCTCCAACTGGCACAGTCATCGAAGACGCTGCAAACGATGACACAATCATGCTTTCAGCTGGAACGCACTGGTATTACCGGGAATTCGACATCAACCTTCCACCTAGTGCACCAACTGGTTCTGCCAACAGATACGACCTTAGTTTTGGCGTCCACGTCGCGGGTGATGAGCCCGTCATCATTGACCGTACTGACTATCTGACAATGCAGCAGACCGTTCCGGTTGAGTTGCCCATCATCATGTACCACAAGATTGATGATGTCGCTCACTCGCAGTATTACGTACAGACCGACATGTTCCGCTCTCAAATGGAGGCGCTCAGGGCGTACGGCTACGACCCGATCACGCTCAACGATCTGGCCGAGATACGGGCTGGCAGTCAGAGTATCCCCGACAAACCGATCATCATCACATTTGACGATGCCTACGAGAACTGGTTAACCGACGCGACACCCGTGTTGCAAGACCTAAAGGCCTCCGGCTGGGACATTGTTGTGACCGGTGCGATTCCTACCGGTCGTCTCGGAGGCACCAACGCGTGGGACACCGGAGCGATCGGCGAAGGCGAACCGGTCATCAACCACCTGACGTGGTCTCAGATTCAGACCTTGGATGCCACCGGGCTCTGGGACTTTCAGGGGCATAGCCACATGCACCCCGTCCTCACTGACGGTCCGCTAAGTACTGTACAGAATGAACTTACAATTAGCAAGGAGCTCCTTGAAACGAACCTGCCTGGTCATAAGGTCGATTGGCTCCTGTATCCATTTGGGGCGTACGGCGGTATCTCGGGCACTTCGCCAACGGTGACGGTGGCGGACGTCGCGTGGGAGTCCGGTTACTTGGGGGCGGTCACAGCAGGGGGCGGTTTCGAGGAGAACTCGCTCAACAAGTGGGAACTCAACCGCATCAATATCGACTGGAATGACACCGTTAACTACGACCCGGCCAATGAAGCTGATTTCTTCCTAGGCAAGATTGATCCCGAGTTCATCGCTCCGAATCTCAGCATTGATTCGGTGCAGTATCTGAACCCAGATTCCCACATGATCCTGAATCCCAATGAGATCGCGCCGGGCGAGTCAGTGTTGATTCGGGTCACAGCAACCAACCACGGACCGGCACCCGCCCATGTCGTGGTGAGCTTGAATATCGATACTGATTCCGACCATTCGGTCTATGACTACGACTCGCATACCAGTGGCGAAGACATCACGCGCACCGCGTTCAGCGGGACCCAGACATTTGACTGGGTTTGGCACGCGCCAACATCGTCGCCGATGGGCGAGCACTACGTGAACGTAGGCTTTCATGACGCGCATTACGTGCTCGGGTACGAATACCTCGGGTGGCAAGCGGCATTTGATGTTCAACCGTTCGTGCCCGCCGACCCTGAGATCCTGCAAGTAATCTACCCGGCTACTGTTCGCGTGGGCCAGTGGGCGGAGATCGAAGTGCAGGTGACCAATCACGGTGGCACCTCTACGGATGGAGGGGTGACGTTCTCGTTCCCGGAATGGATAACTGGCGAGTCTGATGAGTTGCTGATCGCCGACAATGGTTCAGACCCCGATGCCACTGGCCTCATCGTTCGCAGCACGGGCGAGATGATCTACCACCGCGACCCAACGATCGGGCAGTTTGCTGCCGAATACCTGATGGCAGAATGGTCGGACACGCAGTTCGACACAGATGAGACAAACTGGGTGCGCATCAGAATCAGGCCGCTGGATCCAGGGCCGTTCTGGTTCAACGTCCGATCGGCGCTGGGAATCAACTCGCATTATGACGGCCATCCTGATGTCGGTATGACCGATCAGCAGGGATGGGAAGTGCAGCAGTACCTCATCGATGTGCAAGACGATGGCTTCGCCTGGACCTCGATCGAGCAGGATGGCAGCGTGTATCAAGTCTTTGGTGTCACGGCCGACGGATCCACGGTAGCCCCAGACCGTCCGTTTTCGGTGGCCGCAGATCGGGATTCACTACTCGCAATCTATGTCGAGGACTCGACGGGTGCCGTCCTGCCTGCAGAGCAAGCCAGTGATCTGCTGATCAGCGCACAGAGCGGTGTCAAGTTTGAACAGGTGGGCGCACTGACGTCGCAGCCGGCGATCCTCTCGTGGGACTTCGTCGGAGAGAACTGGATCGATAGCGCGGGTACCAGCTATTCCACGCTTCGCCCGCAGGTGGTTAATGACTGGTGGGCGGACGCTTTCATCTATGAAGGTAGCGTCTGGCCTGGATTGAACTCCGTTGCTGTCAGATCAGATCGATACAACCAGGCGATCTTAAATGCAGCGTTGCAACCCGAATTGGCGTTCCCGGATTACTACAAGACCAATCATGTTCACGACTACCTGGTAAATCTCGCGAGCATGGGGCTGGCTGCGAAGAACGCCGACGCGGTGGTTGGTGGTTTCCTATCGGGTCCACAGGGCCAACTGCTCATCGACGCCTTCGATGCTGCGGGTGACCCCGAAGCAACCTATAGCGCAGACTTTATCACAGATCTGCTCCAGGACTTGATCGATCTCGCAAACAACAAGCAGCTGCGGCAGATGTTCCACCTGCCTAGGAAGTTCCATCTTCACGCTTTCCGAGCCAGCGAGGCGCTTGGTGCGCTGGGTAGTTTCCTGTCGCTGAAGGAGAACATTACGGCCGGATGGGCGAAGCAATACATCACTCAGTTGCTTGCGACCGCCGATGCCGACGCGCGTCTCGACGCGATCGAATCCATGCACGGTCGCATGTCGTCACCCGATCCCGCGTTCACGCAAGGCCTCGTCGATGCAAGGCAGGACTTCATCGATGCCGAGCAAGCGTTCCATGACGAGTCAATCAACACTCTCGAGTCGATCCTCACGCTGGACAATGTGGTCACCGCGTTCAAATTTGGTCTTGAGATTACCAACGCGCTGTTAGCCAGTTCTCACGTGCTGAAGCACGTATCGTCGGCCCTCTTGCCGTGGTGGCTCTCATACGAGACTTGGAAGATCGTTCATGAGCAGGAATTGAATGCGCAAATGGCCACCATCAACGCCACATTGACCGAACTCGTGGGTGGGGTGGACGGCCTCCCATCGCTTCGTCCCAGCGCGGTTCAGAACGGTGTTGTGCGGGCGGATGTCGTGGATGAGGCCGTACATCTTTCTCAGGTCTACTTCTATCTAGGGCAGGCGACATATGACCGCACGCTCGACATCACCAATAACGCGCTAACATGGCTTAGCGGCATCCTCCTAGGCGGAGAAGATTACGAGACCTACATGGACGACCTCAGGCAGGCCGCATCCGATGCAACAGAGCGGCTGGATCGAGTCTCAGGTGACTACGAGTTTACTTACAGCCAACTGCCTTACGATCTTGATCAGGTGGACGACGAGCACTGGTGGCTCATCGGCCTGCTGTCAGATGTGGAAGCTAGTGGCGTGCAGCCAACCGTGCAGGCGTCATTCGATGTCCTCACGCCGGCTTCCGGAACATCGCCGTTGACCGTCGAATTCCAGGACACATCCTACTTCGCGAGTGGATGGACGTGGGACTTCGGCGACGGGACGCAGATTGCTGGCAGCTACGGTGGCCAGATCGTCTCCCATACCTACACGCAGCCAGGCGTCTACGACGTGGTTCTCGTGGCCACAGACGGCACTAACACCGATCGGTCTGTTTCTCAACGTGTGTCCATCGCCGCGCCTGCACCCGTCGCAGACTTCAACTTCTCGGATGGCTCGGGTGTGGCACCGCTGACGGTAAACTTCGTCAACGCGTCGTCCGGGTTCATCAATGAGTACGTGTGGAACTTTGGCGACGGTCAGCAGAGCACGGCCGCGAATCCGTCGCACACCTATGACCAACCGGGCATCTATAGCGTAAGCCTCCACGTAGCAGGCCCGGCTGGCGCGGACATCGATCTGGTTCAGGACGCCGTAGAGGTGACGGGGGCGATAGGCAGCCTTCGGGTTACGACCAACCGGCCCGCTTCGCCCATTCATGTGATCGGTCCCGCCGAGCGGTTTGCCGTCGGCGACACGGTAGTACTTAGCGACCTTCCCATCGGCGAATACATGGTGGTGTTTGGGGCTCTGGCGGGCGCAGTCGCTCCCCCTGCGCAGCAAGTGACAATCCACCACGACCAAACGACATCAGTCCATGGCGACTACAGCTTGCCGGAGTCGCACGAAGTCATCATCAGTACCTTTGATGCCACCGCCGGCGAACCCTCCGACCCCGGCACATTCCGCATCACACGTATTGGCGGCAGCAACGCATCCCCGCTCATGGTCAACTTCACCGCCGTAACCGGGTCAGCCATCCGGGATGTGGACTACGACCTGAAGAAAAGCTCGACCCCGATTAACGGCAACAGCGTGACCATCGACGCCGGCGATGTGTTTGTGGACGTGACGGTGGCGGTGATCGACGACGACATCGACGAGAGTATTGAGGACGTGATCCTGACGCTGGCATCCGGCAGCGGATACACGCTCGGCGGGACGATCAGCGGCACGGTGACGATTAGCGACGACGACACGGATGCGCTCGTATTCAACCCGACAAACGGCCACTACTACGAATTGGTCAACGACCTTTCCACGTGGGACGTGGGCAACACCGCAGCGCAGAGCCGGACCCACATGGGGCTGCCCGGCCATTTGGCGACGATCACCAGCCAGGCCGAAAACGACTTCATTGTTGAGCACTTCCTTGTGGACTCGCCCGGCGTTAAGGTCCACATCGGCGGGTTCCAAGCGCCCGTTGCCTCGCCCCCACTCGACAACTGGCAGTGGGTGACTGGCGAGGCGTGGTCGTACACCAACTGGGCAACCGGTGACGGAGAGCCTAATGACTCGGGCGGGCCACAGGACGCGCTGCTGATCGATGGCACACAGGCTTTTCTCGGTCAGTGGGCCGACACCGCCTCGGGAAGCGGGACGCCGTACGGGTATCTGGTCGAGTACGAGCCGGCGCCGATGACGGAGGTTACGGTGGAAGGCAACGGCCAAGACATCAGTGACGGAGATACGACACCCAGCACGTCGGACCATACGGACTTCGGTAGGTTGATGCAGGGTGATCCCGCGTTGAGCCGGACATTCACTGTCACGAATGATGGTGACGCCACGCTTACCCTCAACGGCCTAACCGTGCCGCCGGGATTCACCATTACCGAGGAGCTTTCATCCAGCCTTGAACCGGGCATCAGTGACACGTTTACGGTCCAGTTGTCAACCAATGCAGCGGGGACATTTGGTGGTCAGATCAGCTTTGCAACCAACGACGGTGATGAGAACCCGTTTGATTTCACCGTTGTCGGCGTCGTCGATACCCCGCCGCCGAACGTCAGCATCAACGACGTGACCCTGTCTGAGGGCAACGGCGGCACCACCGCCTTCGACTTCACCGTCACACTTGACGCCGA
>JANQSF010000147.1 GCA_028284155.1 Phycisphaeraceae bacterium
AACGTCCGGCTCGCCAAGCGGCTCGGACGGAGCCTCGCCCTCCCGAAAAAGCGCCTGGCAGTTCTTGAAATGCACACCGTGATCAAGTGACCCGATTACATCACGGCAACTTCGTGTTCGGCGGCACGGCGTCTTTGGGTCGCGGGTTGTCATTGTTGAATACAAGCAGGTCTTCGTACTTCTCAGCCGTGACAAATGACTCGTCAATCTTGCCGTCGGCGTCCTGCACACGCTTGAGGTCGAGTTTGAGGTGCCTGGCCAGGAACGGGTACGCGGCCATGCGTTTGGACACGCCGTAGTCGTGGCCTTCGTTGGCCAGGTGTGCGTTGCCCACGCGGTCTTGCGCTCCGTAGAGGCTGTACACGTGCTTGACGTAGGGGAACTCGGTTTCCGGCGTGTGCTTCGTCCAGTCCTTGCCGTTCGAGATGATCAGCAACGGGCGCGGCGCGGCGAGCGCGGCGATCTCTGCGTTGTTCGTCTTGTGGTGCTCGCTCCAGTGGATCGGCATCCCGCTCTCGCAGACGCAACCGCCGAAGAAGTGGGCGGAGACCTGGCAGACCGGGACGGACACGGCCACGCGGTCGTCGATGGCCGTGAGGATGAACGTCTGCGTCCCGCCGCCGGAGCAACCGGTCATGCCGATGCGTTTGGCGTCGACCCCCGGCAGCGTGAGCAGGAAGTCGAGCGCGCGGATGCTGTTCCACGTCTGAAGCCGCAGCACCTCCGGCGTCTTGTTGTGCGACCAGCCCGCTTCTTTCCAGTCGCCGTACCCGACCATGTCGTAGAGGAAGACGGCGGCGCCCATTTTCGCCAGGACGGCGCAGCGCATCTGCCGCGACTCGCGGAAGCGGCCGCCGTGCCCGTGCGGGCAGAGGATGCCGGCGAGCGCCCCGTCAAAATCGGTCGGCCGATAGAGCGTGCCGGTGACGTAAAAGCCGGGCGAACTTTCGAACGCGACGTTTTCAACGACATAGCCGTCGTACTCACGCCGCTTGTAAAAGCGCGGTTTGAGCGGCGTCTTCTTGGGCAACTTCGACAGATTCGCCCCACGCAGGATGCCCGCCCGGATGATCGCCTTGCGACGTTCCCAACCGGCCTTGTCGGAAACCGACCCCCGGAAGGTATCAAGCTCCTGCTTCGCCTCGGCCGGCGTCTGCGCATGGCCGACACGCAGGGCGGGTTTGTCGTCTTGGGCGACGGCTTGCGAGGTCAGGGCGATCAGCAATACGGCCAGTGTGAATTGTTTCACGGTGTGGACCAATCTTGGGTTGAATCGTCAGGGGGCATCCCGGCCCGATTCGTATTGATCGTAACGCATGCGCGCAGCAGATTGACGCGAGCCGTTTGCAATAGAGCAACACTTATGTAGCGCTCGAGTCGTAGTTCCAGATATAAAACCCGCCCATCAACCCCGCGATCAGCCAAAGCCAGACCCACGGGTCCCACGTGAGCTGGTACTTCATGAGTTCCCAGAGGGCGACCGTCGTGCGCGGGATGTGTTGCGCCGACGCGTATTCGTCCCACACCAGCCAAACGACGATCGTGTCGGCGACGACCAGGCCGACGACCGTGAACGTTGACGCGATGGCCTGGTAGAGCGGGCCTTTCCCCTTGGCGTAGACGAGGACGGCCGCGCTGATGGTGACACCGTACAGCGTGGCGAACAGGCTGAACTCGAAGTTCGCGATCCAGGCGATGCCGATCCAGACGGCCGACAGGGTAACCGTCGACACCGCCGCGGCGACGAGCGCGCGCTTCGGGTCGCCCAGGTTCTTCAGGCAGAGCACGCACTGCCCCGGCCCGGCGTTCTGCGCCCCGCAATGTCGGCAGTCGATGGCCATGATGAAGCCGTCCAGAATCGATGTGAGGTCGGGGTTTGTCAAGCCCTCGCAGCCAATACGGCGACGAAGAAGAACGACGCGGCGTACACCAGCAACAGCATTGCTCCGTGCAACAGGACCAGCAGCAAGCCGACCCAGCGGCGCGAACGGATCACAAAGATCGGCACAGCCAACGGCCAGGTCAGGAAGATGACCCAGTGGAACGAACGGATGATCGGCTTGCCCGCTTTCCGCGCGTCCATAGTGACCCACGCGGTGGCCGTCATGGCCATCACGATCATCATCAACAGGTCAATCGGCGCGCCGTCGGGCACCGCCGCCGCCCGGACACCGGACAACGCAAACAGGAAGTAAAGAAAGACCAGCAGAAAAACGGTCATCACCGACATCCGCCCGGGAATGCAACGCGATGCACATCACAGAATACCGCGGCGCTCGGCCGAATGCATTTCACGCTGCCGGGCTAAGGTACGCCGTTCAGTTTCCCCACCGGCGTGCAGCGACACATGGATATCTGGCTCATACTCCGTGACGTGGTGATGTTGCTGGCCGCGTGCTTGCTGGCTGGGGGCGTCGCGTCGCGCCTTGGGCAGAGTCCGATCATCGGCTATCTGTTGGCCGGCATGTTTCTGGGCGGCCCCGGCAGTATTGGGGCGGTCGAGTCGGAGGAGGCGATCGAGGGGATCGCTGAACTCGGCGTCGCGCTGTTGCTGTTCAGTCTCGGCCTGGAGTTCTCGGTGCAGCGACTCAAGCGGGTCGGTGCTCGGCCGTTGATGGGCGGCGTGTTGCAGGTCGTGATCACGATCGCGCTGGCCAGCGGCGTGTACCTGCTGGTCGAAAGGGAGGTCAAGCCGGCGATCGCGTTCGGCGTGATGGTCTGCCTCAGCAGCACGGCCGTCGTCCTGCGCATCCTCATGGAGCGGTCGGAACTCGACATGCCGCACGGGCGAAACAGCCTGGCCGTGCTGCTGACGCAGGACATGGCCGTCGTGCCGTTGGCGTTGGTCATGACCCTGCTGGGCGGTGAAGGCTCGGCCTCGGACGTGGCGATGGATGTCGGCAAGCTCCTGCTGTTGGCCGGCGCGTTGGTCGTCGGGTTCATGATCCTGAACAAGATCGCCGTTTTGGCGTTGGGCACGCTGACCCTGATGCGTAACCGCGAGCTGACCGTCATTTTCGCCGTGGTCGCCGGTTTGGGCGCGGCGTGGGCGGCGCACTGGGCCGGTGTTTCGCCGGCGCTGGGTGCGTTCGTCGCGGGCATGTTGCTGGGCAGTTCAGCCTTCGCGACGCAGATCCGGGCAGACGTCTCGTCGCTGCGCGTCCTGTTGCTGACGCTCTTCTTCGGCGCAGCCGGCATGGTGGCTGACCCCGTCTGGATCGTCCAGAACTGGCTGCTCGTCGCTGGCGTCTCCGTTGCGCTGGCCGTGGGCAAGCTGGTCATCGTCTGGTTGATCTTCCGCGCCCTGGGCCACACGACCCGCGTCGCCGCCGCGTCCGGCCTAGCCCTGGCGCAGGTCGGCGAGTTCGCGTTCGTGCTCGGCAGCATCGGCCGAGCCAACGGCGTCGTCGACCAAGAGCTTTACGCGCTGGTGATCTCCGTCACGATCGTGTCGTTCTTCCTGACCGCCTTGCTCGTCCCGGCTGCGCCGCGCTTTGGCAACCTGATGGCCCGGCTGTTGCACTCGAAGCAGTCGCCGACCGAGTCGGGGCAGGACGGCTCCGACGCGCCGCCCGCCGCGCTGATCATCGGGTTCGGCCCGGCCGGGCAGATCGCCGCCCGCCCGTTCGTCGAGCAGGCCGACCGCGTCGTCGTGATCGACCTCAACCAACAGGGCGTCCGTCAGGCGACGGAACTGGGCTTCCGCGGCATCGTCGGCGACGCCACGCAAAGCGACGTGCTCGAGCACCTGCACCTGTCCGAGTGCCGCGTCGTGGTCGTGACCGTCCCGCACCACGAGTCAGCCATGACCATCGTGGAACAGGTCCGCCAACACGCGCCGCAAGCCCACGTCGTCGCGCGGTCGCGTTACCAGATGCACGCCGAAGACCTGGCGACCACCGGCGCGCACGTCGTCGGCGACGAAAAAGAGGTCGGCCGATCATTGGCCCGACACCTGCGCCAATGGCTGAGCGAAGCGGGCGAGGAGGAGGCGGAGGAATAAGTGGAGCACCGGAAGCCCCGTGCCAGCCCCCGTGTCGCTTGCACGCCGCGTGCCTGTGTCAAAGGCTTTGCGTGCCACAGGTTCGGTTCGCCAGTTCGTAGGTCCGGGCCTGCCCGGACAGGTTTGGAACGCCACATTTCGACAGTGTCCGGGCAGGCCCGGACCTACGTACTGTCGATGAGGGCGACGCACATCGGTCGCCTCATCAGACCCGGGCGACCCTAGTGAGTCGGCGCCCTCTCACCCGAGTGCCTAGGGTTACGATACCGATCGATCGCGGCACGCACCTCGTCCCTTTGCTTGGCGTTCTTCATTGGTCCAACCTGGATCTGAAGTGAGTCAGGGTCCCTGACGCCGATGAAGATGATGTTCACGAGGCCGGACGCGTTGACACCCACGACCTTGTCCCAGGTGACCCATCGACCACGGGGTGACGCGGTGTTGACGACCCTGAAACCAGTGGTGTTGACGAGTATCTGAGCCTTCGTTCTTCGACGCTTGGCCAGCGTCTCCCAGAACGTCAATCCGATCAGGAAGACCAAGGCCGCAAGGATGAGCCAGTGACTCGCTTCCACTTGGAAGAGCAGCAACACGGCCAACCAGCCGACGGCTGTCAAAGGGATGAACCATCGCGACCGCCTGTGACCGAACTCGAAAGACTCGCCCTCGGAAGCAAAACCGCATTCGGGGCAGACGGTGGGGTCGGCATTGCCACGCAGGTCGTAGCCGCATTGAGCACACGACACTTCGGCTGATTCAGGGGACATGGCGTCGAACTCACGATCGGCTTGGCGTGCCGCGGCGGCTATGACAAAAGCTCAGCGTGGCACGGTACGGAGCGAGCCGGTGAACGGCCGTCGATCCCCGCAGACGAAAACGCGCGTCCCTATGGTAAAGGCTCGGCGGGTGGCTGTGGTTGATGCTGGGATCAACCACGGCCGGGCACAAGTGGGCGATCGAATTGTTGAGCGATACCGAAGATTGTAAGTCCGGGCCTGCCCGGACAGGTTTGGAACGCCACAATGCGACAGTGTCCGGGCAGGCCGGGACCTACGAACTGTGGCACGCCGCGCCTATGCCACAGGCACCCGCGTAAAGTTTGGTGTTGTGGGTCAGTTGCTTGCCAAGGTGTGATCGTCATGGGGCAATCTGTATATTTTATAGCTGACAGTAGGGATGATGCTGAATTGGTGCTACTTATTGAGTCATACGGCTTAGAAACTATCTCAAAACCCAGTATCTGACCGATGAACCATCCGTTGTCCAAACCGATTGACGAAGGAGCCACGGATGGCGCGTCGCAAACGGAAG
>JANQSF010000002.1 GCA_028284155.1 Phycisphaeraceae bacterium
GATGCCGCGCCCGCGCAGGTCGCGCTTCGCGCCGCCGGACTCCGCATCGGCGTCGACATCCGGCACGAGCCCGCCCACGGCATCTGTGAGTTTTTCGTAAAGATCAGGCGCGCCGTCGCGCTCGACCCAGATCCGCAACCCGACCTCGCCGCAGTCGTCGCGTCGGCTGACCGTCACCGGATGGCCCGCCAACTTCACGACATGATGCGTCTGCGGCATGTCGAGCGCCGCGTCGACCGGCGTATCCGCGACCTGACGGAGCAGGTCACCGGTGGCCGGGCCGTGCAAAGCCAGCGCGACCTTACGCGGCGACCAGTCTTCGATCTTGACGTCTTCGGTGAACAACCGCGAGTCGTACAACTCAGCCAAGGCCGGCAGGTCGCACCGGTCGGCCTCAAGCCACGTCGATTCGTCTCCGTGGTGTACGACCATGTCGGTAGTGATTCGGCCTTGCAGATTCAGTTGAAACGCCCGCCAACTCTGCCCGCCGGTCATCTTGTTGATGTCCTGCGTGCACAGCCGATGCACGAAGTCGCGCACGTCGGCACCGGCCAGGTTCAGCACGCCAAGCTGCGGCTCGTGCAGGATGCCCACGCCCTTGCGGATCGCCGCGTACTCCGCCTCGTAGTGACCAAACGTCGCGACGACCGGCGTCGGCTCGCCGTCGGCCGAGCCGAAGGGGACGTACTCGGCGTCAGCGGCGGATTGGAGGTCGCGCAGTGGGTCGGAAGGCATGGGCGATGGTAGGGAGGGCGGGGAAGGCCGAGAGAGGCACGAAGGCGTGGGCAGAGGCACGAAGGCACGGAGGGACGGAGGCACGAAGGGGTTGTTGCATGGGCGCTTGTTTCGCGGCGTGCCCGCAGGGCCGCCTTCCGTTTGTTTGTCATTCGCCAGAAGGCGGCCCTGCGGGCACGCCTCTAAACAATGCGCACCGGACGCGCGCTCCGAACCCTTCGTGCCTCCGTGCCTTAATGCCTTCGTCCCTCCACCCCACGTGCCCTTCTTCTCTGCACGCCTCCCCTCCTATCATATCCGCCCCAACGATCAGCGGAGACCCCGATCATGCCCAAGAAAACCATCGCCGACGTCGATGTGGCCGGCAAGCGTGTCCTGATGCGTGTCGATTTCAACGTGCCGATCGAGGACGGCGAGATCACCGACGACCGCCGAATCGAGTCGGCGGTCGAGTCGATCAAGTCGGTCATCGACCGCGGTGGGCGACTCATCCTCATGAGCCACCTCGGCCGACCGGGCGGCGGGATGCGCGACCCGAAGTTCAGCCTCAAGCCCGCGGCCGACCGCCTGGCTGAGCTGCTGGGCAAGCCGGTCAAGTTCATCCCGCAGGTCGTCGGCCCGGCCGCGACGAAGGCGGCCAGCGAGATGGCTGACGGCGAGGTCGTCTGCCTCGACAACCTGCGCTTCCACACCGAGGAAAAGAAGGGCGACGTCGCGTTCGCCCAGCAACTCGCCGACCTGTGCGACATCTACTGCAACAACGCGTTCGGCACATGTCACCGCGAAGACGCGTCGATGCACGCCGTGCCCACGCTGGTCAAGCAGAAGGGCGGCCCGGCCGTCGCGGGCTTCCTCGTCCAAAAAGAGATTCAGTACCTCAGCGAGGCGATCGCCAACCCGCAACGCCCGTTCGTTGCCATCCTCGGCGGCGCGAAGGTGTCGGACAAGCTCGGCGCGATCAACAACCTGCTGACGAAGGTGGACACGGTCATCGTGGGCGGCGCGATGGCGTACACGTTCATGAAGGCAGAGGGCAAGGGCGTGGGCAAGAGCCTGGTCGAAGACGACAAGGTCAACGACGCCAAGGAAATCCTGGCCAAAGCCGGCCGAGAGGTGGCCGACCTCATGCTGCCCGTCGACCACGTCTGCGCCCAGCAGCTCAGTTCGATGGCCCCGACGCAGGTCGCCGGCGAGACGATCCCCGACGGCTGGATGGGCCTGGACATCGGCCCCAAGACGATCAGCGCTTACGCCGGCGTGATCAACAAAGCCAAGACGATCATTTGGAACGGCCCGATGGGCGCATTCGAGACCGAGCCGTTCGACGTCGGCACGAAGGAAGTGGCCGAGGCGATCGCGCGGGCCACGGCCGAACACGGCGCGACCAGCATCATCGGCGGCGGTGACTCGGCAGCGGCCATCGAACAGTTCGGATTGGCTGACAAAGTCAGCCACGTCTCTACCGGCGGCGGCGCAAGCCTGGAAATGCTCGAAGGCAAGAAGTTCGCGAGTGTTGAGTTGTTGGATGAGGCGTAGGGGAAGGGAGGGACCGAGGGATCAAGCCACCGAGCGACCAAGGGGCGGTGTGCATTGCGCCCGTGAACAACCTTGATCGCTCAACGTCTCAATCCCTCGATGGCTTGGTCCCTCGATCCCTTGATGGCATTCCTTTCCCATGCTCGACCTCACCGCCACACCGCCGCGACCACTCATCGCCGCGTCGATCCTGTCGGCCGACTTCGGCCACATGATCGACGAGTGTCGTGACATTCTTGATCGCGGCGCCGACCTGTTGCATGTCGACGTGATGGACGGCCACTTCGTGCCGAACCTCACGATGGGGGCGGACATGATCCGCGGGCTGCGTCGGCATCTGCCGGACACGTACCTCGACGTGCACCTGATGGTCGAGCGGCCGGGCGATTATGTGGAGTCGTTTGCGCAAGCCGGGGCGAACATGTTCACGTTTCATCTTGAGGTGAGTCAGCCGATGCGCGACGCCGCACTAGGCGGAGTCGACATGAGCGAACTGATCGAGCGTATCCACCACGCGGGCATGCACGCCGGCGTCGCCATCAACCCGCCAACAACCGACCCGCTGCCCGCGCTGCGGCCCGTGCTCGACCAACTCGACCTCGTGCTGGTCATGAGCGTGAACCCCGGCCGATCGGGCCAATCGTTCATGCCCGAGGTGTTGCCGAAGGCTGCGGCGATCAAGGCCGAGCTTGGGCCGAATACCCGGCTGGAAATGGACGGCGGGTTGAAGCCCGCCAACGTGCGAAGCGCGATCGATGCGGGGGTCGATGTCGTCGTCGCCGCGTCTGCCATCTTCGGGGCCGACGACCGGTCGGCGGCGATCGCCGACCTGCGCGGGTGACGGCCAAACATAGGCACCGCCTTCGGCGGGAATGGCGAATGTCGAATGGCGAATAGCGAGTGACGAAGTCGGAAGGGGTGGACACCCGTTGACGCCTTCTCCGCCTTCACAAATCGCCATTCGTTATTTGCAATTCGCCATTCAAGTCCGTAGCACATGACTGGGCAAGCCCCGCTGCTAAACCTCATCCTTGACCCCGCCTCGGCCCGAAAATAGGATTGACGCACGATCCGACAGGGGATTGGTGTAACGGTAGCACGACTGGTTCTGGTCCAGTTAGTCGGGGTTCGAATCCCTGATCCCCTGCTTCCCACCCGACGGCCCCCGAAAAACGCGCACGGAATCCCCCTCCCCAGCCGCTTGCGGCTTAGCGCGACCCGGCCCACCTGAAATAGACACCAAGCGCCCCCGACAACACGGGTACGCTGCACTTCCAACCCAACCCCGTCCCGCAAAACCCTCGACTTTCTCGGACATCCGCACGTGACGGGCTCGCGTTTCTCGTTTGCGGTGCGCGCCTAACCGATAAGATAAGCTGCACTGGGCCCCCCGACTTGTCGTCGGGCCTGGGGGCTGACCTCCCGCATCGATTGCCAAACGCGACCCGCGATAAACCACACCCGCTTGAGCGCCGGCCATGATGAAGCCATTGTTGACCAAGTTCGCGCCGGCCCTGCGCGTCGTCGCGCTGTTGCTGATCGTCGCGATCGGCTGCGTCGCGCTGGGCGGGCTGTACCAGTTCGGCAAGTCCCGACTCGCGGCCGACGTCTATAAACAACGCCTGGCCGACCTGAGCAACGAATACGCCACGCTCCGCGACACGTACAACGAAGCCGTCAAGCGCACCGCCGTCACCGAACTACAAGTCAAGGACGGCGCGGTGTGCATCGCTATCCGCACAGCCGACGGTCAGGAGCACCTCGTCAACACACCTTACGACTCGAAGGACGAACTCTACGTCGACTACGTCGTCGTCGACGGTCGGCTGTGGATCCGCCGCGTGTACGACGACAAGACCCCGCCCCGATCCGGCGTGGTCATCGACCCGAAACTGGCCGACGTCGAGTGGAGTCACGAATCGGACAACGTCGGCAAAGCCATCTACCGGTCGCTTTCGGAAGGCCGATGGATCGTCACCGTCTCCGGCGACGGCTCGCTCAACCTCAACAAGGTCGATGAAGAAGAAGTCATCGAACTCGCCCAGGCCCCGAAGGTGCGCGACTACCCGCAGATCGAGAAAGAGATCGAGAGCGAGATTCAAAAGATCACGGCGCGCGACGTGTTCGGGTGGTTTGTGGGCTCCGATTAGCGCACACCAATTAGCGTCATCCCACGACACAGCGGCGGCAGACCATGACGACGATCTGCGGCGGTTTTATTCTGATCGCACTGACGATACTCGCGGCCTTCCACCACCGAGACAAGCTGAAGTCGCCCATTGGGAGTGCGCTGTGGACCTGTTTGACGGTCTGTGAGATCGCCGCGTACATCCTGCTGCTGTTCAGCGAGTCGATCCCTTCGGTGGTGTTGTGGATGGCGCTTGGCGTGTTCGCACTGATTGCCGTGCTCATTGTGGTGACCCGCGCGGGCGCGGAAGAGCAAGATGAGCGACCGTAGATCACCGCCGGCGACGCATTGAGGCGTTCCGTCCACAACGAGTGATCAACAAACACAACCGGTTCCGGCGCAAGCGATGCCGGGCCTTTCCGATGGCCCGGATCGGTTGTTTCGTTACTTTCATGCACATTTCGTTTGATTCCCGGTTACACCCGCGACGCTCTCGGCCTGCGGCACTAAGTTTGCACCCGGTACCCGCCCCGACGGCAACGCGACCGTTGCCCGCCCCGCGCGCACCGACCGGCTGAACGACGCCCCGCATGCTCAAGGACCTGGCAAAGCCGCTGCTGCCGCCACCGCGTTGGCGGCCGACCAAGACGTGGGCCGTGCTGATCGGCACGACGGCGGCATCGCTGACCGCCTACTTCATGTTGCCCGCCGACATGAACGAGTTGGCCCGCCGCACGGTCGTCATCTTCATCATCGCGGCCGTGTTCTGGGCGACGGAGGTGATCCCCCTGTTCGCCACGTCGTTGTGCGTGATCGGCCTGGAGATCCTGCTGCTCGCCGCGGACGGCGGGCTCGCCCCGCGCGGGGTTGGGCCGAACGGCGACGTGAGCTTCCAGACCTTTCTCGAACCGTTCTCGTCGAGCGTGATCATCCTGTTCCTGGGTGGCTTCCTGCTCTCCGCCGCGGTGACCAAACACGGCATCGACCGCGCCATCGGCACGCGCCTGCTCCAGCCGTTCACGCGTCGGCCGATCGTGCTGCTGTACGGCGTGCTGGGCATCACGGCGTTCTTTTCGATGTGGATCAGCAACACGGCGACGACGGCGATGATGCTCGCCATCGTCGCGCCGCTGATCAAAGACCTGCCAGCCGAGGACAAGTTCCACCGTGCGCTGGTGTTGGCCGTGCCGTTCGGCGCGAACATCGGCGGCATGGCCACGCCCATCGGCACGCCGCCGAACGCCGTGGCCCTGGCCGTGCTGCGCGAGGCCGGCTACAAGATCGGCTTCCTCGACTGGATGCTCGTCGCGTTGCCGTTGGCGCTGCTGCTGCTGGCGTTGATCGGGCTGATCCTGTTCGCCTTCTTCAAGCCGGCCGGCAACCTCGAGCTGCCGCGCATCACGCCGCCCGACCGGATCGAGCTGCGCGGCAAGGTGACGCTCATCATCATGGCCGTCACCATCGCCCTCTGGCTCACCGGCAAGTTGCACGGCGTGAACGCCGCCGTCGTCGCGCTGATCGCGGCCGCGTCGCTGACGGCGCTGGGCGTGTTGAACTCTAAAGACGTCGACTCAATCGACTGGAACATCCTGATCCTGATGTGGGGCGGCCTGTCGCTGGGCAACGCGATGCTCGAAACCGGCCTCGTCGACTACGTGGTCAACCTGCCGATCTCGGACATGCGAGGCCCGGTGTTGGCCGTGGCCATCGTGCTTCTTGCCTGGGGGTTGTCCAACTTCATCAGTAATACCGCGACGGTGAACCTGATTGTCCCGCTGGCGATGGCCGTGTCGACGACAGCCGCCGGGCGCATTCAGCTGGTCATCCTCACCGCGCTGGCGTGTTCGATGGCGATGGCCATGCCCGTGTCGACCCCGCCGAACGCCATGGCGTTCGCCACGGGCAAGATCCCCGTGTCATCGCTCATCCGCGCCGGGGCGGTCGTCGGCATTGTGGCGATGGTCGCCCTGTTGGTTGGCTACCAGTTCATGCTCCCGCTGCTGCTCGACATCGCGCCGGTACCGCAGACCATCAATCCGCCGCCGGCACCTTGAGTCATCGCAGCTCGGGGCGTCTTGCGTCGCGCCATTCTGGCGACCCAGGCAGACCGTGACAAAAACAACCCTCGGTCGGTCAACCGAGGGTCGCGGAGGAAAGGAGAGAGTGAGTCTGGTCAGGCCGACCGGCGACCGCCACGCGACACGCCACAGCGCGCGCCCGACACGCCGCCCGCCGACGGGTTTAAAGCAGCTTGAAACAGAGAAAGACCGCGCCCAGCGCAACGGACGCGCCGACGGTCACCGCCGCGATCGTCAGAAGGAGCGTGCCCGCCCCGCTCTCGAGCCGGCGCATGAACCGGCGGGACTTGCGGCGCTTGGGCGGCGACGGGACAGGCTGATACGCCTGCGGGATCGTCGAGGAACTGCTGGCCGACATCGGTGACCTCCTTGAGCCAGACAAGTCCGCCGGTCGGCGCGCGACACCGCGCGCGGCATTCGCCGGCAAGACTCCTCACGGGCGTTGTCATGCTGACTGGCTTCCTTCAGCACGCCCAGCGTCCGACCCCGAAGGCCGAACCGCTGTCCCCGTGTCTCAACAGTACCGCACACAGCCGGCCAATGTTCGCGCGGCGTGCAAGATTTCGGCCAGGTCGGGTCGACGCAACCGGCACAGCCATCAAAGACCCCCTTCGCCCATTTGCGGGTGGCAGGGGGAGACAAGGCGCGGGGGGAGAGGCACTAAGGCACGGAGGCACTAAGGCACGAAGGGTCTGTTGACCGGACGCCTGTTTAGCGGCGCGCCCGTAGGGCCGCCTTCTTGTCGGGGTTGCATTCGTCGGAAGGCGGCCCTGCGGGCTCGCCGCTAAATGGAGCGCACCGGGCGCGAACTCCGAACCCTTCGTGCCTTCATGCCTCCGTGCCTTCGTGCCTCTCTCCCCCCTCAAAAGAAAAACCCCCATCGCCGGGGAAGGCGATGGGAGCGGAGGAGGGAGAAGGAAGCCAAAGTGAAAGGCGGCCGACGCACTGTCAAGCCGCAGAAGGTCGCCCGCACGGCGCAACATCAGCCGCAGGCCTACCACCACACCTTCATTCGCGTTAATCCATCCTTTCCATGCCGGTTGGCGAGCACACGCCTCCCGTTGCGACAACGCACTGCTTTCAGCCGCCCGAACCGTCCGGCGCAAACACGAACCGCCGGACGCCGATTGGCTTGTCTTGTCGCGGTCCCCCGAGCCGAGGCGTTGAACGCTTCCTCCAACACCACCCCAGGTCAGACCGCCCTGATCGGCCCCCATCTTGAAGGATTCGGAACCGGCTGTCAAGAGATTGACGTCTTTTCCCGGGAAAAACCGACCTCGGGTAATTCCTGATCGCGCGCAAGACCTCGGCCGACGATCAGACGCAAGCCGTTGGCAATTCAACACATCGACCGGATGAAAGCCGCGTCCGTTGTCGCCGTGTCAAAATAGAAAAACCCCCTGGAGTGGTGGGGTCTCCAGGGGGCGGAGGGAGAAGGAAGCGGCTCGTGGATCGGCCTACCTTGGCCGGGCGGGGGTTCGCGTCGCGCGGCGAAGCCGGGGTAAGACCTGCCGGCGCGGGCGTCGACCCGCGGTGTGTCCGTGCTTCACGTTGTCGTCCATAACCGTGGTGCGCTCCGTCGATCTCGAGCCGTCACCGGTCTCCCGATTCGTCGCGTGCGGCACACCGTCGGAGTCCGGCCGCCTGACACGCAAGTCCATGAACAAACCACCTATTCAACTGCAACCCATCGAGTTCCCGCAGTTCAAACACTTGTAACACGTCCCGCTGCGCACGGTGATCGTCCCGCACACGTCGCAGGCGGGCGAGTCGGTCTGCGCGTCACGCATCGCCTTGGCCATGCCCGCCGCCTGCACCGACACCTCACCCGAATCGCCGTCCGTCTGGATCTCAGCCTTGGCCGCCACGCCAACCTGTGCGCCGCCGACCGCGACCTTCAACGTCACGCCGCCGCCGCCGGAACTCCCGGAACCTCCGGAATCGCTCGAGCCTCCCCCGCCGTTGCCGTTGCCACTGACCCGCGGCGCATCCACGATCGACGCCCCGTTCCCCCCCGCCGCTTGCGGCTTTGCGCGCTCCCACTTCACAACCTCCCCCGTCCCCGTCTTCACCACCGTCTCCACCTTTTTCGCCGCCGCCGACGTGTCGCGCACCGGCTCGGCCGACTCGTCCTTCTCCTTCTTCGTCCGCTGCGGCGCGTTGGCGGCGCGATAGCCCTCGACGAACTCCATACCCATCCAACGGAAGATGTAATCAACAAGGCTCTTGGCGAACGGGATGTCCGGGTTGTGCGTCATGCCGGCCGGCTCAAAACGCTGATGCGTGAACTTGCTCACCAGCGAATCGACCGGCACGCCGTACTGCAACGCGACGCTGATCGCCGTACCCAGCGAATCCATCAGCCCGCCAATCGTCGAGCCTTCCTTGGCCATCGTAATAAACAACTCGCCCGGCAGGCCGTCTTCATACAGGCCGACCGTCAGGTAGCCCTCGTGACCCGCGACGTTGAACTTGTGCGTCAAACTGCGACGGGTATCGGGCAGCCGGCGACGCATCGGCACCTCGACGATGCGTTCCTTGATGACCGTCTCGACCGCATGCTCGTCGGACTCTGACGCAATCCGCGACGCCGCGTCGGCCACGGCCTCCGCCACCTCTTCCTTGCCCGCCTCGACCGCGTCTTCGTCTTCCACGTCGTCGTCCGCCGACGCGTTCAACGGCTGGCTCAGCTTGCAACCGTCGCGGTACAACGCGTTGGCCTTGAGACAAAGCTCCCACGACAAGCGGTAAGACTGCTTGATGTCCTCGACGCTCGCGTCGTTCGGCAGGTTGATCGTCTTACTGATCGCGCCCGAGATGAATGGCTGCGCCGCGGCCATCATCCGGATGTGGCCGTCCACCGCGATGAACCGCTTGCCCTTCTTGCCGCACTGGTTCGCGCAGTCGAACACCGGCAGGTGCTCGTCGCGCAGGTGCGGGGCGCCCTCGACCGTGCCCGTGCCGCAAACCAGTTCGTTCAGCTTCTCGATCTGCGCCGCCGTCAACGCCAGACCGCGCAACACGTCCTGCTGATCGGTCAGGCCAAGCCGTTGTAACGCCTCGCCGCCCAACGTGAAACCGTTGAGCGCGAAGCCCAATTCCATCGCACCGGTCAGGCCGTCGGTCACCTTCGCCAGGTCGTCGTCGTTCAGCCCCGCTTCGCGTAAGAAATCGGCGAACGTCTCGGTCGTCGCCTCGGTCACGTTGCCGTGCTCGTCCGGCATGGGTACTTCGAGGTTCAGCGAGCCCATGACATACACCATGATGTCATGCACCTGCTTCTCGGTGTAGCCCAACGCCACGAGCGCCGGCTTCAGCGACTGGTTGGCGATCTTGAAGTACCCGCCGCCGGCCAGCTTCTTGAACTTGACCAGCGCGAAGTCCGGCTCGACGCCCGTCGTGTCGCAGTCCATCAGCAGGCCGATCGTGCCCGTCGGCGCGATGACGGTTGACTGCGCGTTGCGGTAGCCGTGCTGGTTGCCTTCCTTCAGCGCGTCGTCCCAAGCCGAGCGGGCCCGCTGCAGCAGGTCAACGCTGTTGCTCAGCGTACCGATGTGCGCGTCGTCCTCGTGCTCGATCTTCCCGTCCAACTGCGACGCGTCGATCGGCACCGGCGGGATCTCCAGCCCCTCATAAGGCTCAAGGTTGTGGTGCGCCGCCTCGTCCTTGTCACGCGGCACGCCATACGCCGCCCGCCGATGGTTGCGCATCACACGCAACATCGCGTCCTTGTTCTTGAAGTAGCCCGGGAACGGCCCCAGTTCGCCAGCCATCTGAGCGCTCGTCGCATAAGAACGACCCGTCAGGATCGCCGTGATCGCGCCGCAGATCGCGCGGGCGCGTTCGGAGTGGTACGGGATGCCCGCCTGCATCAGCATCGCGCCGATATTCGCGTAACCCAGGCCGAGCGTGCGGTACTCGTAGCTCAGCCGGGCGATCTCCTTGCTCGGGAACGCGGCCATGAGCACGCTGATTTCGAGCACCATCGTCCACAGCTTGATCCCGTGCTCGAAACCTTCCAGGTCGAACGCGCGCGTCTGGCTGTCATAGAACTTCATCAGGTTCAACGACGCCAGGTTGCAGGCCGTGTTGTCGAGGAACATGTACTCGCTGCACGGGTTGCTCGCGTTGATCCGCCCGCTCTCGGGGCAGGTGTGCCATTCGTTCACCGTCGAGTCGAACTGCACGCCCGGGTCGGCGCACCGCCAGGCGGCGTAGCCGATCTGATCCCACAGGTCTTTCGCGCGCAGCGTCTTGGTCACGTCGCCGGTCGTCCGGGCTGTCAGGTCCCACTGCCCGTCGTCGTCGAGCGTGTTGAAGAACCGGTTCGGGATGCGCACCGAGTTGTTCGAGTTCTGCCCGCTGACCGTCTGGTACGCCTCGCCATTGAAGTCGTAGTCCAAGTCCAGCCCAAGCCGCGCCGCCGTCTCGCCGATTGTTTCGCGATCATTCTTGGAAGCTTTGCGGTCTTTCAACGCCTTGATGCCTTCGACGAGCGCCGAGACCTTGATCTCCTCGCGCACCTTCCAGTTCGTAAACGACTCGATGTCCGGGTGATCCAGGTCGAGGCAAACCATCTTGGCCGCCCGACGCGTCGTGCCGCCCGACTTGATCGCACCGGCCGCCCGGTCGCCTATCTTCAGCCAACTCATCAACCCGCTGCTCTTGCCGCCCCCCGACAGGGACTCGTTCTCCGCGCGAAGTTGCGAGAAGTTCGTGCCCGTACCCGAGCCGTACTTGAACAGGCGCGCCTCGCGGACCCACAGGTCCATGATGCCGCCCTCGTTCACCAGGTCGTCCTCGATCGACTGAATGAAGCAGGCGTGCGGCTGCGGGTGCGAGTACGCGTCATCCGCCAACGTCGTCTGCCCCGTCGCCGGGTCGGTCACCCAGTGACCCTGCGCCGGCCCGGTCATGCCGTACGCCCAGTTCAAGCCGGTATTGAACCACTGCGGGCTGTTGGGCGCGCACATCTGGTTGAGCAGCATGTGCGCGATCTCGTCATAAAACGCCTGCCCGTCCTCAGCCGAGTCGAAGTACCCGTGCTCCTGCCCCCAATGCCGCCAGCAACCCGCAAGCCGGTGCACGACCTGCCGAACACTGCGCTCCGGACCCGTAATCACATTGCCGTTCTCGTCGCGCTTGAAGTCGCCTTCCCGCTGCGCCGTGATCGGGTCAACGCCGTCAGCCGTCTGCGGCACGCCGGCCTTGCGGAAATACTTCGAAACAACGATATCCGTCGCAAGCTGCGACCAAGACTTGGGGACCTCGGCGTCGTTCATCTCGAACACCACGGACCCGTCCGGGTTCACAATCCGACTCGACCGCGTCGTCCATTCGATGGCCGAGTAAACATCCTTGCCCGCTTCGGTGAATCGTCGTTTGATCTTCATGTAGATGGAACCTTGATTACAAAACGTTTATGAATGCGTCCGCTGGCGTCCTTACCGGCGGATGATGTGACCCCGTACCCAGCGCAATGTCCGATGCGTCCATGCGAAAGCCCCGCGGCCGAGGCCGCGGCTATCTGGTGATTAGTCAACCTTCGGCAACGTCAACCCCACCTGGTCCTGGTACTTGCCGCCCTTGTCCGCGTACGACACGGCGCAGACGCGGTCGGCCTTGATGAAGATCATCTGAGCGATGCCCTCGTTGGCGTAGATCTTGGCCGGCAGCGGGGTCGTGTTGCTGATCTCGATCGTCACCTTGCCCCGCCACTGCGGCTCGAGCGGGGTGACGTTGACGATGATGCCGCAGCGGGCGTACGTGCTCTTGCCGACGCAGATGGCCAACACGTCGCGCGGGATGTCGAACACCTCGACCGTCTCAGCCAACGCGAACGAGTTGGGCGGGACGATCACGTGGTCTCGGCCGGTGATGTCGGTGTCGACCGTGACGAACATGTTGTCGTCGAACTGTTTGGGGTCGACGATCGTCTGCCCGCCGTGCGGCGCGGCGTTGGTGAACACCTTGAAGACCGTGCCGACGCGGACGTCGTAGCCGTACGACGAGACGCCGTAGCTGACCTTGCCCGGCCGCTTGACGTTGTCCTCGAACGGCTCGATGGGAACCAGTTCACGGATCTGTGAGTCGCAAAGTACGGACATCGATACCTCCCGGTGTCCAGACCGACACCGCTTCCCGCTTGACGGGCTTTCCCAGTGACCTGATTTACCCCTGGTCCCTTGGTGGCCGCGAATGGGCCGCCCTCGACCGGGTCGAATCGTGCAACGCGTCCCCATCCTACCGCTATATCTCGTATATGCAAGCGCCGCGCTTACAAAATCTGGGGCTGTTTGGGAGGCAGCTTTGTAAACCGCCACGGCGCTTGGCGTTACGCCCGAAAAAAAACTTACCGCGATGGGTCCGAGAACGTGGAAAAGGGCTATGGGGTGGGGGCGAGTTGTGGATAGGTACTAGATGTGGGGCTGCCGGGGAGGGCACGGAGGCACGGGAAGAGAGGCACGGAGGCACGGAGGCACTTAGGGACGAAGGATTCGGAAGATGTGTCTGATCCGCTACTTAAAGGCTATGTCAAAGATGTCATCTGATGGTCAAAGGCTTGATCGCGGGGCCACCAGGTGTGTGCCGGCACTGACACAACACCCAACCCGCAACCCCTTCGTGCCTCCGTGCCTTCGTGCCTCAACTCCCCTCCCCCACCGCCTCCCTCACCCGATCCAACGCCTCCTCCAACGTTCCTTCGACCTTCGCCCCCGCCGCTCGGGCGTGGCCGCCGCCGCCGAAACGGCCGGCCAACTCTGACACGTTCACGGCCTGCGGCCCCGGTTTGCTGCGAAAACTGAGACGGATGGGTTGACGCGCGGACTCGGGTGCCACTGGCGGCTTGTCCGCCAGTGTTTTGCCGGGCCGGACAGGCACTGGCGGTCGAGCCGCCAGTGACACCCCATCCCCTTCCGGGGGGGGTTCGGTCACGAGCACGACGACCTGCACATCCGCCACGACCTGCGGCAGGTCGACGATGCGTTCGGTCTCTTCCAGGTGGGCGCCGGTTTCGGTGAAATCGGTCGCACGCAGCACAATCAGCGCGACGCGGCCGTCGTTCAGCCACTCGATGTTACTGAGCGCGCGCTGCATGAGCGCGACTTTTTCGTGACGCTCGGTCTGCTCCGTCGCGGCGTACAGCGCGGCGTGGTCGACCCCTCGGCCGATCAACTCACCAGCTAGCGCGTGCGTGCGCTGCGACGTGTTCGAGAACCGGAACCAGCCCGTGTCCGACGCCAGGCCGAGGAACAGCGCGTCGCAAACCGTGGGTGTGAACACGTCGTCTTCACGCAACCCGCGCATGTCGATCCAGGCGCGCAGCACGTCGGGCATCATCTCGCACGTCGCGGCTGCGCTGCCGTCGATCAAACGGTGCGCCGCGGGCACGCCCCCGGTCAGGTGGTGATCGATGATCAGCGTGCGGTCGACCAACGGTTCGAGCACGTCGCGCATCGGCGCAAGCTGCGCCCACGCGCCCGTGTCGCAGATCACGACAAGATCCGGCGGATCCGGTGACACGTCCGGCAACCCGGCCGACTCGCCGAAAACCGTCACACCCTCGAAGCCGCGCATCTTCTGAAATGCGGTCGGCACCGGCCCCATCAGCACGACCTGCACATCAAGCCCCCTCGCCCCCCCCGCTCGCAACGACTCAGCCAGCGCGACCACCGACCCGAACGCATCGCCGTCCGGCTTCGCGTGGGTCGTCACCAGCACACGCCGACTGTCGTTCAACAACTGCGCGGCCCCCTTCGCATCGATGTTCGCGGTGTAGTCAGACAAGTCATTCCCCAATGAAACACAGCAATGAGACGGTCATCTTAGCGATCCAGCGCGTCCACAATGACAAATGAGCAATGAAGCATGAGAAATGACAAATGGGGTCCTTGCATAACCCAACGCGTATCCCGCGGAAGGCCCCCGAGCGGGCCACCCGCGGGCAATAGGCGATGTGTTTCAGTGGACCAATCCTGAGGTCGCCGTCTTTCCCAACGACACGGCGGAGAGAGTGGTCATTACTCATTGGTCATTGTTTCGCCGTGGGCGCTCAGGCTGGTGTCGAGATCGGGTTGACTGTCGAGCCCGACCACGCACGCGTCGCGTCGATGTCGCGAGCCAACTGCGCCTTGAGTGCATCGATGCCCGGGAACGGCTGCTGGTCGCGTAGCCACTTCTCGAACTTCACACGGATCGGCCGGTCGTACAGGTCGGCGTCGCAGTCGAGCAGGTGCGCCTCGACGACGCGCTGTCGGCCGTTGAACGTCGGCTTCGGCCCCACGCTGATGGCGGCGGCGTGTGTCATACCGTCGGGCAAGGTGACGCGCCCCGCGTAGACGCCGTTGCCCGGCACTGCCACACCGTCGAGCGCTGCCGGGTCGAGGTTGGCGGTCGGCACGCCAATCGTTCTGCCACGCTGTTCGCCGCGGGTCACGACGCCTTCGATGTCGTAAGGCCGACCCAGGCACCGCGCCGCGTCGGCCACCCGGCCGTGCGTCAGGAGCGTGCGGACAAGCGAGCTGCTGACGGTCGCCAGTAGCTGATCGTTCAACGCCGTCTCCACCGGCTCGACAATCTCGACATCGAAGCCGTGCGATTGGCTGAGCGTGCGCAGCAGGTCAATGTCGCCGGCGCGGTCTCGGCCGAACCGGAAGTCGGGGCCTTCGACGACGGCGACGGCCCCGTGCTCGTCAACGATGTGCTCAATGAACTCGCGCGGTGATTGGCCGAGCAGGTCGGGCGTGGATTCCAATACAACGACCCGGTCCACGCCGAGCGATTCGAGCAGTGCGACACGTCGCGCGATGGGTGTCAGCGTCGCGGGTTCGGCATCCGGACGAAGGATGCGCGCGGGGTGTGGGTCGAAGGTGAGGGCGACGACCTGTACGTCGGATGAACCATCCGTGCCGTGTGTGGCCGATCCCCCAGCGGAGCCGGGGGCTTTGAGTCGATCGGCATGTGCGCGGGCGCGTTCGACGATCGCGCGGTGGCCGAGGTGGACACCGTCGAAGTTGCCGATCGTGATCACGCTTGCCGTGGGCATGGTGAAGATTGTATTGAGGTCGGCACTGCACGGGTCGGGATTGCAGATTGTGCGGGCGGCGTTGGCCTATGGTGTGGGCGGTTTACAAGAACTGTGAGTCGCGCTAAGCCACAAGCGGCTGCAAGATCAGTGGAGTCACTCGACATGGCCAAGAAGAAGACGACCAAGAAAAAGGCTGCGAAGAAGATCTCGAAGAAAGCCGCGACGACTGCCGCCGGCCTGATTGATGTCGGCAAGACGGCCCCGGCGATCAAGTTGGCTGACCAGGACGGGACGACGCATCAACTGAAGGACTACCGCGGCAAGTGGGTCGTGCTGTACTTCTACCCCAAGGACGACACGTCCGGCTGCACGAAGCAGGCCTGCCAGTTCCGCGACGCGTCGACGAAGATCAAGCGGCGCGACGCCGTCGTGCTCGGCGTCAGCCCCGACGATGAGAAGTCGCACCGCAAGTTCGTTGACAAGCACCAACTGAACTTCACCCTGCTGGCCGACCCGGACAAGGTCGCGTGCGCGAAGTACGGCGTCTGGCAGGAAAAGAGCATGTACGGCCGAAAGTACATGGGCGTCGTGCGCACGACCTATCTGATCGACCCGAAGGGCAAGGTCGCGCAGCGGTGGGACAAGGTGAAGGTGGCTGACCACGACGAGGCCGTGCTCGAAGCGATCGCGGAACACGCCAAGCGCTAACCGACCCCTCACAATCAAATCTCAACCTGCGCACTTGCCGGTCATTTCGAGGGCAAACCGCGGCTGGCCTGCCTTGCCGATCGGCAATAACCGACGTCAAATTCGACTGGCGCGCCGATTGCTTCCCAAATCTTTGCGTGTTGGGCAAAACCTGACACGACGCTGATCGTACGGACACGCTCAGCGCCGATCGATCCTACGACGGATCACTCACACCCAGGGCAGGGGCACATCATGGCCACAAAAACAACCTCAAAGAAGACGAAGACTCAAGCCAAGGCCAAGTCGAAGCCGGCCGCGCGACGCAGTCGGCCGAAGACCGGCACGCCAAAGGCAAAGACTTCCACCACCCGCGCAAAGAAGGCCGACCCACGCGCAAACGATGCGCTCGCGACGATCGGACACGAGCAGATCGCGCAACGCGCGTTTGAGCTCTGGGTCGAAAGAGGCTGTCCGACGGGCTGCGACTCGGACAACTGGTATGAGGCTGAACGCCAGTTGTTGGCCAAGGCGGGTTGAGCGTGGTGAACGCGATTACCCGCGTTCCTCCAATGACGCCCAGAAGCGCCAGTCGCGGTCGTCGTCGGCCGTCTTGCGGTATGCGACCGACTCGAACAGGTCGGGCAAGTTGGCCTCGTTGGGCGGCCAACCGAAGCCGGCGTACCGCTGTCGGCGTCGCTTGCGGAATCGCCAACCCCACGGCCGCGTCAACGGCCCGACCTCGACGGCCGAGCCGCCCAGCCGTTCGTAGTGGCGGTGTCGTTCGCAGAAGCGCACGACGCGGCGGACGGAAGGCCAATCCGCGTCGTCGAACACGACGACCCCGCCAATCGGCAGCAACTTGTCGATGTAGTAGAAGTCGATCAGCGCCGTCTCGAAACGGTGGTCGCCGTCGATGAACGCGAAGTCGACGGTCTGCTTATCGGCGACCATGCGCGGCAGTGCGGCGTCGCTGAACTCGCACAGCCAATCGAACAGGTCGGTCAGGCCCAGGTGGTCGCGCATGTCCAGCGCCATGCCCTTCCAGTCCCGGCCTTTCTGGAACGGGTCGATCGCTGTGTGCTGACCGTCGCCGCCGGCGAGCAACAAGCCCCAGCAGATATGCACGCCCGACAGGCCGCTGCCCATGCCGACCTCTATGGTGCGTTTCGGCTTGTGCTCGGCGACCAGGTCGCGCAGCAGCTCGCCCTCCGCCTGGCTGATCGCGCCGCCCATCGAGCGTTCTTCGTGGCCGGGCACGACCAGCCGACGCGTGCGGTAGGTCTGCTCGACGTACTGCTGAATGCGTGCGATGCGTTCGTCCTGAGCGGGTCCGTCAGCCATGTAATTGCGAGCCCTTATCCGTCGTGGAATCTTGTGATCCGCCCTGTGGAAGATCGACCATCGAACGTGCCATGTTCAAGCCGAGCAACGCCCGATAGGCAAAGTACGCCGCCAGCACAGCCACCACCCAGACGCCGTTCACGCCCGCCCACACGGCCAGACCGGCCGACAGGGCCAGGCCAATCCCCGCCACGACACGCTGACTCGCCGTCGGCCCGATGAGGAACCAGAGCGCGGCGAACAGGCACAGCCCCCCATCCATCGGATAGATCGGCAGGAGATTGAACACCAGCAGTGCTGCATTGATCCACATCATCTCCCAGGCGAACACCAGGAAGTCGCTACCAGCCGGCGGCGTGATCCGGCCATCCACGACCAGCCATTGCCATTCCCCGCCAGCCAGAAGAAACACACCAACAAGCACGGGCGTCAGCAGGATGTTGACCAGCGGCCCGGCGAAGACGGACCACAGGGTCGGGCCGGGGCGGGCCGGCGGCCGAATCAACGCCATCCCACCCAGCGGCCAAATGATGATGCGATCCGCCACCCCGCCAACCGAACGACACGCCAACGCGTGGCCCAACTCGTGCAGAACGATGATCAACATGAACACCGCGAACACGGCCACGTGCCAGATCGGGTTGTCATAGATTTGTACGCGCAAGTAGTGAAGGATCAGAATGACCAGACACAACCAGTGCACGTAGATCGGCATCCCGAACAGTCGGAACACTCGGATTAGACCGACTTGAGCGGGCTGCATCGACGCCACTATAGGGGTCGGATGCGGGTGACAGGAATTGCAGCACGACGTTGCTCTAAGTTCGTAATCGTCATCGTACTCGTAATCGTAATCGATGCCTTAGAAAAGTAGGGTGAACTTCAGCGCACCACGACGAACGGACGGTTTCCCAGCGGCCTTGGTGCGCTAAAGCGCACCCGACGTGTGGGCCGGTGACATTTCGGACGGAGCCTCGTAATCGTAATCGAGTCGGCCAAGGCGTCGATTACGAGTAGGATGACGATTACGAATGGGCGTAGGCGGGTTCCCACGCACAAGTGCATGAGGCGCGCCCGCAAACAGTAATGCCCGGAGTAACCACATGCCCCAACAACCTGCCGCAATCATCACCGGGGCTGGCAGTGGTATCGGCCGAGCCGTCGCGAACGACCTGGCCACGCGCGGCTTCGACTTGGCGATCACTGCTCGAACAGAATCCAAGCTGACGGAAGTCGCCCAGTCGATCCCCGACGACGCGCGGTGTGTGGTCGTGCCGGCCGACCTGACGGAAGAGGATGCGCCCGCGCGTGTGGTCGCCGAAACTGTCTCCGCGTTCGGCCGAGTGGATGCGCTGATCAACGTCGCTGGCTACGCAAGTTTCTGTGCGATCGACGCGATCACGCCCGACGCCTGGCGGACGACCATCGACACGAACCTGTCCGCGACTGTCCTCATGACCGCCGCCGCCTGGCCGCACCTGGTCAAAAGCGGCAGCGGTGTGATCGTCAACGTCTCGTCGCTGGCCAGTGTCGATCCGTTCCCGCAGTTCGCCATGTACGCGGCCGCCAAGGTCGGCGTAAATATGTTCACGCGGTGTACGACTACAGAGGGCGAACCCCACGGCCTCCGCGCCGTCTGTGTCGCCCCCGGTGCGGTCGAGACGCCGATGCTGCGCGGACTTTTCAGCGAAAACGACCTGCCCGCCTCGTCAACGCTCTCACCAAACGACGTAGCAAAGGTCGTCGCCGACTGCGTCACGGGCGACCGAACATTTGAATCTGGCGAGACGATCCTGCTGCCCAGTCCGTGAACTTAACCGTCGGTTACCATACTCCAAGAAGTGTCCACGTCTGCCTCACCCGAAAGGAGCCCGTCATGCGACACCTGCTGACCCTCGCCCTGCTCACCGCACTAGCGATCACCGGATGCTCTCCAGTCCTCCTTTCCGAGCCGATCGGTAAGCCGGTCAAGATCGAGGCGGACAACCTCGACGACGTGGTCGGCACGTGGAAGGCCGGCGACGAGACGTACAAGGTCACCCACCTGGGCGGCAGCCGTTTCCAGATCAACAAGGCCAAGAACAACGAGCGCAAGTCGCCGGACGACGAGGTGGTCGTCGTCATCACGCAGATCGGCGAAGAGCGGTTCTACGCCAACTTCGAGAAGAAGGACGACGACACGGGCAAGACCGGCTTCATGCTCATGCGGATGGGCATCTCCGGCGACGAGCGTGTCGTCCTGATGATGGCCGACCCGAAACCGTTCGCCAAGGCGGTTGACGCCGGCAAGCTGCGCGGGAAGGTCAACCGCGATCAGAACGACGGCGATGTGGAGACCGTCCAACTCACGTCGTCGCGTGGCGAGGTTGAGAAGTGGTTGGCGTCGATCGACGGCGAGCCGTTCAACCTGAGCATGGTCATCGTCGCCAGAAAGGTCGACGGCAAAGGCGGCAACAAGGGCTCCAGCAGCGGAGCCGACCCGGGCGAGGACAGTGCTGCCGACTCGACAGAACCGAGTGAAGGCACGTCCGATGCGCCGCGCGAACGGTAAGAGCGTGTTTTTCGCTGAAAACAATTACAAGCCGGGACTTTCTGAAGGCCAGGATCGCTTTGGGAGTGACATTGATATGGAGATCTGGGTCTTCGGAAAGACCCGGCTTGGGGCGCGGGTGTGGTCGGAGCACGCGCGTTAAGGAGTCGACGCGCTAAGCCGCAAGCGGCCTGCGCTTAGCTTGCCACGTCGTACGTCGCGCCTTCATTGAGCAATGACTCGAGCGTGCCTCGGCCTTTCTTTTCGATCTCCTGCTCGACCTGCTGTTCCAGCAGGTCTTCGTAGCAGTCGTCGGAGATCGAGTAGAACACGCCCATCGGCTCGGGGAATTCCGGGTGCTTCATTCGGCTGAGCAAGAAGGCCAGGCTTTCGTCATGCTCGTCGTGGAACAGCAGGTCGTCTTCCTTCACGCCGTTGTCGTTCAGGTTCACGACCTCGCACTTGCGGGCGCCGTTGAGGCGGATGCCCTTGTCGCGATCTTTGCCGAAGATCAGCGGCTTGCCGTGCTCCAAACGGATGATGCTGTCTTCCTTGGTGTTGCGGTCGGTCGCGTACTCGAACGCCTTGTGGTTGAAGACGTTGCAGTCCTGGTAAATCTCGACGAATGCTGAGCCCTTGTGCGCCGCGGCTCGTTCCAGCACCCTGGTAATGTCCTTGTCGACGTCAACACAGCGGGCGACGAAGCTCGCCTCGACCGACAACGCCAAACTCAACGCCGTCAGCGGCAGGTCGATCGAGCCCTGCGGGGTGGACTTGGTCTTCTTACCCTCGGGGCTGGTCGGCGAGTACTGGCCCTTCGTCAGACCGTAAATCTCGTTGTTGAACAGCAGGATCTTGACGTTGACGTTCCGGCGGAGGATGTGCATCAGGTGGTTGCCGCCAATGGACAACCCGTCGCCGTCGCCGGTGACCAGCCAAACGTTCAGGTTGGGGTTGGCGATCTTGACGCCCGTGGCGACCGCCGGCGCTCGGCCGTGGATGCTGTGCATGCCGTACGTGTTCATGTAGTACGGGAAACGGCTTGAGCAGCCGATACCCGAGACGAACACGGTCTCGTGCGTCGGGATCTGGAGCTTGGCGAAGACCTTGCGCACCTGGTTCAGGATCGCGTAGTCGCCGCAACCCGGGCACCAGCGGACGTCCTGGTCGGACGCGTAGTCTTTGGCTTTGAGGACGGGGGCGTCGGTGTCGGTCGGCATGACTTAAGCCTTTGCGTTTGCGTGTGCCGGGCCGACACGGCCCGGCTCGCTGCGTTACTTCTTCTTTCGACCCGCGAAGATAAAGGCGATCAGCAGCCCGATTGCAATGCCGATGAACATCGAGATGAACAGCAGCACGGCACGGGGCATTTCAACTTTGACAAACAAGAACCTCGTCGTCACCTCTTCCGTATTTTGCAACACGATAATCAAGGCCAGCAAGGCCAAGACGGCGGCGCCAATGATCTTGATACGAGTCATATCGATTCACTCGGCCTGCTTCGCGGCCAACTCACGCTCGGCGTGTTGATTCAGCCCGGCACGGTCACTTTGTGGTTGCTTGGCATCAGGTACTCGCGGTCGGCCGGCCACTGGTCGTTCAGCATCAGCTCGATCGCCTGGTCCAGTTCCTCGATCAGGAACGGCTTGCCCTGCACCTTGTTCAAGCCCTTGGCGTCGACTAGGAACTTGCCGCGGATGATCATTCGTAACTGACCCGCGTTCAGCTCGGGGATCAGGACCTTCTTGAACCGCTTGATCACGTCGCCCAGGTTGGTGGGCATCGGGCACAGGTGTCGCAGGTGCGCCGCGCCGACCTTGTGCCCCTTGGCCCGGGCGCGGTCGACGGCCGTGATCACGCTGCCGTACGTCCCGCCCCAACTCAGCAGAAGCAGATCGCCGGACGCCTCGCCGTGCGGCTCGAGCGGCGGGATGCTGTCAGCCACTTTCGCGACCTTGTTCCGACGCATCTCAGTCATGAACTGGTGGTTCTCGGGGTCGTAGCTGACGTTGCCTGTCAGGTGCTGCTTTTCGAGGCCGCCGAGCCGGTGTTCCATGCCCGGCGTGCCGGGAATGGCCCAAGGCCGCGCGAGCTTTTCGTTTCGGCCGTACACCTCGAAGTTGTCCGGGTCGGCCGCGTTCTTGATCTCGAACCGCTCCAAGCTGTCAGCAGAGGGGATCCGCCACGGCTCAGCCCCGTTGGCGATGTAGCCGTCGGACAGGATCATGACCGGGATCATGTGCTGCATCGCGATGCGCGACGCCTCGATGGCGGCGTCGAAGCAGTCGGCCGGGCTTTGCGGGGCGATCACGACCAGCGGCGCGTCGCCATTTCGGCCGAGCACCGCCTGAAACAGGTCGCTCTGCTCGGTCTTCGTCGGCAGGCCGGTCGAAGGCCCGCCGCGCTGGACGTTGACGATCACCATCGGCAGTTCGGTCATGATCGCCAGGCCGATCGCCTCGGTCTTCAGCGCGACGCCCGGGCCGGACGTGCCCGTGACGCCCAACTGACCGGCAAACGACGCCCCGATCGCAGCACAGACGGCCGCGATCTCGTCTTCCGCCTGAAACGTCTTGACGCCGTAATTGCGATACGTCGCCAGCGCGTGCAGGATGTCGCTGGCCGGCGTGATCGGGTATGAGCAGTAGACGATCTGCTTGCCCGACAGCTCGCCCGCAGCGACCAAGCCCATCGCCGCCGCCTCGTTACCGGTGATCTTGCGGTACTTGCCCGACTGGACCTGCGCCTTGGGCACACGCCAGTGGGCGGGGAACAGTTCGGCCGTCTCGCCGAAGTAGTAACCCGACCGCAGCGCCTTGATGTTGGCCTCTGCGATCTGCGGCTTCTTCTTGACCTTGCCGAAGTAGTCGTTGAGGTAGTCTTCCGTGACCGTCAGTGGGCGGTCATACAACCAGAACACGATGCCCAGCGCGAACATGTTCTTACATCGGCCGATGTCTTTCGAGCCCATGCCCGTCTCAGCCAGCGCTTCTTCATTCAAGCGTGTGATCGGCACGCGGACGACCTTGTACCGCGTGGTGAACTTCTCGTCGTCCAGTGGGTTGTAGCCTTCGGCGTAACCGGCCTTGCGCAGGTTGACCTTCTCGAACTCGCTGTCGTTGACGACCACGATTCCGCCCGAGCGCACGTCGCTGATGTGCGCCTTGAAGGCGGCGGGGTTCATGGCGATCAGCGCGTCGACCTCGTCGCCGGGCGTGTGGATCGTCTTGGCGGCGAAGTTGATCTGGAAGCCGGAGACACCGGCGACCGTGCCGGCCGGGGCGCGGATCTCGGCCGGGTAGTCCGGAAGCGTCGCCACGTCGTTGCCGAAGATGGCCGACGTATCCGTGAACTGCGTGCCTGCCAACTGCATACCGTCGCCCGAGTCGCCGGCGAACCGGACTACTGCGGCGTCGAGTTCTTGAAGCGGCTTGCTGGAGGCATTCTTTTCCTGGGTGCCGACGGCCATGGGTGGGCCACTCCTGGATCGCGAGGGAGCATTTCGTTTTCAGTGACTACTTGACCGTAAAGGGTCGTTGTTCACTTCTGCATGCCGCTTGTCGGCGCGCCAACTCGACCTGCCCATCGACGTTGGGGTGTGCGCGACCGGCCCGGTCTTCCGGGGCGACTCCTCTGACGCGTGTGCTCAGCCTGGGAAAGTTGTCAAAACAGCGGTGGGTTTAGCCTTCATTGTAGTCCGAGGCAGATCGTCAGCCAACGGTGTTATCCGCCATTACACGCGTTATCGACACGATCGGCTACATCATATTGAACATCCAGACAACCTTTTGTGCGAAAGTGGCTCCGGCCGCAAACCGTCCCCGTCAAGTTAACCGGCGACGCCCCGCCGTCAACCCCGCAAGGACGTGTGACGGATGGACGCCGCAGCGCGGCCTGTCCCTATAATCCCGCCGCAAGCGAGGGGCCAAGACGGGGCCCTGTTTCGGGGGCCTGTTCCGCGGTCGATCGACGACCCCAATCTCGAGGACGCCATGTTCCGACGGACACCCATGCTGCTTGCCTCGCTCCTCGCCTGCTCATGTTTGGCCATCTCGGCTTGCGACGACGGCAAGCCGATCGAGGCCGTCACCCGCGCCAAAGAAGACCCGATCCCGGCCCGCCACCTCCCCAAGAAGCAGCAGGCACCGCAGATCACCTGGAAGCTGCCCGTCGGCTGGACCCAGGTCGCCAACCCGCCGTCCACCGGGCCGATGTCGTTCCCGCGCGAGGCGACCATCCTGGCCGGCGAAGGCGCGAGTCAGATCGAGATCTCCGTCACCCGGCTCGAAGGCATGGCCGGCGGGCCGCAGGCCAACATGGCACGCTGGGCCCGGCAGATCGACGTCGATCTGTCAAAGGAAGACGCGATTCAGCCCGTGCCGCGTCAACACACGATGGGCCTGTACATCTTCGTTGACCTGCTCGGCCGAAAGTCCGACGAGTCGACCCAGATGCCGCTGCGCACCATCGGCTCGATGCTTCCGACCGGCGAGTGGACGTGGTTCGTTAAATCGACCGGGCCGGCCACCGTCATGGAACAACACCTGCGTGACTT
>JANQSF010000004.1 GCA_028284155.1 Phycisphaeraceae bacterium
GGCACCGGGGGCAAGCGACACGTTCTCGGTACAACTGCTCACCACCACGACCGGGACCAAGAGCGGGCAGATCAGTTTCACCAACAACGACAGCGACGAAGACCCCTTCAACTTCAGTATCACAGGCACAGTGACCGCGCCGGCGGAGCCCGAAATCAGAGTGGTTGACGGGAGGGGCACCATAGTGATCCCCGACGGCGACATTTCTCCGAGTGGCATTGACGGGACGGATTTCGGCTCCGTCGAGCAGGGCGCTGCGGAGGTGACGCGGACGTTTTTGGTACTGAACATTGGCCCAGCGACACTGAACCTCGGCGCTATAACCGTGCCACCAGGCTTTAGAGTAGTTGAAGGGTTAACGACAAGTTTAGCCTCCTTCATGTTCGACGATTTTACTGTTGAACTGCTAAGTGATACGGCCGGTGTCAAGAGCGGACAAATCAGTTTGCCTAACAACGACAGCGACGAAAACCCATACAACTTCAGTATCACGGGGACGGTGACTGTGCCCACGGCGCCCGAGATCACGGTGCATGGGCCAAGCAACACGTTGATCATCGACGGCGACAGTTTTCCGAGAAGCGTTGACGGGACGCATTTCGGCTCCGTCACGCAGGGCGGCGCGGGGGTGACGCGAACGTTCACGGTGACCAATGATGGCACGGCGACGCTGTCCTTGGGAACGCCCAGCCTCCCGACAGGCTACACGCTGACCGAGAGCCCGCCTTCGAGTCTGGCCTCCGGCGCCAGCGATACGTTTTCAGTCCGTCTGGACAGCGCCGTGCTGGGAACCAAGAGCGGTCAGATCAGTTTTACGAACAACGATGACGACGAGAATCCCTTCAACTTTGGTATTACGGGGACGGTCACTGCCACCACGGCGCCTGAAATCACGGTGGCTGACCTGAGCGGCACAGTGATCCAAGATGGCGATAGTTCACCAAGTGGCATTGACGGGACGGATTTCGGCTCCATCATGCAGGGCGCTGCGGGGGTGACGCGCACGTTCATGGTATTCAACACCGGTACGGCGACGCTGTCCCTAGGAACGCCGAGCCTCCCGGGCGGCTACACGCTGACCAACAGCCTGTCCTCGAGCTTGGCCCCGGGGCAAAGCGACAGGTTCGCGGTGCGCTTGGACAGCGCCGTGCCGGGGACCAAGAGCGGGCAGATCAGTTTCACGACCAACGACAGCGACGAACATCCTTTCAACTTCAGTGTCACGGGGATGGTATTAGGATCTACTCCGCCTCCACCACCACCGCCGCCAGGCGCCACCCCTGAAGTAACTGTGATCGGAAACGGTGTGGTGGTATTCGATGGCGATGCAACGCCGTCCGAACGAGATAATACGGACTTTGGATCAACCACCGTCGGGGACGACGCACCGCTGCACACGTTTACTGTGTCCAATGACGGCGATGTGACATTGACGACTGCGTATCTGATTGTGCCGCCTGGATTCAGTGTTGTTGATGCCCTTGAAACAACTATCGAACCGGGCGAGAGTGGCTCGTTTACGATCCAATTAGACACAGCAGACGTGGGAGTGAAGAGCGGCCAAATTAGTTTTGCGACCAATGATGAAGACGAGAATCCAGTTAACTTTCAGATTACCGGGGAAGTGTTAGCCTTCATCGAGCCAGAGGTAGCGGTAAGCTGGGATGGCTACGACATACCTAACAACGACGAGTCGCTCAGCATCCTTAATGGTTTGGATTTTGGAAGTGTGTTCGAGGGAGGCATACCACGCAATCAGACTTATACGGTGACTAATCCCGGCACCGTTATCATGGAATTGAGCAACTTGGACGTTCCTCTCGGATTTGATGTAGTAGAGGGGCTTTCAAGCATACTGTTTCCCGGCGCCAGTGATACATTTACCTTGCAGCTTCGCGCTTCTAACAGGGGTGTGAAGGGCGGGCAAGTGAGTTTTGTCAGCAATACTGGGACAGATGCTTCCTTCCAATTCGCGATAACGGGCGAAGTGCTTGCCCCGATGGGTTCTCTGTTATTTGCGGAGGACTTCAGTGATTTGTCGCTGGGAGGCTTTTCAGGCCACGCAGAAGGGGGTGCGACTGTATCAGTAGTCGACTTGGGTGGCGAGGCTGTTGCTCAGATTGCAGAGGGTTCCGACGGATCAATCAGTCAGACACTGACGTTGCCAGATCATGCATCGCAGCTCACATTTGACTATCAATTCGTTTCCAAGGGAGCGAGCGACGAGCTTCGAGTCATTATTGACGGAGAGGCGATCGCCTCATTCCCAAGCCAGGATTTCAACGGCGACACTTTTCAGTCGAGTGGCGCAATAGACATCAGTGCCTTCGCGGGTCAGACTATTACGCTTGAACTGCGTCTGGCGACAAACGCGCCGACTGACAGCATCGTTCAGATTGACAATATTCTGATCGCTGCCGACTCATTCGATACCGTCCTGCCAAACAGCAAGGGGGAGGTACAGTACATCGACTCCGATGGCGACGAGGTGAAGGTGTCACTGCACGGTGACGGTCAGTTCGAGGTGCGCGTGCCGACCGGTGGCGGCAACGGTGACGCGCTGGCGATTATCGCGACCGGTACGACATCGCGTTCGAACCTGACCGTGCAGTTGCGCGGCCAGGCCACGACGACCGTCGGCGACATCCTGGTGGACGGGCCGATCAGCCAGATCAACGCCAAGAACGTCAACCTGCTGGGCGACCTCGCGACCGGTCCGGCCAAGACGATCCGGCTGAACAACGTCGCGGACGACCACAACATCACGATCAGCGACGTCGGGGCGGGCGTGCGGGACGCGGTGACGCTGTTCTTCAACGAGATCACCGACCTGGTGCTCACGTCGCTGATCCCGATCCGGACGCTGACGGCCACGTCGTGGGTGGACACGAACCCGGCCGAGGTCAAGGACAAGGTCGAAGCGCCTTCGATCGCGCGGGTCAACATCAAGGGTGACCGGCGAACGGACAACCCCGGCCCGTTGGAGGCGGACATCCTCGTGGACAGCAGCGAGCCGAACGCGCGGACGGCGCTGGGCAACGTGACGGTGGCCGGGCCGGCGACGGGTGTCGACATCCTCGTCACCGGCGGCGGCAGCGCGGGCAACCTGACCTTCCGCGGCGCGGTGAACGACCTGTCGGTGGCGGTGGACGACAAGCTGAACAAGCTCGCGACGGGCGTCGCCACGGCACTGGACGTCGCGGCCGACACGATCAACTCGGTGTCGACAACCGGGTCGTGGATCGGCGGGTCGGTGACGGGCAAGGTGGCCAAGACGGTCCAGACGCGGGCCGACCGCAAGACCGACGGCGACCCCGGCGCGGGCCACCTGGACGGCGTGGCGGTTCAACTGACGGGCGACCCGGCGGCGCGTCAGACGCTGAGCAACCTGCGGGTGGCGGGCGGGGCGCGGGCGGGGACGTCGATCGCCCTGACCGGCGACTCGGGCAACATCGACATCCGCGGCCCGGTGGACGGGCTGGACGTGACGGTGGCCAGCGAGCTAAAGAACCTGCGCCTCGGCGACGTGAGCGACGCGGACCTGACGGCCGACGAGGTCAACGCCGTGCGCGCGGTGCGCTGGATGAGCGGCGACGTGGTCGTGACGAAGGTGAAGCGGTTCGACGTCACGGGCTCACGCGACATCCCGGGCGACGCGGGCGTGAACGTGACGGTCAACGGCACGGGCGACCCGGACGAGCAGGTGCTGGGCAACGTGAATGTGCGTGGCCTGGCGAACGGTGTCTGGCGGGTGGTTCAGGGCGCGGCGGGCAACCTGAGCTTCGGCGACGTGGGCGCGGGGTTCGACGCGATCATCGCCGGGGCGGTGAAGGCGTTCGCCAGCAAGGCCGCGCTAACTGGCGCGTTCGTCGCGGCCCAGTCGTTCGGTCGACTGGACATCAAGACGCAGGTGATCGACTCGCAACTGATCGCCGGCGGCACCGGCGGGGCGTCGAGCGTGGGCAACTTCCGCGTCGGCGACGACTTCACCAACTCGACGCTGGTCGTCGGGCTCGACACGGTCGATGGCTTGTTCGGCAACGGCGACGACGTGCTGCTGGACGGCGAGGACCACTTCGTCAAGACGATGCAGATCGGCGGCGTGGCGGGAGGCGTGGGCCTCTTCACAGCCGGCGTGTTCCCCAAGAGCGTGCGGATCGACGGCGTAAACACCGACCCGTTGACAGACGACCGGTTTTTTATCACGCCGGTGTGAGGTGATTACGTCTTTTCTGAAGGGCAAGGACGGTTACCCATCTTTGGTCCATCTTTGGTGCTACAATTCGGCCGATTCCAACCATGGAGCGCAATTGGCGCAACAAGCGCAACACGGAGATAACACGTAGTTAGGCCATAACTTAAGCCCTCTCAACGCACAGCGGCGGATTTGGGCAATGGGCTCCCGGCGCGGATCACACCCGTGAGGTCACAGGTTCGAGTCCTGTATCGCCCATTTCTAAACTCTTGCAATGTAGTAGTTTGTTGGACTCGGGCTTCCTGATCGCTCGATTCGATTACCACTTTCTACCATCGTTTCGGTGGTAAAGACCCAGCTACTGCGGCTATCCATGCGAACGTAAGTGATTGCGTTTGCAGTTGCTATCAACCTGTGACCTACTGGACGCCCACCGTGCGCCTTGGAGTTGACGCAACCATGCGGTCGGCTACCGAATTCGAGTGGCGCTGACCCCCTCGGGTTTGTTGGTCCAGTATCTATGAGAGATTCAATGGTGATTCTGTCGTCGGCTGAGTTTTGAACCACTACGGGTAGCCCTCGCGATCCAGCGACAAAGAGTTGCCGACCGGGTAGTCGAGCGCCATCACGCGTCTGGTTTCAAACAACTGATCGATTTGGCCGGTCGGGAGCGCGGCGGCGACGAAGAGAAGTATGTGTGCTCGAAGTTTGCAAGCCACTGGCGGTCACCGGCCAACCACAACTGCGTTTACCGCATCACGAAATCCGTGGCGTAGTTTCAGGCTTTCATGGGCTTTGGTTTTGTAGTCTTGGATTTGGCAGAACAGCGCACCGGCGACGCCCGTTTGGGGATCGCCCCAGGTCAGCGTGCCCGAAGAACCGGTGTGATAGAACGAGCCATCTTCATTCAAAGCCCACCCCAATCCCCAGCCCGGCGACTGTTCAGTTAGCATGGTTTGGACCGACGCTTTGGACAGTACTCGGCCGTCATTGCGTACGAACATCTGCGTAAACTTGACCACGTCCGCCGGTGTGGAGAACAGGCCCCCGTCGGGCATCGCCATGTTGATGCGCCATGTCGGGTCAAACCGAAAGAAGGTGGAGTCCGGGCGTCCGTCCTCGCGTCGCAAGACCTCGGCCATACGGCCGGCTTCCGAACGAGGTGGCGCGAAGAACGTGTCGTGCATGTTGAGCGGATTTAGGATCTGGGTGCGCACGAACCGGTCGTACCGCATGCCTGATCGCAATTCGATGATTCTGGCAAGGACATAGGGCGCGGCGTTGGAATACCTCACGCGGCTGCCCGGCTTGAATTGCAGGGGCGTTTCCGCGATCGCACGGGCGATCTCGTCGATGTCTCGGGCGTACCAGTCGGCTTCAAAGAAGAACGACGGCCGCAACGGCGGGCTGGGCTGAATGCCTGAACTGTGACTCATCAATTGTCGGATCGTGACCGGGTAGTGCTTGCCGTCCGGCGCTAGCTGGTCCTTGAACCGAGGCAGGTATTTGTCGACCGGGTCGTCAAGAGACAACTTTCCATCCTCCACCAACTTCATGGCTGCGGCGGCAGTGACCGGTTTGGTGATCGAAGCAATCCAGCAAAGCGTGCGGGTGGTCATGGGCTGAAGGTGTTGCACATCGCTGTGGCCGTGCGCCTCTTCACGCAGCACGCGACCGTGTTGAGCGACGATCCCGATCGCACCCGGCACCTTCTTTTCAGCTACCGCACTGTGGATGAGGTCAAACGCGGGGTCGAGGTGTGCCGTCGGCTGGACGCAGCGGATGCAGCTTAGGGCCAAGGTCGCAATCAGGAGCCATTTGTGCATGCCGGGTTACTCCGACGAGTCGGCTGCTTCGTCACCCGCCTACTTACCTTATCCCAGCCCCGTGCGGGGCTACGGGGATGAGTCGCGGCACCTGCACGCGATGCTGGTCAGGCCATCACGCCGTGACGTGTTTCTACCGGGTCCGCAGGAACGATCCGGCGGTCTGAGGGTATCCCGGCCCGCTCGATCCTGGTGTGGCGTGCGGTTACCTCACTTCCCCTTGCCGACCCTCTCGACGAATACCGGATCCAAGAACGGGTCGTCCGTTTGCCGCCGCCACTGAGCCAGTGCCGCCTTCATGCGCTTTAGTGTCTCCACAGACTCGGCCTTGCCCGCGATGTTGTTCATTTCGTGCGGATCCGTCCTGAGATCGTACAACTCGAACTCGGGCGGGTCGGCGAACGTGTTGAATGCCCGGCGCGTCGGCGTGTCCTGATACTTCGGCTGTTGCGAGAGCGAATACGCTCGATCACCGTCGATGCCGATACCGGGCTTGGTTCGACCGGCCGTGAGGTTGTGAATCAGCTTGTACCGGCCGTCACGGATCGCGCGCCGTGGGAAGAATGGCGTCGAGCCGTGGAAGTGAAACTCGCCAGCCAGGTACTCTCGCCAGGGCGCGTCGGCATTGCTGACCGCCGCACGCAAGGACCGGCCGTGCAACTCTTTGGGCAGCGCGACACCTGCCGCATCGAGAATGGTCGGCAGAATGTCCACCGTGGACACCATCGCCGCGCTCTTCATCGGCTTCGAGACGCCCGGCCAGCGGACGATGAACGGCACGCGCAAACCGGCCTCGTAACACGTCGTCTTGCCGCGCGCGAACGGCGGGCCGTGATCGCCGACGAAGATCACCAGCGTGTCGTCGGCGTGCCCGGACTTCTCCAAGGCATCCAGCAGCATGCCCACGCCGGCGTCCAACCGCAGCACGCAGTTGTAGTAGTTGGCGACCTTCTTCAGTTGCTCGGGTTCGTCGATCCCCTGAAACGGCCAGGGCGGCGCGTCGCCCGGCTTGATTGGCTTCTCCGGCACCCCGTCGATCTGTGCCGGGAAGTACCAGTCACGCGACTGACGGTTCTCGCGGTATGCGTGCGGGTCGGAGTAATTGACCATCAGGAAGAACGGCCCATCGTTGGCGAGAAACGCCTTCGCCGCTCTCGCTACGTCGCGGACGCGACGGGTGTTGACCTTCGGCCGATCGTCGAACGGGAACACCTTCTCCGGCGCGACGTGCAGTTTGCCGATGATGCCCGTCCGGTAGCCCGCATTCTTCAAGAACGCGGGAAGGGTCGCCTTGTGGTATCTGGCGTGCATCTGGAAGCCGCGGTTGGCCAGGCCGTACTGCCCGTTCGTATGCGGGTAGAGGCCGGTGAACATGGCGCTGCGAGACGGGCTGCACGAGGCCTGTGCGATGTAAGCAACGTCGAACTGCACGCCGCCGCCGGCAAGCCGGTCGAGGTTTGGCGTTTGGATTACCTTATCGCCGTAGCAACTGAGTTGTAAGCCCAGGTCGTCGGACGTGATGAGCAGGATGTTAAGCCGTTGCTCGTCATCGGCGGCGCTGACGGCATCGCAGGCGACGGTGACCAACAGGCTGATTGTTAGGATATGTCGCATGAACCAGATCGTACCACGCTGAGAGATACAGACATGTTTGACGGTCCGTATTGGTCCGGTCAGTAGCTCCCTGGTCTTCGTCTTCTTGTCATCAAGAACAAAACGGGCAATTAGTAGTGCTCTGTGGCAAGTGAACACGCGGGATGTTTCGAAGCGAAGGTCGATGCTCATCGTACTAGCCCCTGAAGCAGTCAAGTCGTCTTTGCAGAGGACGAAGCGATAAGGGCAGCAGGGCGGTTCGCAACCAGTTCCGCAGTGTTCGGAACAAGCGTTCGGCCTTGCCGTTGAACGATGGCCGGCGGACCTTGCCTCTGACGACGTCAATGCTGGGCAAGGTCGATTCGAACCGATCTTGGAATTGAGCGCCGTGGTCGGTGGTGTTGAATCGTGGCTTGCCAAATGACTCGATGGCGAACTTAAGGACACGGATCATGTTGGCTGTATTGGGTGTCCCTTGGAAGACAGTCAGGTTCAAGAGCTTGCGTGAGTAGCCATCGACTATCGCGGCAGCGGTGAATCGACATCACAGGATTCGATACTCAAGCAGGTCGATGTGCCAGACTTCGATGGCGGGTGGCGGCGTGAAGCTTGAAACGACTTTCGGCTAGACCGACGACTCTTGCTACAACATCGCCCAGGATCTAGTTCACCTGCACGACTTCCAAACGACAGTCCATCACCTGTTGGGCATCTTAAAAAGGTCAACTCCGGAGGTGGGCTGAGTTGTCGGACCGCGCCTAATCATCGCCCAGTTCACAGTGAACAAGCCAAGCTGCTAATCAACGAACAGTCACGTGCCGGCGAACTCTCGATACGGAATTGGGCGGACAAGCCGCTCCGCGACAACTTTGATCCGCTGATATACTCGCTTTGCCTTTGGACCGCTATGGTGGCAAGGGTCGGAATGATCTTGTCGTTTGTGGGTCTTTCGAGTGTAGAGGGTCGGCCGATCGGATTTGAGCAGGACGGAATTCATGCCAGAAGTTCAACTGAGTACGCTTGATGGCAACGAGGCTGTGGCCTCGGTCGCTTACCGTATCAACGAAGTGATCGCGATTTACCCGATCACGCCAGCCTCCCCTATGGGAGAATGGTGTGATGGCTGGTCGGCACGACAGCAACCGAACGTCTGGGGTGACGTGCCGCAGGTTGTCGAGATGCAGTCCGAGGCGGGAGCTGCCGGTGCGGTCCACGGGGCGTTACAAGCCGGGTCGCTGACGACGACATTTACCGCATCGCAAGGCTTGCTCTTGATGATCCCCAATCTGTATAAGATCGCGGGCGAGCTCAACGCCTTCTGTCTGCACGTCGCGGCTCGTACACTGGCCACGCACGCCTTGTCGATATTTGGAGATCATTCGGACGTGATGGCATGCCGGCAAACTGGCATGGCCATGCTCTGCTCCTGCAGCGTCCAGGAAGCGCACGACTTCGCGTGTATCGGCCAGGCGGCATCGCTCCGCTCGCGCATCGCGCTAATGCACTTTTTTGATGGGTTCCGCACGTCGCACGAGGTCTCCAAGATCGCCATGCTAAGCGATGACGACCTGTTGGCGATGCTTTGCGATGAGTCAATTGCAGCTCACCGTTCTCGCAGCCTGACACCAGATCGGCCTGTGCTGCGCGGCACAGCACAGAATCCGGATACGTTCTTCCAGGCGCGAGAGGCGTGCAACCCGTTTCACGATGCTTGTGCGGATATCGTGCTTGAGGAGATGGATCGATTCGCGCAGCGCACGGGCCGGCGGTACAGGCTATTCGATTACGTCGGCCATCCGGAGGCTGATCGTGTTGTCGTCATGATGGGCTCGGGGGCTGAAACCGCCCACGAAACGGTGGAACATCTCGTCCACTCCGGCGAGCGTGTCGGTCTTGTGAAGGTTCGCCTGTACCGGCCGTTCGATATTGAGGCGTTCGTTGCCTCGTTGCCGGCGAGCGTACGGCACATCGCCGTCTTGGATCGCACGAAGGAGCCAGGTGCCGTGGCGGAGCCGCTGCACCTGGACATCTTGGCCGCATTGCGCGAAGCCGGTGAATTGGGAATCGCGCGCTTTACGGAACAGCCTCGCGTGATTGGGGGACGATACGGCCTGTCAAGTAAGGAATTCACGCCGGCGATGGTCCGACGCGTGTTCGACGAGTTGCATGCCGATCAGCCGAAGAACTACTTCACAATTGGTATCGTTGACGACGTGACCCACCGGTCATTGGAAGTTCCAGTCGACGCCGGCGCAGACGTTAGGGACGGCGGGGGCGAGGTCGTGCAGGCCTTGTTCTATGGGCTGGGTTCGGATGGTACGGTCGGTGCGAATAAGAACACGATCAAGATCATCGGTGAGTCGACAGACTTATTTGCGCAAGGCTACTTCGTATACGACTCGAAAAAGGCCGGCGCTCGAACGGTTTCGCACTTGCGTTTTGGCCCCGAGCCGATTCGCTCGTCGTACTTGGTGCAGCGCGCGAACTTTGTCGCGTGCAGTCAGTTCGTGTTTCTTGACCGTTATGACATGCTTGAGTTCGCCGGCCATGGGGCAACATTCCTTCTGAATAGTCATTTCGCCGCAGATGCTGTGTGGGACACACTGCCCCGACAGGTCCAGCAGCAGATCATTGAGAAGCAACTGCGATTCTTTGTTATCGACGCCAACAAGGTCGCGGCCGACGCAGGCATGGGACGACACACCAACACGGTTTTGCAGGCTTGCTTCTTCGCGTTATCTGACGTTTTGGATACAGACGAGGCCATCGACAAGATCAAAGGATCGATACGCAAGACCTACGCACGTAAAGGCGATGAGGTCGTGCGTCGAAACATCGATGCGGTCGATCATGCGCTGGCACACCTGCACGAGGTCGCGGTGCCCGATCGTGCGACGGCGACACGCGACCGGGCACCGATCGTGAGCGAGAATGCGCCGGAGTTTGTGCAACGCGTCAGTGCGGTAATGCTGGCTGACAAGGGTGACCTGCTGCCGGTCAGCGCATTCCCACCGGACGGGACCTGGCCGTTGAGCAGTACGCGTTGGGAAAAGCGCAATATCGCGATCGAGATCCCAATCTGGGAGCCAGACGTCTGCATTCAGTGTAACCAGTGTGTGTTTGTGTGCCCGCATACAGCGATCCGAGCCAAAGTGTTTGACGGCGAAGCGTTGTCCGATGCGCCTTCGGACTACCAGTCGGTCGCTTATAAGGCACCGGAGTTTCGTGGTCTAAACTACACCATCCAGGTCGCGCCCGAAGACTGCACGGGTTGCAACCTGTGTGTCGTGGTCTGTCCAGCCAAAGACCGCGCGGATCCGAAGCGTAAGGCAATCAACATGCGGCCGCATCAGGAGCACGTCGATCGGGAGCGCGAGAACTACGACTTCTTTCTGGATATCCCCGACATTGAGCCAAGCGATTTACGTCGGATCGACGCCAAGTCTTCGCAGTTTATGCTACCGATGTTCGAGTATTCCGGTGCCTGCGCAGGCTGCGGCGAGACACCCTATGTCAAACTGATGACACAGTTGTTTGGCGATCGTCTTCTGATCTCCAACGCGACGGGGTGTTCATCAATCTACGGCGGCAACCTTCCCACGACGCCGTACTGCACGAACGATGCTGGCCGCGGGCCGGCCTGGTCGAATTCACTTTTTGAAGACAACGCGGAGTTCGGCTTTGGCTTTCGGCTCTCCGTGGATCAACAGTCGGCCCGGGCGCGACAACTGCTCTCTCGCTTCGCCGGCAAGATCGACGCCAGCCTCGGACGGGAGTTGCTCGAATCTACAGCAAGTGAGTATGCCGATATCGCTGCCCAACGCGAACGGGTCAGCCGTTTGCGTGAGCAACTGAAGGCGGTTGATGACCCCGAGGCGCGAGAGTTGATGCAGTTGGCCGACTACTTAGTCGACAAGAGCGTTTGGTTGGTCGGCGGCGACGGCTGGGCATACGACATCGGCTATGGCGGTCTGGACCACGTTCTTGCGTCCGACCGTAACGTCAACATTCTCGTGCTCGATACCGAAGTCTATTCCAATACCGGCGGCCAGCAGTCCAAGGCCACACCACTTGGCGCCGCCGCCAAATTCGCCGCCGCCGGTAAAGAGACCTTCAAGAAGGACCTCGGTTTGATGGCCATGAGCTACGGGCATGCCTATGTCGCGTCCGTCGCGTTTGGCGCCAACATGAATCAGACCGTGATGGCTATGCGGGAAGCCGAGGCCTTTCCAGGGCCGTCGCTGATCATCGCATACAGCCATTGCATTGCGCATGGTTACGATATGCGCTTCGGGACGGAACAGCAGAAACGTGCCGTGCAGTGCGGCATCTGGCCGCTGTACCGTTTCGATCCGCGGAACATACTGAAGGGAGAGCCGCCGCTGCACCTGGACGGGCCGGCCCCAAAGGGCTCGGTCACACAATACATGGCCAACGAAGCGCGGTTTCGGATTGTCGAGAAAATCGATCCACAGCGATTCCGACGGCTGGCCAAGGCTATGCAGCGGCACACGACCCGACGCATCGAGCTGTACCGTCAGCTTGCGGCGTTGCACATGGACGTCAAGCCAAGCAACGGAGCTACGGGATCGAAATGAGGCGTCGCCACGCCCGTCATGGAATTACACATGGATCTAACCACGACTTATCTTGGTCTTGAGCTAGCGCACCCGATCGTGCCCGGGGCTGGGCCATTGGCCGACGAGTTGGACTCGGTGCGCAGACTCGAAGACGCCGGCGCACCGGTGATTCAGTTGCGTTCGCTTTTTGAGGAGCAGATCGCCAGCGAGCAGATCGCCACCTTCGAGGCGACGATGACTCCGGCCAACTCTTTTGCCGAGGCGTTGAACTACATGGTCGATCCGGAAGATTTCGTGCTCGGGCCCCAGGAATACCTGGCTCACCTAGAGCGCGTCAAGGCAACGGTCGACATTCCCGTCATCGCTTCGCTCAACGGCACGACCGCCGGAGGTTGGCTTGAATACGCCCGTCTGATCGAGCGTTGCGGCGCCGACGCGCTTGAACTGAACGCATATGAATTGGGAACGGACCCGAGCCGCAGCGGCCAGGATCTTGAGAACGAACTACTGAGCATTGTGGCCGCGATCAAGAGGGAACTGGGTATTCCGTTGGCGATCAAAATCTCACCGTTCTATACGAGTACGGCCAACGTCGCCAGTCGCCTGGTTGAGGCGGGCGCCGATGCCTTGGTGATCTTCAACCGCTTCTACCAGCCCGATATCGATCCCGTTGAGCTTGAGACCACGCCAACGTTACACTTGTCACACAGATCAGAGTTGCTTCTGCGGCTCCGCTGGCTGGCCGTCCTGAGCGCCCAGCTAGACAGTTGCGACCTGGCGGTAACAGGAGGCGTCCACAGCGTGCAGGACGCCGTCAAGTCGCTGATGTGCGGTGCGACGACGGTCCAGATGGTGTCGGCATTGCTCACTCAAGGGCCGACCCACCTCGCCGCCATCCGGGACGGTGTCGCCGACTGGATGGAAGACAACGAATACGATTCATTGTCACAAATGCGCGGCAACATGAATCTGTCGCGCACGCCCAACCCTAAAGCGTTTGAGCGCGCTAACTACATGCGCGTTCTTCAAAGCTGGGAGGCTTAAGCCAGTTGTTTGTCCATCGAGAGAACCGCAATGAATGATGATCAATTATTCTCTGAAGCCCTTTCGTTTCTGGATCGAACGAGAATCGGTGTCTTGATCACACATGATTCCGAGGGATACCCACACGCCCGATGGATGACGACTGTTGCTTTAGATGGGATGTCGCGGCTGATCACCATGAGTGCCGATGAAACGCGCAAGATCGCCCACATCGAAAACAATTCAAACGTCTGTTGGCTGTTCAGCGACACCGAGTTGGGGCAGAGCCTCCAGATCAAGGGCCGCGCCAAGGTCAACCGCGACCTGGGCGTGACGATGCATATGTGGGATCATCTCATGCAGGTGGCCCGCAACTACGCCGGTGGAGCATTGAATGATGACGAACACCTTACATTGGTGACGATCGAAACCCAAGTCGAACAAGCCGAGTGCAACTGCCCTCAGCGGGGTGTGGACCTCCCACGAACATTGACTCTGCGGTGATGATCCGGGGGCGCTATCAATTGTTGTTTAGCGGTCCAGCGATTGGTAACAGATATTGGCGAATTGACACCCGGTGACGCGGGTGTTTCCGTAGGCATGAAATGGCCCAACAATTGGTAGTGCTATTCAATAAGTGAATTCGCCGGCTGTCTTGAAGTGAACACCATTTGCGTGGACGCGCCGGCACGCACGAGCCGCGCAGACTGACTCGTCATTTGGTCTGCTATGTCCTGTTCAAGCGTCGAGGTCGAAGGCTCTCTGGTTGCGCCACTTAGCGTCCCGGTTGTAGGTCACTATTTGGGCACCGTTCATCCGCGAAGTCGCCTCCTAGTTGTTACAGAGTTACCGGCGTTCCAGCCGGAGGTTTAGGAAGTGTGCCCAAGCTGGATACATGTCCGTAAATGGGTGCGCTGTTCATCGATAGTTGACGCGCTCGTTTGGGCGAGGCTGACATCCGCACTGGTAAGCAAGCTCAATCTAACGCAATTGAGCCGACTCCTGTCTAATGACACGCAGTTCTGTTTGTGCCCAATCGGAGCACGCGACTAACCAACTATGTCGTTGACGACGGTACCATGGACGTCGGTCAGGCGGAAGTCGCGACCGGAATAGCGGTACGTCAGTTTGTCATGATCAATGCCGAGCAGGTGCAAGATCGTCGCGTGCAAGTCGTGAACGTGAACTCGATTGGTGACGGCGTTCATGCCAAAATCGTCGGTCTCGCCATATCCCAAGCCACCCTTCGTGCCGCCACCGGCGAGGAACATCGAGAATCCGGTGTGATGGTGATCGCGACCGGGTTTGGACTTGTTGTTCTTGTCCATCTGTGAATAGGGCGTTCGACCAAACTCGCCACCCCAGATGACCAGTGTGTCGTCGAGCAGACCGCGCTGTTTGAGATCCATGATCAACGCGGCCGACGCCTGGTCACTGTCCCTGCACAATGTACGGTGGCGGCCGTTGTTGTCTTTGTGCGTATCCCAAGGCTGCTTGTTGCCTCGATCGACGTAGCACACCTCGATGAAACGCACATCCCGTTCCGCCAACCGACGCGCTAGCAAACAAGATTGGCCAAATAGTGTTCGGCCGTACCAATCGCGCGTGGCGTCAGACTCCTTGCTGACGTCAAAAGCGTCGGAAGCTTCGACCTGCATCTTGAACGCCAACTCCATGGCCTTGATATGGGCCTCGAGCTTGGCCTCACGCCCATGGGCGTCGGCATGAAGTTCGTTCAGCCGGCGCCACAACTCGAGTTGTTTGTGTTGGGCGGCGCGCGTGAAGCGCGGGTGACGGATGTTCGCAACGAGTTTGTCCACGGCCAGATCGTTCGTATCCACGGCCGTTCCCTGGTGTTCGCCAGGCAGAAACGCGTTCGACCATAGTTGCGGGCCCACGACCGGTCGGCCGGGACTGATGACGACAAAGCCGGGCAGATTCTCGTTCTCACTGCCTAAACCATATGAAGCCCATGACCCCAAGCTCGGCCGGGTCGGCTGAATGTGTCCGGAGTGCATGAGCAACAGGCCGGGCTCATGATTGGGTACATCCGTGTACATCGACTTGATCACGCAGAGATCGTCCGCGCACTGCGACAGATTTGGCAGCAACTCGCTCATCACCAACCCGCTGTCGCCGTGGCGTGCGAACTTAAACGGTGAGGGCATGTACCCATTGCCTTTGGTCTTGCGATACAGGTCGCCGCTTGGTTGCTGTCCTTGGTGCTTCGCCAATTGAGGTTTGGGGTCGAACGTATCGACGTGAGACGGCGCGCCGTTCATGAAAAGAAAAATGACACGTTTGGCACGTGCGGGCAGGTGCGCGATCCGACTCGCGGCTGGCGTGGCGGCCCGGCCATGCGCCGACATCATGCCCGCGAGCCCCAGCGCGCCAATGCCGGCCCCGGCTCGCTGGAGCATGTGGCGTCGCGAATACAGGCTGGGTCTGTCGTCAGTCATTTCGACTATCTCGTCGTCGATGAAACCGTAGATTCAATCCAGAAACAGCAACTCGTTCGAAGCTAGCAGGACCTGAGCGTATTGAACCCATCGGCTGGAATCAACCTCTTTCTGTCCCGAGTCCAGAAACGCATGGGCTAGTCGCCTTTCGGCGGGGGTCGGCTTGCGCTGATAGAGACGGCGATACAGGTGCTCAACACGACTGGGCGTGTCGGCCGCGTCCGACTGTACAGCCTTCACCAGCCGATCCGCCTGCGCCAACATGAACGTGCTATTCACCATGAACAGTTTCTGCAAGGCCGTAGTCGTTTCAGTTCGCGATGCGGCGTGGGCGTTGGGGTCCGGAAAATCCATCAGGGCGAGCATCGGGTTGACGTCGAATCGACTGACCTCGCTGTAGATGGTTCGGCGAGTTTGACTTGGGTCGCTTGGATCAATGGACTTGCCGCCGACTTGCGCATCGAGAGATCCCGACGCAGCCAGAATGGCGTCCCGCCACTGCTCGATGCTCAACCGGCGTTTAGGCATGCGAGCCAGGAGGCGGTTGGCTGGGTCAACTTCGTTCTGGCCTGGCTGTGACCGACTGCTCTGTCGATAAGTCGCCGACATCACCAGTTCGCGGTGTAACCACTTCATCGACCAGCCCGACTCCATGAATCGAACCGCCAAGTCGTCCAAGAGTCGTGGGTGAGTCGGGCGAGAGCCCAGCGAGCCAAAGTTGCTCGGCGTGTCAACGAGGCCGTTGCCGAAATACTGCGCCCATACCCGATTAACCAGGACGCGCGCCGTTAGCGGGTTCTTCCTGTCCACGATTGCGTCGGCCAACTGTAGTCGGCCGCTACCCTGGTCTAACGGTCGGGTCGAGCCGCCCAAGAGGACGGCCGGGAATCGACGCTTGACCAGGGCTCCCTTTTGGGTCACGTCTCCGCGGACATAGACGTTGAGATCAACCGGTTTGCCGTCCCGGATAATGTGCAACGACTCGTTTGGATTCTTGGCCTGACCATCTCCGCCCTTATCGCGCTTGTCGTCGATCGGCCGGTTAAACATCTGCGAACTCGCAAACACACCGGCGAGACCGTAATAGTCTTCCGTGGAGATAGGATCGTCTTTGTGATCATGGCATTGAGCACACGCCACGGTCATACCGAGCAGTCCTCGTGTGACGGTATCGACCCGGTCCGCCCACTCCTCAGCCATCACCTCGGGCGCGTTGCGCCGGTAATACTTCGGGCCCAACCCCATGAATCCCAGCGCGGCTAGATTGCTGTCGTTCACGTCGTTGATCAGGTCTGCCGCCAATTGAAGTCGCACAAACTGATCAAACGGCACATCGTTGTTCAGCGCCCGGATGACCCAGTCTCGGTAGAGATAGGCGTTCGGATAGAACAACGACTTGTTGTTTCCGACGATGTGTGCTTGGTCTTCCGCGTAACGTGCGACGTCCAGCCAAAGCCGCGCCCACCGTTCTCCGTAATGTGGCGACGCAAGCAGGCTGTCCACGAGTCGCTGATACGCTTCTGGTGACTCGTCCGCGAGGAATGCGTCGACCTCCCGCGGGGTGGGCGGCAGGCCTGTCAGGTCAAAGGTCACTCGGCGAATCAACTCTCGACGGTCGGCGGGAGCATTCGGTGCTAAGCCGTTTGCCTCCAGTTTTGCGAGTATGAATGCGTCGTGCTTGCGCTTGACCCAGCCGCGTTCGTTGACCAGTGGGGGAGCAGAGGGCCGGGGCTGTTCTAACGACCACAACCCTTGGGGTGGCGAGTCGTCGGAACTTGACAGTTGACTCCCACTCTTGCTTTGGTCGTGCCGCGGATCGGGAATGCCCATCCGCACCCATACCTCAAAATCCCTGATAATCTTGTCCGACAGTTTCTTCTTGGGCGGCATTCTTAACTTGTCATGCCGCAATGCTTCAATCAACCGACTTTTGCCGGGCTTGCCCGGCTGTACAATCGCGCCGGACTTGCCGCCCCGCCTCACCCCCTCAGCCGTGTCTAGGCGGAGTTCAGCCTTGAGTTCTTTCGTTGAGTCAGAATGACATTCATAACAGTGCCTTGCCAGCACCGGGCGAATGCGAGACTCGAAAAACTCGCGTTGCTCAGAGGGCAACTTCTTGGTCTTGGCCGGCTCCGACACATTGGCGTGTTCGCCACCACTGGCGTTCACCGCTAAACATGGAAGCAGGGACAGACTGATTGCAAGACATCTAGTTGGGAAGGGCACATCGCCCATATGGATTCTCAGTCGTCGGTTGAAACTGTCATGGCAATCATAATCCGCGCACACGTCACTTGACAAGAGACAATCCGGAACGCGGATCAGTGCTCCAATTGTTACGACCGGGACATGCGAATCTTAATGCTTTGTGAATGGCAGAAGCGTCGATTAACGTCCAGATGCCTTGATCTGATCTGTGACCGCGCAGACGATCCGCGTGACTGGTCAGCACCTCTTGTGAAGCGAAGCACAGCGGCCCGATCAACCACTCGCCCGATCTGTTGCGATTGCCTGTCCCTTTGTTGCCACGCAGTTTTGCTGAAATGTCGATCCAAGCAACCTACTGCCCGGAACAATCGGGGAAAAGCTGCGATTCCATGCGAAAAACGCTGTTTGGGACTCCAGAATCTGGTAAGCTGCGCACTGTCTTGCCGACCCTGTCGGGTTCTAATTGGAAGTTGGTCTAGAGACGCTGGCGTTCTGCTAGGGGAGGTGTCGTGAGATGGCGTGTACCAGTCGAAAGTTTCGGACTGTGCAAAGGGGGAGAGATCGGCGATATCCAGACAGGCTTTGCTCCCCGGGCGTGGCTCTTGGTCGGCGACGGCGACGTCGTTGTGATGCACGGCATCGATTGGAGTCCCTGGAGCAGCGCGTGCTGCTGGCGGGCGACTTCTTTACCGATGCCACAACCTTCGCAAACGACCCTCGCATTGTTACATTGAATACTGAAGACTTTGAGGGCCGGCCTCACTTGGACGACCTGACCGGCTTTGACTTCGCCGGCCTGTCGCTGCAAGAGACCGACTCACCGTTCGCGCCGCCGACGGCTTTGGATGTCAGCGAGCCCGAGGCCGCCAACGTCACGGCGACCAGCGGCGACATCGTCGTCGAACCGCTCTCGGCCACGCGGAGCGACGACGGACTGATCTTTCAATTCAGAAGGCCTGTGCGAGGCTTTGGTGTCGATGTGCTGCTCGAAGCGTTGACGCCGCCGACGGGTCATGTGCAGACGCACGACATCGATATCACCATCCTGGGCGTGGGCGGAGAACTTGACTCGACCACGCTTAATGTTTCGCCCGGCGTGGCCGGTGCGACTCAGTTCGTCGGCTACCTGTCAGACACGTTCGACGTCGCCGGATTCCGTGTCGATGAGATGGAGTTCGTTGAGAGTTTCGACCCAGGCGAAAGTGACGGCCAATCGATCCCAGTGCGGGTCGCCTATGACACGGCGCGCGTCGCGCCCTACGAGCCGACCATCATCTGGGACGGTGACTCGGACGGCGACGGCGACGGCCTTAACTGGCACGACCCGCTGAACTGGAACCTCGACCGCGTGCCCAACAACACCGACGACGTGCTCATCGAGGAGCCGCCCATCTTTGGCGAGTCGATCACGCCCAGCAGCACCAACCCCGTGGTGCGGATCACGACGAACGTCAGCATCCGCAGCATGCAAAACGGCGGGATGATCCAACTGGCCGGCGGGTCGTTAGCCATCGCGGCGGATTCGACGACCGATCAGTTCGTGTGGAGCGCGGGCACGCTCAACGCCGCCGGACTGGTCAACACCGGGACGTTCACGATCAACGGCACGTCGGGCCAGACCTTGGCCGGCACATTGCGGAATCAGGGTTTCATGGTCTCGCGCGGCGTCGACGTCAATTTCAACAACGCGACGATCGAGAACCTGGCCGGCGGCGTGTTTGAGCTCGAAAGCGGACAGCTCGACGCCAACAGCGGTTTCTTCACTTTCATCAACCGTTCCGGCGCGACGTTCCGCAAGACGACGACGGCGGTCGCGACGCTGGACGTGAACTTCACCGACGAGGACGGGTCGCTGTTCGAGGTGCAGGCCGGTCGGCTGGACATCCCACGCGCCGGCAGTTTCAACGGCACAGACTTTAATGTGGCGTTGGCCGGCCGCGTCCGGATCTACAACCAGAGCCACAACTTCAGCGGCAACATCACCGGCGTTGGTGGCGGGACGGTCGAACACTTTCAGAACGTGACGTGGAGTTTTGCGAACGGATCGACCATTGACTTTGCGCAGGGCATGTTCGTCTACACGAACGGGACGTTACACTTCGATGGTGCGGCGACAAACCTGGGATTCATCGACATCGCCGGCAGCATCAACCGCAGCCTGGTCGGAACGCTGGTCAACGAAGGCACGGTGATCCAGTCGTCCACGGGACAGACCTTTCTGAACAACGCGGCGGTGGTCAACGCCGACGGCGGGTTGTGGGAAATCCAACGCGGCACTTTCGATGCGGCGGGCAGCGTCTTCAATTTCTTCAACGAGGCCGGCGGGACGTTCCGCAAGACGTCGGCGGAGGTGGCGACGGCGGACGTGACGTTTACCAATGAGGCGGGCGGCCTCTTCGAGGTCACCGAGGGCCGACTCGATTTCACGCGAAGCAGCACTTTCCACGATACGACGTTTGACGTGGCAGCAGGCGCGAGGCTGCGGCTCTTTAACCAAAGCTTCATGTTCACAGGCGCGACGGCCGGTATCGGCGGCGGGACGATCGAACACGTCCAGAATGTGACGTGGAGTTTTGCGACCGGTTCGACCATTGACTTCCCCGAGGGGATGTTTGTCTATACGAACGGGGCGTTGAGTTTCAATGGCGGGACAACGAACCTGGGCTTCATCAACATCTCCGGCAGCAACAACCGCAGCCTGGTCGGGACGCTGGTCAACGAAGGCACGGTGATCCAGTCGTCCACGGGGCAGACGTTTCTGAATAACGCGGCAGTGGTCAATGCCAACAGCGCGTTGTGGGAAATCCAGCGCGGCACGCTCGATGCGACGGGCAGCGTATTCTCCTTTGTCAATCAGACAGGCGGGACGTTCCGCAAGACGTTGCCGGACGTGGCCACGGCCGACGTGACGTTCACGAATGAGACGGGCGGCGTCTTCGAGGTCACCGAAGGCCGGCTCGATTTCACACGCACCAGCACGTTCCACGACACGACGTTCGATGTGGCGGCGGGCGCCAGGCTGCGTCTTTTCAACCTGGGCTACTCTTTCACGGGCGCGACGGCCGGTGTCGGTGGCGGGACGATCGAGCACGTCCAGAACGTGACGTGGAGTTTTGCGAACGGATCGACCATCGACTTCCCCGAAGGGATGTTTGTCTACACGAACGGGACGTTGCACTTCAATGGTTCGGCGACGAACCTTGGCTTCATCGACATCGCCGGCAGCAACAACCGCAGCCTGATCGGGACACTGGTCAACGAAGGCACGGTGATCCAGTCGTCCACGGGGCAGACCTTCCTGAACAGCGCGGCGGTGGTCAATGCCGACGGTGCGTTGTGGGAACTCCAACGCGGCACGTTCGATGCGACGGGCAGCGTTTTCTCCTTTGACAATCAGGCCGGCGGGACGTTCCGCAAGACGTCGCCGGACGTGGCGACGGCGGACGTGACGTTCACGAATGAGACGGGCGGCGTCTTCGAGGTCGCCGAGGGGCGACTTGACTTCACGCGCTCGAGCACGTTCCACGATACGACGTTCGATGTGGCGGCGGGTGCCAGGCTGCGTCTCCTCAACCTGAACTACTCTTTCACGGGCGCGACGGCCGGCGTTGGTGGCGGGACGATCGAGCACGTCCAGAACGTGACGTGGAGTTTTGCGAACGGATCAACGATTGACTTCCCGGATGGGATGTTCGTCTACACGAACGGGACGTTGCACTTCAATGGTTCGGCGACGAACCTTGGCTTCATCGACATCGCCGGCAACAACAACCGCAGCCTGGTCGGGACGTTGGTCAACGAAGGCACGGTGATCCAGTCGTCCACGGGGCAGACTTTCCTGAACAACGCGAACGTGACCAACGAGCCGGGCGGAGTCTACGACTTGCGGGCCGGCGTGCTCGACGCTGTCGGCAGCGTCTTTGGCTTCTTCAACCGCGGCCTGTTCAACAGCACGAGCGCGGGGACTAACACCGTCGACGTTACTTTCATCAACGAAGCCAACGGCCGCATCCAGGTCGACGACGGCACGCTGAACTTCACGCGTTCGCTGACGACGGCAGGTGAGGTGGTCGTCGGCTCCGGGGCCGACGCGGGCGTGCTCAACGCCCCGGGCAACTACACACAGACGGCCGGCGTCACGACGCTGAACAACGGCCGAATCGTTGCCGGCAACGCCAACATCACCGGCGACCTGGAGGGTGAGGGCACGGTGCAGGCGACCAACACGACCGTCACCGGCCGACTCGATCCCGGGCTACCCGTCGATCCGCCGGGCGTGCCCGGCACACTCCGATTCACCGGTAATCTCATCATGACGCCGACGAGCGTCTTCAATGCGCAGATCGCGGGCGTCGAGCCGGAGAACATCGACCTGCTGGAGGTCGTCGGCGGGGTCACACTCGACGGTGTGCTCAATGTCGCGGTGATCGGCGGATTCGAGCCGAGCCAGGACAACGTCTCCCCGATTGTCACCTTCGCGTCGCGATCGCAGGACTTTGACGCAGTGAATGGGCTCAATTCCGTTCCCGGCGTGACGCTCGAAAAGGTGCTGAACGCCAACGACGTGTCGATCGTGGCCGTCAGCGCGCCGATCAACAACCCGCCCGACGCCGTCGACGACGACGTGCAACTGGATGAAGACACCGACGCGACGTTCAACGTCCTGACGAACGACGCCGACCCCGATGGCGACGACATCGTCATCATCGCCGTGACCGAACCGGCCAACGGTCAACTGATCGACAACGGGAGCGGTTCGTTCACGTATACGCCGGACCTCAACTTCTTCGGCTCGGACAGTTTCACCTACACGATCAGCGACCGTCGCGGCGGTGAAGACACGGCGACGGTTAACATCACCGTTGATCCGGTGAACGACCCGCCGACGAACGCCCGCGCGTTCACACCCGGACGAGCCCTGGAGTTCGACAAGGCCGACGACCTCGTCAACGCGGGGAATGACGTGAGCCTGGACCTGACCACGGCCGTGACCATCGCCGCGTGGATTCGGCCGGACACCGGTGGCGGCTTCCCGAAGGTCTTGTCGAAGTGGTCCGGCAGCGGCGGGAATGAACTGTACCAACTCGGCGTCGAGGGGACGCGGTTGTTTGCCGAGGTGACGACCACGGCCGGCAACCGACGACGCGAAACGGCGACCGGTGTCGTGACGCTCGGTGAATTGCAGCACGCGGCGATGACCTACGACAGTGCCAACTCGACGATGCGCATCTTCCTCAACGGCGACCTGGTTCAGGAATGGACCAACGTCAGCGGGACGATCCTGACGTCGACCGAACCTGTCCTGATTGGCGCCAAGGCGAACCCCAACCCTGTTCAGTTTTTCGACGGCCTCATCGACGAGGTCCAACTGTGGGGCGTCGCGCGTACGCCGGAACAAGTCAAGGCCGACATGAACCGCGCCCTGCCCGGCGGCGAGCCGGGGTTGGTCGGTTACTGGCGGTTTGAAGAGGGTGCGGGCGGGACGGCGTTCGACCGTTCCGGTAATGGCAACCACGGGTCGCTTGGCGGCGGCAATGTCGATGCGATTCCGACTTTCGTCGCGTCCGACGCGCCGGTCTTCAACGCGGTCACCACCGATATCGACACCGATGTCGCGATCACGCTGAGCGCCGATGACGTCGACGACACGACGCTGACGCACACCGTCACGTCACTGCCCGACCAGGGCACGCTCTTCCAAACGGCCGACGGCGTCACGCGCGGCGCGGTGATCGACACGCTCGGCACGGCCGTGACCGATCCGATGGGCCGGGTCATTTTCGCCCCAGACGCCGGCGAGGTCGGCGTGCCGTACACGAGTTTCACCTTCGTCACCAACGACGGCGACGCCGACTCGAACGAGCCGACCGTCGTGATCGACGTGGTGACGAACAACCAAGCCCCGACGCCGGTGGACGACACCGCCTCGACCAGCGAAGACGTGCCGGTGACTGTCCCGGTGTTGACCAACGACACCGACCCGGACCTGGACATGCTCACCGTCGCGAGCTTCACGCAGCCGGCTAACGGCACGGTCAGCGACGACGACGGCGACGGGATGCTGACCTATACGCCCGACGCCGACTTCAACGGCGTCGACACGTTCACCTACATCGCCGACGACGGGCGCGGCGGACTCGCGCCGGCGATGGTCACCGTGACCGTCACGCCGGTCAACGATCGGCCGACCGCCGCGTCGGCCACGGTGAACGTCGCCGAGGAAACCGCCACGGCGATCACGCTCGGCGGCGACGACGTGGACGGCGACGCGATCACCGCGCGCATCGTGTCGCTGCCCGTGAACGGTCAACTGTTCCAGACGGCCGACGGCGTCACGCCCGGCGACCCGATCGACGCGGTCGACACGGCCGTGACCGACGCGCAGCGGCGCGTGATCTATCAGCCCGACCCCGGCGTGGGCGACGGGTTCGACACATTCGACTTCGTCACCGACGACACGCAACTCGACTCGCTGACGGCGACGATCACGGTCGACGTGTTCGCGGCGATCCCGCCCGTCGTGACAACCAGTTCCATCACGCCCGGCGACGTGCTGCCGATCGGGGCGTTGGTCTACACCGCGACTTTCAGCGAGGAATTGGCCGTCGGCGGACTCAACGCCAACGACGTGTCGCTGGTCGACGGTGTCAGCGGTGCGGCCTTTACCGCCGACGGGTTCAACTACGACCCGGGCACGTCGACATTGACGCTCAACTACAACGACCTGCCGGAGGGCGCGTACACGCTCACGCTCAACAGCGGGTCGAACGCGTTCCGCGACACGGACGGCCTGGCGCTTGACGGTGCCCCGGGTTTCCCGCTGCCGTCCGGCGACGGAACGTTCGGCGACGACTTCGACGTCACATTCAACCTCGACGCCGACACGACGCCGTTCCCCGTCCCGCTGGATGGCAAGACGCCGCTGGGTTCGCTCGTGTACGACCCGCCGACGACCGGCGTGTTCCACGCCGTGGGCGACGTCGACCGTTACACGCTTTCACTCGACGCCGATCAGCAACTGACCGTGCTGCTCGAACCGTTGGACCCGAGCGTGCAGGCGCGCGTCACGCTGTTGGACACGACCGATACGCCGATCGGCACCATTGACGGCGCGACCGGGGCGCTGACCGCGCTGCAATCGCTGGCCATCGGGACGGAAGGCCAATACACGATCGAGGTCGAGGGCTTGGCCGGCGCGGGCGGCTACCGACTCAGCGTGTTGTTGAACGCCCTGGCAGAACAGGAGTCGGTCACGGGCGTGACGAACAACGTGATCGGTGACGCCGAACCGATCGGCGGGTCGAGTCGAGCATTGGCCGCCTTGGCGGACCGTCTAGCGGTCGCAGGCTCGATCGATGGTGACAACGACTTCTACAGCTTTGACCTCACGGCGGGGCAGACGGCGACGATCGTCGCCGCGTCGGACAACGGCATGGTCAACGTCGAGTTGTTAGATAGTGCGGGCGACACGCTGGCGCTGGGCGACGCGTCCGCGACGAACGCGGACAGCGCGATCCACGCGTTTGTCGCCGACGCGACGGGGACGCTCAGCGTCCGTGTGTCAGGCGACGATGGCGCGGACTATCGCTTGGTCGTGACACGCGGCGCGGACTTTTCATTGGCCAACAACTTCGCCGCCGGCGATGCGCAGGATCTCAGCGCGTCGAACGTCGTGTTCGGCGCGCTCGACGCGGGCGCGCCCGCGAACGCCGAGCACTTCCTGTTCGCCGCAAACGCCGGCGACACACTCATGCTCACGACAACCACGCCCGGCGACGGGGCCGGCGAGCCAGTCAACACCCTCGACCCGCGTCTCGAGTTGTTCGACCCGGCGGGCGTGCCGGTCGCCGTCAGCGACAACGACGCGCCGGACGGCCGCAACGCGCTGATCGGCTACACCGTTCCCGCCGGCGAGGGCGGCGCGTACCGCGTCGTCGTCGCGTCGCAGGCCGGGGCAGGTGACTACACGTTGAACATCGAAGGCGCGACCGGCGGCCTGATTGACGACCCGCCGGTCGTCGTCGCAACGTCGCCGATCGACGGCGCGGTGCTGGGCGGCGCGCCGGCTTCGGTCGAACTGACGTTCGACGAGTCGATCCGAATCAACTCGGTCGATGCGGGCGACCTGACGTTGGACGACGGCGCGACGGTGACCGGGGTCGAGATCGTCGATGCCGACACCGTGCGGTTCCTGCTCAACGTCCCCGCTGTCGAGGGCGCCGTTACGTACACGCTCGCGGCCGACGCGATCAACGACCTGCAGGGTCAGGGCAACGACGCCTTCACCGGGTCGTTTGTGGTCGACCTCAGCGGCCCGCGCGTTGTGGCGCAGGATCCGGCAGCCGACACGTCCGCGCCGTTTGACACACTTGTATTCACCTTCAACGAAGTGTTGACCGCAGCGACAGTCAACTTGACGGACGTTGCGTCGTTCACCGGCCCAAGCGGCGTCGACTTGCTCGGCGCGGTCAACGGTGTCGTCGCGTCGGGCGATCAGGTCACGGTGACGTTCAGCCCGCAGGTCGTGGCTGGGACGTACATACTCGTGATCGGTCCGGGAATCGCCGACACACAGGGCAACCTGATGGATCAGGACGGCGACGGCGTCGTCGGCGAGGCGGGCGAGGACGCTTACACCGCGACGGTGCAGGTGCGATCGCCCGACCTGACGGTGCAGTCGATCTCCTTTGACGCGTCGGTCAAGCAGTTCGGCGTGCCGTTCGACGTCACGTACATCGTCGAGAACATCGGCGACGACCCGGCCGGGCTGGGCTGGTCGGACCAGGTCTACTTCTCGACCGACAACGTGCTGGACGCCGGCGACACGTTGTTGTCGACGGTCGTGGTCGACAACGGCGACCTGCCGATCGCGCCGGGCGGGACGTACATGCGCACGGCGAACGTGACCGTGCCATTGACCGGCGACTCGGCCGCGGGGTCGTTCTTCATCCTGGTGCTGACCGACTCGGCCGACGAGCAGTTCGAGACGGACGAGACGAACAACACGGCGGCGCAGTCGGTCACACTCGACCTGCCGCCGCTGCCCGATTACGTCGTCAGCCAGTTTGACGCGCTGACAGCACAGCCGGTCATCGGCAACCCGGCGATGGTCACATTGCAGTGGACCGTTCAGAATGTCGGCGCGGGCACGGCGTTGGTTCAGACGGCGGTCGATCAGGTCGTGTTCAGCCCGAACGCGACGCTGGGCGACGGCGACGACGTGAACCTCGCCGCGCTGACGCGGCCGGCCCAGATCGTGCCGTCCGACTCGGCGCAGTTCACGCTCGACGTGACGCTGCCGACCGATCTGGACGGCACGTTCAATCTGTTCGTCATCGCCGACGCGGCAGGTGCGACGGGGCAGGTCGTCGAGAGTGACGAGACGAATAACGCCTCGGCCGGTGCGACGGTTGAGGTGATGACGCCGTTCGCCGATTTCGAGGTCGAGGTCGTGACGGCGCCGTTGGCTGCGGAGAGTGGCGACACGATCGAGGTGACCTACCGCGTGCGTAACGCGGGCAACGCCGCGCCAAACGGCACCTGGCTCGACCGCGTCTACCTCTCGACGGACGACACGCTCGACGGCGGCGACCTGCTGCTGGATTCGCTGTCGCAGTTCAACGGCGTCGCGCCGGGCGACAGTTACACGGTCATGGCCGACGCCACGATCCCGTTCACCGTTGTGGGCGACTTCTTCGTGCTCGTGTCGGCTGACGACTCGGACGTCGTGTTCGAACAAGGCGCGGAGTTGAACGTCGGCCGGTCGCTACAGATGATCAGCGTCACACGACCGCCGCTGCCCGACCTGGTGGTCACGCAGGTCACGCCGCCGACCGATGGGCAGCCGGGCGAGACCGTCTCGCTGTCGTTCACGATCCGCAACGACGGCGACGCGCCAGCGCCGCCTTCGTGGGTCGATGGCGTTTACCTCTCGGCCGACGGCCTGTTGGGCGGTGCGACACTGCTGGCAGGCGTGCCGCGCGACACAGCCTTGGCGGTGGGCGAGTCGTTCACGGTGAACCTTGACGTGACGATCCCCTCAGTCGATGACGGCAGCTACCAGATCGTTGTCAACACCGACGATGCCAACCAGGTTTTCGAGTTCGATAACGAAGACAATAACACGCTGGCGTCTGCGGCATTCACGATCGGCCATCCCGACCTGACGCCAACTATCAACTCGTTGCCCGCGTCGGCGACGTCGGGCGATGTCGTGCCGCTCGAGTTGGTGATCGAGAACACCGGTACAGACGACGTGCTCAACGACTGGGCCGACCGCGTTTATCTGTCCTCCGACGCGACGCTCGACGCCGGCGACACGCTGTTGACGACACTGAACCGCTCGGCCCCGTTGCCAGTCGGCGGGACGATCAGCGAGACCGTCAACGTGACTCTGCCGATCGAGCGGTCCGGGCCGTTGTTCGTCCTGCTGGTGACGGACGACGGCGACACGGTCATCGAACGTGCCGGCGAGGCGGACAACGTCGTCGGCGCCGCGATCGACGTTGCGCTGGCGCCGTACGCCGACTTGGAAGTTAGCAACGTCACCGCGCCGCAGCGGGTCATCGGGGACCCAGCCCGCGCGACCATCGAGTGGACGGTAACCAACGTCGGCACGGGCCGCGGTTTCACGGACGCCTGGAACGACGTGGTTGTCCTCTCGAGCGACGATGTGTTCGGCAACGGCGACGACATCGTCGTCGCGACGGTCCCGCACACAACAGGTCTCGACCTGAACGACAGCTACATGCGGTCGGTGCAGGTCATCCTGCCGCCGGAGTTGAACAGCCGGCGACACGTTTTCGTTCAGGCCGACGGCGACGGCGTCTTGTTCGAGAACAGTCTGGAGGCGAACAACATCGCCGAGGCGGGCAACACGCTCGACGTGCTGACCCGGCCTTACTCGGACATCGTGGTCACGTCGGTGACGGCCGTGACGCCGGTCAATTCCGGGGAGGCGCTCGAAGTGACGTTCGTTGTCGAGAACCAGGGCATCGGCACGACCACGTCGGCGACGTGGACCGACCGCGTGCGCCTCACGACCAATCCGAACGGTTCGGGCGTCGTGCTGACGCAGAACGAGAGCCACATCGGGCCGCTGACGCCCGGTGGCAGCTACACGCGCACCGTGCTCGTGCCGATCCCGATCGACCTGTCGGGCACGTTCTATGTGTCGGTGACGGGCGGCGTCGGCGCGGGGTTCGAGTTCCTGTTCGGCAACAACAACACGACGGTCTCCGACGCGGTCGAGGTCATTCTGTCTGCCGCGCCGGACCTGGTCGTGACCGACATCACCGCGCCGACCGCGGCGCAGGCGGGGCAGCGCATCGACGTTGCCTGGACCGTCCAGAACACCGGACCGGGCGACGCGAACGGGCAGTGGACGGACCGCATCTTCCTTGAAGATGTGAGCAACCCGAACAACCGCATCACGCTTGGGTCGTTCGCGTACAACACGCCCGTGCCGTCCGGCACGACGTACATGCGGCAGGAGCAGGTGACGCTGCCGGCCAGGACGCAGGGCGTGTTCCGCGTGGTCGTGACGACCGATGTCGGCGAGCGGCTGTTCGAGGCAGACGGCGAGGGCAACAACACACTGCTCGATGACGAGGCGTTGGTGCTTTCACTTCCGCCGCGCCCCGATCTGCAGATTCAGTCGATCGTCGCGCCGGACCGGGTCGTGGCCGGCGGGGCGGTCGCGCTGGAATACACCGTCATCAACCAGGGCAACGCGCCGACCACGCCGGGCACGTGGAAAGACCTGGTCTACCTGTCGCTGGACAACCGCATCGACTCGGGCGACACGCTGATCGCTTCGCCGGACAACGAGGCGTCGCTGGCGCCGGGCGAGAGCTACCGCAACACGGTCACGGGCGTGAACATCCCGGGCTATTTCCGCGGCCCGGTGTTCCTGATCGTGCGCACCGACGGCACGGGACGCGTCGACGAGTTCCCCAACGAGTCGAACAACACGATCTCTCACGAGTTGAACGTCGACATCACGCTCGAGCCGCCGGCCGACCTGGTCACGTTGGAGGTCAACGGGCCCGACCTGGCGCTGGACCGCGACGTGGTCAGCCTGTTCTACCGGATCGAGAACCGCGGCGCGGGCGTGACGAACCGTGGTTCGTGGTCGACCAGCGTTTGGCTGACGCGCAACCTGGACAAACCGCGGCCAACAACGACCGATTTCGGCAGCGGCGAGGTCGTGCCGGAAGACATCCTCATCGCCACGTTCAATGAGAACGGACCGCTGGAGGTCGGGCAGAGCATCCAACGCAACATCAACGTCCGCTTGCCCGACCTGGAGAAGTTCTTCGACGACCAGGGCCTGGAATTCGACGGCGGCGACTTTTTCCTGACCGTCTGGACCAACCCGTTTGGGCAGGTGCTCGAAGACGACACCAGCGACAACCCGAATCCGGATGATCCGAACACGCTGGGCGCGAACAACTATCGCTCGACGCCGATCACGATCCTAAAGCGGCAGCTTTCCGACCCGCCCGCCGAGCCGGCGTTGTCGGACCTGGCCGCGAGCAATGTGATCGTCACACCGACCGCGATGGGTGGCGACACCATCGCCGTCGAGTGGACGGTGACGAACGTGTCGGCCAACCCGACCAACGCGGGGCAGTGGGGCGACCGCCTGTTCCTGGCCGACGCGCCGACACTCGGCGAGGCGTCGTTCACACGCCTGTTGAAAGACGTGCAGCACGTGGGCGGCCTGCCGCCGGGCGAGAGTTACACGGCGCAGACGACGGTCACTCTGGCGCCCGATTCGCAGGGTATGTACGTTATCGTCGAAGCGAACGAGACCCGCAGTGTCAACGAGCAGTCGCGGCAGAACAACCGCGCATCCGGGATGAGCGTGATCACGCCCGTGCCCGCCGACCTGACCGTGATCGACATCCAGGTCCCGCCGACGAACTTCTCCGGTGAGAAGTCGCTGATCCAGTGGACCGTGCGCAACGACGGCGACCTGCCGGTTTGGCCGGGTACGGAATACTGGTTCGACCGTGTGCAATTCTCGCCCGACCCGGTTTTCGACGGCAGCCGTGTGCTGGCGGGGACGACGGCGGCGTTTGCGCACACCGACCCGTTGATGCCTGGGCAGACGTACACACTGCAAGCCGAGATCACGCTGCCCAAGGGCATCGACGGCGAGTACTTCGTATACGTCAAGGCGAACCACGAGGGCAAGACCGGCCCGCTGCCGGGAACAAACAAGAACGCGCGCGACCAACTGAAGACCAGGGCACTGGAAGACGACCTGACCAACAACCGGCTCGGTGTGTCAATCGACGTCACGTACTTCGAGCCGAATCTGGTGGTGAGCAACCTCGTCGTGCCGGCCGGGCCAATCACGTCGGGCCAGATGTTCCACCTCGAGTGGACAACCGAGAACGTGGGCAACCGCGAGACGCGCGAAAGCTTCTGGAACGACCGCGTCTACTTCTCGCGCGACGCGACGCTCGACTTTGGTGACACGTTCGTCGGCCAGGTCAGTCAATCCACACGGTTGCCTTCCGGCGACTCGTACACGATCTCGACCGACCTGCGCGCCCCCGACAGCATTGAGGGCGACTTTTACATCATCGTCTTCACCGACTCGAACATCCGATCGCTCTCAACAACGGGCGGGCCGGGCCTGGACTTTGACCGTGACTTCTTCGGCAGGCCGTTGCCGACAAAAGTGAATGAGTTCCGCGACGAGGGCGACAACATAACTAGCGAGCCGGTGATGGTCAACCTCGCGCCGCCGCCGGACCTGCAGGTCGAAGTGCTCAGCGCCCCGACGCAGGTCACCGCGGGGCAGGAGTACGACGTCACCTACCGCGTCACCAATGCGGGCGGCGCGATCCCCGACCGCACGTCGTTCTGGGAAGACCTGGTCTACTTCTCGCGTGACGAAGTGCTCGACCTGCGCGCCGACCGCTTCCTGGGGTCGGAAGACCGCGACATGGTGCTCGGCCCTGGCGGGACGATCGACGTCACGCTGACGTTGACCGCGCCGTCCAACTTCGTCGGGCCGTTCTTCATCGGTGTCGTGACCGACCCGATCCGCGACATCCGCGACCCGCGCGGCAGAGTATTCGAGGGCGACTTCGAGCGGAACAACACTGCCTTCAGCGATCAGCCGGTCGTGGTCAACGAGCCGCCGCCGACCGACCTTCAAGTGACGAGCGTCACCGTGCCGGCCTCTGGCATGGTCGGCGACTCGATCACCATCGAGTGGACGGGACAGAACACGCACCCGACGACCGTCGCCAGCGGGCGGTGGTCGGACTCGGTGTTCCTTTCGACCGACTCCATGTGGGACTTGGACGACGTGCCGCTGGGGCGGGCCGAGTTCGTCGGCACGCTCGACCCCGGCGACACGTACACGCTCACGCTCGACGCGAACCTGCCGCCCGTTCGGCCTGGCGACTACCGCATCATCGTGCGCCCGGACATCTTCGATCAGGTCAACGAGGGCGACTTCGGTTCGCCCGGCGAGGTGAACAACCAGACGGCGTCGGCCGACGCGATCGACGTCAGCGTGCAGCAGATCTTCTACGACATCGAGCACGCGTTCACGCTTGAAAAAGGTCAGGATACGCTCTTCGAACTCGTCGCGGGGCTGGGCGACACCGTGCGCCTCACGATCGACGGCGTGGACAAATCGGCGCACGAAGTGTTCGTACGCTTCGGTGACACGCCGACCGTGTTCGAGTCGGACATCTCAACGTTCGGCCGAGTGCGATCCGACCAGGTGCTGCTCATCCCGGACACGGAGATCGGGTCGTATTTCATCCTCGTCCGCGGCCAGGCCGAACCGGGCGGCAGCGCGCCGGTGACTATCCTGGCTGAGCGCTTGCCGCTGGCCATCACCGACGTGACGACCGACGTCGGCGGCGACAGCAAGTTCGTCACGACGACGATCACCGGTTCGGAGTTCGACGAGGGCGCGATCCTCAAGTTCGTTCGTCCCGGCATCGCCGAGTTGTTGCCCGTGCGTCAGCAGGTCGTCGATTCGACCAAGATCGTTGCGATCTTCGACCTGACCGATCAGCCGCGCGGTCTTTATGACGTGCAGGTGACCAACCCCGACGGCAAGACGGCCGTCGTGCCGTACCGCTACCAGGTCGAGCGCTTCATCGAGCCGGACGTGGCCTTGGGTCTTGGCGGGCCGAGCGTGATCCAGGCGGGCGACACCGGCATCTTCGGCTTGTCCGTGCTCAGCCGAACGAACATCGACACGCCTTACGTCCACTTCACCTTCGGTGTGCCGGAGTTGGGTGAGAACGGCGAGTTGTTCGGGTTGCCTTACATCGAGTTCGACTCGAACCAGCGCGGCCAGGTCGAGAACGCGCGCGACGACGTGCCGTGGGCCAGCATCAACTCGACGTTGAACACGGACGGCGCGAATCTCGCACCGGGCTACCTGTTCGACCTGCCGACGGGCGGGTTCATCGGGCGCACGTTCCAGACGCGGATCTACCCCGGATTCGTCGAGACGCTCGGCGGTGAATTTGAAGAGCTGCGCGAGTTGCTTTATTCAGCCTTCCCCGACCTTGAAGCGAACGGGACACTCGACCAGGGCCCGGAGCAACTCGACGACATCTTCCCGGGGCTGTTCGGCATCTTCAGCAATGCGGTGGCCAAGAAGGCGGCATTGGAGAACATCGACCCGACCAAGGTCGCGTTCCAATTCCCAATCGTCGCCGCGGCGACGGTGTTGACCCGCGACGAGTTCATCGACCTGCAGACGGCCGACGCGCTGTTGCTGCGCGACGCGATCTTGGCCGACCCGGATGCGCCGGACGCTGTGGTCGTTCTTGCGGCAGACGAGCAGACCTGGGTGCAGAGCTACCTCGCGGCCTTGGAAGAGGGCGGTTTGCTGCGCGAGAGCGACGTGGCCCCGCCGATCCGCGAGCAGCCATTGGTGGTCAGCGTCGCGGCGACGTTGGCCAGCGGCATCCTCATGGGGCCGGCCGGCGACCAGATCGTGACCAGCGGCAGCCTGCTCGAGTTCTTCGAGCAGGTGCGCGCGTGGTACGGACACGACGATCAGAATCAGAGCGGTCTGGCCTCCGGCAACCTGTACGACCCGGCGACGTTCGACCTGGGATTGTCGCACCCGACGCATCACTCGGCGTTCACCATCACCGTGCCGTTCCGCGGGGTTACCTTCGAGGTCTCGTCAGGCGCGACTCGGCCGCCGTCTTACGAGCGATTCTTCGCCGACGAGGGCACGCTTAGTGAGACGGCCGCCATACTCGGGCCGATCGGGTTCGGTGACACGGGCTTTGTGCCGGTCGATCGGGCGCTGCCGTACACCATCGAGTTTGAAAACGCGATCGAGGCCGAGGAGCCGGTCAACGACATCCGCATCGTCTCGCAGTTGGACGACAGCGTTGACCCGCAGACGTTCCAGCTCGGCGACATCCAACTCGGCGACATCAACATCAACATCCCCGACGGCCGGGCGTTCTTCTCCGGCGAGTTCGACTTTGTCGAGACGCGCGGGTTCCGCCTCCGCGTTGTGGCCGGCCTGGAGGTCGAGAGCAACACGACGACGTGGCGCATCCAGGCGATCAACCCGTTGACCGGCGAGGTCATCACCGACGGCGACGTCGGCCTGCTGCCGCCGAACGACGCGACCGGCGCGGGCGCGGCGTTGGTCAGTTATTCGGTCCAAACGAACGACGAGGTCATCACCGGCGACACGATCGCGGCCGACGCGCGCATCTTCTTCGCCAACCGCCCGCCGGAAGACACGACCACCATCAGCAACACGATCGACGCCGAAGCGCCGAACACGCTCCTGACCGCGACGCCCGTGATCGCCGGCAGCGACGACATCATGCTCGAATGGACCGCCGCCGACGAGCCGGGCGGGTCGGATGTGCGCCACGTGACGGTTTACGTCGCCGAGGTCAACGCCAACGGAGTACCTGGGTCGTTCGAGATCCTCTTATCGCAGACCAACGAGACGTCGTTCGTCTTCGATGGCGAGCCGGGAGTTTCTTATCAGTTCATCGCGCTGGCGACGGACAACGCCGGCAACCAGGAACGGCCGCCGACCAACGCGGTCGTGCCGACCGACAACTCGGGCGTGAACCTGGGCACGCTGCCCGATGTGGGTCAGACGACGCCGGCCAACTTCGGCATCGCGCCGCCGCCCGCGCCGCAGCCGTCCGTCCACCCGGTCTTCCTGCGTGTGCAGGACGGCGTACCCGTCCCGCAGCCGACGAGCAACCCGTCCGAGTTTGCGCAGGCGTTCCTGCCCGCGCGCGGTTTTGCGACGGGCATCGGCCAGAGCAACGCCGACATCGGCCCGATGGCGGTCGCCGTGCGCCCGACCGACGGCATGGTCCTGGTCAGCGGCGGCGACACGCGCGGCGACCTGTTCCTGTTCGATGCGCTGGGCGGCGAGGCGGGCGAGCCGTTGGCCGAGCTGCCGCTGCCGATCTTCGACCTCGCGTTCGACTTGGACGGCAACCTGTGGGCCGCGACGGGCGGCGGGCCGTTGTTGCAACTCGACCCATCGACCGGTGAGATCGTCGGACAGTTCGGCGAGGGCGTTTCGCAGTCCGTCGAACTCGACCCGGCGACGGGTCTGCTCGCCGTCTCGACGACGCGCGGCATCGACCTGTTCGATCCGCGCACGCTCACGTTTACCAACCTCAGCGACATCCGCGTCGGCAGCCTCGCGTACCACCCGGACGGGTCGCTCTGGGGGGCGCTCTGGCCGCAGCGCGGCGACATCGTTCGGTTCGACGGCATCGGCCGGGCCGAGACGATGCTGTCGTTCACCACACTGGTCGACTCGCTGGCGTTCGGGCCAACCGGCGGCGAGTTGGAAGGCCTGCTGTTCGTCACGCACAACAACGGCCCGCGCGGTGCGTCGGGCAGCGAGTTGACCCTCGTCGACCTCTCGACGTTGCAGACGGTCGTCGTCGCCACCGGCGGGTCGCGCGGTGACATCGTGCGCGCCGTGGGCGACGGCCGTGTGCTTATCAGCCAATCGAACCAGGTCGACCTGATCACGACGCGCATCGCGCCGCAGGTCGTGGCCGTCGACCCGGCCGACAACTTCAACGTCCCGCTGCCGCGCAGCACGGTGCGGATCATCTTCGACCGCGACATGTTCGCCGGCGACCCGGGCGACCTCGAATCGGTGCTCAACCCGAACAACTACGAGCTGGTCGGCGCGGTGACCGGCCGAGTGCCGATCGTCGGCGTCGATTACGACGCGGCAACTCGGACAAGCCAACTGACCGTCCAGCCGTTGACGCCGCAGGACTACCAGGTGCTCGTAAGGGAACGCGTGCGCAGTGTCGAAGGCTTCCGCCTTGAAGGCCCGTTCGTGTCGACCTTCACCGCGGTCAGCGACTTCACGCCGCTGCTTGACGTGATGTTCACCAACGCACGGTCCGACCGCGCCAACGACACGGTCTCTTATGACGTGACGATCACGAACACGTCGCCCGCCGATGTGCTGCTGCCCGTCGTGCTCGCCGTCGCGCCGGCCGGGTCGTTCGACGGTCGGCCGATCGGCCAGGTCGTCGAGGATGACGGCGTCTTCCTGTTCGATCTATCCACGGCGTCGCCCGGTGGCATCCTCGAAGTCGGCGAGTCGACCTTCGTTCAGACGATTACAATCGCCGCGCAGGACGGTCAGCGCGTGTTCGTCGAGCACGAGCTGCGCGCCCTGCCCGCGGCCAACGACACGCCGCAGTTCACCAGCGACCCGGTCACCACCGCGACGGTCGGCGACCTGTTCACCTACGACGCCGACGCGGTCGACCCCGACGGTGGCGCGGTGTCCTATTTGCTGGCACGCGGCCCGGCGGGCATGACCATCGACCCCGTCACCGGGTTGATCAACTGGATCCCAACGGTCGACTCTCTGTCGCCAACGCGCGTCGTAATCGACGCTTTCGACCCACGTGGCGGGTCGGGCCGACAGTCGTTCCTGATTGACGTAGCGGGCGTCAACTTGCCGCCACAGTTCGACGCGGTGGCCAGCCCATTGGAAGGCACCGAGGGCGAGTCGATTTCGCTGGCGATCGCCGCATCCGACCCGGAGGGCGACATTGTGCAGGTCTTCGCCGACGCGCTGCCCGGCGGCGGGCGGTTCGATCGGCGGACCGGCCTGTTCACGTGGACGCCGACCTTCACGCAGGCCGGCATCCACGAGGCACGCTTCACCGCGACCGACGGCTTGCACGTGACGACACAGACCGTGCGTTTAGCGATCGCCGAACGCAACGCGCCGCCGACGCTCGCGCCGATCCAGCCGCAGCAGGTCGTCGAGGGTGGATCGATCGTTCTGAACCTCGACGCCGCCGACGTGGACGGACAGGTCGTTTCGTTCACGGCCGACTTCCTGCCGTCCGGCTCGGTCTTCAACACCAACACCGGTCGGTTCGAGTGGGTGCCGAACTTCACGCAGGCGGGCGATTACGAGATCGTGTTCACCGCGACCGATGGTGTGGCATCGGTGTCACAGACGGCGATGATCACCGTCCTGAATGCCAACGCCGCGCCGCGTTTCAGCGCGCTGGCCGGCTTCCAAGTACTCGAAGGGCAGACGCTGCGCGTGCGCGTCTTTGCCGACGACCCGGATAACCCCGGCTTCATCCCGCCGGACCGGTTCGACGACGGCACGCTGCTGCCGCTGATTGGGACCGAGCCGACGGTCACGATGTCGGCGACTAATCTGCCGGCCGGTTCGACGTACGACCCGGCGACGGGCATCTTCGAGTGGCTGCCGACCTTCACCGACGCGGGGATGTATGCGCCGCAGTTCGAGGCGATCGACGATGGCGACGGCGTTGGCCCGGCGCTGACCACGACGGTCACCGTGCCCATCAAAGTGCTCAACGCCAACCGCGCGCCCGCGCTCGACCCGATCGACAACGCGACGATCCAGCGGGGCGACACGCTCGACGTGCCGGTTGCCGCGACCGATCCGGACGGCAACCCGATCGACCTGACCATCGAGAACGCGATCTTCGGATTCGACCTGCCGGGCTTCGTCGGCTTTGTGGACAACGGCGACGGGACGGGCGTCGTCAGTTTCGCGCCCGGCTTCGGCGACCGCGGCGACGTATCGGTCCGCGTGGTCGCGACCGACGACGGTGACGGCGGCGGCGAGGGCACCGTACAAAGCGACGAGGTGACGTTTGTCCTCACCGTCGAAGCGATCAACGAGCCGCCGGTGTTGGCGGTCGTCGGTGACAAGGTCGCTGTGTTCGACCAGCCGCTGACGTTCACGGTCTTTGTCAGCGATGACGACGAGGATGCGCTGACGTTCGAGGGGATCGGCCTGCCGACCGGCGCGACATTGACGCCGACGGGGACGTACGGCCGGGCGTTGTTCGCGTGGACACCCGCGGCCGGCG
>JANQSF010000057.1 GCA_028284155.1 Phycisphaeraceae bacterium
GATGTTGATGGCCTGCCCGCGCGCCACGGTCACGCCGTCGATCCCGTTGTAGCCGATCACGTTCCCGTCGTCGGAAGACGTACCGCCGATCATATTGAACTGCGGCGGCGCCGAGCCGAACAGGTTGAGCGCCGTGTTGACGCCATCGACCCAAACACCGCTGCCGCCGTTGCCCAAAGGCAGGTCACCGACCGCCGCCAGGCCGATCAGGTTCGCCTGAATGTCGTTGAAGTCCGTGCCGGTCCCAAAGATCACCACGCCGTGCAGCGCGTTGCCGGAAATAACATTGCCGCGCCCGTCGTCCGCGCCGATCCGGTTGTTCCGCGCTCCGCCGGCCATTAGCACGCCGATGCCGTTGGGCACGGCAAACTCGCCGGTCACGTCCGTGCCGATGAGGTTGTCGTAAATGAACGACTCCTCCACGCCGTTGATCGACACGCCTCGGCTGGTGTTGCCGGAGATGACATTCTGCTGAACGAGGTTCTCATCGGCGTTGAGCGCGATGCCCACGCCGTTCGGCCGAGCGGTCGTGCCTGTGGTGTCCGTGCCGACGTAGTTGTTGAAGATGACGTTGTTCGAGCTGTTGACGCGCAGACCGGTCGCAAAGCCGTTGAGGATCAGCCCGCTGACGATGTTCGAGCCGGCCTGCAGCGTGAGCCCCACGCCGACGCCCGCGACGGCCGGCGTGATCTCGATGCTCGGCGTCGTGCCGTTGTTGCCGTCGATGGCCACGCGGTCGCTGATCGGCGGCAGCGCGCTGTTGAGCACGATCGTGTGAGGACCGGGACCGCCGAGCGCGGCGAAGTCGAAGTTAATCGTGTCGTCGCCGACGTTGGCGTTGGCCAACTGAATCGCTTCGCGCAACGAAAGGTCGCCGTCCAACGGGTCGACCGTGTCGGCCAGCGTGTCGACGGTGAACGTCATCGGCGCCTGCGGCGTAATCGGCCCGCCGTCCTGTGGCGTGACCGCCGACTGCGGGATGATCGGCTCGCCGTCGCCGCGCATGTTGCCGAAGTCCACGCGATCGATGATTTCGCCCGGATCGATCGTCACCCGGTGGATGCCGGTCAGCGTCACACGCACGTTGTCCAGCCCCCACGTCTCGGACTCAGGCGGCTCGGTGTTGCCGTCCAGCGGTCGGCCTTCGCGGTTCTGAATGCCGGCCGAGTCGAGCGTCACCCGGTAATTGCCGTCCGGTAGCAGGCCGGGCATCGACCCCGGCGGGAACACCGGCACCGGCACAGGTCGGCCGAGGATCACGCCCGGCTCAGCGCCCGGGAATGTCCACGTCGCCGTGAACGTCGCCTGGTCGTAGTCCAGCGCCATCTGCGCCGTCGGGATCTGCGTCCCGTACGTCAGGTTGTCCAACGTCAGATCGCCCACGTCAATCGAGCCGCCCACGTCCTGGTTGAACTCGACGACCAACTGGTGCGGCACGACGTCCTGGTTGAACTCGATCGAAACGACCTGCAGCGCGTTGCCGCCGTTGTTCATGTAGAGCGGCGGCAGCGGCTCGGCCGGCAGGGTCTGGCCAAGGTTTGCGTTGAACGCGAACAGGTCGTGAAAGTCGGCGTCGCCATCAAGGAACAGGTCGGCGCGGTCGTCATACTCAGGGTCGTTCAGGTCGTGCGGGAAGGTCGATTGGAACACCGGGCGGTCGACATCATCGACGTCGCGGTCCTTGTCGAAGTCGCCGAACAGGCGGAAGAAGTCGAACACGTAGTCGTCGCCGTCGCCCCGGCCTTGGCGTTCACCGGGCGTTGTCGGTTCGCCATCGCCGTCGATCCCGCTGATGCCCGACGCCGCGAAACGCACGCGCAGTGTGTCGGAGAAGTGGTCCAACGATTGGCTGAACTGGCCCAGGTCGTACGTCGCGTCCGTCGAGTAGCCCAGCGTGTTGACCGCGTCGGCGCCGGTCGTCGGCGGGTTCGGCCCGCCGGGGAAGTTGTCCTGGAACGACTGGTCCTTCGGGTCGGGCGGGCTGCCCGCAAGTTCGTTCGCGAACGTCGTGTCCAGCAGCGTCGTGAAGAACGGCGAGCCCTCGATCGTATCCTCGTATTGATAGATAAACCGGTCCGGCCCGTCCGGGTCGCCCGCGTTGCCGTCCCACGCGCCGATGACATACAGATCGGCTTCGATCTTGACATGCGAGTGCGCAGGCAGGTCGCGCAGCGTCAGGATCGTTTCCTGCGGGCCGAATTGTCCGAGGTAGCCTTCGCCGTCGTCCGTTTCCTGCAACAGCAACGTTGACCATTCGCCGTTAACGTTCGCCGGCACTTCGAAGCCGTTGTCATAAACGACCAATTCGGGGAACGTCGGCCAAATGTCCTGCTCGCCGGGGTCGAACTTCTCGCGCACGATGTACTCGCCCGGCCCGGGCACGGCCAGGAAATAGGAGCCGTCGTCGCCCGTGACCGTTGACGGCTCGTCCTCATCGCAAATCCCGTTTTCGTTCAGGTCGATGAAGATCGTCACGCCGGGCAGGCCCGGTTCGCCGTCGTCCTGTTTGCCGTTGCCGTTCTGATCGTCCCACTTCTTGCCGCGGATGCCGCCCTCGCCGCGCAGGTTGCCGAAGTTCAGATCGGTGATGTCGTTCTCAACGACCGGCGGGTCCATCGGGTTTTCAGGCGTATCGGGGTCATCGAAACTGAGCGGCCGAACCAGGTGCCGGTTCTGATTGACCGCACCCGGGAACGACTGCGCAAAGCCGTTGGGCAGCACCTCATTGATGGCGTACGTATCCGGCGCCTGGTCGGGGAATTCGTAGAAGCCGTTCGCGTCGGTCACCGTGAACGGCTCGCCCGCGTCGAGTTCGCCGTCGAAGTCGACGTCGATGTAGATCGTCGCGCCCTGGATGGTTGGCTCGCCGGTGTCGAACAGGCCGTTGGCATTCTCGTCAAAAAACTTGGTGCCGCTGAGTCGGGCGCTGCGTACGTTGAAGAAGTCCACGTCGACGACCTGCTCGCCGTCGCCGACAGTGATCTCGTAGCGGAAACTATTCGTTTCACCGGGCACGGTCTGCACCCAGCCGTTTTGCAGTTGCTCGACAACGGTGTACTTGCCGGGCGTCAGGTCCTCGAACTTGTAGTAGCCGCGCTCGTGCGCGCCGTTGATCGCCTCGTCCGCCTCATCGACGTTCGGTTCGCCGGGCGTCGGCAGGCCGTCACCCTCGCCGTCGTCGTTCGTGGCGGCGATGCCGTCCGCGCCCACGTCGTCCACCGCCTGGTCCCAGTCCAGGTCGTTGTCGAAGCCGTCCGTCCCGCTGCCGTCCAGGTCGACGTCGGCCGTCACCGTCGTCGCGACCAGCATCATGTTCTCGTCGTACAACTCGATCGTCCAGCCGTTTTGGCCGAGGTCGCCGCTGGGCTGGCCGGGCACGGCGTCGCTGAAGTCGCGCTCGCCGTCGCCGTCGATGTCCTCGTACTTGAACCCGCTGATCGACGCGCCGCGCACGTTGCCGAAGTCGACACCCGTCACCGTCGTGCCAAGCAACAGGTGGAAGTGACCCGTCGGGAAGTCGGGCGTGCCGGGCGACGTCTGCAACCAGCCGTCCTGAATCACTTCCGACACGAGATAAATGGCGGGCAGCAGGTCTTCGAACGAGTACTCGCCCGTCTCGTCGACGACCGTGTCCGGGTCGTCGAACGCCGTCGTCGTGAACGGGTCGCTGTACGCCGTAGCGTCCAGCGGGTCCGGCGGGTCGAACACGCCGTTGAAGTTGTTGTCGAGATAGATCAACCAGTTGGCCAACCCCGGCTCGTCCGCGTCGCGCACGCCGTCGCCGTTCAGGTCATGCCACTTGATCCCGTGGATCTGCGACTCCGGCGTGTTGCTGAAATCGAGTCCCACCAGGTCGTCGCCCGACTCGATTGTCACGTTGTGCACGGGCAGCCCGGTATTGACGTCCGGCCCGGGGCTCGCCTGCACCCACCCGTCCTGCACGACCTCGGCCACGAGGTAGTCGCCCGGCGCCACGTCGGTGAACGTGTACTCGCCAAGGGCGTTGGTCACCGCGGTCGGCTCGGTCGGGTTGTTGTTGTCGTCAACGTCGAGCACGCCGTTGCGGTTGATGTCGAGGTAGATCGTCCAGTCCGCCAGCGGTGCGTTGGTCACATCGTTGGTCTTCGTCCCGCTGATCGTGCCGTTTTGGAAGTTGCCGAACGCCAGGTTTTCAATCACGTCGCCCGACTGCGCGATGAACTGATGCACGCCGCCGTCCGCCTCGACCGGGAACGTCTGATTCCAGCCGGGGATGTTGATCTCGCGCACGGTATGCACACCCGGCGCGAGGCCTGTGATCGTCCACTCCCCAAAGAAGTTGGTTAGGGTCACCGGCTCACCCGCGTCGAACACGCCGTTGTTGTTGTCATCGACGAAGATCGGCCAGAAGAAGACGCCCGGGTCGGTTGGGTCTTGTACGCCATCGCCGTTCAGGTCGTCAAACTTCACGCCGCTGATCGTCGTGTGCAGGTAGTTGCCGAAGTTGTTGTCAGCCGACACCTCGCCGACGCCCAGGTCGATATTGTGTACGCCACTGGCGGGGAATGTCTGGTCTTGGATCGCGTACACAAACTCGCGCACGTGGTACGTATCGGCCGGCAGGTTGGTGAAGCGGTACTCACCGTCTTCATTGGTAAACACGAACGGCTCGAACGGCACGCCGAAGATGTCCGGGACGCCGTTGTTGTTCAGGTCGAGGTAGATGAACTGCCCGAAGAAGCCCGGCTCGCCCGGGTCCTGCACGCCGTCGCCGTTCAGGTCGTCAAACTTGATGCCGTGGATCTCGCCCAGCGGCGCGTTGCCGAAATTCGCGCCCTCGGCGATGTCGCCCGAGTCGAGCGCCAACGTGTAAGCCACGACCTGCGTGCCGCCCGCGTCATACAACGACACCTGCCCCTCGTGGCCCGAGGGCAGCACAACGTCAACGACCTCGCCCGGCAACGGTGTGGCCGGGAACGTTAACTGCCAACTCGGTTGCAACACCTCGTAAACAGAGTAGGCGCCCTCGACCAACCCCTCGATGTTGCCGCCGACCGACACGTCGGTGAACCAGTACAGGCCCGACTCGGTCGTCGGGTCGATCACTCCGTCCAGGTTCAGGTCGACGCTCATCGTCGTGGTCGTGCCGAGCAGTTCGCCCTCGGCGTCACGGATTTCGATCTGCCAGCCGTTCAGGCCGCGCTCGTCGGGGTCCTGCACGCCGTTGCCGTTAATGTCCTCAAACTTCTGGCCGTGAATCTCGACCGGCAGCGGCGGTGTGAGCACCGGGTCGGCCTCGCAGCTCGTGATGCTGTACCCACCGGCGAACGGCCCGCCCGCCGGCTGGTTGTCCAGGATGTAAGTCTCGTTCAGATTCGACGTGCCGCCGACCATGAAGTTGCCGGCGTGTGTCGCGCACATGAAGTCGTCGTCTGGCCCGCCCTCGACCCTGTCCGGTTCGTCGTGCGTCACGTTGAGCACGCGATAGGGGAACTCCACATCGTTGCCCCAGTCGCCGAACAGGAAGTCGGCCCCGTCCTCACCCGTCAACAAGTCGTTGTCGTGGCCGCCGTGCACGATGTCGTCGCGGTCGACGTCGCTGAAGTCGATCAGGCTGTCGATCAGTTCAAGGAACTCCTGGTCGTCCGGCGTGATGACGTCGGTCAGCATGTCCTCGAACATGTCCAGGAAGTTGACGATCAGCAGTTGATTGAGGAAGAAGTTGTTCAGCCCCATCGGGTCGGTGCCGCCGATCGGATGCCCGCCGACGACCAGGTCGTGACCGCTGTTGCCGTCCAGGTGGTCGCCGAAGTTTTCGATGTTGGCAAAGTAGATCGCGGCGTCGTTGGGCGCGCCCAGCGGCGTGAGCGGGTCGGTTGGATCGCCCGAGTCGCCCGAGTCGCCGCCGCCGCTGATGAAGTCGTCGCCCGACCCGCCGTTCAGCGAGTCGTCGCCCCGGTCGCCCAGGATGAAGTCGCGGTTCGGCCCGCCGTCGGCGAAGTCGTCGCCGTCCTCAGCGAAGATGCGGTCCTCGCCCGCGTTGCCGAAGATCGAGTCGTTCCCCGTCCCGCCGAAGATCACGTCGTTCTCCGCGTTGCCTTCGATCAGGTCCGGCCCGGCGTCGCCGAAGATGTGGTCGATACCGAACCCGCCGCGGATCGTGTCGCCGCCGTCGTTGCCGTTGATCAGGTCCTCGCCGTCGTCGCCGTCGATCTCGTCGTCGCCTCCGTTGCCTTCGATCTCGTCGTCGCCCCGCCCGCCCGAAATCACGTCGTTGTCCGCGTCGCCGAAGATCAGGTCGATGCCGGCGTTGCCCTGCATCGTGTCGTCGCCGTTGCCGCCGTTCATCGTGTCGTTGCCGCGGTTGCCCACGAGCAGGTTGTCCGCGTCGTTGCCCTGGATCGGGTCGCTGTCCTGCCCGCCGAACGCGTTCTCGATGTTCGCGCTCTGACCCACGCCTGCCACGTTCAGGTCGCGGTTGTCATGAGATGCGATCGTCGTCGCCGCCAGCAGGTTAATCGTCACCACGTCGCCGACCGGGATGTCGCTGAAGTCGATCCCGTCAACCCCGCCGCCCGTCAGGTTCAACTCCTCGATGACGTCGGTCTGCATCATGCCCATCGTTCTGCCGAAGATGTACAGGTCGTCGCCGTCGCCGCCGCTGAAGAAGTTGCTGTTCCAGTTGTCGATGATCGTGTCGTTGGCTGAGCCGCCGATGACGTTCTCGAACCGCATCGGCTGATCGATGATGATCTTCCGGTTGGTGTGCGAAGCGCGCCCGTTGAGCAGGTTGACCTTCACGTCGTTCGTGACGGCCATGAAGTTCAGCTCGTCGTCGTTCTCCGGCACGTTCGCCTCGATGACGGTGTCGGTCTCATTGCCGCCGGTCACGTCGCCGAAGAAGTACTGGTCGTCCCCGCCGCCGCCGTCCATCGTGTCGCTGCCGTTGCCGCCGGTGATGTCGTCGTTGCCGTCGGTCGCGCTGATGACGTCGTCGCCGTCGCCGCCGAGCAGCACGTTGTTGCCCGCGCCGCCGCCGAGCGTGTCGTTGCCGGCCCCGCCCTCGAGCGAGTCGTTGTTGTCGCCGCCCTCCATCGAGTCGTCGCCCGCGCCGCCCATCATGGTGTCGTTACCGCCCGCGCCGGAAAGCTGGTCGTTGCCGCCCTCGCCCTCGATCGTGTCGGCCCCGTCGCCGCCGTCGAGGTTGTCGTCACCCTCGCCGCCTTCCATCAGGTCGTTGCCGCCCTCGCCCATGAACAGGTCGTTGCCCGCGCCGCCGCGCATGGTGTCGTTCATGTCCTTGCCGAACCCGACGTCGTCGCCCTCGCCGCCTTCGATCAGGTCGGCCAACGGCCCGCCGATCATCCGGTCGTTGCCGGCCCCGCCCATGATCGTATTCGCGCCCGCGCCACCGATCAACGAGTCGTTCCCGTCGCCGCCCATCAGCGTCACCGGCACGAGCACGGATGAATCAAACGTGATCTCGTCATCGCCGGCCCCGGCCTCGACCTTGAACGCTGTGCCGCTGTATTCCTGCACCACGCCGAAGCCGCTGATGACGAATACGTTTTCGTCCGCGTCGAACTCGATCTCGAGCTTGTCGTCGCCGTCCTGCGCGCCGTTCTCGCGCAGCGGGGCGTGCGGGCCGATGTTCGGCACGATCGTCGTGCCGTCCATGTGCGCCAACTGCGGCGGCGTGAACGAGCAGCCGACCTCGAAGCTCAGCAGCGTCGCGCGGAAGATCTCGATCACGATCTCGAAGATCGTGATCTTCGCGCCGAAGATATTGATCCCCAACTCGCCATAGAACTCGAGGAACGCGCTCAGCTCGCCCTCCAGGTCGAACAGACACTGCGGGCCCATGGCGATGCGCTGAAGGAACTCGCCAATGTAGAACCGCTCGTCGTCGTCGATGTCGTTCCAGCCCGCGCCGACCTGCGCCTCGATGCCCGCCCGCAGGCCGAGCGTGAACAGCACGGCGCTGAGCGACGCGTCCAGGCCAAGCGTCGCCCGGATGCCCGCGACCGGTTCGGTGTCGCGGAAGTAGAACCCCTCGAACAGGTTGCCACCGTTCTGAATACCCGTCGTGTCAATGCCGAAGTGCAGGATGTCCAGGAAGAACCCCGCGCCGACAAAAACGTTCACCACCAGCGGCGGCAGGGGACCGATCGGGATGATGATCGGCGGCACGAGGTTGAAGTCGAACGTCGCTTCCAGCGCCGGCCCGTCGTACGTGATCAGGTCAACCGGTTGGCCAAAGAGCAGACCGAACAGCGAGAAAGGGTCGTCAAAGACCGGCAGCCCAACGCCGATCTTGTCCAGCCGTTTCATGATCTCTTTCAGCGCGCCGATGCCCGCGCCACTGTCCGCCTGCTGCTCCGCGGTCATGCCGCCGCCGGCCGGCGTCATGTTCGCGTCGGCGCCCGGGTCGATCACCTCGCCCGTGTCCTCGCGCAGGTCGCGCGTGAACGCGATGCTGCCGAACTCGATGAAGCCCTCTGACAGGCTGTCGATCAGATTCAGGATCTCATCGACGATGTCCAGGATCTCAATCACCTTCGCGACCGACTCGAACCCCTCGCCGAAGAACTGCAGGGCGTCGGCGAACAGCACCTCACCCTGACCGACGAACTCCGAGATCTGCGAGAGGATCGGCACGGGCGTGCCCAGCAGGTCGAGCACGAAGCGAACCGGCTCGACCGCCGTCTGGATACGTTGCGCGATCGGCGCGACCAGGTCAGTCAACGCCTCGCCCAGGTCCAGCCGAAGGTTGTTGAACTCGACGGTCGGCGCGCCGCCGTCGCCGTCCTCGTTGCGCAATTCCCAGAAGACGAAGAAGTCGGCAGCGATTTGCGGCAAGTCATCGTTGTCGGCGATGCCCGCTTCCAGCGTCAGGTCGATGGTCGCATCGATGTTGAAGTCGGGCGTCAGCAGGCTACTGAGCGACGCCGAACCCAACTCCGCGAACGTGATCCGCTCGTCCTGTGGCGTGCCCGCCGGCTCGGCGAAGTCGAGCGTGACCTCGCCGCCGAACCCCGTCTCGTCCGGGTTCACGTCGTTTTCACGGGCTGTCAGCTCGAGGAAGAACAACTGAACCGACAGTTCGGTGTCGTCCTTCAGCGAGGCCGTCAGGTTCAGGCTCAACTCGTCCTCGTCCGGGTCGACGATGAAGAACGTGCCCTGCGACTTGCTGACGCCGAAGCCGATCTCCAGGTCAGCACCGAACTCAAGCATCACGCCGCCGGTCGTCATCACCTCCAGCACGACCGCGTCAAGCCCAAGCTCGAAGTCGGTTTCGAGCACGACGCTCGCGCCGATGTGCAGGTCGATCAGCACGCAGTCGGGGCTGCCCTCGGGCACCTCGGCCCGGTTGTCCAGGTCGCTGTCGAAATCGCCGATCTGGCTGATGTCCGTGATCTTGTTCCCGTCGTCATCCTCGAGAATGTCAAGCTTCAATCCCGTGCCCGCCGGCGTGCCCGGGCCGAGATTCTCGAACAGGAACGACTGAAGCTCTTCCGTGCTCGTCAACGCCGTCACCAGCGGGTCGGCGATCGAACGCAGGTCGCCGATGAAGCCGCCGACCGCCTCCAGGTCGATGTTGTTGCTGATGATCGGCAGGTTCTCGATCACGTCGCTCATGACCGCCGCCTCGATCCCGTCGAGGAACAGGTTCACGCCCTGCGCGATCAGGTGCAGGTTGCACGCGCTCGGGTCGTTGGCGCTCTCCAGCGCCGAGGTCAGACCCGGGAACTCGACGTGCGACGTGCTCCACCGGCTGAAATCGATGAACCCGCGGATGTCGCCGTCGAACACGACGAACGGGATGCTCGGCGTCGCCTGCGCGAACAGCGCGCCGTCCAGGTCGAAACTGACGTGGCTGGGCACTTCGCTCAGCGTGATGTAACCCTCCAGCCCGTTCGCCACCGGGTCGTCCAGTGACAGGCCGAGCTGCGCCGGGCTCGCCGACGGGATCACCACGTCGACCGTCGTCCCCGCCGGCAGCGGGTTGTTGAATGTCACGCTCTGCACCATGCCGCCCGCCGAGTTGAGCGTGTAGGTCGTCGTGCTCGCCGTGTCCGCCTCCTCGCCCGTCTCGGTGAACACGACGAACGCCAGGTCGGCGTCCGCGTCCGGGAACGGCGCGTCCAGCGTGTAGGTGGTGTTGTCGCCGGTGGTCGTTGTGCGCGCATCGGGGGCGCTCAACTCGACCAGGATCGGGTCCAGCGACACGTCCGCGATGCCGCCCAGCGTCGCCGTCGCCGACGGGGCCGGCGCGTTGCTGCTCATCACCGACGCCTCAAGCGCCAAGCCCATGCCGTCGGCGCCCGTCTGCAAGACGAGCCGGTCCGACAGCGGCACGCCATCGTCCAGGTTGATCGCGAAGTTCAGGTCGAACACGACGTCCACCATCAGGTCGATGCTGCCGGTGAACGTGAAGTCGATGAACGGGATCTCGTCGGTCAGGTCGTTCAACTCGTCGAACGGCAGCGAGGCCGTCAGGCTGGCGATGCTGATCGGGATCTCGAAAATCAGCCCCGGCACGTCGCCCGGCATCCCGCCGTTCAGGTCGCCGAACTCGACGACGACCGGCCCGTCCAGGTTGCCGGCGAACGCGTCTTCCAGCAGGTCTTCCAGCGCGTCCAGCCTTGGCAGCACGGCGTCGATCTGATCGATGATGTCCACGAGCTGCGCGGTATCGACATGCGGCGCCAGGCCGTCGATGAACGCGCGGAAACCGTCGACCACGGCGATCAAACCGGACGGCACGCCCGCCAGGTCGCCGCCCAGCACGCTGGTCAACTCGTTGCGCAGGTTGAACAGCACGTCCTGCTCAGCCAGCGTCAGGTCGGGCAGCAGGTTCGGGATCGCTCCGATCGGCGACGTCATGCTGTCCAGTTGCGGCAGCAGGTCGGTCACAGCCGACAGCACGTCTTCGGGCGTCGCGCACAGCGACTCGATCAGCGGCGTCAACATGCTCGTAAAGTCGAGCAGGTCGTTGATGCTGCGGTTGACCAGCGGCAGCGGCTCATTGAAGAAAGGGAAATCGCCCTCAGCCAACAGGTTGATCACGCTGGCGATGGCCGCGCACGTCGAGTCGGTCGAGAAGTTCTCAAACGGCATCAGCAGGTTGTTGAACGCGTCGTTCGCCGTGAATTCGACGACCGTGCGCAGGTCCGGGTCGGTCTGCCCCGGGTCGAACGCGATGTTGAATTGAAGTTCAGGCCCGTCCTCCGCCTCGGTCTGCGGGTGGCCGGCGTCGATGCCGAACAGGTTGTTGATCGAGGCCGACGCGCCGACCACGGGCAGCCGGCCCGTGCCGGTCAGCGCGGGCACGTCGGCGTCGACGACATCGTCGACGCCGAACGACGCGATCTCGCTGAAGTAGATTCGCCCGTCATCCGCCGCGCCCATGCCGGGATCGACCAGCGTCAATCCGGTGTCGATCGCGACCTCGATTTCGCCGTTCTCGATCGCCGCGCCCACGCCGAACACGCTGGCGCCCAGGCCGATGCTCTGCGCCGTGATCCCACCCTCGACCTGCACGCTATCGCCCTCGACGAGGAACATTAGGTCCAGGAAACTCGACCCGAAGCCCGGGCCGGGCGACAGGAAAGTTGTGTCGACAAAGTCGTCGCCGTCCGGGCCGTCCACCGCGACGCCGCGCACGCCCAGGTCGGCGCCGGCCGCTGAGTCGTTGGCGCGCAGGATCGCGAAGCCGCTGCCGTCGCTGGGCGCAGCAGACGTGTCCGTCCACTCGATGTTCGTCACGAACCCATCCATGTCGGTGATCAGGCTGTAGCTGATGACCGAGCCGTTGCCCGTGCCGGCCACGATCGCGTCCAGCGCCTCCTGCACCGTCGTCGCGCCCGACAGGTCAATCAGATAAGTCGGGCCGGTGATCTCGATGTCCGACGCCAGCTTCTGCACGTCGTAGATCAAATTGCCGTCGGTGATCCGCCACGCGTTGCCGTTCAGGACCGTCGAAACCGCCGCGCCGCCCGACAGGCTCAGCGCCGCCACGATGTCCGGATGGATCGTGCCGTCGTCCAAGTCGGCCGCGGCCGTCGCGTTGTCGTTGAAGAAGTCGACCTGCGACATCTGCACGGCGTTGCTGGCGTGCACCTCGACCTCGACATCGCCCTCCGGCGCGGGCGTGGTGCGCACACCGACCTCGCCGTTAACCGTGTCAAGACTCGCCGCCAGGTAGTCGCCCGGCATGAGCAGTTCGGTGTCCGTCCCGTCCAGACTGAAGCCAAGCGAGAACTGAAGATCGACGTCCAGGAACAGGTCGGTCGCCACGGTCGTCGCGATGTCGATCGGGCCGGCCGCTTCCTGCAGATTGAAGTCGCCGATCGGGATCAGCACCGACCGGTCGAGGTTGAAGTCGATGAACACGGCGTTCTCGGCCTGCTCGCCGCGGATCGACACCTCGTCGGACGACAGTCGGCCGGACGTGATCAGCAGGTCGACCAGCTCGTGGAACGAGTCGAACTGCAAGGTGTTTTCCGCGTCGATCAGCACGTCGGACAGCGCGCCGATCAAACTCTCGAACCGCACCAACTCGCTGATGTTGTTGTCCAGGAACGGGATGCCGTCCGGCAGGTCTAGACCCGGCGTGACCAGGTCGAAGATCGAACCGAGTTGGTCGAATAGGGTGAACAGTTGCAGCGCATCGACATTGTCAAAGAACGAGCCGAAGCTCAGCGCATCTTCAATGACCTCGTCCAGGTCGATCAGGTCGAGCGTCGGCGGTGTGCCGAAGTCGAGCAGGTCGTTGGACAGGTACGTGACGACGGGGACCTGCCCGCCCGCGAGCCAATCGAAGCCTTCCGGCAGCGCGATCGGCAGCACGCCGTGCAGCGTGTTGACGATCGGGTCGGTCAGCACCTTGTTGGCCAACAACGGGTCCTGCAGGTCGTCCAAGTTCCAGCCGCCGGTCACTGGGTCGAGTTCGTCGAACGACAGCCCGCGCACCAGTTGCATGATGAACGGGTCTTCAGTCACGTCGGTCTGCAGCAGGCCAAGGTGGTGCGTGTCGTTGGCAATGTTCACCGACGTGACGCTGAACGACGCGTCGCTAGGCGTGATCAGGATGTCTTCGTTGTCGATTGGGTCGGCCGAGGCCGGCAGGCGCAGCGCGATCGGCAGATCGATCGCGACGGCCAGTTCGTCGATGAATGTGTCGATGTTGCGCACGTCGCCTTCGACTGGGTCGCCGGCCTCGTCGCCGACCACGCCGCGATCGATCATGCCGATCTGCAGCGCATTCAGGTCGATGTGGACGGCGACTTCCTGACGTGTGACGCCGGGGCTGTCCGGGTCTTCGCGGTAGTCGAGTTCCGCCCGCGCGTCGATGTTGATGTGGACGCCGTCGCCGCTGGGCAGCGCGAAGTTGATCGACAGGCCGTCAAGCAGCGACTGCAACTCGCCCAGGGTCGGGTCGGTCGCTGTCAGGAAATGGCTTTGCACGGGCTGCACCAGCGCGCGGTCGATGATCCCTTCGAGGTCGAGGTACTGCGCGGCCGTGGCATCGCCGGGCAGTTCGGTTTGCAGGTCGGGGTGGATGAGGATGGCCGGCGTCAGGTCGTCGCGCAGCGCCTCGAGCGCGTCGACGATCGCGCCCTGTTCGTCGGGCGTGATGACGTGGCGCGCGCCCACCGGCGCCAGGTCGATCGAGAAGAACGTGTGTCGGCCGGTCGCGTTCGACACGCCGGGCACGCCCAGGAATGTCAGCACGTCGCGGATACGCTGGTAGTCCGGGTCGCCGCCGGTCCCGCCGATCTGCACGCCGGTCACTTCCGCGCCTGGCGATTCGACGAACGCCAGCACGTCGCGGATCACCGCGCGCTCCGCGTCGGTGATGTTGGCCTGATTCAGGTCGAACGGTTCGGTGAAGTCGATCGGGTTCGCGCCGGTCCCCGCGCCCTGGAGCGAGACCTCGTCCAACTCCCAATCGATGTGCATGCCGGCCTTGTGCTCGTGCAGCAGGTGGATCGTCGGCGCGATGTCGGGATACTCGCTCAACGCCAGCGCGCCGAAGTCGTCGCCGTTTTCGTGGCGCATCAATTCCGGGCGGGCCTGCACCGCGCCTTCGATCAGTTGGATCGTCCAGCTCGTGGCGAACGTCTCGGCGTCGATTTCGTCGAGGTCCTGCAACGCGGCGCGGAGTTCGCGCCACATGGGCGCCTGCGCCGTGTTCAGCCAGGCGTGCGTCGCGTCGCCGGAGACGATCAATCCCGACTTGCCGTCCGGGTCGCCCGTGCCGTCCGGGTCGGTCGCGGCCTGGAAGAGCTGGATCGCCTGCTCGAACGCGGCGTCCGTCGTGCCGTCAACATCGACCAAGGCCCCGCTTTCGCCCTGGAAGTTGAGGTATCGCAGCCGCTGCTGAACTTTCATCACGTCCAACGACGTGTTCGTGCCGAACGAGCCGACCGAGTCGCCGTCGGGAATGACGACCGAGTCGTCGCCCGTGGTCGAGAAGCCGTCGACGACGGCGATGCGCATGGTGCGCGCCTCAGGTCCGCCGCCGAAGTCGATCGTGATGTCGACCGTGTCGCCGTGGTCGAACGCGACGGGCAACGACGTGCCGTCGATCGTGGGCGCGAAGTGGAACAGGCCGTTTGCGGCGAAGCCGGCGTCCTCGATCACTGTACCGGCGTCGTTGCTCGCGTCGGGGATGTTGAACGTGTTGCCGCCCGCGACCGCGGCCAGGTCGATGTGCGCCACGTCGCCGGCCTTGACCTCGAAGATGTAACCCTCAAGACCGACGTTGTCGACCGCGACCTCGGCGTTGAACGCGCCGTCGCCGCCGTCGTCCAGTTCGACGGTCAGCGTCTGCACCGTGCCCTTCATGTCGTCGGGGATGACGAAGCGGAACGTGTTGAAGTCGGCATCAATCGGCATCGGCGTGATCGAGTCGCCGCCGCTTTCGAGTTCGAGAATGGTGTTGCCCAGGCGCACGCGGACCAGGTCGTTGAAACTCTGCTTGTCCGTGCGCACGTCGATCGTGACGCGCTCAGCCTCGGCCGGCACGTAAAACGCCTGATGCGTGACGCGGTCCGAATCGGCCGACAGCGTCGCGAGCTGGTCGGTCGCGTTGATCGCGGGCGTGTCGGCGAATGAGAACGCGCCCCAACGCGTGCCCCATTCGTTCTCACCGACGACGTATTCGCCTAACGCCCAGAACGTTCGGCCGTCTGTCGGATCGAGCGCCAGCCCGGCGTAGTCGCCCCAGCGTTCGACCGTGCCCACCGCGTCCTGGTCGTCGTAATGCGACGTGCTGGAACGGATCACGCCGCCCGAACGGGTCGTGCCCAGCGCGTCATCGGCGCCGCGGCCGGAATACATCATGGTCGGGAACTGGCTCGGCCCGCTCTGCGTGTAGGTCAACGCCATGTTGCCGAACGCGTCGACGTTGATCGCGGGCATGAACGTGTGCGCGTCGCCGCCCGGGTTGACGTCGCCGCGCTGGTTGAGCGTGTAGCCGTTGTCCGTCGTGATCTCATACCAGCGCACCGTTGCGCGCCCGTCCATTTCGACCGTGTGCGCCGTCCAGATCGACCCGTCGCGATAGACCGCGTTGAGCAGGCCGATTCGGCTGAGGTCGTCGAGCACGAGCGCCGTGCCGGGTTGCGGCACGCCCGTCGTCACCTCGGTATAGGGCGAGGACAGTACGGCCACGCGGCTCAGGTCGTTCGCGTCGTCGAGTTCCCAGACCTGCACGCCGACACCCTCGACGGCTTCGACGAACAACTGCGGGTCGTCGGCGTCTCGGCCGACGCTGGCGACGGGCTGGAGCGTGACAAAGCCGCCGACGGCTTCGATCGCTTCGACATCGCCACCGCCGAGCGCTGCGCCGCTGAGCAGGGGCGCTTTGTTGATACGCGTGACAACGACGCCTTCCAGGTCTCGGTCGCCGAACGTCAGGTAGTTGGCGGAGATGTAGACGCTGTCTTCGTCGGCCGCGATCTTCGGGTAGTCGCCCCATTCGGTCACCGTGTCGCCGTCCAGGTCCTGCACGCCGTCGATGCGGTAGAAGTTCCAGTTCGCGCCGGTCAGGTCGCCCGGCGTGTCCGACGATGAAACGGCGATCAGGTAGTTGAACTCGTCGGCGCCGTGCCCGCCGCGCACCAGGCCGCCCGTACCGTCGCTGTTCCTCGTGCCCAGTTCGACCTCGGGCGCGAGCACGATGTAACGCTCGGAGTACGGGTCGAACGTCACCCACGGGTCGAACGGCGCGTCGGGCAACAGCGACACGCTGGAGAAGAAGCTATCGAGGTCTGCCGAGTCGATCACCGTGCCGTCGCGGTTGTACAACGCGAGTTCATGGTTGACCGCGCCGAGCAAACTGTCCGGGCCGGCCGCGGCGATTGGGTCGGGCACGATGGCCGCGCCTTGCGACAAACCCTCGAACGTCGTTTGAATCGGCGGCAGGTCGTTTGTGGAGAACCAGCCGGGCACGGGGCGGTTGGGGTCGACGATCTCGTCGCCGACGTGGTCGAAGCCACCGTTGACCAGGTCGAGCGGGTTCCAGCGCGGTTGGAATGCGGCGTCCGTGATCGCCTCGTGCGTCAGGTTGTGTTCCGCGAGACCAGCGAAGTTGGGTGAGCCGAAGTGCATCGACGCCGGGTCGGTCACGGCCAGGTTGGGCGACGTGTGCGTGTGGTCCTGCGGCAGCGGGGCGTCGGTGAGCATCGCCCAGAAGTCGGCGTCCGGCGCGGGGAAGTCGCCCGGCTGCGACGTGTGCGTGCGCAGCGCGACGAACTGATCGCCGCCGTTCTCGACGACGTCGAACTGGTGATACAGCACGCCGTCGGACCAAGCACCTTGATCCGGGTTGGCGTAGAAGACCGGGTCGGGGCGCGTCGCGTCGGCGGAGATGCGACTGAACCCGTAACCGGTCGCCATCCCATCGATCGCCGCGGCCGGCGCGGGCGTGTCCTTCGTCAACCCGTTGGTCTGGTTCGTCGCCGGCGCGTCGCCGTTGATCGTCGAGAGGTAGAAACCTTCCCAGATGTATTGATGGTCGCCCAGGACGTTGAAGTCGTCGTAGTCGTCGGCGTTGGCGGGCAGGTGGTTGGAGCCGTCGACATAGAAGTTGTACGCGCCGGGGATCGGTCGGCCCTGCGGCACGAGTGCGTCGGCCACGTCGACGCCGTTGATCCCTTCGCCGTTCCCGCCGCGCGTCTGGTAGTACACGTCGGCGAACCCGACGTTGTCCCATACGGCGACGCCGTAGTCGGTCGGTTGCGCGCCCTCGCCCAACTGCGCGGCGGTGTCGAAGCCCAACCCCTGGTCGAAGTCGTGTGGGTCGAGGTATGTGACGTGATCGACTGGCACGTCGTAGAACGCCAAGCGTTCGACGGCCTCGCTGACGACGACCGCGCCGGTGCCGTGGCCGATCATGTGCAGGGGCACGGCCGACGCGCCTTCCGGCGCGACCAGTTGCAGGTCGACGAGCATCGCGAACAGCGCGTCGCCGGCCGACTCGGCCCAACCGGTTGACGGGTGACGTGACGCCTCGGCCCAGTCGAACAGAACGACCAGTTCGCCCGAGTCGCCGACCTGCGCCGCGGTCGGCAGGTCGGAATCCAGCAGGTCGAACCCGCCCTTGTCCGAGTCGTGGTCGAGCAGCCAGGCGTCGTCGTTGCCGCCGGCCAGTTCGGCTTGCTCGCGCACGGCCTCCGCCAGCGCGGCTAGCGTGTCGCCCTCGTCGTCGAACGGCTCGTACCCGTGTACGACGATCGTCGCCCCGGTGAGCGTCAGGTTCAGGTCGTTGACGGCGACCGGCCAATCGAACGAGGCGGTCTGCGACTGCGTCGTGAACTCGGGCGTGCCGAACGGTGAGGCGATGGCGGCGGCGGGTTCGTCCGTGCCTCCGGGCATCGGGCCGACTACGCCCGCGACCTCGAAGCCCGTGCTCAACAAAGTGCGCGTCTCGAGCGCTTCGACGCGCAGGGGCAACCGTCGCCGCCGAGCGCGCTGAATCCACTCGGCGCTCGATGCGCATGAATACCCACTTGCGGCGACTGCCTGGCTGCGGCCCGCTACACCCTGAATGTGACGCATGGAATGACACTTTCGTCGTTAGATTGGCCCGAAGGTGGCCCCCTAAAACACAACCGATCGCGCGACGAACGCCACGCGAGCACATCAACTCCGTCGTCGCACGGCCAAACCGGCGACTGCTGGGTTTCTCTAACGACCTCCTGAATCCAAACCCAACCGTTGGCCGATCGGCCGAGGTCAGTTGCGTGCCCGCCTGCGCCGGCACCCCAATAGCGAAACGATCCACAGTCCCATCGCCGCTCCGACCGAGGGTTCGGGGATGACGTTGTCCCCCGGCCCACCGTTGTCGTCTCGAATAATGACGAGCGCCGTGCCGAACAGCATCTGTGGGTCGAGCACGTTGCCCGCGCCATCGACGTAAACCTGCTCGGTCGGGAAGATGGGGTCGATGGCCAGCGTCAACAGGTAGCTGTCCGGCGCGGTCGCCAGGTTGGTCATGCTGACCGTCGCCAATGACGTGCCGCCGTACGCTGGGCCGGACAGGTCGATGTTGCCGCGAGCGCCGCCGAGGCCGGGTCCGATGGACGTCTGCGCGCCGGGGTTGAAATCGAAAAAGTTGAGGTCCGGCACAACCGCGATGTTGTCCACCGTCGCCTTCGTCTGATCGAACGTGAATTGCCAGCCGTAGCTGAACAGCCCGTTGGTCACCGGTTGGAGGCCCGGCGCAATGTCGTCGCCGTCGATCACCACTCCCACGTCGAACGACGGCATCGAGGGTGTGACGATGTAAACGTCTTGGTTGAATTTGACCGTCACGGCCAACGTACGGGCCGTTGGAAAGACGGTGAATAGCGCCAGGCTTGCCAGCACCGTTGCGAAAAAGATTCGACAGCTTCGTCCACGTCCACCTGTTTCCCGCACACCCATGCCAACCTCCATTCACATCACAACTTCTTTCAGCACTGAGATTAATGGATTCATTGATCCCGGTCAATGCCTATTGTTCGATTTGCATGATTGAATTGGCCTTTTTTGGCCGATCCCCAAGGCCAATTAACGCACTGGTGTCAAGCGTCTTACGTCGCCAAAATGGGCAATCTGGGCCTTGTGACCGGGCCCGCGGCCGCTGCGGTGGTTCTGATCGGCGTTGGCTCGGCGCAGTATCAATCGGGGCGGATCGGTCCAGGCCGCATGGCCCAAGCGGTCGGGACGTCATCCGCGCCGGGGCTCCGCATCGGCTAATCCCCCATCCCGGGTATGGGGCTGACCCCGTCATCCGGTGCGGACGCATGCCCATATGCAATTCCCCCTTAGTGACGAACGATGTGGCCATGTGCATCCTGAGCAATTGGCTGGATCGCAGACACCTTCCGGTGGTTACGATGGCGTGTTCACCCCGCCCGGACGGAGGCCCTGTCGTGCGGGGCCGCACGCGTTCTGTCACGTCGTTTGCTGGAAGATCACGCATGGCTGAAACCAAGGCCGGGCCGAGCAACGAGTTCGACCCGCCCGCGCCCACGGCGGGCGAATTGGAACAGAGCGTCGCGCACGCCCACGCCGTGTTGGCCACCGCCGTTGACGCGATCATCGTCATCGACGGCCGAGGCATCGTGGAGTCTTTCAATCACGCCGCGGAACACATGTTCGGTTACTCGGCCGACGAAGTCATTGGCCGGAACATCGGCCTGCTCATGCCCGAGCCGTACCGCCGCGAGCACGACGGGTACTTGCAGCGTTACCAGGAGACTGGCCAACGCCACATCATCGGCGTCGGCCGCGAAGTCATCGCCCTGCGCAAAGACGGAACAACTATCCCGGTCGACCTGGCCGTCAGCGAGTTGGCCTGGGAAGGTCAACAATACTTCGTCGGCATGCTGCGCGACCTGACCGAGCGCAAGCGTCTCGAGCGTGAGATCCTGACCATCAGCGAGGACGAGCAACAGCGCATCGGCCGCGACCTGCACGACGACCTGGGCCAACAGCTCACCGGCATCGCTTTCATGAGCAAGGTGCTCCAGCGATCGCTGGCCAAACGCGACATGCCCGAAGAGGCCGACGCCCAGAAGATCACCAACCTCGTCGAGCAGGCCATCCGCCATACCCGCCGGTTGATCCGCGGCCTGTCGCCGATCGACATGGACGGACTGTCGTTGCTTGACGCTTTGCAGCGCTTCGTCGATGACACCCGCGAAACATTCGACATCGCCTGCCGGCTCGAATGGACGCAGGACGTCACGATCAACGACCCCGACGTCAAGACCCACCTTTACCGCATCGTGCAGGAAGCAACGCACAACGCCATCCGGCACGGCAAGGCTGAGCACATCGCGATCCGCGTTGAGTCTTCCGAGCAGCGCGTCACGCTGTCCGTCATCGACGACGGGCGGGGCCTGCCCGACGATTACAAGGACACGCAAGGCGTCGGACTGCGCAACATGGGCCACCGGGCCCGCATTCTCGGCGCCGACCTTTCGATTTCGCCCGTTCCCGAACCCGGCCGTGGCGTGGTCGTCACCTGCACGTTCGACCCGCGCATCGCTGAACACGGCTGAAGGAGACCGCGCATGACCGCCAAGAAGCGCACGCCGTCCGAAGACTCGACCCACCAACGCCGCGTCCTGCTGGTCGACGACCACCCGATCGTCCGCCAGGGGTTGGCCAAGCTGATCGAGCAGGAACACGACCTGACCGTCTGCGGCGAGGCCGAAGACACGGCCGGCGCGATGCGGCTGATCGAGCAGCTCACACCCGACTTGGCAATCATCGACCTGACGCTTAAAGACGCAAGTGGCCTCGAGCTGGTCAAGCAGGTCAAAGCTCAGCACGAGGAGCTGCCGATCCTCGTCCTGTCGATGCACGACGAATCGCTTTACGCCCCGCGCGCCCTGCGGGCCGGCGCTAAGGGCTACATCATGAAGCAGGAGGCGCCCGAGAGCGTCGTCACCGCGATCCGACGCATCCTCGGCGGCGACGTCTACCTCAGCGAACGCATGACCTCGCAGATGCTCTCGCACGCCGCGTCCGGCAAGCCGATGACGGCCGTCTCGCCCATCGACAAGCTCAGCGACCGCGAGCTGGAAGTCTTCGAACTGATCGGCCACGGCCTGAGCACCCGCGAGATCGCCGAACGCATCCACCGCAGCGTCAAGACCATCGAGTCGCACCGCGAGCACATCAAGGAAAAACTCGACCTGGCCAACGCCACCGCACTGACCCAACGGGCGGTGCAATGGGTCGAGTCGGCGTCGCGGGCGTAAGGCCGACCCACTCCGACACGCCGCAAACTTTTTTCGATCCGCTGAAGATTGTTTCGCCCGTCGCGCCAACTGTGCGCGCGTCCCCGCGCCCTGACATGTCAGGTGGCGGGTTTCCTCCCCCGCACGACGTGGGTTTGGCTTACAAGCCATGATGCGCACATCGATTGCGCATTTCACCGCCAATGTCACCCCGACAGACCAAACCTTGCTACCGAATCGCAATCGCCGTTGTCGTGTCATGCCCGACACAACCACGCCACATTGACTGCCACGGCGAATGCCGTTGTCACGGCTCTTAATCGCTTGTCGTTGATTGAAAAAGTGTCGCACCATAAAGGGGCGGATCGTCGCGTCGGTGCGCACAGAGATCGACGTTTCTTGGCAGCCGTCTCGCGTGGCCAAGTCAAAGGACTGTTGAGATCTCTGAACAACCTCTCCCACTGGGAGAGGTGGGCGGCCTTGCCGCCGGGTGAGGGTTCGCGCGGCCGTGACACGACTTTGACCGGTTGACGCAACCGCGCAGAACTCTCTGCCCAGCCCTCTCCCCGCGGGAGAGGGGGTTGTTCAGAACGCCTTGTTATCCGCGACTCGCTTCAAACAACAACAAACTGCCGGCCACGCCGAGATTGATCGAGTCGCAGCCGGCCGCCATCGGGATCCGGACGGTCCGGTTGCAGACGGCGCGTTGCTCATCGCTCAGGCCCTTGCGTTCGTCGCCCAGCATCAGGACGGTGGGGGACTCGTAGGCCGCGTCGTGATACACCTCATCGCCGTCCGGCGTGACGCCGACCACGTCGCAACCGTGTCGGTCGCACCACTGTCGAAGCCGCTGCGCGGATGTGCGGACAAACCGTTGGCGGAACGTCGCGCCCATGCTCGCGCGGACCACCACCGGGTCGAACGGGTCAGCCCGGTTCCCCAGCAGGATCAGGCCGGTCGCGCTGGCCGCGGCGCACGACCGGATGAGCGTGCCGAGGTTGCCCGGCGCACGGACCGACTCGATGGCGACCCAGAGCCGTCCCACCTCGTTGCCGGTCATCGATTGAAGCGGTGTCCAGCAAGTCTTGACAACGGCGGCGACGCCAGACGCGCGGGCCGACCGGCTGACCGCGCGGAATTGTTCCGGCGAGACGGTGAAAGCCGGCACGCCACGCGAACGGACGCGGCGGACAAGCTTCTGGGCGACGGTGGATTGAAGCAGCCGTTTGCTGACGATCAGCTGCTCAAACTCCGCCCCCATGTCCACGGCTGTGACGAAGTTGCGAACGCCTTCGATGAAATGAAGCTCGGCACGGTCGCGTGCCTGGCGGGAAGACTGAAGCCGCCGAATCAGTGCGAACGTCGGCTGGGCAAGTGTGTCGTTCGACCCGTCGTGTTGATCATGTGTCATGCTCCCGGCGACGTCACCTGTCGCCCTGTTAGAAAGGAATCACGGCAAGCCCGTGCGACACCGCACAACCGACTTGCCGGATGGGGATGTTAGGGCAATGAGGGCGGGAGAATCCCGATCGAATTGATCGTGGGCTCATGTTGCCGACTTCGGATAGGCATTCTCCGCCCCGCACTCGGGACAAGTCCCGTCGCTGCCGCGCATGTCGTACCCGCAGGCAGTGCAGAGGCCTTTGGTGGTGCGGCGACGGGCGCGGCGCCATCTGAATGTGAGAAGCCATGCGGCAGGCAGCAGGGCGAATACGAGTGCGATAAGGGTGTGTGTGATCTCAAGTTCGTGTCGTGTTCGTGGGATCTCGTGGGCCGACATTGGGGTTCTAATGGAAACTCGCCCATACTTGAATCCCGGTAGGAAGACGGTGTATCTCCGAAACTTTCGTCGCCCAAACGTCCACGTTTTTGGGCCGCTCTCCTTTACATCAACTGACCAATCCATCGTTCGATTGTCATCATCCTGTTCAGTGATATCGGCTTGGATTGTGCCATGTTCCGCTTGGGCAATCAGCCAAGTGTTCGTCACTATCCACTTCGTTGGTTCATGCATTGCCGTCACATCCACCTTGACGCTGGTCCAAACCCAAAACGACCTCACCCACAACACACACGTCGCCACGAACAGCAGCAACGAGAATCCTGCGGCGATGTTGAAGAGCCAACGACGCATCGCCAGATTCTATTCCGGGCGCTTTGACGGTCCGGGTTTAACGAACTTCACGCTTGGAGTGTCTTGCATCATCTGTTTCCGTCCGATCGCCGCGCATTCAATCCCGCACACTCCTCCCTGGAACACAAAACGACCCGCCGGCTTTCGCCGACAGGTCGCTTCAATGACTCAAGACGGATTCGTTCGACTTACTTCAGGTCGAACCGATCCAAGTTCATCACCTTGTCCCACGCCGCGACGAAGTCGTGCACGAACTTCTCCTGACCGTCGCTGCAAGCGTACGTCTCGGCGATGGCGCGGAGTTGGGAGTTGGAGCCGAACACCAGGTCAACGGCTGTGCCCGACCACTTGACCTGTCCGGTATTGCGGTCGTGGCCTTCGTAGAAGTGTTCGCAGCGGGTGGACTGTTTCCACTCGATGTTCATGTCGAGCAAGTTGACGTAAAAGTCGTTGGTCAGCGTCTCGGGGCGATCGGTGAAGACGCCGAGGTTGGACTGGGCGGTGTTGGCGTTCAGGACGCGCATGCCGCCGACCAGGGCGGTCATCTGCGGCGCGGTGAGGGTGAGCATGTTCGCGCGGTCGACCAGCAGTTCCGGTGCGGGGCGGTCGACGGTGTCGGCGTTCTGGTAGTTGCGGAAGCCGTCAGCCAACGGCTCGAGCACGGCGAAGGAGTCGGCGTCGGTCTGTTCCTGCAGCGCGTCGCCGCGGCCGGGCGTGAACGGGACGGTGATGTCGTGGCCGGCGTTCCTGGCGGCCTGCTCGATGGCGGCGCAACCGCCCAGGACGATGACGTCGGCCAGCGACACCCGCTTGCCGCCGGACTGCGCGGCGTTGAAGTCGGCCTGAACCTGTTCAAGTTTTTGCAACACCTTGGCCAACGCCTCGGGCTGATTGACTTCCCAGTCTTTCTGCGGGGCGAGGCGGATGCGTGCTCCGTTGGCGCCGCCGCGTTTGTCCGTGCCGCGGAAGGTCGCGGCTGAGGCCCACGCGGTGTTGACCAGTTGGCCGATCGATAGGCCGGTCGCGAGGAGCTTGCCTTTCAGGTCGACGATGTCCTGATCGTTGACCAGTTCGTGATCGACGGGCGGGATCGGGTCTTCCCAGATCTGCGGCTCGGGGACCTGCGCGCCGAGGAAGCGCGCGTGCGGGCCCATATCGCGGTGCGTCAGCTTGTACCACGCCTTGGCGAACGCGTCGGCGAACTCGTCCGGGTTTTCGTGGAAGCGGCGGGAGATCTTTTCGTAGGCCGGCTCCATCCGCAACGACAGGTCGGTGGTGAACATGATCGGCGTGTGTTCCTTCGACGGGTCGTGTGCATCCGGCGTGGTCGCGATGGCCTTGCCGTTTTCCTTGGGCTTCCACTGGTGCGCGCCGCCGGGGCCGGTCGTCAGTTCCCAGTCGTAACCGAACAGGTTGTCGAAGAAGCCGTTGTCCCACTTGATCGGGTTGGTCGTCCACGCGCCCTCGAGGCCGCTGGTGATCGCGTCGGCGCCCTTGCCCGTGCCGTAGCTGTTCTTCCACCCGAGGCCTTGTTCTTCGAGGCTCGCGCCTTCCGGCTCCGGGCCGACGTATTGGTCGGCGTCGGCGACGCCGTGTGCTTTGCCGAACGTGTGGCCGCCGGCGATCAGCGCGACGGTCTCTTCGTCGTTCATGGCCATTCGGCCGAACGTCTCGCGGATGTCGCGCGCCGCCGCGACCGGGTCGGGCGTGCCGTTCGGCCCCTGCGGGTTGACGTAAATCAAGCCCATCTGCACAGCCCCGAGCGGTTTGGCCAACTCACGGTCGCCGCTGTAGCGCTCATCGCCCAGCCACTCACTTTCCGAACCCCAGTTGATGTCCGTCTCCGGTTCCCAGAAGTCTTCGCGCCCGCCGGCGAAGCCGAACGTCTTGAGCCCCATCGACTCCAGCGCGCAGTTGCCCGTGTAGATGATCAGGTCAGCCCACGACAGCTTTCGGCCATACTTCTGCTTGACCGGCCAGAGCAATCGGATGGCTTTGTCGAGGCTGACGTTGTCAGGCCAACTGTTGAGCGGTGCGAAACGGATCGTGCCCGACGCGCCGCCGCCGCGCCCGTCGTGGATGCGGTAGGTCCCCGCGCTGTGCCAGGTCATGCGGATGAACAGCGGCCCGTAATGCCCATAGTCGGCCGGCCACCAGTCCTGCGACGTGGTCATTACCTTTTCGATGTCCTGCTTCAACTCGTCGAGATCGACCTTCGCAAACTCCTCGGCGTAGTTGAAGTCTTCGCCCATCGGGTTGGACAACGACGAGTGCTGATGAAGGATCTGAAGGTTCAACTGGTTCGGCCACCAGTCGCGGTTCGACAGACCGCCGGCTGCGGTGTTGCGGTGGGTCGTGGGGCTCATTACCGGGCACTTGCTGATGTCTGACACGGGGATGCTCCTTGCGTGTGACTTGAATCGGTGTGAACTGAGTTTAGGCGTCGTCCGAGGAGTCGAATTGCGTCTTCGCCAACGACCCGCGACCGTGAGGGAGCGGCCCGGGTCGCATTGGAAAACGCTCTCTCGCGGCCGCGGCTCGTTAAGGCAGAGCCTCTTTCGACGAAGCCTGGTTTGAGAACATTTTCAATCCAAGCGTCGCGATTCGGGGTGCCACGCTTTGGCTCGGCAAAGTGTGCCTCAGTCGATCTGGCGTGGTCGGTTGCTCACGCACTTTGCAAAGCCAAAGTGTGGCACCCGTTACAAACAGACAGCACGTGATCCAGTCTAATCCAAGGTGCGATTGTCGTGTGCCGTGGCCGTGTGAAACGTCGTTGATCAACCGCACGGCCGACACGGCCGTGGCACCAAAGCGAGCGTCAAATGACACCGCGATCAGCGACCCCACTTGACATCTCCGCTCATCCTGATACCCTAACATATACCAATCAAATGATCGCCTCCCGCACACAACCCGACGCCGACCTCGACCAGCTCCGCGACCTGGTGGATCGGTGTGCTCAAGGCGGATCAGCCGCCCGTTCAGACGGCGGGGCCGACGCCGTGCCGACGCCGATCGGGGCGCTGCCGACCCGGCGGGTGCACGAGTGGCTTGGGCAGGAAGAGGCGCGAGTGGGGGGCGGTTGGACGCCACCGCTTGGCGTGTTGATCGAGGCGTCACGTCGTGCGCTGCGTGGCGCGGACCGGCCTGCCGTCGTGTGGGTCGGCCGAGCGGTTTGGCCGAACGGCGACGCGCTGGACGACGACGTGATGCGGGCCAGTTGGTTTATCGACCCGCGCGACGCACGCGACCGGCTGTGGGCGATCGAGCTGTCGTTGCGCAGCCCGGCCGTCGCGGCCGTCGTGGCCGACGCGTCCGGCTTCGACCTGCGCG
>JANQSF010000097.1 GCA_028284155.1 Phycisphaeraceae bacterium
GTATTCGTCCAGCGCGGCTGCGCCGTGCTCGCCGGCCGCGGCGTAGTCGGTGTCGTGGTAGCTGGTCTGCCCCGGCTGTCGACCTGCTCGACGGGCTGGCGCACTTCATCGGCTGGGACCGGCTCGACGTGCCGGGGCAGACCAGCTACCACGACACCGACTACGCCGCGGCCGGCGAGCACGGCGCAGCCGCGCTGGACGAATACGACGTCGTCTGCGTGCACGTCGAAGCGCCGGACGAGGCCGCGCACGCGGCCGACCCGACGACCAAGGTCGCCGCCATCGAGGCGATCGACGAACACGTGGTCGGCCCGGTGATGAACAAGCTCGAATCCTGCGGCGAACCGTGGCGGATGCTCGCCCTGCCCGACCACTACACAGCAGTCGCCACACGCAAGCACGACCCGACGCCGGTGCCGTTCGTCATGTGCGGCCACCGCGTGCGTTCGGCCGTGCCGCGCGCGTTCAACGAGCGCGAAGCCAACGACTCCGACCTGCACATCGAGCACGGTCACGAGTTGATGGAATACTTTCTGCGCAGCGGGTTGTAGGCTATCGTCCTACTTCGCCGTCGCCGCGCGGACGAGCAGCACGACCTCGGCGTCTTTCAACTCGACCTGCTCGAACTGCGACGTAAAACCGCTGAGGATCACGCCGCCGCCGTTGGCCAAGCGGACGGTCGTTTTGTAATTCACCGTGTCCTGTTTGGGCAACTGCACCTCGGCGATGCCGACCAACGCCGACTCCGCCGCGGTGATCCGCGTCTTGTCGCGGGTCGTGACCTTGTCGGCCTTGCCCTTCTCGGTCGGCGTCTGCACACGGTAGTGTTCTTTGAGCATGTCCGGCGGCGTCACGACGGGCAGGCGGTGGCTGGACATCGAGCGTCCGAGCACCACGTGGCTGCGCAGGACGATGGTGATCGACGAATCATCGAAGCTGACCGCCGGCTCGATGTCGAGCACGACGCCGTTCTTTGACACGCTCACCGTCGGGTCCATGCCGGCTGCGCCGGGGATCGGCTCCAGGTCGGAAACGAACGACTCGTCGCTCGACGCTGAAAGGTTTACGCGCTGCGCATTGAAGCAGGTCGTGCGCGCGACGCCCAGCACGCGGCCGCCGGCCTGCTCAGCCCGCGCGGTCTTCAAAAACGCTTCCACCGCGTCCGGTGCGAGCAGGGCTGAGCCCTTGGTCTTGGCCAGGTGCTCTTCCAGCTTCTCTCGCTTCACGACCAGGAAGTGCGCTTCCAGCGACACCATCTTGCCGTACGCCTTCTGGTACTGCTCCAACAACGCCTTGACCTGATCCTGGATGTCGTCCGTGTGCACGACGGTGAGGATGCCGTTGCGCACGTTGACGGACACGCCGTCGATCTCATGCCACTTGCCGCGTCGCACCGAGGCTTCGATGATCTCGACCAGGTCTTCCGACGTGATGCCCGAGACATCGACGTCGGGCGAGTCGTCGGCAAACAGGTCGGTCGACGCCTGCGCGACGCCCTGCCCGGCGCTGCCGCCGCTGCTCGTGTTCGACAGCGCACTGTTGAGGTCGAACTGCGGCGCGCCGACGAACTGCGGGATGCGCGCGATCAGCGAACGCACGTCGTACACCTGCAGCTTGATGTAGGGGCGGATCGCCTCGTCGGGCGTGGTGATGTAGACCAGCCCGTCGCGGACGTCCCAATCCGCGGCCGCCCCGACGGTGACCCAATCCAGCGCGCGACGGATCGACATCTTCTCCGCGCGAAGCGACACCGGAACTTTGAGACTGCCCGCGAGGCCGTTGCGGTCGAGTACGAACGTCACACCGTCGGCCTCTCGCTCCAACGACTCGATCACGCGCTCCAGCGGCGTGTCGAGAAACTCGACCTTGATCAGCTTGCCGAGTTTGTCTTTCAACGGCTCGACGCGCTCGTCCGGCGGGCCGGCTTGCGCGTGCTGAAGCGGGACGGTATTGAGCACCAACAACGACACGATCGCGACCCAAGACAGACGCGTGACCTTCGTCATGACAAGCCTCCCAAACGGGTTGTGGAACGGACGTGGGGCGCGTCACGGCGACGGCCCGCGGCGGGGCCTCAATTGTACGAGAACGTACAATTTGTCGCAAGGCCGCCTAGTGCACCGTTGAAGGCCGGGTCGGGGCATCCGGCACGGCGTTGTTTGTCGCCGGCTCGGCTGGAACTTGTAGACCCGTAGGGTGCGCTTTAGCGCACCAAGGACGCGGGGAAACCGTCCGTTCATCGTGGTGCGCTGAAGCGCACCCTACTTTTCGGACGAAGCCTAGTGGACCGTTGTGGTCGAAGTGGAAGCGTTCGGCATCGGTTCGGCTTGGACCTGCGGCGGAAGGTCAGCCGGCTCGGTCGATCGGGCCGGCCGACTCGAACGCGCGACCAGTCGGCAGGCCCAGGTCGGCGAGACGGCCCGTATCCAGTCGAGCACGCGGTGGCTGCGCGGGAAGCAGGCCTCGATGCGCGGGCGGTCGATCAGCCGAACGATCGTGCGGGCGACGTCTTGTGGTTCGATCGCGTGTTTGGAGACTCGTCGCCAGAGTCGGCCGAGCGCCGGTGAATCGAAAAAGCCGGTCCGTACGATTCCCGGTTTGACCACGCTGAAACGGACGCCGCGTTCGTGGTACTCGGCCGCGAGCGTTTCGGTCAGCGACGCGAGCGCGGCCTTGCTCGGCGTGTAGGCGGAATGACCCCACGGCCCGACCTTCGTCGAGATCGACGCAACATTGATCACGTGGCCCCGCCCCGCTTCGAGCATCCCGGGCAACACGAGACGGATCAGCGCAGCCGCCGCGTGGTAGTGCAGGTCGAACGATCGGCGGTGGTCGCCCGCAGTTGTGGCGAGGAACGGCTGATAGCTGCCGGCCCCGGCGTTATTGACCAGCACGTCCGGCGGGCCGAACCGGTCGACGACGGGCGACAGGTGATCGCCGATGCGTTCCACATCCGACAGGTCGCACGACACGATAATCGGTTCGACCTGCGTCGGCAGGTCGTCGGCGACGTGTTGCAGTTTGTCGGTGTCGCGCGCGATGAGCGCGACGCGCATGCCGCGCTCGGCCAGCGCATGGGCTGTGCTGGCTCCGATGCCGCTGGAAGCGCCCGTAACGATCGCCAGTTTGGGTTGGCTTTGGAGTGACATGCCCGACTGACCGTGGCCTGGGACGGCGTTCCGGTGACGCCGCTGCGACAGTCTAACGGCGAACGGGCGGGCGTGGGTTTGAGCGAGGCGGCGTGTCCCGATCGAGTGCCACTGGCGGCTTGCCCGCCAGTGCTATTGACCTGCGACAACGACACTGGCGGGCAAGCCGCCAGTGGCACTCCGTCGAACATCAGATGTTTGAATAAACCTTGCTTGCTCACGAATGCGGCGGGTCGAGGCGGTCGCCGGTCGTCGCCTGGTCGTGCTGCGAGACAGCGGCGTCGCGCTTCTTCGTGGGCGGTTCAGCCTGCGTCGGCGCGGATTGGCCGGCCGCCAACGCCAGCGACGCGGCCGCGGCACCGGCGACGAACCTGCCGACCTTCTTGCCGCCGTAACGGGCACGGCGTTTGGGCAGCGAGTTGCCGTCGTGGATGCGGTACACGACGTGGCGCACGTCGTCGTCGCGATAAAACTTCGCGCCGACCTTGTGCAGGCGGTACCACAGGTGGTAGTCGTCGGCGCCCAAGCCGACGGCCCGCTCCTGGTAGTTGCCGGCCTCGCGCACCTTCTCGGTGCGGAGCAGGACGGACGAGTGCGGGAGCATGTTGTCGTCGCTGTTGCCGGTGAACATCGACTCCAGCGGCTTGTTCGGCCAATGCAGCCGCGGCTTGATCTGGCCGTCTTCGAGCGTCAGCAGCTTGCAGCCGTACACGTCGAGTTGCTGCTCGTCGATCGTGGCGACGGCGCGCTCGAGGTAGCCCGGCAGCATCTGGTCGTCGTAATCCAGTGGCTTATAAAACTCGGTGTCGCACTGCGCGACGGCTTGGCGGTGCAACCACGAGCAGTGGGTGATGTCGGCCTCGAGGCCGGTGCAGATCAGCGGCAGGCCGCCGTAACGGGCCGACAGTTGCTCGCCCCACGACCACGGGCCGTCGACGAGCAGGACGACTTTGAAGTCGCGGTAGGTCTGCTGCATGACGGAGTTGATCGCCTCGTCGAGGCATTCGACGCGCGTGCCCTGGTGGATGCGCACGCCGACGGTCACGCGCGGGTTGTGCGTGTTACCGTGGATCTGCGAGTGCGTGAGCTGCGCCAGCACGTCGCCGTACTGACGGATGTAGCCCGCGCCGGTCGAGAGTGTTTCGACCGACTTCAGACAGTCGAACGCGTCGAGCTTCGCGGCCCGCTTGATGGCGGGCAGCGCCTGCTTGGCCAGCGCTTGCGGGTCTTCGTCCCAGTCGATCAGGATGCCGTTGTGGCCGTTGCGGACAAAGTCAGCCACGCCGCAGGTGCGCGTCACGACGACGGGCACGCCGCAGGACAACGCCTCGGCCGCGGTCAGCAGGAAGCCTTCGCACTCGGAGTTGCCCAGCAACACGTGCGAGCCTTCCAGGCGGTGGCCGTACGCGAACGCGTCGAAGTCGAGCGGGCGGATGTCCAGCCGATCAATCACGCCCAGATCGTGCGCCAGCTCGGTGACACGGCGCATGGCGTCGGCCTGCACACGTCGCGTATAGTCAAGGCCGGCCGTCTCAGCGCCCGTCCACGCGCGGACGACGATGCGCTTGTCCATCGCCAAGAGGTACGGCAGCGACATCAGCCCCTTGGACTCCAGCGGCCGACCCATCCACGTCACGACGATGCGGTTGTCGCGGTTGTCGCCCTTGCGCATGGCGAACTCGGTCACCGGCGGCGGCAGGACGCCGATCACGTCGTTGTCACGCCGGCGGTTCCACGAGTCGTATCGGTCTAAGACCTTATTCGAAACGCCGGCCACGCGCAGACCGCGCATGTGGCCGTACGTCTTGTCGATGTACCGCCAGCCCTCGTCGTTCCACGAGTGCAGGATCAGTGAGGTCGGCCGCTGCGGCAGGTCGCGCAGGTCGCCGTAACTCAGAATCCACGACGACGGGTCTTCCGGCGCGTCGTAGGTGACATCGCCGACCCAGAAGCCGTGCTTGTCCACCGCCGCGTCGAGCAGCGGCGTGTCGTGCGACTGCACGTAGAGCGTCGTGCGCTGCTGAACGAATTCGGGCAGGCAGTCGATCATGCGCAGCACCGCCGTCTGCGCCCCGCCGAGCGCGAGGTTGTGGCTCACAAAGCACGGAGCGAGTTGTGGGATCAGGCCGTCTGACATCGTTCGGTTGCCCCTGGTGATCGTGGTCGGCCGTCGGCTTGGCCCTCTCACGCAAAGGGCGACGCACCGCGGGCACGAACTCCACACATAACTTTACGATGATCTTCGTCGGTTACAAGGGCAAGGGGGTGTGAAATTGTCGAAAACGCTGACTATTAAGGGGTTTACGGACCGCAAAACAGTGCAACCTTTGCGTGCAAACCAGTCCAATTGCTCACTCAACCCCCGCCCGCGCCGCCGCGCGCGTTGCCGCGCCGATCACGTCGAGGATGTGTACCGGCTTGCCGCCCGCCTTCTTGCTCACGTCGGCCGCCTCCATGAACGCGTACAGCTCGATCGACTCGTCGTTGCTGACCGGCGGCTTGTGCGTCTGGAAGAACGTGGCGATCTCAGCCACCAGCGGGCCGTAGCCGGAGTAAGAACCCGTCTGGCTCATGCCCTTCGTGCCGAACACGAACGCGCCGTAGCCGTTCTTGTTCGGCGAACGCAGGCCGCGGAACGTGCCCACCCGGCCGTCAGCCCACGTGCCGGTGACGTACTCGGTGTGGTCGGTCTGCACGCGCGTGACCGTTCGGCAGCCCGTACCCATGACGGTGAACAACACCTCGCAGCCGTGGATGCCGTACCAGAACAGGTCGGGGTGGTGCGGCTCGAGCGAGGCCGGCCCCCACGCGTTGCAGCCCATCACCTTGCCGACCTTCTCGTGCTCGCCCCGGAAGGAGATGATCCCGGGGCTGAAGCGCAGCGACGAGCTGGTGAACCACGGCACGCCGTGTTTCGTGGCAAGCTGATCGATCGCGATCAGGTCGGCCAACGAGCCGGCCGCGGGCTTGTCGATGAACAACGGCTTGCCCGCCTTGATCACCGGGATCGCCTGCTTGAGGTGCGGCCGACCGTCGACGCTTTCGAGCAGGACGACGTCAACCTTTTCGAGCAGCGCGGGGATCGAATCGACGATCTCGATCCCCATACCGCGCAGTTGCTCGGTGAACTTCTCGACTCGGTTGGCGCTGGCCGGCACGTCCGGGCTGCCACCGGGGTAGCCTGCCACGACGGTCAGGTACGCCAGGTCGCCGTCTTTCTTCGGGTCTTTCGCGGCGTTGATCACTTTCGTGAACGCAATGACGTGCGACGTGTCGAGACCGATCAGGCCGGCCTTGAGGTGCTTGCGTTTGGTCGTGTCCTGCGCGAAGGTCGGCGCGGTCAGAGCGAGTACGAGCAGGCAGGCGGTGAGTGTGCGTGTCATGGGACGTCTCCTGTGTGGGCCCACCAGTGTAACGCGATCACGCGTCAACCCCATTACAATGCGCGATCGCAACGCCCGCCCCGCAGCCAGCCCATCAGGAGATTGCCGTGCGACCACCGTCAAGCATCCGCCCCGCCGTTTTGCTGGCCGCCAGCGTGTTGATGTTCGTGCCGTTCGCCCACGCGGCTGACGACTACAAGCTCGGCCCCGATTCACTCGAACAGAAAGGCGTGCCGAAAGGCAAAGTCATCCAGGGCAAGTTCGACCGCTCCAAGGTCTACCCCGGCACGGTGCGCGACTACTGGGTTTACATCCCCAAGCAGTACGACGGCAAGTCGCCCGCGGCCGTGATGGTCTTCCAGGACGGCAAGTGGTATGTCAGCCCGACCGGCCACTCGCGCGTGCCGACCGTCTTCGACAACCTGATCCACAAGGGCGAGATGCCCGTGACGATCGGCGTCTTCCTCAACCCCGGCGTCGTCCCGCCGGCCCGTCAAGGCGCCAAGCCGCGGCGCAACCGCAGCTTCGAGTACGACACGCTCAGCGACCAGTATGCGCGCTTCCTGATCGACGAGATCCTGCCTTACATATCAAAGAAGTACGACGTGAAGCTCACGGACAACCCCGACGGCCGAGCGATCGGGGGCATCAGCTCGGGCGGCATCTGCGCGTGGACCGTCGCGTGGGAACGGCCGGACCAGTTCCGCAAAGTGATCAGCTACGTCGGCAGTTTCACGAACATCCGCGGTGGGCACGTCTACCCCGCGCTGATCCGCAAGACGCAGCGCAAGCCGATCCGCGTCTTCCTGCAAGAGGGCGAAAACGACCTGGAGAACCTGCACGGCTCCTGGCCGCTGGCCAACCGGCAGATGGCCGCGGCGCTCAAGTTCGCAGGCTACGACTACAAGTTCGTCATGGGCGACGGCGGCCACAACGGCAAGCACGGCGGCGCGATCCTGCCCGACATGCTGCGCTGGCTTTGGCGGGACTATCCGGGTGTGAAGCAACCCTAAGCACGCATTCGAGATTCGGCTTGTCGGGATCAATTCGAACTCCGCTTCAGAACACGAACGGGACATCACGATGCAAACAAGTCACGTTATTGCCGCATGCGCCGTGTTGATGCAGGCCTCCACTGCCATTGCCGCCACGCTGCACGTTCCGGCCGACCACAAGACGATCCAGGCGGCGATCGACGCCGCGCAGCCCGGCGACACGGTCCTCGTCGCCTCCGGCAGGTATCAAGAACGCATCGTCCTTAAACCCCGTATCACGCTGCGCAGCGTCGGTGACGACACAAAAGGCAAGCTCGGCCTGAAGCGCGCCGAGGCGACGGTCATCGATGGCGGCGGCGAAAACGGCAAGGGACCGGGCGTGACGCTCGCCGCGGGCGCCGCGCTCGACGGGTTCACGGTCACCAACGTCGGCAAGTACGACGACGCATCCTGGCAGCACCACCACAAGACGCAAGGCAACGAGCAGAAGCATGAGCACATCGGCCACTTCGGCACGCCCGGCATAGGCGTCGAAGGTGTGAACTGCGTCGTGAGAAACAACATCGTGCATCACAACGGCGGCACGGGCATCGCCATCCGCGGCGTCCAAGGCAAGGACACGTCGCCGCTCGTGACGCGCAACGTGACGTACCGCAACATGGGCGGCGGCATCGGCTCAATGAACGGCTCGAGCGCGACGATCACGCACAACGTCTGTTTCCAAAACTTTTACGCGGGCATCGGCCACGACAACGCCAGCCCGCGCGTCGAGCACAACGACTGCTACGAGAATATCCGCGCGGGCATCGGCGTCAGCGAGGGCGCCTGCCCGATCGTGCGCTACAACCGTTGCCACCACAACCGGCGGGCCGGCATCGGCTCGCGTACGGGCGCGAACACGCAGCCCGTGATCGCTCACAACGATTGCTTTGAAAACGACATGGCCGGCATCGGCTCCGACGAGGGCGCCGCGCCGATCATCCGCAACAACAAGTGCTACCGCAACAAGATGGCAGGCATCGGCTCGCAATACGGCGCGTCGCCGATCATCATCGGCAACGAGGTGTACGACAACGCGATGTCGGGCATCGGCTGCCGCGACAAAGCCAAGCCGCTGATCGCCGACAACCACGTGCACCACAACAAGACAGCCGGCATCGGCGTGCGCAGCGGCGCGTCGGCCTTGATCCGCGGCAACACCGTCATCGACAACAAACTCGTCGCCATCGGCGTGCCCGATGGCGCGTCGGCGGTCATCATCGGCAACAAACTGTCGCGTAAAGGCGGCGGCGCGCCGCCGTTGGTCGCGCTGCGCGGCGGCGCGAACGTCGTGATGCGCGACAACACGCTCAGCGGCGGCGGTGTCGCGGCCGTGCTCGTGCAAGGGCGTGTGCGGCTCTCGGACAACCACTTCCGGGGGCGCGGCGAAGGCCAAGGCTCAGCCGTTTGGGTCTGGGCTGACTCGGATGTCCAAGTGACCGACAACACGTTCGACGGCTACCGCCACGCGATCAACGCGTCGAAGTCAGCCGTCCACGCATCCGACAACCGCGTCGCACGGTTCGGCAACGCGGCGATCATCGTCAAGCAACCAACGAAGCCGGCCGTCGTTGTGAACAACACCGCCGCCACGGACGACAAAACCGTCAAAGCGTTCGTCGTCGAAGGCGAGGCGAATACCGTGCAGAACAACAAGGTCACACCGACAACCAACTGACCAAACAGGAGTGCGCACCATGCGTTCATTCGTCGTGGGACTCGTCGTTGCCCCACTGCTCACCGTGTCCGTCAGCGCGCAAGATATGCCGCTGTCGCAGGTCCTGATCGACGGCGAGCAGTGGCAACAGGTCGGCCAAGGCTACAAGTTCACCGAAGGGCCGGCCGTCGATCAACACGGCAACGTCTTCTTCACCGACGTGCCCGACTCAAAGATCTACCGCATCGACGCGAAAACGGGCAAGGTCACCGTGTTCGTCTCGGACAGCGCACGCACCAACGGCCTGATGTTCGGCCCGGACGGGCGGCTTTACGGCTGCCTGATGGGTGACAGGCAGATCGTCGCGTACAAGCCCGACGGCTCGCACGACGTGATCGCGACTGACGTCAGCAGCAACGACATCGTCGTGGACAGCCGCGGCCACGTCTGGTTCACCGACCCGGCCAATCAACAGGTCTGGCATGTCAACCCAAATGGCAAGAAGCGCGTCGTCGCCAAGGGGTGGCGGCCGAACGGCGTGATCCTTTCGACACACGAGGGCACGCTCATCGTCACCGACTCGAACGCCCCGCACCTGTGGGCGCTGCGCGTCGAGCAAGACGGCGGCCTCAAGTTCAAATCGCCGTCATACCAGCCGCTCGTGCTACCGCCGAACCAGGATCGACCCGGCTCCGACGGCATGACCGTTGACAAAGACGGCCGACTCTACGTCGCGACGCACGCGGGTATTCAGATGTTTGACACGCAGATGCGTCCCAGCGGCGTGATCCTCAAACCGCAGAACCGCTTTCTCTCGAACGTCTGCTTCGGCGGCACAAACTTCGACCACCTCTACGCGACGTGCAGCGACAAGGTGTATCGGCTGAAGGTGAAGGTCAAGGGTGCACCGTACTTCACACGCGCGAAGCGAGGGGAGTAACCACCGAGAGCACCGAGAGTGGAAGAGTGGAGCATTGAAGGGGATCGCTTGTGACGTTGGGTGGCTGTGAATAAGCGAAGCGTTTCACGGTCTGCATCGTCCAATGCCGTGAAACGCTTCGCTCATTCACAGGCACCCGGCGTGGGAGAATGGGAGATGTCGAATTGAGAGCGCCACCGGTTCACGACAATCCCGTCGAGTTCCGCCCCTCTCCCCTTCTCCCTTTCTCCCTTTCTCCCCGCCTTCCCCATTCACGTCCCCGGGCACGGCCGACCGAACTGTTGCTCGATAAACCGCCGCACCGCGGCCGTGCGTGAGTCGAATTCTTCGGCCAACTGTTCAGCCGAGCTACGGTCGCCCGCGCGGGTGTAGCCGACACGTCGGGCGAGGTGGATGTACTCGTCGCTGTCGGCCTTGGGCAGGAACAGGTCGGCTGCGTTGCCGCGCAGCATGCGCAGGGCGTTGATGAGACGACGCATGAAGCGGTAGCTGCCCAGCAGGTCGGCATAATCAGCCGCGTTGACGACCCCGGCGCGGCGCAACCCTTCGATCGCGCCGCTCAGTCGCGGCGTGCGCAGTTGCGGTGCGACGCGCGCATGATTGACCTGCAACAGTTGGACCGTGCCTTCGAGGTCAACCAGCGCGCCGGGGCTGTACTTGGCGTTGACTCGGCCGGGCTCGTTCTTCTGTTCGTGCTGCTTAACCCACACGTCCCAGATCATGTCCAGGTCGATCGGCGGGCCGTCGTAGACGAACGCGTTACGCAGTTTCTCGATCTCGAACCCCAGCGACGGGTCGCCGGCGATCCAGCGCAGCCGGACCAGCGCGAGCCGTTCAAAGGGGTGCGCCTCGCCCTCGGGGTTGTAGTACTGTTGAAACTGACGTCGGCTGCACGCCAACGGACCTTCCTTGCCGTACGGCCGCAAGCGTAAGTCAACCTCAAAGATGCCGGCCCGCTTGGCGCGGATAAACTGCGACGTCTCCTGTGTGAGCGTGCGGAAAAACTCCGTGTTGCTCACCGCGTCGCGCTTGCCGCCGGCCGTCTTGCCCTCACTCGTGCCGTGTACGAACAGCAGTTCGATGTCCGACGCGTAACCGAGCGCGACGCCGCCGAGTTTGCCCAGGCCGAACACCGCGTGCGGGATGACGTTCCCCTGCTTGTCGCTCGGCTGCCCGTACGACTTGACCAGGTCCTCGTAAACAAGCCGGGTCGCGGCGGCGATGAGGTTTTCCGCAAGCAGCGTGAGCCGCGTGCTGAACTCCTTGAAGTCGACAACGGGGTTGAGGATGTGGTCGAGGTCCAGCCTGAAGATCGCGTCGTCCTTGAAGCGGTTGAGCCTGTCCTGTTGCTGCGCGATGCCAACCGCGCCGTCGAGCGCCTGCTCCAGTCGCAGCGGGAGCAGTTCGATCGGCTCGGAATAGGCCTGCCCCGCGCCGGTCGCGGCGAGGACGGGGACGAGCGAATCGGCCTGCTGGCGGATGAAGTCTTCCCACAGGTAGTCGCTGGCGCCCAGCAGCTTGGCCAGGTCCTGCATCGCGCGCGGGTTCGACAGCGTGTCTCGCCACTGCTCGCCGCCGGTTTGGCCGACGATCTGTTCGGTGAGCTGCTCGAAACGCGACAGCGCCGCGAACGGGTCGGGCGCACTATCCAGAAAATAGGTGAACTGCTTGGTCAGCAGGATCGACAGGCGCACGCGCTCGAGCTTGTCGCGGTCGACGATCGGCGAGCCGTCCGCCTCGACGATGTCGATGGTGTCCTGCACCATGTCGCCGTCGCCGCTGATGCGCACGCGCTCGATCGACAGGTTGTGCAGCGAAAGCGCCGTGCTCAAGGAGTAAAGAAACGCTGGCGTGTCCTGCCCCGCGATGTGCAGCCGCGTTCGGCCGTCCACGTCGCGGTCGACGTCGAGCGTCACCTCTTCCATGGCCGAGGTCTTGGCGACGCTCAGCCCAGCCAACCGGCGGGTGACCCACTCGTTGACCAGGCGTTGCGCTTTGCGGGTCGCCTGCTCGTCCTTCTGTTCCAGCAGGACGATCACCTCGCACAGTCGGCTGCGCAGCGTTTCGGCGAACGCTTCGTACGGCTCGTTCTTGTCGGCCTGCCTGCCCTCGAAGGCATCCACAATCTTGGCCCGGCGGTGCGGGTCGCGCTTCGGCTTCCGCCAGGTCTTGATCGGCGCTCGACCTTGCCGCGGTCGGCCTTGCGCGGGTTGCTTTGGCGCGGCGGGGCGGAGCGTGAACACGTCGCCCTTGTCGATCTGAAAGCCGACGCTGGCGAGCACACCGGTGATCAGCGAAAACTCAAACCGGTGGTCGAACGCGATCACGACACAGGTGATCAGGCCGTCGTCCTGCCTGCTCAGCAAGACGCGCACGGGGTCGTCGTGTGAGAGTTGCGACAGCGCGCTGACGTGCTCGGCGATCTGCGCCGTGTCGAACCGCTCGACGTATTCATCGTCCAGCCGATCGAGGTGTCGCACGACGGCCGACGGATCGACGTCGGGCAGGAGTTGGGCGATCGCTTGAACGTCGGAGGGCATCGCCAAAGTTTAGACGAAGGCACGGAGGGGCGGAGCCTGGAGGCACGAAGGGGTTGTGAATTGGGCGCGATGTTTGTCGGCGGGCCCGCAGGGTCTGGTCTTCCCCGACATGTGGATCCGGCGGCGCAATGCCGGAAGGCTGCCCTGCGGGCCGGCCGCGAAATGGGCGCACGACGTCTTCATCCCTTCATCCCTCCGTGCCTTCGTGCCTTCGTGCCTTAGTGTCTTAGTGTCTTTAATCCGACGCCTCGATGGCCAGGACTTTTTCCAGCCGGCGTTTGTGGCGTTCTTCGCCGCTGAAGTTGGCGTTGACGAACTGCGTGACCAGCGTCTCAGCCAGCGATTGGCCGATGATCCGCCCGCCGATGCACAAGACGTTCATGTCGTCATGCTCGACGCCCTGCGCGGCGCTGTACGCGTCGTGGCAGACGGCTGCGCGGATGCCGCGGTGCTTGTTGGCCGCGACGGACGCCCCCACCCCGCTGCCGCAGACGAGCACGCCCCGGTCGGCCTGCCCGTGCTGGATCGCCTGCGCGACGTATCGCGCGAAGTCCGGGTAGTCGTCGTCCGGGTCTTCCTGATGGGCGCCCAGGTCGAGCACCTCGTGACCGAGCGCGCGGAGCCGCGCGGCGACGGGCGTTTTCAGCGGCAGGCCGGCGTGGTCGGCGGCGATCGCGATCTTCATGCGGGGCGAAGCTCCGGCAGGGTTTGACCTGCCGCAGGATAGCGGGTCGGGGGCGGAGGCGTCAACGACGCGGCTAAATGGGGCGCGTGGGTGCCTGTGAATGAGCGCAGCGTTTCACAGTCCGCCATTCCGTGAAACGCTGCGCTCATTCACAGGCACCCGCGCGTCAGTCATACCAAGGGAGCGCGTCGCAAGCGACGGCGTTAAACTGAAGCTGCGTCTTCAACGCAGCTTCACCATCTCGCCTTCGAGTGTTTCGAGTTCGACCTTGTTGAAGTCGACGGTTGACAGGTGCGCCCCGATGCCGGGCGTGTCGTCGGTCTTGAGCTTCCACGCGTCCTGCACGGACAGGACAGACGGGTCGCCCGACCACTCGATAAAGGGCTGATCGTTGAGGGTCACCTTGATCGTCGCCTGTCCGTCAGCCACGCGGACGTCGGCCAACACGGTGTAAGCCTGGCCATTGGTCAACGTGCCCTTGTTGACGGTCGAGGCGTTCTCGCTGGCAAGCTTGCCGTCGATCATGCCGAGCCCGCTGAACAGGCCGCCGAACCCGCTGAGCATGAGCCGAACCGATTGGTCGCCGACGGGCAGCAACACAGCCACGGTCGACGAGCCGGTGTGACGGGTGAACGCGATGCGTAACCGGTAGCTCGTGCCCGGCTTGATGGGCAGACGCAGACGGGCCGACTCGTCGGCCTTGGTCAGTTGTAGCTTGTCGTCGGCGACCTGCCATTCGCCGTGCACCTTGTCAGCCCCGGCGTCGATCAGCGGGATCAGGTTGACAAAGTCGCCAGCCGGCGCGGGTGTGGGCGTCGGTGGAGTCGGCGTGGGTGTAGGTGGCGTCGGCGTGGGAGGTGTCGGTGTTGGCGGTGTCGGTGTTGGCGGTGTCGGAGTCGGAGGGGTCGGGGCGGCGGCGCGCGGCTCGGGCTGCGGGAGCGGGCCGCCGGCGACGTATGCGAGTCCTTCGCCGGCATCGATACGACGCAACGCGAGCACGGCCTTGGCTCGACGCAGGTCTTGCGTCTCGTGCGTGGCCAGGTAACGCTGGTAAGCCGACTTGGCGCGAGCGAGCAGTTCGTCCTGCAACGACTCGTGCATGCTCGCGGCGATGCGGCGATACCAGTGCGCCAGCTCGAACCAGTCGTCGTCATTCGTGGGCAGTCGCACAGCCGCGGCCAACTTGAGGTTTGCCGCGTAGGCCGGTTCGGTGATCGTGTCGTCCAACTCCGCCGCGGCGGTGTTCGGGTCGTCCATCACGGCGACATACAGGTGGACGAGTTCGAGCTGTGCGTGCGGCGTGTCCGGCGCATCGGGGTAGTTCTCGATCTTGTAACGCAGCTTGCGGATGCGCTCAGCCGCCATGACCCGCTGCTTGGTCTTGGCGCCCTGTCGGTCGAGCTGGTCAGCCAGCGCGGTCAGGCCTTCGTCTTTTGCGACGGCGGTGACGGCTTCGTAAAGCTCCTGCGCCTCGCTGAGCATGCCGGTCTTGAGCAGGTCGCGTCCGACCAGCCGAGCGGTCTCGGCGTAGTCGCGTGCGACCTGTTTCTTCTCGTCGCCCTCGACCTTGCCGTACCGGTCGCGGTAGACGACGACCAGCCGCTTGTTCGCCTCGGTGGCTTTGTCGGGCAGTTTCTCGACGAGGTACTTCATCGCCGCGATGGCCGTGGGCTGACCCTCCGCCACCGACCAGCTCAGGTCGTAGGCGTGGTCGCAGAGGTCGGTCAACAAGTCGGCATTGACCACGCTGGCGCGTGCCTCCTCCAGCAGTTTGGCGGCCATGGCCACGTCGTCGGCGGTGGACAGCGTCGTGCGGACGCGGCGCAGCTCCTGCCCGTGCAGCGCGTCGAACAGTTTCGACCCGCCCTGCGCGAACACGGCGGTCGGCAGGCTGAACGTGAAAGCAATCAGGATGGTGAGATAACGTCTATCCATGATCGAGCGAGATGCGCGAAACGGGGTGCCCCATTTTAGAGCACACAGGCCGCGCAAACAATCGTCCTTGAACGGGGTGTGTATGGCCCTTCCCTGGCTCATCTTATGAAGATCGGCTCGTCGCGGGCCCGGCATTGGCGGGTGTTTGGCCAACTCCGGGTCGGCCGAACAGGCGGCGCACGCCGCCCTGATCGTTAAACGACGGTACGTGACGGCTGACCGTGTGGCGCATGCGGCGTAAAGCTTGCAGGTCAGGGCGATGTCACGACTTCGCAGAGCGTCAGCCGCGCCTGGCGTGGGCCGTTGTGTTTGCACAGGCCTTTGATCACCACGGTCGAGCCGACCGTTGGCGGGTCGCCGTCGTGCTGTCGGAGCACACAGGTCACCCGGAAGTCGGTCGGCGCGGTGTCCGGCGCGAGGCTGGGTCGGCCGTCCGAAAGCGTGATCGGTTTGAGGTAGACCTTGTTGGCTTCGACCTGCGACACCGTGCCGGTGACCTGCAGCCACTTGTCGAGGTAGCTCTTCTGGGCGTTGAGCAGTTCGGTGTCGGACAGTCGGATCGGGTTCGCGTGCGTGCCCAGGTCGCCGCCGGGGCCGTCGCCGTCCGTCGCGCCGCCGCCGTTGCCGCCAATCGACCCGCCCCAAAGGGCGTAGATGCCGAGGAACAACCCCGCGATCGACGCGAGCGAACCCCACACGCCGACCTTGGCGGACAGGCTCATGCCGTTCGAGTTGTTGGCGTGCGATTGATCGGACATCGTTTGATTTGAATGAGTGTGTGCCGCGTGTGAAACGTCAGAATTTATAGCCCTGCTTGTCGCTGTCGGAAGGGCTGAGGATCAGGCCAACAATCCCGAAACCCACGCAAAGGCCGGCGATGGTCAACGGCACGGGGTCGGAAAAGAAGATGATCAGCAGGCCAACCACGATCAACGCCAACGCTGCGGGGTAGCGGATCCATGCGGGCAGTGTGGTCCACCAGTCTGTCATGCGTACCAAATCTCCACGATTGGCGTGAAGCCGCCGGACGCTCATGGTAACGTACCGACGCCGGTCGTTCACGAACAGTTCATCTAATGCAGGGGGCTCCCATGATCTCACCGCGTAGCTTCGTGTCATTCATTCTCCTGGTCTTCGTCATGTCAGCCGGGCCTGGCTGCGACCCACAGGACGGTCCGGACGTGGTCAAGCGACCCGGTGAACCGGACATGGTTCGAATGGAGGGCGATGACGCGGAGATGAACCGCGCCAAAGAGCAGGCGCGTAAGACTCATCAGGAATTGGTTGAAGCACTACAAGCCAAAGACCCCGATCACTCCGGCTACGCCGTCAAGAAGCCGTTCCCAACACCAGAAGGCGGGGAGGAACACATCTGGATCAGCGACGTCACATGGGATGGACGAGCGTTTTCGGGCACGATCGGGAACGAGCCGGTCGACACCAAGGCGGTGAAGTTCGGCGACCCGGTCTCGGTGAAACCAGATGAACTGTCGGACTGGATGTATATCGACGGGCAGACCGTCGTCGGCGGCTACACGCTTCGGGTCATGCACTACCGCCAGACCCCGGCCGATCAAAAGGCATTCACCGACCAGACCGGCCTGATTGTGCCGCCAATCGACTTCTGACAACCGGTGTACGTCACCATCACCTTTCCGCCACGCACGAACCGGCTCGGTGTTTCATTCATGCCCAATAGGCTTCTGATATAGTCGCGCCCGACCTTCTAACGATCGGGAGCCCGGGCCATGTCGACACGTCTGACCAATCGTTTCAGCCCACGGGACCAGCAACGCCGCGTCCCAGGGTTAGCCGGCCTGACCTGCTTGGCCTGCGCGTTGTTCCTGTCGGCGTGCGAAGACCGCGCCGCCAAGCCCGCCGGCCCGCCGCCGACGCCCAAGTTCGCCATCGAGAGCACGGACGACAACGCCGTCGCCGACGAGAAAAACCCGCAGGTCGTGCGCGGCAACACGATGGAGGACTTCCATTACGCGTTCACCATCAACCGGCCCAGTGAGGACTGGCTGTTCGTCAAGGAAAAGGAAGCCCGCAAGTCGTTCCCCGACGCGGCCGCGCTGATGGTCAACCCCAAACTGGGCGGTTACCTCGCCGTCGTGACCGAGGAGTTGGAGATCGATTCGATCACCGCGTATGTCGACTTCCTGGACGCGAGCCTCGGCACGGATAACCGCCGCAACGTCACGACGCTCCCGGTCAAGGTGTCCGGCCACGACGCGATCATGCGCAAGTTCGAGCAGGAAGAAGAGGGCCTGTGGTTCGAGTATCACGCGCTGTACACCAAGCGCGGCCGGATGTGCTACCAGTTCATCGGCTGGGGCAAGGTCGGCGATACGCCCCGCCTCTTCCGCGACCTCGAGACCATCCTCAAGTCGGTGACGTTTGTCGAAGACCGACAGCCGGTCGTTCGGCAGTTCCTGGATTCCGACGATGCGCTGGCGGCTGACTGGCGGATCGTGTCAAACGTCTATGAGAACGCTTCGTACGGGTTCAGACTGCGTCAGAAGCACGGCCTGCGACTGTGGGGCGTGACCGACCTGGCCGACCCGGATTTGGACGCGGCAGCCGGCCTGGGCAAAGAGTCGCCGACGCTCTACCAGAATTACATCGTGCAACGGATCGGCGACACGCCGGCCGAGACGTTCAACCGGTACATCATCGATATCGTCGAGGCCGACCTGGGCATCGACGACGCCGAGCCCGAGTCCAAACAGGTGCAGGTCGCCGGCCAACAGGCCACGCAACTGATCTACCGAAACGTGGACACGGAGGGCGTTCAGTTCGACTTCGCCGAAACAGTCTTCGTGCGCAACGGCGTGTCGTACCGGCTGCACAGCTACTGGCCGAGCAGCCAGGCCGAGTCGTCCGAGCCTCAATTGGCGTTGAGTTACGAATGTCTCGAATGGTTGACCGAACCGGAACGCGTCAAGCTGGAACAGCAGATCGGCAAGGAATTCGCTTCCAACTTCGTCCGACCGCAACAAAGCATGCGTCGCGGCGTGTTCCGCAACTTCGAGTACGGCTTCAGTTACAAACTGCCGCCCGGCCTGTGGACGGCCCAGCCGATGGAAGACGACCTGACCGCTTCGCTCGAGCGCGACGGGATCACGTTGCAAGTCCTTGCCGAGCCGTTCCAGGGTGACGCCGCGGCTTACCACAACGCGTTGCTTGGGGCTTACGAAACGCAGAACATCCCGACGCGCACGGTAGAGCACAACGGCACGACGCTGCGGGTGTCGGCCTTCGACGAGCCGGACGGCGACCTGACGTTCAGTTACCGCATCGGGTCGGCCGGCCGAAACGGCAAGTTCGTTCAGGTGTTCGCCTCGACCCTTTTGGCCAACAAGGCTGAACTCGACCGGGTCTGGCAGGACGCGGTGAAGGGCCTGGACCTGGACGGCGCTTCGGGCAAACCGATCGTCCGCGACGGTAAGAGCGTTACCGACTACCGCGTCGGCTACTCACTCCAGACGCCACCGGGCTGGAAAGGCCAACAGAGGGCGAACCCCAACATCGACCTGTTCGGTTCGGTGATCTCCAGCGAAGACCGGCGCGGCCGAACCGCGTGCATCGCGATGGCGATCTGTCTGCACGACCTGACTTTCGACCCGAACCTGATCATCGAAGCCATGCTCCGCCAACCGCAGTTCGGCGTCGACTTCTCGACCCGACGCGAGACCGCGTCGAAACTGGCCGGCCGGGACGCGCAACTGATCACCTTCGACGGCAAGATCGGCTCGGAACGGCTTTCAGCCGGGGCGTGGGTCATGTCGCGCGACCGAACGATCTACCTCCTGCTGGTCGTCGCGCCCGAAAACGACTTCCGGAATCCGGCCGCGTTCAGCGGGCGGTTTCGATTGGTTGATTAGGTCAACTTCAATCCAGGTGTCGCGTTTGGGCTTCTACGACCAACAGATCTTTGCGCGGTTCTATGACTGCGTCATGGACCGCCCACACTGGGCTGAGCACCGCAAGCGGCAGTTGGCGGACGTCGCGGGCGACGTGCTGGAGATCGGCGTCGGCACGGGGCTGAACCTGCCGCACTACCCGCCCAACGTCGGCAGGATCACGACGGTCGATCCGAACACGGGCATGAACAAACGCCTGCGACGCCGCATCGACCAGACCGGCATCGATGTCGATATCCACGCGATCAGCGGCGAGTCGTTGCCGTTCGACGACGCGACATTCGACTGCGCGGTGAGCACGATCACGCTGTGCAGCATCCCGAACGTGAAACGCGCCGTCGCGGAACTGCACCGCGTGCTCCGCCCCGGCGGGCGCATGTTCTTCCTCGAACACGGCCTGAGCCCGGACACCAAGGTCGCCAAGTGGCAACGCCGACTCAACGGCATCCAGCGCCTGTTCGCCGGCGGCTGCACGCTTACCCTCGACGTCCCCGCCCTGCTGGCGACGCAGCCGTTCGACGACGTGACGATCGACAACTTCTACATGGCCAAGACGCCGCGGACGCACGGCTACATGTACGAAGGCGTGGCGCGCAAGGCCGACACGTCTTAACGGTGTGCGCCAGTGACGCTACGGCCGCCCCTGCAACGAAAGCTGCCGGGACGACGACTCTTGTTCCAACGTACTCACCGCCGCCAACGCCGCGCGGACAGTGCGCAGCCAGGCGATGCGTGCGTAGATCTCGCGTAGCTCCGCGATCGGGTCGACGTTGGACTGTTCCAGGAAGCCGAAAAGGATTCTTCCCATCATCCCTTCCGCGGGCGAGCCGGTGATGGGTGTGCCGGACGACGATGATTCCACAAAGAGGTTGTTGCCGATCGGTCGAAGTCCGCCCGGATTCACAAACTGAGCGATCTCAAGCTGACCGACCTCCATGAGCGCAAGCTCGCCTCTGATATCAACCGACACGATGCCGTCCGACGAAACAACCACGCGCTGCGTCTGCGGAGGCACGTTGATGGGCGGAAGGAGGAGCGGCCCGTCGGACGTGCCAAGGACCACATCGCCGTCCGCGTTGACCATGAAGTGGCCTGCCCGTGTGTACGCGACCCCCGTTGCACTGACGCTATCGGCGATCCGCACCTGAAACAGGCCCGGGCCGTCAATCATCAAGTCGAGTGATCCGCCGCGTCTCACCGGCACCCCGTTGGTTGGGTCGACGCGTGTTTCGAGTTGTTCCGTTTGCGGGTGGGCCACCAACACGCGTCGGCGGTACCCGATCGTCTGGACATTGGCCAGGTTCTCGAAGCTGGTGTTGATGGCGCGTTTCGCTTTCAGCAGCGACTCGTCCAACCGCGTCAGCGTCTTGCGGTCTTCGTTGGTTGTGGTCGGCTGATACATCTGGCGGGATACGTCGAGCCGGACGTCGTCGATCTGCCGCAGCGCCGCCAGCTCACGCGTGACCATCTGCAGGGTCGCCAACGTGGCTTCGTGTTTGGCGGTCTCGTACGCGTCCTGTCTTGCGGCCTGGTACTCGGACGTGACGTCCTCAACCGGCTGAGCGGCTGAAACGGGGCGGTGCGAGGGGGCCTGACACCCGATGAGATGGCATCCGAGAGACAAGCAACCCGCCAGAATGATGAGTGTTCGCATGACGCGACTCCGGGCCCCGAAGGATTATCGGTCCCTTGCCCGTCATGGCGACAGTTGATGCATCCACCGGGAAATGCGAGTGGAGGCGTGTGATTCGCCGTGTTCTGTTGGCTGAATGCCCGTTGCGCGGGATCTAATCGTCGAGGTATCGACGCGGCGGGAAGCAGTGATTGAGGCGCTGCTTCTTTTCCGGGCAGGGAGCCTCCGCCAGGCGGAAGATCGCTTCGCCCCTGGGGCTGTCCGACCGGACCCAATCGTCCTTGGGCATATCGGGCGTGCGCACCCAGAAGTAGACCTCACCCTCGTCCGGCGGCTCCTCGTCTTCTTCGAAGCTCATCGGCTTCTCGATCCAATAGACCTTGCGCTGGGTCTCGTCGTTGCAGTCGCCGCACGTGAAGACGTAGGCCTTGTATCCATTGCCCTCACCGGAAGGCGCGTCGATCGGCCCGGAAACGTTGGATGGGCCGGCAAAGAGTTCGCCGGTTTCGATGTCGTAGAAATAGAACTCGACGGGGGCCAGCGCTCGTTCTCCATCGTCACTGTTCATGCGGACGACGAGCACCACGACCCAAAAGATAATGAAACCGAGGATGAGCACCGAGGCGGCAACAGGGTTCTGATTCAGCCAACGTCGCATGCGGGCACATCCGGGCGGTCAAACGGTCAGACAATATACACAGGCCGGAGCGATCACGTTAACCGAGCCTACCTCCGGCTGGGTATGTGCTGGCGTGGCGACCGATCGCGCGACGCGCGGCTCGGCGTGCGCGGGGATACAGGGGCCGTCCGAAGCGCCGTCACGGCGCACTTCACAGAACGGGCTGAACGCGTGTGACCCGTCTAGGGGATGCCCGTTTCGGGGTCGGCTTTCCAGATCGACCGGTCGGGGTCAAGCTCTTCCACGGTCATCGACTCCACCTGGCCGCCGACGAACATGACGTTGATCGTGCCCTTGTGGCGTGGGGCCATCCACTCCAGCGGGTCGTCGTTGTTGCCGCCGATGAAGTCGTAGTCGGCGATGGCCTTCTCGTAATCCATGATCCAGAGTTGGCCGCCGCGCGGGTTGCGCTGCGTCTCGATCTGGTTATTCATGCCGTAGCTGACCAGGCCGCCGCTCTGCCCGTCGCTCTTGACGATGATGCGCATCTCCTCGCCGGGCGACGTGATGAAGAACTTGTTGATCGTGACCGTTCGGCGGTCGTCGTGGAGCGTGATCTGGTCCTGCCCGCCGCTTTCGAAACCGCGTGCGCCTCGGCCGGTGTCGTAAGTCGTCCCATCGACGCCAAGCACGGGATCGGTCGCGTCGAGTTGGGGCTTAAGGCAGATGATGCCCAAGATCTCGCCGCCGCAGGTGAACGTCCCGCTCAGGTTGGCAGGCCCGTTCCCGATCGCGTCGTAGTGAAAGAAGTAGACGTCGACCAGTGTCCCGCCCGGGACCGTGCCGCCGGGCATCGTGTCCGGCTTGGGGTAGAAACCGGGCTCCGTCACGTTGACCTGGATATCACCGGGCAGCGGTTGGCCTTGCAACTCTTCCCACACGAAGATGTGATTCGAGTCTTCGATTCGGTGCCCGCTGAAGGTCGCGTCCGGCGGCGGCTGCGCCAACAGACGCAGGATGGAACTGGCCGCGAGACTGTTCGGGCTGTCTTCCGGGCAGTTCAACGCGGCGCCGGCGCCGGACGTGCTGATAAAGCCGACCCACGTGCCGACCGGCGGCTGAGCCCGTCTTGGCGCGGCCATCGGGCTGGCGCGGTAGCCGCCCAGTGTTTGTTGCTGTTGATCCAGATTGACGTGGCAGATCGCGTTGCGGGCGGCGGATCGTGACTCGCCCAGGCTGGGCAAGATCAACGCGACCAGCATGATGATCAGCGAGACAACGACAAGCAGTTCAATGACAGTGAACGCCCGCGTCTTGCTGTGACACGTTCGGCCTAACCAAATTGTCGCGCCGTGCAGATGAAGGACATCGCGCATTGCTACCCCTCGTCTAGATATACAGGCGCTTAGCTTACAGAACTGTAAGTGAACCCGCGCCTACACACGAGGTGCCGAGCACCTCTCGCTCAGAATTGTAGCACAAGCATCCGCCCGCCGCGAGCCCCAATCCGCCCCCACGCCGAACAATGCGTTTTTGCGTCAGCGGCCCGTCGGGCGTTCGGAGGGCCTCTCTACCAGAACTGCTGGCTCGACCGTTTACTGAAAAGGGCTCGGCCGAACCGACGCCTGACCGACCTCAACTACTTCCGGCCAGCCTTTTCAGCCTTGCCCGGCTCGTACAGCAGCAGGTCGTCCACCTGCAGCTTGCCGTGCTCGGGGTCGAAGTAGATTTGGTCGGCGTGGGTCAACGGCGCAATGGTCTCGATGCGCCCGGTCGTGAAGAAAACCGTCACCTCTGCCCACTCGCCCACCTCGGGATTGACAAGGGTGAAGCGGCTGTTCTGAACCTCGCTGTTGAGGAGCAAGATGCCGATGACCTTTCGGCCGCCGTCAGGGCCCGGGTCGTAGCGGTAGCGAAAGCGCAGCCGTGTGTCTTTGCTCAAGGGACGCATGCCACGCAGCCCGATGCGCATACTCTGCTTGCCTGTCTTTGGATCCTTGATCGACTCGGCCGCGTCCCACGTCAGCGGTTTGTTGTGCAAGACGATCTTGAAGTCGCCCGGCCACTCGTTCCCCTGCTTGCCCGTGTCAAACCAGCCGGTGAACATGAAACGCTTCGGAAACGGTCGCTTCTCACCCTTCACCGCCGCGTCATACAACACGATGTCGTCGATCCACAGGTCGGCTGACGGGTCGATGTAAAACTGGATGTCGTCGATCCGTTCGTCCTCCGCGAGCGGCCCGCCGCTGCCGTCCGGCCGACGGGCCTTAGTCATGTCCACCGTCGCGTCCCGCCACTTGCCCTGCGGCAGGTCTTTGAGGATGAGGTGGCGGTGGTAGCCTTTGCTCAGGCTGTAGATCTGCACACGCAGCGTGTCGGTGCCCTTGAGCCGGTACCGGAAACTCAAGCGGGTGGACTTGCCCATCGGCGGGCCGGGCACGGGGTTGAAGATGACGGCCTTGTACATCTTCGACTGGTCGCCCATCTTGCGGTCGAAGTCTTTGGTCATCGTCGCGCGACAGGCCCGTTTGTTCGACACCGACTTCGACGACGAAGGCGGCACGACATCGGTCACGGGCGTGCCGCGCAGCCACCAGCGTTTCTCGATGTCGGTCTCGTAGTCTTCGAAGACGTGCACGCGGTAAGGCAGGCCGGTGCGGTCGATGGTCGTTGACAGGTTGCGCGGGGGCGCGGCGAGGCAGAGGGTTATGGCAACGGCGGTGAGTGTTGACATCGATCAACCCTTATTCATGCATAGACATTTGTGCTCATCACTCGCGACGTCGGCAGGTCGTCCATCATCCTAACAAGCCGGATCTGTCCGCAGACCCGGATCGTCGTGTGGGGCAGTTCGAATCCGATCCGGGCCTTCGGAAAGGCCCGGCTTCGCTTGATTCCGGATCGTCGTGGCGGGATGTGCTGTCGCGGTATACTTCCGACATGACGATGAACGACACACGTTCACATCGGAGGCACGCCTTCACCCTCATCGAACTGCTCGTTGTCGTCAGCCTGATCGTGTTGCTCATCGCCCTGCTGTTGCCCGCGCTCGGCCGAGCACGGGCGACGGGGCGGGACCTTTCTTGCCGGTCGCAGTTCCGGCAGCTTGGCAGCGCGATGGTCAGTTCAGCCCAGGACCACGAGAACCGATTGCCCGGCCTGTGGAGCCCGCCGTGGACGCGGCCCGGCCGTGAAGGGCAGGGGTCGATCTTCGGGCAGGAGTTGCTCGAAGACACGCCCGTTCAGCCTTACGCCGCGGGCGAGCCGGGCATGCTCGTCCCTTACCTCGGCGAAGACGCGGTGCGCAAGCTCGTGCGCTGCCCGGCCCAGCCGTTCATCGCGTTCGCCAGCGGCGAGGGGAGCAACGGCATCTTTGACTACTCGATGATCCAGGCCTTCCCCGGCGCCCGCCTGCCCAAGCTGCCGGCCACCGCCGTCGTGACCGACCCGGCTGACGGCACGACGCAGCGGGTGTCCACGCCCGTGCTGGTCGAGGAGGACCCGGCCTTCCATATCAACAACGCGCCGTGCTGCATCGACTTCGGCCACACGAGTATCAATCGACTGGGCACGTGGCACCCCAACGCGTCGGGCAACTACGTCAGCGGCGACGGCAGCGTGCACCAGGTCTCCTTCGGTGTCGGCCCCGGCCCGCCCTGCTCCAACTGGTCCGCCAAAGCACCCAGCGGCGCGATCGTATCACTCGGTAACGTACTGGACTTTGGTGAATGGAATCAGAAGTGAAAACACGTAGGGTGCGCTTCAGCGCACCGCGACTTGAGGATGACGATCCGAATGCTGTGGTGCGCTGAAGCGCACCCTACGTACTCCACGCCCACGGCTCGGCCGCGGAGTCAACGATCCACACAAACCTTGCGCAAGAGAAAGCCCCCGTCGCATGATGCGCGGGGGCTTCTGTTTCTGATCAGATTGGTCTGTTCGCTCAGGCCTTGCGTCGCCGCCGCATCGCCAGCCCACCCAGGCCGAGCAACGCCAACGACGCCGTCGCGGGCTCGGGGACGGCCTTCTGAAGCACAATCACGCCACTGCCCGTCCGCGAGAACGAGAAGTTGACGTTCTCCCCGCCGACGAGACCTGTGATGTTGCCGCTCGTCGGGACGACCTCACCAAACGGCAGGTTGAAGTCCGAGCCGAAGATGGTGACCATGCCGTTCGTCACGCGCAGGTCGCGGCTTGTGGCTCCGCCGCCGCTGGCCGAACCGACGATATTGCCGCCCATGATGTTGACCATGCCGCCATTGACCAGCACACCGTAAGCCAATGAGCCACCACCCGACGCGCTGCCCGTAATCGTGCCGCCCTTGATCCGAATCTTGGAACCTGTCTGGGCAATCAGACCGTAGCCGTCCGCGGCGCCGCCCTGAGCGAACGCGGAAACCTGCCCGCCCACGATCTCGAACATGCCGCTCGCCCGGATGCCGATGGACTCGGCGGAGCCGCCGGTCGTGTCGATGTCCACCAGCGAACCGCTGCGCATGGTCAAGAGACTGTCCGAGTCGAGAATGCGCACGCCTGTTCGGGAGATGCCACCGCCCGAAGCCGAGCGAACGACCGAGCCCCCGCTGTTCAGGTTCACCGTGCTGCTGTTGCTGATGTCGAGTTGCGAGCCAATCAGCCCGCCGAACTCCGGCGGCACGTCATGAATGCCGCCGTCGTTCACCGTGACCGCCGCCGCGCGCTGCGTCGCGCACGACAACGCCAGCACCAACACCGCGGCCAAACAAGACAGCATCAGGCCGGAGTTTCGCATCCGAAGATTCATTCCATTCCTCCACAACATGTAAATAGCGATCTCCCGAGGGTTGGACTATAACACAGAAAGCGTCGGAATCCAACGCCAAATGTGAGAAAAACTTGTCTGGTGCCCACCAAGCAACCCAGTCCACCCAAATTGACATCGAGATGCCCGTATCGAACCGGACCGTGCAGAATCAACATGAACGAGCATGAATCGGGGCGCCGCGGCGCGACAAACGGCCGGCCGAAGGTCTAATCGAGTGTTGCGCATCCGGACCGCGGATGTGGGTCAGCCCACCGCGGGTCGGCCGGGGCGCCCCGGTCAAGTTCTCATCACAACAGGTCGGCCGAACGCACCGGAGCGCGCGTCGGCCGAACGTGTCGCAAACGACATCATCGGCAGTACGTCGGCCGACGGTAGTACGGGCGGTGATACCGCGGCGTGTAGTGACGGCGATGATGGTGGTAGTGATGCGTGTAACGCGGCCGGTGGTGGACGTAGTGCGGACGGTGCACCACCACGACGCGCGGCCGGTGGTAGTAACCGCTGTGGTGGCGGTAGTGGCTTGAGTAGCTGGAATAGCCCGTTCGGCCGCAGGTCGTGGCCTGGGCGTCGGCCGAGATGAACATGGCGCCGCCGATCGCGGCGGCCGCGATGGCGAAGGTCAAACGTCTGGTCATGGTTGCGTCTCCATCGAGGGGTCCGGTTGCGCGGCCGACCGGTTGCCCGCGACACACGGGGCGGGCGGCCATCAATACGTATACATATTATACGTACCCAAATCAATGGCCGGCCGATCCGTGCAACTTCTGCCGATCGACCGGCCTGGCAACCGACCCCACAGCCCACGGCAACCCTGCGGGCTGTCGACCGCCGTACCCCGTCATCACCACGCCGCCCAACGCCCGCCTGGCCGCCCCACGACCAAGGATTCCCCGATTGCGCCGAACATGCTGACCCCGACCCCTGAAGCCGCGTTGAAGGGCCGACGCGCCAATATGATCGCGCATGGCTTCTCCCACCCTCGATCGATTTGACCGCCGCGTCGGACAATGGATGGAGGCGTACGGCCACGTCGCGCACCGCGTCGGCCTGGGTGTCCTGTTCGTCTGGTTCGGCCTGCTCAAGCCGTTCGGCTACAAGACCACCACGTCGTTGCTGGCCCACACCATTTACTTCGGCGACCCCGATGTGATGGTCCCCATCCTTGGCTGGTGGGAGGTCGCGATCGGCCTCTGCCTGCTCATCCGACCGCTGAACCGCCTCGGCCTGATGCTGCTGACCATCCGCCTGCCCGGTACGCTGCTGGCCTTCATCCTCCTGCCCGACGTCTGCTTCACCGACGGCAACCCGCTCATCCCCACGCCGGAGGGCCAATACCTCGTCAAGGACCTTGTCCTGTTCACCGCGGCCATGATCATCGGCGGGACACTCCGAGAAGAGCGGGCGCCAAGGGTGTTCCATTGATCGGGTCAACGCGCGGAGACTCGCACGTCCGCGCGCCGGGATTGCGTTCAAGATTCGATCACTGGGAATTCGCCGACCGGATTGAACCTCCCGCCCGCCTGCCGACCTGTAAAGTGGAATACCCCGCGTCCCCGAGAGAATCGACATGCGTCACCGACCCACCCTCGCCGTCCTCACAACCGCCCTGCTCCTCCTCGCCGGCCCGCCCGCAGCCGACGCGGCTTTAGCCCCGGGCACGGTCAAGAAGTTGAAGGACCGCGCGCCCGATGTCTTCAACGTCGAAGTTAGACAAGTCAAGGAGACCGGCAAGAAGGGCTCCGTCGTGACGATCGTCTACACGGTCAAGGTCACGGCCGTGACGCGCACCGGACAGGACGTGAAGCAGGGGCAGACCATCCACATCGAGTCGTACGACGACCAAAGCCCCATCCCCGAGCCCGGCCCAGCCAATCCGTCCCGCCTCAAGCCCGGCTGGAAGGGCAAGGTCTACACGAAGTACGACGCCAAAACGAAACGATTCCGCATCGCGGTGTTCGGGCATAGTTTTGAGTCGGGGTCGTAAGGCTGACCGCCTACCGGTAATCGCGCTGGTATCCTATCGCTCGGTCGTTCACGCGCAGGTGTGACTTCACCCTTGCGGTGACGTGACCTCGCGCGAACTGGGATGACCTTTCACAAGCAACGCCAAGCTGTCGTGCTAATCGTCGGGGGTATCGCGGCGCTTTGCCTGTGTGCGTCCGTCGACGTCGCGCATGCGGACGATTGGCCGCAGTGGCGCGGCCCGCAGCGCGACGGCGTTTGGCGGGGGAACGGTGTCGTCCGGTCGTTGCCGGCGACCGGTTTGAAAGTGCGATGGCGCGTGCGGGTCGGGCGCGGCTACGCCGGCCCGGCCGTCGCGAACGGTCGCGTATATGTCACCGACCTCGTGCTCAACCCCGAGCGCGAACGCGTTTTGTGTTTCGACGAAGCGACCGGCAAGCGCGTCTGGACGCACGCGTATCCGACTGACTACGCGCAGATGGAGTACGGCAACGGCCCGCGGGCGACGCCGACCGTGCACGACGGCCGGGTCTACACGCTGGGCACGCAGGGCGACCTGTGTTGTCTCGACGCGCAGACGGGCAAGGCCGTGTGGCAGATTGATCTGGCCGCGGAGTACGACGCGCGCATCCCGCGGTACGGCGCGAGCGCCGCGCCGATCATTGAAGACGACCTGGTCATCGTCTGCGTCGGCGGGCGCGATGCCGCCAGTGTCGTCGCGTTCGACCGACACACAGGCCGGCAACGGTGGGCCGCGCTCAACGACGAGCCCGCGTACAGCGCGCCGGTCGTCGTCACCGCCGGCGGGCGCAGGCAACTGATCGTCTGGACGGCCGACGGCATTGTGTCGCTCAACCCCGCGACGGGCGACGTGTACTGGCAGGAGAAGTGGAAGACCTCCTTCGACGCGGCGCAGGTCATCGCTTCGCCTGTTCTTCACGGCGACAAGCTGCTGTTTGTCATGGGCTGGAATCGCGGAGCGCGGGTCGTGCAACTGCACGCCGACAAATCGTCAGCCGAGACGGTGTGGCGCACGCGGGCCGGCGCGTCGACCATGCTCGGCACGCCGGTGGTGATCGGCGATCACTTCTATACCGTTTCGACCGGCGGCCAACTGGGCTGCTACACGATGGCCGACGGCGAGTTGGTTTGGCAGGTCGACGACGCGCAGGCCGATGGGGCGTTGGGAACCGCGCACTTCACACCGGTCGGCGACCGGGTCCTGATGTTCAACCAGCGCGGCCAACTGCTGCTCGGCCGACTCACGCCGAAGGGCTTCGTCTCGACAAGCCGAACGCTGCTGCTGGAGCCGACCGCCGGCCACCGCGCGGGCGACCCGGTCGCGTGGTCGCACCCCGCGTACGCCAACGGCCACGTCGTGGCCCGCAACGACCGCGTGCTGGTGCGCGCGTCGCTGCGTGCTGCCGATTACGACGACGCTCAACCGAAGCGAGCCACGCAGACGCCGTTTCACGAACTGACCCATTTCAAGAAGCACAACGCCGCGTTGGCGATGCACTTTTCACCCGATGGCCGAACGCTCGCGCTGGGCACCTGGACGGGCAAGGCTGAACGGGTCGACCTCACCACGCGACAGTTGATCAAGCCGCCGCTGACCGCACTGGGCAACCACTGCGCAGCCGTGACGTGGTCGCTGGACGGGCGTTGGCTGGTCTACGCCGGCGGCACCGAGTTCGCGCAGTCGCGCAACAACAACAAGCCGGCCGGCAAGATGAGGCTGTGGGACACGACCGGCAAGGCCGCGCCCCATGCGCTCACAGGTCACACTAACAAGATCACCTCTGTCGTTTTCTCCCCCAATGGCCGATCCTTCGCCACCGGCAGCGCCGACAACACTGTTCGACTGTGGGATGTCGCCACGCGCAAAACCGTCGCCGTGCTCAAAGGCCACACCGACGCCGTGTGGGCATTGGCCTTCACACCCGACGGCCAAACCGTCGCGTCGGCCAGTTGGGACGGGACAGTCAAACTGTGGGACGCGCGGACCGGCGAGTTACAGCACACCATCGCCGCGCACGACGAACCGGTGCTCAGCGTGGCCATCTCACCCGACGGCCGAACGCTCGCCACCGGAAGCGCCGACTGGTCGATCAAACTCTGGGACCTGCCCACCCGCCAAGAACGCGCGACCCTGACCGGCCACCGCGGCGCCGTCTACGCCCTGGCGTTCGCGCCCGCCGGCCAAACGCTCGCCAGCGGTAGCGGCGACGAAACCGTCAGACTCTGGCACGCCAAGACCGGTAAACACATACACAGCCTGGTCGGCCAACAAAGCGGCATCACCGCCATCGCATGGTCGCCTGACGGCCAAACGCTGGCCACTGCCAGCCGGTACGACGGCGTCCGACTCTGGCGAGAGGTGGGGCGTGACGGGAAGTGAACGCAATCAAGACGATGTATGACATACGAAGTCACCGCCCCGCCTCGTTGCGTTTCATGGCCGACCCACATTCGGGACAACCGCCGGTTTCAATCCCGCGCAGGTCATAACCGCACCGCCCGCAGCGCCCCGAACGCACTCGCCGGTACACCCGCAGACGTGGCGCGAGGAAGCACCCCATCCACAACGCGGTCACCCCAAACAACAACGCCGCGTGCGAAACACTTACCCGATAAAACCGCCGCACACCCCATCGTTCATACCGCACGTCAATCAAGCCAAGGTCGAGGACGCGAACCCGTGGACGACTCCACTTCAATGCATCAAGTGCCAATCCGTCATACGCGAAGATCCAACGCGGGTATGTCCTCACGGTGACCGACGCATCATCACAGTCTGCAATCACACCTCCGATCCGGCAACTCAAGGGACGAACGTGCGCAACCACGCAGACGACGGCAAGACTCGCCAGCAAAACGGCAAGTACAATGGCGATCGTGTGACGAAGGCGGCGATACATCGAAGACCGGTCAGGGGTTGTGTAGAAGCTAATCAAGTACGCCCCGGGCGTCGCCTTATTCATACCTGTGCCGTCGCAGTCGTGTTCAGCTTTCCGCTCATCTTGTCAATCTGGATCGCGCGCCCGAACCCAATACAGGATGCTGCGACTGGGTCGTTCGCCACAAGCCCGATGGCAGCGTCGTACCGAATGTCGTCGCATAACCCGACTCCGACACCCGTCCAGGATCACAACGCCCGACAAGGGATTGACCGCAAAAGCTCGATATAACTTGCCCGCAGTCTCTGCATAACGCGCGGGCACATGAACGTGGCCAATCAAGTTCATCACCAGTTGTCCCTCAACTTTGAGCAGCCGAGTCGACTGATGCCTGAGCCACTTCCTTATCTGTATGTCGTTAGCAACCTGACCGGTTGCGCCATCGGGATCTCGGACTACCACTTCTCCTGCGTTGTCTACGCCAAGTCGGAAGATGAAGCGAAAGCATGGGGTATCGATGTTGCGACGGAGTATGCAAACAAGTTTGGATTCCCTCCACACGCCATCAATCCTGGACGCGAACAGATCGTCTACAACTCATGCATGCTTCCGTGCGATGCCGACCAAGCGGCGGGAGCAGATCATGTCTGCCATGTCGGCGAGTTTCCGGATTCACTACTCTGACCGCGACTTACATGGCACGTCACACACTGTTCGCACGCCCGAACGGGCAACGCCGTGAACCGCACGCACTCGCTTATCCGAGCCGGCATCTGTGAGGCCGATCATCCGACGAGCCTCGAAGGCGAGAAGGATGAAAGCGTTAGCGACACCGATTTGCCGTCCTCAAGCCGTGTCCTCCCGCGCGGCATGGAGCCGCTTGGGCGGATCGGATTCACAGAATCCGGCTCGGACAAGGCATGTTGACACGTCGGTTAGAACAGGTCGGCTTCAATACACGGGTTGCCCAACGGGGCGCAGGCCAGACCTGGGCACTGCCTGCGATACTCGGATCATCCACCTTAACTGTGGTGGGCAGCGAGTAGGGTGGGTTGAGGCCCGGCGATACCCACCGTTTCGCGTGTGTCGCAACCGCGGCGCACGAGCACGGATGGACGTCTCAATGGTGGGTATCGCCGGGCCTCAACCCACCCTACAGGACTACGGGACTGGATGTGTGAAACGACACAGATTGCGGCAAGACCAAAACGTATCAGAGCGAGGACGACGGAGATGACACCGCGTCGGACTCGTCGCCGATCTGACTTGTTTATAATGCGTGCCTTTCGGATCTTGCCCCGTGTCTGGGCCGACGATGCGTTCCGATCACCCTTCAAGCCAACGCCCGCGATGGCGCTACGCCGGTTGGCCGGTGTTGGCAACGGTTGCTTATGTCGCGCTGACCGAGTTGAGCGAACCGCTTTCGACGCAGGCGGCCGGGATCACCGCGTTTTGGCCGCCCGCGGGGCTGGGGCTGGCGTTGGTCATGTTGTTCGGTCTGCGCGCGCTCGGCGTGGTGGCGGTCGCGACGTTGGTCGATAACTGCATTGACGTCTCGGCGTCCGGCGTCGCGCTCGAGCCGGTGTCGTGGAACATGGCGGCCATCGCGGCGGCAGACATCGTGCTGGCGTGCATATTGCCAGCCTTGGCTTACTTGCCGTTGCAACGGATGGGCGTCGCGAAAGACCCGTTCCAGACCGTCCGCCACGCCGCGGTGTTCGTGCTGATCTCAGCCGTGCTGGCGCCGGCGCTCAACGCGGCGATCGGTGCCGGTTGGCTGACGCTCATCGGCGCAAACGACCCCGCCAACTACGCCACGCTTTGGCTGACCTGGACCACCGGCGACGCCGTCGGCATGCTCATCGTCACACCGTGCGTGATCGCCTGGTCCAAGACCGACCCACACCGTCTCGGGACGCGATGGTGGCTTGAACTCGCCGGCGTGCTCGGCGCGATCACGCTGTTGGCCATCCCGGTCATCCACGACTACCCCGTCGAGTACCTCGCCCTGTTCCCGCTCGTCTGGGCGTCGTTCCGGCTCGGCCTGCACGGCACGTCGGTGGCGGTCGTGCTCATGTCGATCGCGGCGACGCAGATTGACCTGGAGGGCGACGGGTTTTTCGCGCAGTACGGGCCGACCGAAGGCATCCTGCTCGTTCAGACATTTGTCGGCAGCTTCGCGGTGGTGCCGTTGCTGCTGATCCCCGCCCTGACCGAGCGGCGGGTCGCTTCCGATCACCGCGCCCGCATGCGTGCCGACCTGATGACGGCGCGGTCGATCCAGCAAGGGCTGCTGCCCGACGCGCCGCCCGACGTTCCGGGGTTCGAGATCGCCGGGTGGAATCGGCCGGCCGACGAGACCGGCGGCGATTATTACGACTGGTTTGACGTCGATGACGGTCGGCTCGTGGTCGTGTTGGGCGACGTGACGGGCCACGGCATCGGGCCGGCCCTGGTGACCGCGGCCTGCCGCGTGTACGCCCGCGCCGCGGCGGAGGCGGGGTTGCCGCCGGGACAACTCATGACC
>JANQSF010000124.1 GCA_028284155.1 Phycisphaeraceae bacterium
CGCGACCCGCGAAGCGGTACGTGAGCTTCTCGTGGTCGAAGCCGAGCAGGTGGAGCATGGCGGCGGCGTCAAGGGCGGCACGGTGTACGGCGCGACCGACGAGTTCGGCTTCCGCGCCCAGGAAAACCCCGTCCACGTCCACGACCTGCACGCCACCATGCTCCACCTGCTCGGCTTCGACCACGAGAAGCTCACGTACCGCTTCGCGGGTCGCGACTTCCGCCTGACCGACGTGCACGGACGGGTGATTCCGGAAGTCATCGCGTGACCCGGATTAACCGCGGATGACACGGATGGGCGCGGATGGAACGGGTCTAAAGTCGAAGGTCGAAAGTCAAATGTCGAATCAATGACGAATGGCGAAGCACGACGGTGTGTGCCGCGTCGTTCGATTGTCAGTCTTGTTTCGTCATTCGACATTCGAGTTTCTTTCGACATTTGAAGTTCGACATTCGTCATGACCCCAAATCCGCGTCATCCGCGCTATCCGCGGTTGAATCGACTTCACTTCCCGAAGCAATACAACGTCCCGTCCACCTTCACGTAAACGTTCCCCTGGCTCACCGCGATCGTCGGGCGGACCAGGTTCGTCCCGCTCTTGCCCAGTTCCGTTTCGTGCAGCGTGTCGCCGGTCTTGGCGTCGAAGACGGTTACGTGGCCCGCGTGGTTGATCGTGTAGATCTTGCCGTCCGCGCCGGTCGGTGAGGCGCGGTAGATCGATCGGCCCAACTGCTCGCGCTGCCAGACGACCTTGCCCGTCTTCGGCTCAACGCACGACAGCGCCTTGCGTTCGCCGTTGAGCACGTAAAACTTGCCCATGTAGTAGAGCGGCGTCGCCACATCGCTCGAGACGTTGCGGTCTTCCGACTTCCAGACCAGCCCGCCGTTGCGTGAGACGTCACCGGTCGCGCCGGTCTTGACCGCGTAAACCGGGTCGCCCTTGGGCGCGCAGGCCAACACGACCCCGCCGCCCGCCACGGCCGACGGCACCAGCCGCCAATGCCCGATCCGCGACGGGTTCCACGTGCCCCATCGCCAAAGCTCCTTGCCCGTCTGCGGGTCATGCCCTGTCAGCGCGTCGCCGCCAGCGACGAGCAGTTCGCTCCGCCCCGCGCCCTCGTACGGGATCATCGACGTAAACGCTTCGAGCGACTCGGCCCGCGCATTTGACGGCCGAATGATGCGCCACACGTTCTTACCCGTCGCCGGGTCGATCGCCAGCAGGAACGACTCCGCCCCACGCTTGCCGCGCCCGCGCACCGGCTCATCGCGCTGCATCACGGGCAGGAACAGTTTGCCCTTGTAGAGGATCGGGCTGGAGCTGAACGTCCACAGGAACGAGAACTCGCCATAGTCCCGCGTGATGCTCCGCCGCCACGCCGGCTTGCCGTCGACCGTAAACGCGACTAGGTCGCCCGTGCCGTAGAAGTAGACCACGTGCTTCCCGTCGGTCGTCGGCGACGGCGCAGCCTTGTTCGCCCGGTTGTCCGTCGGTTCGCCCACGCCGATCTCATGCGACCACAGCGGCTTGCCCGTCTTGCGGTCGAAGCACATGGCCATCAACTTGTGTGTCTTGTCCACGACGGTCGAGACGAACACGCGGTCGCCGTGGATGATCGGCGTCGACGCGCTGCTGCCCGGCAACTCGACCTTCCACTTGACGTTCGTGTCCTTGCCGATCTTCGTCGGCAGCCCCGTCTCCGGCGACGAGCCGTTCCAGGCCGGCCCCCGCCAATTGTCCCAGTTCTCCGCCCAGCCGAGCGGGGCCGACAGCGTCAGCGTCAACGTCAGGGCGAACAGCGTAATCAGCGTGCGTGTCATGAATCAACTCCGTGAAACTGTGGTTCGTGTGACAGCCATGATTGACCATGGAATCCCCCATGATACGGCCCGCCCCCGCAATCCCGTTCGCGGCCTGCACGCCGCTGAATCCTCGTGCCACGGCCGTGTCGGCCGTGCGGGCGGGCAGGGGTGGTCCACACGGCCGACACGGTCGTGGCACGAAGACGGGGCCCGATTCCGGAACCGGCCCGTGGCGGGTTGGCGGGATCCATCCTCCCCCGGGTTCAGCAAAATGGGACTTAACTGTCTATTTGTCAATCGTTTGTGCCTCAGCCGTACGCGTGTCACCCCGACACGCCAGACCCCATTCCCAGCCCGCCAGGGCCGATTCCGTGTCAGGGTAGACACGACCCTGACACCGTTGCGTGTCAGGGCACGCCACGTGGTGCGAGTCCGTCGAGATGGTCCGATCGCGCAGTGCATCAACCCGGGGGTGAGAGTCACCAAGTGTGCGCATGAACGGCGACGTTTGATGTGTAAACGACTGGCCGGGCAGGTGTTTGCCGAATGAAGTTTCCACGCGTTGGCGACGAATCGTGCGCGCCCGCTATCGCGTGCCACTGGCGGTTCGTCCGCCAGTGCCCAGTACGAACGGCAGTCACACTGGCGGGCAAGCCGCCAGTGGCACCCGAACCGGTTCTAAGTCAGGTTAAACTGCGGGGTGTCTCGTGCCCCACACCTCTCACCCAGGAGTCGGAATCATGAAAAACCGTCCGATCGCCAGCGCCGCCGCCGTCGTTGTGGCCGTTTTACTCGTGGCGTTGTTCGTCTATTCAGGCGACATGCTCACCGCCGCGCCGCCGGAAGCCTCACAGCCCCCGGAAGCGCCGCAGGCTGGTGACGATCGGTTTGTCCTGAACCTTCAGGACGACGACTTCGACGACGCGGCCGAAGAAGCCGACGAAGCGGAGCACGAAGAGCATGAACTGCACATGCACCACAGGCACTTGGAAGTCGAGCGGATGGAACTGGAGTTGCAACACGTCCGCCTCGAGTTGGCCGTCGCGATGCGCGAGGTGGCCGACGACAAGGTCGCGTCGGCGTCGCTGGCGTTGTCGCGCGTCTTCGAGTTTGTCGAAGAGCCGGGCGACGCCATCAAGCTGTTGGAACAGGCCAGGGCTGACACGAAGGACCCGGCCATCCGCCGTCTGATCCGCTTCAAACTGGCGGAACTATTTGCCGAAGACGACGATCTCGAGGCGGCTCAGCAGCAACTACAGGCGCTGATCAAAGGGGAGTGATCGAGTAGGCCGGGCAGGTTGCCCGGCGGTTGTTCGCTCGATGACAAGTGAGTGCCGGGCAACGTGATCGGCCAGCGGCCTACGGCTTGACCGGTTGCGCAAACACCTCGGCCCCGTCCGGTGGCGGGACGTGGTTGGCGGGCGGGTCGGCCCAGAGGACGCGGCCGGTTGGGTCGATCACCAGGTGTTGCGAGCCGGACTCGGTGGTGTTCGGCGATAACCGGCGTTCCCACAACCGCAAGCTGACCTGCGCGACGCCGCGGTGGAACGGTTGCGCCTGCTCGTAGGGACCGGCAATGATCAACTTGCCTTCGCGGTCGATGAAGCCCCAGCCGCCATCGACGGGCGTGAGCGCCCGTCCGTCCGCGAAGTGTGACTTGAAGTGCATGTACTCGCCGATGCGCGCGTCGTATTCCGTGAACGGTAACGCACGCGGCTCGATGGCGAAGCGGCCTCTGCGGTCGATGTACCCCCACTTGCCATCGTAGACGTTGTGATCGTCGATCTCGCCGGGCGTGCCTCCAACGTTCACGACCGCGAGCCCTTCACTGAACAAGCCCGCGTAAACAACGTCCTCCCGCAGCGTGAACGCGACTTGACCGTCCGCGCGGATATACGCGAGGCGACGATCCCGCAAGCGGACTTGGGCCAGTCCTTCACTGAACGGCTGCCCTTCGATGAATTCACAAGGGATGACCAGCGAGCCGGTCGGGTCGATATAGCCAAAGCGCAATCCCGACTCAGGCAACGTGAGGCGCGACACGGGCGTGAGTTGATCGCCCGGATGTGTGATTGTCGATGGAACGCAGCCGCAAAGCAGGGCCAAGGCGCCGAGCAGACTTGCGGTGTTGCGAGTTGACATGGGCGTTTCCGAAGCGTCGAGCGCGACGAAGGGCTACCGCACGGGGATTGTTTCATTTATCGTGCGCTTGTAACGCGCCAGTAGTCGCTCGTTCTGCGTCTCGGCAAACTGATAGCCGGCCGGCGTGATGCCGCGCACGATGTCGTCGCCTTCGCCGTTCTCCCAACGCCCGTTCGCGCCGCAACTCCCGATGCCGATGAGCACGTCGTCGCGCACGACGCCGCGGAACCGCTTGCCCCAGTAGTCGGTCATCTCCAGGCGCGTCGGCTTGCCCAGCCGCTCGTACGCGGCGACGAACTCCTTGAGCGAACGCCACGTGTGTTCCGGTTCACTCGGCGTCGGATTGCCATCATCCAACTCGCCGAGGAGCTGGTCAACGTTTTGCAAAGGTTGATCTGGTTTACCTTGCAGATGACCGCCTGATTCCAGCGCGGCGACCAACCGATCGGCCATCTCTTTCGCTCGGTCCGGATGATTCTTGACAAAGAGATCCGCGTCTAACGCGCCGAGCGCCTCGCTCCAACTGTCTGACAGTATCAGTCGGGTCTTGATGACACCCATCATTTCGTCAGCCATCGCGCGAGTGTGAGCCAAGGCGCGTTGCTGGGCGGCGACTGTTTGCATTCGTTTGTCGTGACGTTCTTTGACGCGCCACCACAACGACAACAGCCCGGCAATCAGGAGTAGTGCAACCCCCGCGACGATCGCCGTCGTGGTTAGCTTGTTCTGAGTCAGTGACTTCAACGGCATTGGCTCGTCGCACGGTTGGATCAGGTGATCTTGAATGATACCGAAGTGACGGTTCGGGCTACGGATTGGTTTGACCGCGCATCACAGTCAGGCCCAACGGGCCGACCCGATGGAAGCCCAGGGCAGCGCCCGGGGTGATCGGCGTGCAGCGCGCGTCAAGCCCTAGAAGGGCGGCCCGAATACGACATTTCGTGTCGCCCTTACAGGGCTCAAGAGCGCGGGACCGCACACCACCCAGGGCTGCGCCCTGGGCTTTCGTCGGGTCGGCCTTTCAGGCCTTCATGGCAACTCAATGCATCAACTTGGCTCACCGGCGGGTGGCTGTGAATGAGCGAATCGTTTCACGGGTTGGATGTGCCGATCCGTGAAACGCTTCGCTCATTCACGGGCACCCTGTCCTGACACTGGATTGCAGAGGGCGTGCCGTGTCAGGTCAAACGACCTGACCTATGTGTCGATCCACCAAATCCAGTCTATCAATCCCCAATCTCCGGCGGCTCATCATTCAACGTCGTCGGCCGACCTGCTGAGATGCCGTTGACCTCGCCGGTTGCCCAGTCGACGGCGGCTTTGTCGCGGAGGACGGCGAAGTCGAGGGTGAAGGTGCGCGACGCGCCGGGGGCGAGTTTGGGGACTCGGCCGAACTTGCGTTCGACCTTGCGGTTGAAGGGGTAGCCGGTGGCCGGCTCGATGCCGGTGACGTAGCCGTCTTCGGTGGCGGCGGTGTTTTTCCAGACGGTCAGGTAGGGCAGTTCGGCCGTTGACCAGCGCACGCTCGTGCCGCGGTCGCCCGATGCATTGCGCAGTACGGCCATCGATTGGTCGGCCGCTGTGCTGTACGGTTCGTGCAGGTAGACCTCTTCAATGAAGCCCTTGGTCGGCCCGGCGTAGGTCGCGTGGTTATTGACGGCCTTGGCCGCGTGCGCGTTCATCGGCGTGACCTGCTTCGACGCGGTGACGACGGTCGCGCCCTGCTCGAGCATCGGCGGGCCGAAGTTGGCGTGGTAGATGAGTTGAAACTCCTGGTCGAACGCGCCGAAGTTGGCGATCGTGTCATTGATTCGGAACGAGTCGCTGCCCGGCTCGGTCGAGACCTGAGCCACGAGTTGGAGATTCGGACCGTAGAACATGGACTCTTGCACGACGCCGGTGACGCGGATGCGGTGGGGCGGCTTCTCGTCGACGACGACCTGCACGCTCGACGCGGGGATGTTGCCGATCTTGCCGTGCAGCGTCAGGTCCATCGTGGCGGTGTCGCCGGTGTTGGTGGTGAACTCGTCGGTGCCGGGGTGGCCGGCGAACGCGAGGCCGCAGCGGACGAGCCACTCGTTAAAACCTTCGAGCCAACCCAGCCCGCCGCGGCTTTCAAGATCGACATACGACGGGTGCACGACCTCGTGGACGGGCGAGTCCCAGCCGAGCAGGCGGTCGCCCGTCTTGCTGTCGCGCACGTCGAGGATGCTCAGCCCGCGCGTCGGGATGACGGTGATGATGATCGAGCCGTTGTCGATGTTGATCAGCTCGACGCCTTCCTGCTTGCCGCCGCGCAGCGTGACTTTTTCGACCCGCCACTGTGGGCCGAACACGGTGGAGCGCGCGAGGGTGACGGGCTTGCTTGGCTGATGCAGGTCACGCGAGCCGTGCCCGCGCGCGGGGCGGTGCTGGCAGGCGGTGGCGAATAAGAGCAGCCCAACGGCGAGGGCGGTGGCGGTAAGTGACGTGCGTGATGGGTTTGGCATGTGAGGTGTTTCCGGTTGATTCTGCATCGTTGAGGCGTGGGTGGCTGTGAATGAGCGAAGCGTTTCACGGGTTGGGCTCAAAGTCCGTGAAACGCTTCGCTCATTCACGGGCACACCCGACAGATCACGCGGTTGGATTGGTCGGTCTGTGACTGACCGCAATATCATGCGGGCATGTTGACAGCAATGCAAGGCTTGGAACGGTTACGTGAAGGCAACGCCCGGTTCGTTTCGGACCGCCAAGGCAACTGCGCGCAGGTCGATGACACGACGCGTGGGGAGTTTGTCGGCGGGCAGGCACCGTTCGCGGCCGTGCTCGGCTGCGCCGACTCGCGCGTGCCGGCTGAGATCGTGTTCGACGAGGGGCTGGGGCAGCTTTTCGTCGTGCGGGTGGCTGGCAACATCGTCGCGCCGTCGCTGGTCGGCAGCATCGAGTTCGCGGCCGAGGCGTTCGGCACTCGGCTGGTCATCGTGATGGGCCACTCGAATTGCGGCGCCGTCCGCGCGACGATCGACCAGTTGCGTCAGCCAAGCGACGTGCGTTCGCCGAACCTGCGGTCGATCGTCCAGAGCATCAGCCCGAGCGTGCAACCGCTTGTCGAAAACGACGCGGGCGACGACGAAAGCACGCTGGTCGAACAGGCGGTGCGCGCCAACGTCCGCGCGTCGGCTGATCAGCTACGCAACGGCTCGGCTGTGTTGAAGGACCTCATCCGTGACGACGGGCTGGTCGTCATCGGCGCGGCGTATTCGCTTGAGACCGGCAAGGTCGATTTCTTCGACGGCGTGCCTGATCAATCGACAAACAGTGGGTAGTTTACTGGAAGGTTCGTTAGATTGGGCGCCTTAAAGTCGATGTCGACAATCAGTTTCGGGTTGTCGCCCAGCGGCAGCGGCGCTTTGACTCGGCCGACCCACCGGCCGGGCTCCGATTCGCGCAGCGACGTTGGGAGGTCTGGGTGGATGTGGGCAGTGATCCCATCGGGTTCAAAGGGCCCAAGCCCTTGCCCTCGGACCGTTCGCAACCGGATGGAAAACGGGATGTCCTTGCCGCCCGCGGCCGGACCGTGCTGCGTCGCGCGGACCTTGAGTCCTTCGAAGCTCGGTTCTCCCAAGACGAAGGCTGTCTCCTTGTCGATCTCGTTGCCCGTGCAGGCGGTCAACGCCGCGACGCAGGCAAGCATGAGTGCGAGAAGTGTGAGGCGGGGCATGGGTAACTCCGGAGCGTGGAATTGTTTGTGCGCTCAACATGGCGGGTGAGGCTTACCGAATCGGATCCCGTGGGTGAGAATGGGGAACACACGTCTAGCAGTCATGCAACGCCTGTTCCGATTAACATCCGGCAAATCACAACGGAGACTCGACCATGTGTGGCATCTTGATGGGCGCTGCGATTCTCGGGATCATTGTCGCTGTCATGGAACAGGGCGAGTTTCCGGGCTGGTGGAACATGATTCTCTGTGTCCTGGCGTCAGTCGGCACGGAGTTCTTTCTCGACGCCGCCTTGCCCGACGAACTGGTCTACATCCTGGGGACCGTACTCGCGGGCGCGGTCGTTGCGGCGTTGGCGTTGTGGGGGATTGTGAAGATGACGTTCGTACGGGCGCTGATCGCGTCAGGCATTTACCTGGCGATCAAGATCGCTATCGCCGTTGTGTTCGTTTTGGTTTTTCCCCAATGACTAACCGCACGCGCTCACCGCGTTACACTCCGCCCCGCCTTGCGGAGACGATCGGTCTCCCGCGTCAGCCGTTCGACCACGTCCGGGTGATTGTCCGCCACATTCGTCGTTTCCGCCGGGTCGGCTGACATGTCATACAGTTGATAAGGCTTGGTGAACGGCTTGCCGCGCGGGGCCTGCCTGCCGCCGGAGCCGTTGCCCAGGATGAGCTTCCATTTGCCCGCCCGGATCGCGAACATGCCCGAGGCTGAGTGGTGGATCACCGGGGCGCCGCGTTGGACCTTACCGCCTTCGAGCATGCCCAGCAGCGACAGGCTGTCTTCCGCCTCTTTGTTTGTGAGCTTCGCGCCGGCGATGTCGGCGCAGGTCGCGTACAGGTCGGTCAGGCAGACGGTCGCGTCGTGCTTCGAGCCGGCTTTGACCTTGCCGGGCCAACGCACGAAGAACGGCACGTGGTGGCCGCCCTCATACACGTCAGCCTTCGTCCCCCGCCACGGGCCGTTGGCGCGGTGGTTCGACGCGTTATAGCCCTGCACGGTCGCGGCATCGACGTGGTCCTTCTGCGGTTGGTCATAACGGTACATATACGAGCCGTTGTCCGACGAGTAGATCACGACGGTGTTGTCTGCCACGCCCGCGTCGTCGAGCGACTTGAGTACCTGCCCGACCGTCCAATCGGTCTGCGCGATGAAGTCGCCGTACTCGCCGAGCTTCGTCTTGCCCTTGAACCGCTTGTGCGGCTGCGTCGGCTTGTGCGGCGCGGTCAGCGGCATGTAAAGGAAGAACGGCTTGTCGCCCTTCGACGCCTTGGCGATGAAGCCGGTCGCTTCTTCGGTGAGCTTGTCGAGCACTTCGTCGATCACAAAGTCGGCTGCGCGCGGGCCGCTGCGGACGAAGTGCGGGAACTTGACCGCCGCCTGTTGCACGCTCGGCTTCATCGTGAACTTGTCGTTGCGGATGTAGACGTACGGCGCCATGTCCAGCGACGCGCTGACGCCGAAGTAGTAGTCGAATCCGCGGTGGATCGGCGAGTCGGTGATCGTGCCGCCAAAGTCGATGCCCGGGTCGCCCTGCCAGGACTTGCCGTCGTTCTGCTTGCCCTGCCTGGTCGGCAGTGTCATGCCCAGATGCCACTTGCCGACCGCACCGGTGCGGTAGCCGTTGCGCTTGAGCATCGACGCGATCGTCGAACGATCCTTGTCGATCAGCGGCGGGCTGTACCCGCCGAGCACGCCGCGCGTCAGCCGCGTCCGCCAGCAGTATCGGCCGGTCAGCAGCCCGTACCGCGTCGGTGTGCAGACGCCCGATGGCGAATGCCCATCCAGAAACGTCATCCCGTCGCGCGCCAGGCTGTCGAGGTGCGGCGTCGGAATCTTCGACGCCGGGTTGAGCGCCTTCACATCACCGTAACCCATGTCGTCAGCCAGGATGATGACAATGTTCGGCTTGTCGGCCGCGTGTGTCGCGAGTGCGAGCAGGCAGGTGAGCAGGAGGGCGAGCAGCAGCGTGATGCTTCGTTTCATGGTCGTTCCCATATTCACTTGATCCGAGGAAAAGAGCCCAGGTCGCTGTATCCCCTGTCATCGAGCGTGATGATCAGGGCGTTCGGCCGAGGCACGCCAGCGGCGTGCGCCGTTGCGAATGACACGAGTGCGAGCGCGAAGAGAGTTGTGGAGGCAACGGCGCGCGTCATGGGCGCATCGTAACACAGGACGGAGTCGCGCTAAGCCGCAAGCGGCTGTTAGGCCGGGGCGACGCCGCGTTGCAGGTCCTGGACGCGTTGGGCCTGCTGCCTTCGGATCGTTTCGAGCGTGAGCTTGGGGATGTGGTACGCGTCGTCGTCGTCCGTCGTGTTGCGGCAGTGTTCCTGAATGACCATGTAAAGGAACTTGAATGCGTCGCGCGGCTGCTGCATCTGGTCGAGCGCATCGACCATCAATTGGCGGTTGACGTCGTCGGTAAACAGGTCGAGCACGGTCGACGCGGATTGGCCGGCGGGCTCGGGGGGTTCGGGGGGTTCGAGCGCGACGCGTGCTGGCGCGGGTTGGGGGGCGGCGGGGGATTCGACTGGCGGTTCAAGTTCTGTCGTCACGGGCTGCTCGACCTCGATCGCCGCGCTCTCGTCGTCTGGCGTGGACCACTCGTCGAACTGACGGGTCGCGTCCTCTGGTGACGCGTCGCCCAGTTCGACATCGTCGCCCATGGTCGGGGGTGATTCGATTTCAGTGTGTGCAGGTGTCGGGTCGTTTGCGGGTGTAACGGCGCTAAGCCGCGAGCGGCTTGCGATGGCTGAGCCCAGGCAGGCCTTCAAGCGGGTGTTGCAAAGGTCGTACAACGTTGTGCCGGACCAGGTCAGGCGGTCGACCAGGTTTTGTTTGTCGAGCCGAGCTTCCTGGAAGAAGTCGGACGACTCGCGGTGCAGCAGGTGGTTCAGCTCGAGCGGCAGCAGCAGCTTCAGGCCGAACTTCTCCTGTTGGAGGAACTTGTTATCGAGCATCGGCCAAATGATCGGGCGCATGCGCTCGGGCTTGCCCGTCACAGCCGCGGGCTCGTCCACACGGTCGACCAGCACCATCGCGCTGGCGTAGCCCATGTCCTTGATCGCGTTCAGCAGCTTGGTCGTCAGTTGGTACCGGCTGTCGTGGTCGTCTTCTCTTGGCCAGGGGCGGGGCACGAGGTCGCGTGGCGGCAGGTCGAGCAGCATCAGGCGCAGGTCGTTGGATGTGCGTCGGCTGCCGGGCATGTCGTCGAGCACGCGGCGGGTCAGGTCCCACGCCTTGTATTGACGGACCGACCAGTAAGCCCACAGGCCGATCGCCGCGCAGACGCTGACGAGCGTGCTGGGCAGCATCCAGCCGGGCGGGTCACTCATCGCCCAGTGCACGCACACGAGCACGAGCGCGACGATGCCCACCGCCGAGGCGACGTGACGCCACCAGAGCATGGGGATCCGCCAACCGGTCTTGAGCTTGGTCCGCAGCCGACGCCAGCGCGAAGCGACCGGCTCGCCGGGCGAATCGTCGTACAACGCCGCGAGTTGAGCGAGATCAACGCGACGCGCGTGCGTCATCTTCTTGACCTGCTCGCGGGTCTGTTGCCGATTGGACTCGTCCAGCAATTCGTCAACGATCTGCGTGACGCCGAGCGAGAGGATCGCGTCCTGGTGGTTTTCCAGCCGAACGGCTTCAAGCAGCTTTTCGGGCTTGGCCTTGGCTGACTTGCGGAAGCCAAGCCGATCGCGCTTGGCTTGCAGGATGCGGTCGAGCATCGGGTTCAGGTCGTCGTACGTGATCAGCAGCGTGCGGTCGTCCGGGTGCGCGTCGTTGTGCTCCGCCACGCGGCGGTCGATCATCAGGCGGATCGCCGTCTTGCCGCTGCCCTTCTCGCCGAACACCACGGCCGTGGCGGGGCGATCGATTCGGCCGAGCACCTTTTCGAAGTCCGGGTGGGCGTGGGCGTCGTCCGCCAAACGCTCGAACACCCGGTCGTGCCGGGCCTCCTCGGCCGCGAACGGGTTCTCGATCAGGCCGTGATGTCGCAGGAAGCGGTCGACGTTCATGGTGGGCTTGTGGTCGGTGGGGGGAGACTCGGCTTTCACCCTTATCGACGTAACAAGGGGGGCCGCTGGATCGCCCTTGCAGGGGCATACGGCTTGATTCGGTGCGAAAAGCCGACCTGCCTGCGAATCGCGCAACGGGGGTATCCGGCCTGCTCGTAAATTGGGCAGGATTGTCGGACTGATGAGCATTCGAGTCCGGGCTTGAAAAACTTTGCAGGCCGATAACAACCCATAACTATTGGCTAAATATTGATTTACGCCGCCAGATCGATACCTGTGGTCGTGAATTGAAGTCGAACTGGCATCGGCTTCGCAAATAGGGGTTGCATCGCCCGGTCGCGTGACCGGTCCTGCCCCTGGTTCCAAGGTTCAACAACCGGAAACAAGCACTAGGAGATTCGCATGCACAGCAGACGTTCAATCGTGTGGTCCTGCCCGGCCGTCCTGTTGGTCGTGGCATTCGTGACCGGCCCGGCTTTGGCTGACGTCAAGGTCGACGACAAGCTCACCCTCGACACCACGCCGGAACAGGTCGTCGCCCAGATTACGGGTCAGGCCGAGGCCGATGAGGCGCCGGCTGAGGAGCCGGAAGTCGGCAGCGCGTTCTCGTGGGAACTCGGCTTCGACATCACCAACGCCTACTACTTCCGCGGCATCATCCAGGAAAACCAGGGCTTCATCATTCAGCCCTACGCCGACGGTAGCTGGACGATCTTCGAAGAAGGCGACGGCTTCATCAACAGCATGGCGTTCGGCCTGGGCATCTGGAACAGCTTCCACGACGGCCCCAGTGGGTCGGGCGGCGCGACCGTCGACCCCGAGTCGTGGTACGAGTCCGACCTGTACTTCTACCTGTCGTTCGGCCTGCCGCTCGACATCAGCCTGGACATCATCTACACGTTCTACACCAGCCCGAACGATTCGTTCTCGACGGTGCATGAGTTGGCGCTCGGTATCGGCTTTAACGATCAGCCGTGGTGGGAAGCGCTCGGCATCCCCGACTTCACGCTCAACCCCGGCATGACGTTCGCCTTCGAGACACAAAACACGGCGTTCGGCCCGGATGAAGGCATCTACTTCGAGTTTGGCATCGAGCCCGAGTTCATGCCCTTCGAGGAAGGCCCGCTGAAGGATCTGACCGTATCGATCCCCGTGACGATCGGTCTGAGCATCAGCGATTACTACGAGACGGCCCGCACGTTTGACGACGACCTCGGCGACTTCGTCGGCGAGAACGACGACGACGCGTTCGGCTACGTGCAGGTCGGCGTGGCCGCGAGCCTGCCCCTGCCGATCCCCGCGCAGTTTGGCCAAGCCAGCCTGTCGGCCGGCGTCAACGTCCTGTTCCTCGGCGACAGCCTGGAAGACGCGAACAACGACGACGACGTGGAAGTGATTGGCGTCATCGGCGTCAGCATCTCGAACTGAGACGCACGCGACCCCGTAACGAAGTATCGCGAACGCTCGTCACCCGATCGATTCGCAATCACAAACGGCGCTTCCCGCCCACCTCCAATCTTCGTGGCCTGCCAGGAACCCAGGCCGCGAACGGGAGCGCCCACTTAAGGCTCGACCCACGTGGACCGGGGTCGAGCCTTTTTCCATGCGCCGGTAGAATGGCGGGCGAGCCCTTGGTCTTAACGGGAGCGCACATCATGCCTCAGGTGAAATCGATCATCGTCGTTGCCTTGTTTGTGTCGAGCGGCTTGTTTGGCTTCGACTCGCCCGCCGCCGCGCAGAACGACAAACGCGCATTCAAAGCCGGCGCATCGATGAGCAACATCACCCCGCCGCTGGGCGAGTTGATCGTCGGCGGTTGGCGGCCGATGCCCGCGACGCACATCCACGACGAGCTGTACGCCAAGTGCCTCGTGCTCGACGACGGGACGACGAAGCTGGCGATCGTCCTGTGCGACAACGTCGGCATCCCGCAGGTCGTGTTCGACCACGCGAAGCAGCGGGCGTCGAAGGCGACGGGTATCCCCGCGTCGCGCATGTTGCTCGCCTCGACACACACGCACTCGGCCACGACCGCGCGCGGGCCGTCCAAGGTCGTCCGCGAGGACGAGCTGACCGACTACCAGCAGTTCCTGGTCAGCCGAATCAGCGACGGCATCCGCCGCGCGGTGAATCAACTCGAGCCGGCGCACATCGGTTGGGGCGCGGTCGACGAGCCGAGCGAGGTGTTCAACCGGCGCTGGTTCGTCAAGGACGACAAACTATCAGCCAACCCGTTCGGTGGGACCGACCGCGTGCGGATGAACCCGCCGCGCGGCAGCGACCTGCTGGACAAGCCGGCCGGCCCGATCGACCCGCAGGTCAGTTTCATCTCGGTGCGGAGCGTCGACGGTCGGCCGATCGCGCTGCTGGCCAACTACTCGCTGCACTACGTCGGCGGCGTCAAACCGGGCGACGTGTCGGCTGACTACTTCGGCTACTTCGCCACATACATCGCCAAGCACCTGGGCGCGGCCGGCCAGAAGCCCGCGTTCGTGACCATGCTCTCCAACGGCACGAGCGGCGACATCAACAACATCAACTTCACCGCCAAGACGCGCAAGCGGTACGAGCGATACGAGAAGATGCAGGAGGTCGCACGCAAGGTGGCCGACCGTGTCGCCGCCGCGCACAGCAAGGTCGAGTTCAAGGCCTGGGTCCCGCTGGCCGCCGCCTACCACGACCTGCCGCTGAAGGTGCGTCGCCCAACGCCGGCGATGCTCGAGTACCTCGACCGCTACCTGTCGGACAAGCCGGTCGAGGGCAAGCCCCGCCACTCGCGCGAGCCGATCTACGCGATGCGCATCGCCCGCCTCAAGAACGCGCCCGACGTGATCGAAGTCCCGCTACAGGTGGTCCGCATCGGCGATTTGGGCATCGCCGCCATCCCGTTCGAGACGTTCGCGGAGACGGGGCTTGAGCTGAAAAAGAAAGGCCCATTCGCGCAGACCTTCACCATCGAGTTGGCCAACGGTTCGTTCGGCTACCTGCCCACACCCCGTCAACACGACCTGGGCGGTTACGAGACGTGGCTGGGGACGAACTACGTCGAACGACACGCGTCGGAGAAGATCGTCGCGAAGCTGCTGGAGATGTTCGAGACGCTTCATAACTCATCCAAGCCTGCCGCAGCAAGCCGTTGAAGCGAGTTGGTTTATGTCGCCCGACCCCACGCAACGCTTCACCGACCGGGTTGATGACTACGTCAAGGCCCGCCCGTCCTACCCGCCGCAGGTCGTTGAATTGCTGGTCGAACGCTGCGGCTTGGCTGATGGCTCGGTGGTTGCCGACGTGGGTTGCGGGACGGGTATCTTCGCCGACCTGTTGCTGCGGCACGGGCCGGGCGGCGTGCGCGTCTTCGGCGTCGAGCCGAACGACGCGATGCGGGCGGCGGCGGCGCGCTTGTTGGCGGGTGACGAGCGGTTTAGCGCCGTCGATGCGTCTGCTGAGCAGACGACGCTGGACGACCACAGCGTCGATCTGATCACGGTGGCGCAGGCGTTTCATTGGTTTGATGCTGACCTGTTCCGGGCTGAGGCGGCACGGATTAGTCGGCGGGACGCCCACGTTGCGCTGATCTGGAACGCGCGACGCACGGATTCCACGCCGTTCCTGGTTGATTATGAACGCTTGTTGCTGACTCACGGCACGGATTACGCAACGGTTCGGCATCAGGGCGTTGATCACGACCGCCGCAGCTTGGCATTCGATGGCGGTGGGTACGAGTCGGCGACGTTCGACAACGAGCAGGTGCTGGACTGGGACGGCTTCCGCGGGCGGGTACTGTCGTCGTCTTACACGCCGGCCGAAGGCACGCCGCAACGCGCGGCGATGCTCGACGCGCTGCGTGCGCTGTTCGATCGACACGCCGAGGGTGGGCGTGTGACGATCGCCTACGACACGAATGTGTTTTTCGGTCGCGCGCCCTCTTGAATCAAACCGACGTTGCCGTTAAGGTCGAATGTGTCCTCTGAAAACCCCTCTCCCTTTGGGAGAGGGTTGGGGTGAGGGCTCCGCGCAGTGAACGACCCGGTTCGAACTGGGGCGCGGCTGCGTGAACCCTCACCCGGCGGCAAAGCCGCCGACCTCTCCCAAGGGGAGAGGTTGTTCAGAGGGTCCGAAGGTTGAAACACCGACCATGGATGGTTGAGTTCATGCCTACGCGCAACGGCACGCACAAGAACGGCACAACCCGTAACGGACACGCCAAACGCAACGGCGCGTCCGGGCGCGGTCGGCCCGCAGCGCAGCGGTATGACTGGGTCGGATTGGGCGACACGGAACTGCTCGACCTGCGGTTCTGTGACTTGGAATTGGGTCGCGTGGAAGACGCGCCGGTCGTGGCTCGCGTCGAGCGGCTCTACGACGAATTGGCTGAACACGACATCGTGCTCCGCCCGCACGTCTGGTTCTCGTCCGAGTGGTTCAGCCCGGACGGCGTGCCCGGTATCGCGCTGCCGTTTTATCTTGGGCACGAACGGCTGACCAGGCTCGAACAGAAGATGTTCATCGAGGTCGAGGGCGCCGGCGAACGCCAGTGCATGCGCATCCTGCGGCATGAAGCCGGCCACGCCGTGTGCACAGCCTACCGCCTGCACTACCGCAAGCGTTGGCGTGAATTGTTCGGCCGATTCACCGAGCCGTACCCCGACTTCTATCAGCCCAAGCCGGACAGCAAGGACTTTGTCGTCCACCTCGAACGCTGGTACGCGCAGGCCCACCCGGCTGAAGACTTCGCCGAGACGTTCGCCGTCTGGCTGCACCCCTCGTCGCGCTGGCGGCAGCGTTACAAGGGCTGGCGAGCGATGCGCAAACTCGAGTACGTCGACGAACTGATGCACGACATCGCCGGGCAAACGCCGCCCGTGCGTTCGCGTCAGCGCATCGAGCCGTTGAACCAACTCAAGACGACGCTGCGCGAACACTATCGCAAGAAGCGCGAGACCTACGCCGACGATTGGCCCGACTTTTACGACCGCGACCTGCGCCGCCTGTTCAGTGATCAGCCGGAACACGCGCGCCGCGAGTCGGCCGCGGTTTTCTTACGTCGCATCCGACCCGAGGTGCGCGAGGCTGTCGCCAAGTGGACGGGCGAGTACCAGTACACGATCGACCAGGTCCTGCGCGACATGATCGACCGCTGCAAGGAACTCAAACTCCGCGTGCGCAACGGCGAACAACAGACGCAACACGACACCACGCTGATGGTGGCCGTGCAGACGATGGCGTACCTCTGCGGCGGGCGGCACCGCATTGCGTTGTGAGTCAGAGTGCTTTTTCGGGTGTTGCACTGTTGGGTGCCTGTGAATAAGCGAAGCGTTTCACGGACGTATGACTAGATGTGGGGCAGACATCCTGTCTGCTGTTCGAACAAGCCGCAGACAGGAATCTCTGCTCCACTTCATGAGCGGAACTGTGAAACGCTTCGCTTATTCACAGCCACCCATCGTGAAGATCCCCGATCACACGCGACCGATAACCCCATCCAAACACGGACGGCCCTTCAGTCGCGCCTGCCACCGAGCCGACGAATAACATGCTTGATACCCGTTTTCGCCGTTCGGCGACTGGAACTCACACACGCACCAACCGAAGCACACGCCACGATGAGAAAGCTCCGCGTCCTGGTGCTCGTGCATGAAGACCTCGTCCCGCCGGCGACGCTGGACGGTCACACCGAAAAAGAGATCGCCGAGTGGCAGACCGAGTTCGACGTGGTCACCGGCATCGAAGACCTCGGCCACGCCGTCGAGCCCTGCGGCGTCGCGACCGACCTGGCGACGATCGGCAAAGCTATCCGACGGTTCAAGCCGCACGTCACTTTTAACCTGTTGGAAGAGTTCCACGGCGAGGCCGTGTACGACCAGCACGTCGTGGCTTACCTCGAACTGTTGCGCAAGCGGTACACGGGTTGCAACCCGCGCGGGCTGATGCTGGCGCACGACAAGGCACTGAGCAAGAAGATCCTGACGTACCACCGCGTGCCCGTGCCGCAGTTCGCCGTGTTTCCCATCGGGCGGCGTGTGCGTCGGCCGAAGGGGCTTGAGTTCCCGTTGTTCGTCAAGTCGTTGATCGAGGAAGGCTCGGCCGGCATCGCGCAAGCGTCGGTCGTGCACAACGACAACGCGCTGACGGAGCGTGTGCAGTTCATCCATAAGAAGGTCGGCACGGCCGCGATCGCCGAGCAATACATTGACGGGCGCGAGCTTTACGTCGGCGTGCTCGGCAACGACCGCTTGCAGACGCTGCCCGTCTGGGAGATGAGCTTCAAGAGCCTGCCCGAAGACGCCCCGCGCATCGCGACCGCCAAGGTCAAGTGGGACGCGAAGTATCAGAAGAAGGTCGGTGTCGAGACCGGCCCAGCCAAAGACCTGTCCGACGACCTGCGGCAGCGCATCGTCAAGTTGTGCAAGCGCGCGTACCGGATCCTCGGCCTGTCCGGTTACGCGAGGATGGACCTTCGGCTGACCGAAAGCGGCGATTTCTACCTGCTCGAAGCCAATCCCAATCCGCAGTTGGCGTATGGCGAAGACTTCGCCGAATCGGCCGAGGCGGACGGCATCTCATACGAGCAGCTATTGCAGCGCATCCTGAATCTCGGCCTGCGCTACCGCGCGCGATGAGTCGAGATTGCCGCAATGTGATCACGTCGTCTGGTACGATGGTCGCATGCGAAACTTGCTGATCATTGTTGTCGCCTTTGTGCTGTTGACCAGTTTGATGAGTCGGCCCGTCTGCGCCGACGATCGGCCGAACATCCTCTGGCTGCACGCCGAGGACATGTCGCCGCTGCTCGGTTGTTACGGCTACAACATCGCGACGCCGACGCTCGACAAATTCGCAAGAAACGGCGTGCTGTTCGAGCGCTGCTACACACCCACGCCCGTCTGTTCGACCTGCCGATCGTCGCTGATGGCCGGCATGTACGCGACGAGTTTTGGCGGGCACCAGCACCGCACGATTCAGGTCGAGGGTGCGCGGGTTCGACTGCCGGAAGGTGCGGAGCCGTTACCGACGATGTTGCGCAAGGCGGGCTACTTCACCTTCAACGTCGGCGGCAAGTGGGATTACAACTTCGTCTATGACCTCAGGGCGATGTTCACGAACCCGGGCAAGCGCGGCGGTTTCTATCGGCCGAACATGACGCTGCCGTGGAACGAGCGCAAGCCCGGCCAGCCGTTTTTCGGCATGATCCAGCTTCAGGCCGGCAAAGAAGTGCGCAAGCGCGCCGACCCGACCGACCCGAATGACGTTCGCCTGCCCGCGTATTACCCGGACCACCCCGAGGTGCGTCGTTTCTTTGCGTACCAGTACGACGCGGCGCGGACGATGGATGACGACGTCCGTGTCATCCTCGACGCGCTGGAGCGCGACGGGCTGAGCGAGAACACGGTCGTCATCTTCCACGGCGACCACGGCATGCGGGCTGTGCGCGATAAGCAGTTTTGCTACGACGGCGGGCTGCACGTGCCGCTGATCGTCCATTGGCCGGCCAACCCCAAACTCGTCCCGCCCGGCACACGTCGCAAGGAGATCACGGCCAACCTCGACGTGACGGGCACGACGCTTGCGCTGGCGGGCATTCCGATCCCGAAACACATGGAGTGTCAAACGTTGTTCGGCGATGCGTATAAACCGCGCGATTTCGTCATCGGCGTGCGCGACCGTTGTGACTTCACGATCGACCGCATCCGCACGGTCCGCACGGATCGGTATCGCTACGTGCGCAACTTCCTGACCGACCGCCCATACACGCAGTCGAACTACAAGGACTTCCACCGTGAGTTGAAGCCCGGCGGCGTGTTCGGCCACATCCTCGCGATCAAGTCGCTTTACAAGCAGGGCCAGCTCAACAAGCGGCAAGCATGGTTCATGTCGCCCGATCGGCCGAGCGAAGAGCTGTACGACCACGCCAGCGACCCGGACGAAACGGTCAACCTTGCGAGCGACCCGAAGTACAAGGCGGTGCTAGCGGAGCACCGCGCGATTCTTGATCGTTGGATGAAGCAGACCGACGATAAGGGCCAATACCCCGAGAGCGCCGCGTCGCTCCGCGCCGTCATGCGGCGGTGGGGCGACAAGTGTGTGAACCCGGAGTACGACAGCGCCCGCCGGTGAGTGCTGGTTATTTCGAACGGGATGCACGAGCCTATGCGCCCTGCGCCGCGGCACCGTTGATCAGAGGCGTTCCACGTTCCATCTTCCGGTGGTTCCTCTTGGCCTCGCGGACGTATGGCGACCACGTAATCAAGCGGATGATGAGCCGATTCAGCCAACCCATTGGGAATCGCATCGGCCGGACGATGTCGATCAACAGAATGACACGTGGCTTGTCCGTGTCGTTCCACACTTCGTGGTGATAGGCGTTGTCGAACACCACGAATTCACCCTCATGCCAGTGAATCATCTCGTCGTCAACCGACATCCTGCAGTCGCCCGGATCGCCGGGTACAACCAGCCCAAGATGGCAACGGATCAACCCTTTGTATTCACCCCTGTGCCGAGGGATATGCATCCCCGGGGCGAGGATTGAAAAGAACGCTGTCTTCATGTCCGGGATGCTCTCGACGAGCCGCGCGGTTTGCGGACATTGCTTGCAGTGGCTTGGCACACAGTGGCCGTACCCATAAAGGAAGTAGGACTTCCAGCCGTCTGAACCGGTCAAAAAAGAAAGACCCGGCGATACGTCTTGCAGATTCGGAACGCGTTGCCAGTCCGGCATGATCTGCAGCAATTCATCGCGGATCGTTTCCCATTCGGCCTCGAGTCTCTCTACCCAGGGGAACTGCTTGGTGTCGAAGACCGCCGGATTCCCCACGCGTGAGAAGCGGGCGATGAGCCAATCCAGGGCATTCAGCAAGGGCACACCAAGTCCGTAGACGATGACCCTGCGAACGGCTTTGCGAAATCGCTTGATGAACTTCATGGGATCGTTGACTACAGAACAGACAAAAGCGAAACGTCAGAAGCGGCAATTGAAAGTTGACACGTAGCCCACGGTGGTCAACCTGCCGAGAGTCCTTACGTGTCGAGTGGACTCGACGTTGCACTTTCGCCCATACGGCTGGAATCGGTGCTGGGTTCTGTGGCAGGTGTTCGCCTACTGCAGCGCATCCAACGCCGTCCACAACGCCTCGAGCGCCTCCGGCGGCGGCAGCACGTCGCTGTAACCCAACGCCTCGAGCGCCTTGACCATCGGCCGCACGGCCGACAGGTAGCCTTCACGGTGTGCTTGGACGAGGATCGACACCGCGCCTTCCGCTTTGATAAAGCTGAGTTTGGCCTTCTCCTTCACCGGCCCGTCGAGCAGGACCAGCGATGCGGGGATCGACAACGCAAGACGCAGCGTCGCCTGGTCAGACGCTTCGGCGAATTCGACGCGCGGCGGCAGGTCGATCGGTGGGGCGTCATCGACGACGACCAGCCAGTCGCGCGGCTCGGTCAGCACTTCCGCCATCGACTCCGCCACCGACCGCGCGATGACGACTCGGCCGTACAGCGTCCGCAGGAGTTTGTCTTTGCGGATGGCGATCAGGGCGCGCAGCGTCCGCTGCCCGGTGACTACCGGTCCGTCGGTCGAGGTGAGCATGCCGCGGGCCATGGCGTGAAGTTTAACCGTTTGATGTGATAAGATGCCGACGTCAGCTTGTGGGGTCGTCAGTCGGCGTCAGCCGACCTTCCGCTCAACCCGCCGGAGCAACGCCATGCAGCAGATCACCGCCATGATCGTCACGTCGGTCGTGTTCACCGCGTTCGTCGTCGTCGCCGCTCAGGACGCGGCGACCGAAGCGCCCGCCAAGGGCAAAGCCAAAGCGAAAGCCGCGGCGAAGGATGAACCCGGCCCCGCCAAGGCCGACGCGCCCAAACGTGTCAAGACCGACAACGCGCTGCTGGGCAAGTGGCTTGAAGGCGTGGCCGACGCCGTGCAGGGTCAGCCCGGTCGGTGGGTGTTCAAGGTCGGCGACCGCACGCTCATGGTCATGACCGACGAAAACGCCGACCGCATGCGCATCATGGCCGACGTCGGCTCAGCCAAGGACCTGTCGAAGGAAGACCTGCTCAAGATGATGCACGCCAACTTCGACCGCGCGCTCGACGCGCGCTACGCCGTCTTCCAGGGCCGCATCTGGTCGGTCTACATCCACCCGTTGGGCGACCTGACGAAGGCCGGCTTCGAAAGCGGCGTGCGGCAGGTCATCGGCTGCGTCGAAAACTACGGCAAGAGTTATTCGAGCGGCGAGCTGCAGTTCGGCGGGCAACAGGAAGACGCCGAGCCGAACAAGGACGACGTGTTTTAGACAGGTGCTGAGTCAGCCCAGTGACCGGTGACCTGTCGGTCAAGGTCCCGCGCGTCAGGAGAGTGTCATGCCCGAGCTTACGCAACCCACACGTCGGGGATTCATTGCTTCGACGACATCCGGCGTCGTTGCAGCCGGCCTCAGCGCTCGGGCTTATGCCAAAAGCCGCGGCGCGAACGAGCGAATCCGCATCGGCATTGTCGGTTGCGGCACGCGCGGGTTTGGCTCACACCTGCCGGGCGTGCGCAAGCACGCCAAAGCGGTGAACGCGACGGTCGCGGCTGTCTGCGACGTTTGGGCTCGGCCGCGGGCGGGCGCGGCGGCGCGTGCCAAAGAGTGGTTCGGGTCGGAGGTCGCGCAGTATTCAGACTACCGCGAGCTGCTCGCGTTGGAAGACATTGACGCGGTCATGTGCGCGACGCCCGATTTCCAGCACGCCCGCATGCTCGAAGACGTCGTCAACGCCGGCAAGGACGTCTACATGGAAAAGCCGTTGGCCATGAACATGGCCGAGCTGAACAGCGCTTACGACGCGGTCAAACGCAGCGGCGTCGTCTGCCAGATCGGGACGCAACGACGCAGCGACCCGCACCACCTGGGTTGCCGCGAAGCGCTCAAGTCCGGCGTGCTCGGGCACATCGGCCGAGTCGAGCAACGCCTCAACCGCAATCGGCCGAACTGGTACATCCGCCTGCCCCGCCTCAAGCAGATGAAGAAGCAGGACATCGATTGGCCCCGCTTCCTCATGCACAGGCCCGACCGCCCCTGCGATCCGCTGTTGCTCTGTGGGTGGTACGGCTACCGCGAGTTTTCCACGGGGTCGATCGGCCAATTCATGAGCCACTTCGTCGACACGGTCAACATGCTCACCGGCTCGACCTTCCCCACCAGCGCCGTCGCGCAGGGGGCGACCTTCACCTGGCCGGACGCCGAACACAAATTCGATTGCAGAGACCACGTGCAGACCAGCCTGATTTATCCCGAAGGCTTCCTGCTTCACTACTCGACGAACTTCGGCAACTCGGCCGGCCGAAACACGACGTTCTACGGCAACCGAGGCCTGTTGAATCTGGACAACGAACGCAAACCCTTGATCACCGGCGACGGCGCATACGACAAACGCAACGCCGCCAAGACGACGACGATCGAGCCGATCGGCGACGGCGATCACTTCGGCAACTGGTTGTCCTGCCTGCGCACTCGGAAAACGCCCAACGCGTCGATCGACGTGGGCTATCAACACGCCGTGGCCTGCATCATGTCCGACCGTGCGCGTGAATCCGGCCAGCGGCAGGTATTCGACGCGTCCAAGCGCGTCGTCAAGCCGGGTTGAGCGACACGTCGTATCGAGCGCGCCCTATGTCTCTCACGCTTGTTCAGCCGAACCGAACGTCGATCATGATCAAGCCGGTCGGGGCGCTGTGCAATCTGGACTGCACATACTGCTATTACCTACCGACCAAGTCGGTGTACGACGGTAGCGAGCACCGCATGCCGCGGGCGACGCTGGAGGCCGTGTTCGCCGGCTTCCTGCCGCGATTCGGCGACCGCGTGACGATCACCTGGCAGGGCGGTGAGCCGACGCTCGCGGGGCTCGACTTTTTCCGCGACGCGATGCGGTTTCAACGGGCGCACCAACGGCCCGGCCAACAGGTCAGCCACGCGTTGCAGACCAACGGCACACTGCTGAACGACGAGTGGTGCGCGTTTCTTAAAGACCACGACTTCCTCGTCGGCCTGTCGATCGACGGGCCGAAGCAGTTCCACGACCACTACCGCGTGACGAATACGGGCGAGCCGTCGAGCAAGGCCGTGTTTCGTGGCCTGAAATGCCTCCAACAGAACGACGTGCCGTTCAACCTGCTTTGCGTGATCAACGACCGGAACGTCGATCACCCGGACGACCTGTGGCAATACCTGCGCAGCCTCGGCACGCCGTGGTTGCAGTTCATCCCAGCCATCGAGTGGGAGCCGGACCCGGCTGACCTGTCGCGCAACGTGCTCGCGCCGTACGCGCCGCCGCCTGCAAAGTATGGTCAGTTCCTCTGTCGAATCTTCGACCTGTGGTTCGAGCGATACCGTGACAAAGTCAGCGTGCGTTTCTTTGACAGCGTCTTGAACAAGCTCGTCACCGGCGTCATGCCGCTGTGCATCCTCGACGGGTCGTGCCACACGCAACTGACGGTCGAGCACGACGGCGGCGTGTTCGCCTGCGACCACTTCATCGAACGCCGCTGGCAGGTCGCCCGCGTTGGCGAGCCAGACTGGATGAACGCGATCGACCTGGACGGGTCGGAGTCGGTCGGCCTGACCGTGCATGGCGGCGGGTACGTCAAGCTCGAGACGCACGCGGGGCGCGACATCGTCGATGCGGACGACGTGCCGACCGAGTCAACCGATGCGCAGGGCCTCTCGGACGCTGACTGGTTCGACCGCGCGGACGGTCAGCGACTGAGCGCCTTCGCCGCGCGCAAGCAGCGATTGCCGGACAAGTGCGTGCAGTGCAAATGGAAACCGTTCTGCCACGGCGGGTGCCCAAAGCACCGATCAGCCGGCGGCGAAACGCCCGAGCCGACCGTGCTGTGCGAGGCGTACATCATGTTCTACGAGCACGCGATGGAGCGACTCAAGTGGCTGGCGTCGTTCGTGCAACGCGGGCAACAACCGCCGCCGCCAGATCATTTAGCCGCGTCGCATGCGACGCGCGTCGGTGGCGTGAAAGCGCGTCGCGAGCGACGCGGATAAATGGGCGTGCGGTCACCGCACCTCGACCGCCAACATTGTCACGTCGTCGTGAGCCAGCGACCCGCCGGTGTGGGCCAGGATCGCGTTGACCACGGCGCGTTTGACGTTGTGAAGCGGTTCGTCGTGCGCCTCGTTGAGCACGTCGCGCAGCCTCGTCGCGCCGAACAGGTTGCCGGCCCGCGGCGCTTCGACGACGCCGTCGGTGTAGACGAAGACGCGGTCGCCGGACGACAGCTCGACCGACTCCTGGTCGAAATGCGTGTCGGGCACGACGGCCAACGGTAGGTTGGCCGGCCCGTCCGACGTGGCGGAAAGGGCGGCCGGCTTCCAGACGGTTTCGTCTTTGCGCTTGATCAACGCGGGCGGGTGGCCGGCGTAGGAAAAGTAGAGTCGGCCGTCCTGCGTGTAGAACGCGACGGCCGCCGCCGTGGTCATGACGTTCAGGCCTTGCTCGGCAGCAAAACGGTTGACTCGCGACAGCAGTTGGCCGCCTTCGCCGTCGTTCATGTTCGCGGCCACAGCCTCGTAGACCAGCTTGCTGTATTCGGTGACGGTCGGGCCGTGCCCGACCACGTCGGCTACGACCATGCGGGTGAGCATGTCGCCGTCACAAACGCTCATGTAATAGATGTCGCCGCCCTTGCCGCCGTCCGCCTGGTCGCAGAAGAGCGACGCGGTCAGCCCGGCTGAACACACGTCGCTGTCCAGGTCGCTGAACCCGCCCCAAACATGACCGCACGTCAACCGTTCCATCGTCTGCCTTTCATCGCGTCGCCGTGCGCGGCCCGACGCTTGAAGTTCACGTCACGCGCAACGCCATTGTCCAAAACGTAGGGTGCGCTTCAGCGCACCAACAACACGGGACAGTTTCCGAACGGACGTGGTGCGCTGAAGCGCACCCTACGCGTCGCCCACGCCACTTTTGGGACGAGGCCAGGCCGCACCTGACACTTGGATGGATCCTACCGCGCTTTGGTCACACACGCGGAGCGTCGAACTGCCTTGTGGTTGAATAGGGCGCAGCAATGCCTTGGCGGACAGGCCTGTCCGCTGCGTCTTGACGAGTCGGCCGTTAGGTCGACATGGGTGTTTAGCTGCTCTGTCGTTTGGCGTCGTTGCCGGCCGGTGCCGGTGCGGGCACGGGGAAGGGGATCGGCTGATTGTCAGCCGCATGGGCAGTCACATTTTCGGCAGTCGGCCGCGGCATCAGGCAGTCGGCCTTGCGTAGCGACGTCGCCAAGTCGCCGAGTTGGTCGCGATCGACGCAGAACGACTTCTGCACGTACCAGCCGAGTTGCGCGTTGTGCGCGAGGTGTTCCAGCCGAACGTAGCCGTCTCGCCCCGGCTCAGCCTTGATTCGCAAAGCCGTGTCGGGCGTCGCGCCGGGCAGCGTGGCGATGCTCAGTTCCGTCGCACGCGGCGGGACGCACGGGCCGGCCGACAGCGGGCAGTCATGCCGTTTGGCGTCGGCGTTCGGCTGGGTCGTTTTGTCGCAATCAGGCGTCATATTCGTCTCGCGGCCATGCTGGGTTTGCGTCATTCCTTGAAACTGCCCGCGGATGTCCCCGGACCGCCACGGAGCGTAAACATCAGTCTAGGCACACTATTGACACTGAGTCTCAACGGCGTTACGTCTGGCCGTCAAAAAGTCGGTACACTTTTGTGGGCCGCGTCGGGTCGCGGGCGATCGCCCCAGGCCAATTTCGGAGGCTGCACATGTCAAGATTGCTCGTAACGTGCTTTCTATTCATTGTTTGCATGGCCTGTGGCTGCTCTGTCCCGACGCGGCTTGAGGTTTCAGATCGCCCCGTGGAACAGCCCGTGGCGACCTTCTCCATCGCCGCTTTCGACCCCGAAACAGGCGAAATCGGAGTGGCGGTGCAGTCGAAGTTCATCGCCGTCGGTGCCGTCGTGCCCTGGGTCAAGGCGGGCGTCGGAGCGTTGGCGACACAATCGTGGGCGAACACGACCTATGGCCCCAAAGGTCTGGCGATGCTCGAGGCCGGCAAGTCGCCGCAAGAGGTCATCGAGGCGTTGACGGCGGCCGACGAACGATCAGCGTTCCGCCAGGTCGGTATCGTGGACGCGACGGGCCGCGTGGCGACGTTCACTGGCAAGCGATGCAACGACTGGGCTGGCGGGCGTACGGGCAAGCACTACACCGTGCAGGGCAACATCCTCGCCGGCCAGCAGGTCGTCGATGCGATGGCTGAGGCATTCGAGAAGGCAGAAGGCGACCTGGGCGACCGCATGATCGCGTCGCTCATGGCTGGCCAGGCAGCCGGCGGCGACACACGCGGCAAACAGTCGGCTGCGCTCTATATCGCCCGGGAAAAGGCCGGCTACAGCGGCTTCAACGACCGCTATCGCGACATCCGTGTCGACGACCACCCGGAGCCGATCAAGGAACTGCGGCGAATCTACAGATTGCACAAGCGGGTCTTCCCGCCGCCGAGAAAGCGGTGAGGAACCACAGATGGACACAGATCAACACAGATGAGAAGAGATGGGGTGTTGAGAGCGGTTTGGTTAAACTTGCCAGGGTCATACGTCAGGTCGTCTCCACGGATTTGTATTGACCGCGGATTGCGCGGATGACACGGATGGGAAGGGATCGGAGTGGGGGCGCTGAGTGATCAGGCGGATTCAGGATTCATCCGTGTCATCCGCGCAATCCGCGGTTAAATCCTCTTCCACACATTCCCCATCTGTGTTGATCTGTGTCCATCTGTGGTTTCCCCCGTTTCCCGACCCCGATTTCAGCGATCTGCGTAATAATGAGTGGCCCGTCCACACCCACGTGAACCGAGAACGACCATGCTCTGGCAGCCCGCATTACCCGACCGCTACCACGCGATGAGCGACGACGAACTCATCGCCGCGATCGACGCGCGCAAGGCTGAACTGGGCGACAGGCTCGTCATCCTCGGCCACCACTACCAGCAGGACGACGTGATCCGCTTCGCCGACTTCACCGGCGACTCGTTTAAGCTCAGCCAACTCGCGGCTGAGCGGGTCGAGGAGGTGGGCGCGAAATACGTCGTGTTTGCCGGCGTGCATTTCATGGCCGAGTCGGCTGACATCCTCACGCCCGACGACGTGACGGTGATCCTGCCCGACCTGGGCGCGGGCTGCTCGATGGCCGACATGGCCGACCACGACGAAGCGACGCACGCGTGGGAGATGATTGCGAAGGCATTGGGGACCGAGGGATCAAGCCACCGAGCCACCGAGGGTGTCGATGGCGAGTCTTCCTCGATGGCTCGGTCCCTCGATGGCTCGGTCGCTTCCTGCCGTGTCATCCCGATCTGCTACATGAACTGCTCTGCCGCGATCAAGTCATTCGTCGGCCGACACGGCGGCGCGGTCTGCACGTCGAGCAATTGCGAGGCTGTGTTCGACTGGGCGTTGGCCGGCGGGACCAAACCGAAGGCCGAGGGTGAGCAGATCAAGATCCTGTTCCTGCCCGACCAGCACCTCGGCCGAAACACCGCCGCCGCGATGGGCTACGACCCGGTCACGCAGATGTGCCTGTGGGACCCCAAGTCCAACGACCTGGTCGGCATGGGCGGGCTCGACAGCGACGACATCCGCCGATCGACGTTCATCCTGTGGAAAGGCCACTGCTCGGTGCACAAGCTGTTCCGGGCGGAGCACGTCGATCAGGTGCGGGCCGATTGGCCTGACGTGACCGTCATGGTCCACCCCGAGTGCGCGTACGAGGTCGTGCAGAAGGCTGACCGCGTCGGCTCGACCGAGGGCATCCGCAAGGCCGTCGAGGAGGCCGAGTCCGGAAGCCGCTGGGCGATCGGTACGGAAGTGCACATGGTCAACCGTTTGGCGAATGAAGCGAAAGCCCGTGATGTCGAAGTACGCATCCTGAGCGACTGCCAATGCCTCTGCACCACGATGTACCGCATCGACCTGCCGCACCTGCTCTGGACGCTGGACAAGTTGGCCGAGGGCGAAGCCGTGAATGTCATCAAGGTCGACGATGAGACACGCAAGTGGGCGCTGGTCGCGCTCGACCGGATGCTTGAGTTGGTGGGTAGCGGGACGTTGAGGAAGAGCGATGCGCCGAGTCGGGTGTGAGATTGATTCCCCTCTACGCGTATTCGAATCTCGATACGTGGGTGTGTACACATATGAATTGGGTCAAAGAAGCGATTGCTGCACTGGAATCGGGTAAGGCGGCACAAGTCCGCCCGCACGGTGGCTCGATGCGCGGGCGGATTAAAAGTGGCCAATTGGTGACGATCGCTCCCGTTGCCCCTGACGATGTGGTCGTGGACGATGTTGTGTTCATCCGATGGAAAGGCAATTACATTCTTCACATCGTCAGAGATACTGATGATGACCGCCTGTTGATCGGCAACAACGTCGGCAAGATCAACGGATGGGCCATGCGTGATGATGTGCTCGGTATTGTCACCGAGGTGTCCGACTAATCCCCGGTCAAACAAAGTGGGCTGAGTGCCAACCGCAAGAGCCCCTAATCAATACGCATTCAGCTTCCGCACCGGCACGTCGCGTAAATCAATCGCCGCCAGTGTTTCGGGGATACGTTCGCCCGCGTGGCCGTCGCCGTAAGGGTGTCGCATGCGTCGCAGGTCGAGTTTGATCGCGCGCTTGATCGCGCATTTTACAGGCTCGTAGCCGTAGTCGCAATCGACGACGTTGGCGGGTTTCTCGCGCCCCGCCTGGCGCGGGCCGATGTTGACGCACGGGATGCGCAGGGCGGCGGCTTCGATCAGGCCGGCGGATGAGTTGCCGACGATGGCTTTCGCGCCGGCCAGGTGACTCAGGAACTCGGCGCGCGGCAGATGACCTTCGCCCGGTTGCAGGTCGAGTGCGCGGCGGATGCCGTCGCTGCCCGGGTCGCTGTTGGGCGCGACGGCCAGGCACCACGCGTCGTCGCCCATGTGGCCCATCGCCGACCAGACGGCGTCGAGCGTGTCGTTCATCCAGCGGCGTTCCTGCGCGTCGCGTTCGCCGACCGGGTGCTGCGCGACGATGAACGCGGGCGGGTCGTCGACCGGTTGCACGTCACGCCATCCATCTACAGCCGGCGACCCGCAGTCAAATACGACTTCCGGGGACTCACCCATCCTCACTAGCCGCTTGCGGCTTAGCGCACTGCCCGGAAAGTGCACGTGCGCCAACTTGCTCACCGCGTGCCGCATCGCCTCGTCCGCGACACCTTCTGCCCGATCCCCGCCGTGGACATGCGCGACGCGCACGCCGCCGACACTCGCGGCCGACGCTGCGGCGAACGCCTCGATCCGATCGCCAAGCACGATAACGAAGTCGGGCTTCATGTCGTCAAACACGGCGCCGAATCGCTCAACGCCTTTGGCCAATGCGCGCACGTCGGCCGCGCGTCCTGTCTGCCCCTTGACTTGCATCCGGACTTTTTCGTCGATGGTGAATCCCGCGTCACGCACGTCGCGCCATGTGCCCATCGTCCAATGCAGACCCGCAACGACCGTGCGCAGCGTGAGGCGCGGGTGCGCGCGGACGGCGCGCATGACCGTCTGAAGCAGACCGAACTCGGCACGGCTGCCGGTGACGACCGCGATGGTGCGCTTGCGTGGCATGGCTGCGGGGGTCGAAGGGAGTGCGGTCCTTCCGATCCCCCTCCCTTTTAGGGAGGGGTTAGGGGAGGGTCAAACGCTAACGAGTCCATTGATGACGTTGTTGTAGAGCGCTTGTATTGAACCGAACCGATTGACGGACGCTTCGGCGTCATACCCTCCCCCAGCCCCTCGCTCAGAGGGAGGGGGGTCGGAGCGGACATTGCCATTTCAACGAATCGCGATCACGCCACATCGGACGTTGCGTCGACAACGCCGTGTTGCCCTTTTACCAGAATCACACGTGCCAGCATCAGGTCGAGTTCGTTGTCCACGTCCACGACCTCGCCCGGTTGCGTGACAACGGCGCGGCGGTCGCCACCGAGGAACGCGTGCGGTTCGCCCTCGGCCGTGGTGAACAGGCTGTCGCGGGTCACGGCGATTACACCGCCGTCGAGCATATAGACCGGCGGCAGGTCCTGCCTGCGGTACACGGCGTTGTCTTCGTACATGAGCAGGGCATCGTCGGGTGTCCCCCGACTTGCACTGTCTCTGTCGTCCCCGACGCGCTTCATCCAGTACGGGTGATGCTTGCCCACGGGGCAGACGCTTTGCACACTGTCAGCCCCGGTGTCGCGCAACTTGTGGACGGCCGCGTCGATCAGCGTCGGCGGGCGGAGCGGCACATTGCCGTAAAGAATGACGACCGCGTCGAACGTGGATTGAGTATCGGCCTCGCACACCTGTGCGGCGTGACGCGCGGCCGCGTCGACGGTGGCCGTGTCGTGCGCGAGTTGGGCGGGTCGTTCGATGACCTCAACGCCCGCGCGACAGGCCACCGTCGCGATGTCGTGTCCATCGGTGCTGACGACGACGTGATCGAGCGAGTTAGCAGCGAGGGCGTGGTCGATCGTGTGAGCGATGAGCGGCCGACCGGCGAGGTCGGCGACGTTCTTGCAGGGCAAGCCCTTGCTTCCTGCCCGGGCGAGGATGACGGCGAGCGTGGCCATGCGATTAGCATCGGCACGGTCGGTGGGGGGGCATGAGGATGTGCGATGTTCGATGTGCGATCGGCGATGTGAGGAGGTCCAAATCGTAATCGTCATCGTGCTCGTAATCGTAATCGACTCTGTCGCGTTGCCGATTACGATGACGAGTACGAGCACGATTGGGGGCGTCACTCCCTGATCTGACCGTCGCCCCGCGCGACCCACTTGTACGTCGTCAGGTCGGCTGCGCCCATCGGGCCGCGGGCGTGGAGTTTGTCCGTGCTGATGCCGATCTCAGCCCCGAGGCCGTACACGCCGCCGTCGCTGAAACGGGTCGAGCAGTTGACGAAGACGTTGCCGGAGTCGACGCCGGTGACGAACGCGTCGGCCGCGGCGACGTCGCTGGTGACGATCGCGTCGGTGTGCTTCGAGCCGTAGGTGTTGATGTGGGCGACGGCGTCGCTCAACGAATCGACAACGCGTACGGCCACGATCTTGTCGAGGTATTCCGTGCGCCAGTCGTTGTCGGTGGCTGGTGTCGCGTCGGGGAAGGCGCCGCGGGTCGTTTCGTCGCCGCGGATCTCGACGCCGCGCTCGGCCAGCGCCGCGCAGACGCGCTTGAGCAGGCCGGTGGCGACGGCGTCCTTGTGAAACAGGATTGTCTCGGCCGCGTTGCAGACACCGGTCCGTTGCGTCTTGGCGTTGACGCAGATCGACTCGGCCATGTCGGCGTCGCAGTTGGCATCGACGTAGACGTGGCAGTTGCCCGTGTAGTGCTTGATGACGGGGATGTGCGCCTGCTCAACGACGGCGCGGATGAGGCTTTCGCCGCCGCGCGGGATGCACAGGTCGATCTGGCCTTCCTTGCGCAGCAGTTCGCCGACCACCGCGCGTTCGGGCGTATCGACCAACTGCACGGCGTCGGGGTTGACGCCGGCGTCGCGGAGGCCGGCCTGCACGCATTGACCTAACGCCTGATTCGAGTGCATTGCCTCCTTGCCGCCGCGCAGGATCGTCGCGTTGCCGCTCTTGATGCACAACGCCGCGGCGTCGGACGTGACGTTCGGCCGACTCTCGAAGATGATGAGCACGACGCCGATCGGCACGCGCATCTTTTGAAGACGAACGCCGTTGGGCAGCACGCGGCCTTCGACGATTTGGCCAACGGGGTCGGTCTGTTCGGCGATCTCGTCAACGCTGCGGGCGATGCTCAACACGCGGGCGTCGTCGACCTTCAGCCGATCGAGCATCGCATCGGACAGGCCGTTGTCGCGGCCCGCGGCAAGGTCTTGCGCGTTGGCGGCCTGAATCGCGTCGGACGATTGGCGGATGTGCTCCGCGACGCGCCGCAGCGCGTCGGCCCGTGCGGAGCCCGGCGTCGCGGCCAGATCGCGCGACGCGGCGACGGCCCGCCGCGTCAGGTCGTTGCAGTAGGCGGATACGTCTAAATCGGTAGTGGTGGCGGCGGTCATGACGGGCATTTTAGGCGTTCACCGATCCAACGCATGTCTAACTCATTTCTATTCGCTTCTTGTACTTCGCGTCGCGTCTTCGCGTTTGAATCGGGTGGAGCACGTGTCCTTTGTCTGTGTTTGACGCGAAGACGCGAAGATGGGAGAGGCGCGAAGAGGGAGGAAAAGAGAAGAGGCAGAAAGAAAAGGAAGCGGTCGGGGGATATCCCGCGGAAGGCTCCAAATCGAGCCATCCGCGGGCTTGGGTTGGTTGTTGAGTTGCGCGCTGTTTCCGGTGAACGGGAGACGCCTATTCTGGTGTCGTGGTCACCGGCTTCTTCTCGATCGAGAACGTGACCTGGTGCGGCGTGACGACGACACCGGCGGGGACGTCAAAATCCAGTTGGCGTGTGACGGACGGCTTGCCCGCCAGGGTTTCCAGGTCGTCGCTAGTGAGTCGGAGTTCGGCGAAAACGGGGATCTCGCTCTTCTTGATCTGATCAATGATCGCTCGCGGGCCGGTCAGTTCGACGTTGTCGGTCAGCAGCGGTTGGTTGTTGTCGGGCCTGACTAAGTACTTGCCGCTTTCGAGGACGGGGACGCGAATGTAGATCGGCACGCTGGGGATGACGGCCGTGGCCTGCTGCTTGTCGATGGTGAAGCTGACGCTGACCGTCGCCGGTTCGGCTGAAGCGCCGGACACGCCGATGTTGCCCGGCAGGGTCACCGGCACGTCGCGGGTGACCTCCTCACCCTTGGCGATCGACGTGATGTCGGGGATGTCAGCCAGCCGGGCGACCACGGTCAGGTCGCCGTCGATCAGATCGCGTTGCGACTGCGTCATGTGCACGGTAACCGACTGGGGTTCGCGTGTCGGGACGCCGGTCAGTTGCACGTCGCCCGATTCGACGACGACCGGGGCCTGGAACGGCTTGATCCGTTCGACGTGCACGCGGGCGCTGGGCGGGTCGGCGCTGACGATGGTGACCTTGATATCACGGATCGCGGTCAACTGGTTGAGCGTTTCGCTCAGGTCGATGACCCGCTCGGTCGTGCTGTCGTCGGGTTGAAGCGGGATACGAACGGGCGCCGTGGCCAACGACCGCAGGTCGTCCACGCGGTTGGTGGGGCACTTGAACTCGATCTGGATGGGGATGGGTGCTTTGGGCGTGATGGCCAGGTCGGTCGTGCCCTCGAACACGATATTCAGGGAGATCGTGTCGTTGTGCTGCGTCTCGCCCTCGGCGATGATCCAGACGATGGCGGTGACCACCGTCACGAGCGCGACGGCCTCGAAGCGACCAAAGAACTCCTTGATGTTGAATCCGTCGGCCATGGTTTGGGCTTACTTGGAAGGCTCGTTGGGGTCTTCGTTGTCGCTGCCCAGTTCGGTGCGTTCCATCCCGCGGGCCAACTGGGTGCGCAGGGCGTCAACGGTGAGGTTGCGTGACAATTGGCCGCGCTCCGCCAGGCTGATCGTGCCGGTCTCTTCGCTGACGGCGATGATCAGGGCGTCGGCCTCCTGGCTGAGGCCGATCGCGGCGCGGTGGCGGGAGCCGAGTTCGCTGGAAAACTGTTCGCCCTCAGCCAATGGAAACTGCACGCCCGCGGCGACGACGCGGTCGCCGCGCACCACGACGCCCATGTCGTGCAGCGCGCTGCCGGGCCAAAAGATCGTCTTGAGCAGGTCGCGTGACACGGCCGCGTCCAGCGTCGTGCCGGAGTCAACCAGGCCGCTGAGCCCGACCTGCCTTTCGATGGCGATCAGGGCGCCGATCTTGTTCTTGCTCAGGTAGGCGGCCGCGGCGAGCACCTCTTCGATGACGCGCGCCTTGCGCAGGCCGCGGGCCGACTGGAAGATGCCGACCTCGCCCAGCCGAACCAGCGCACGGCGCAACTCGGGTTGGAAGACGATCAGCAAGGCGATGACCGCGAACTCGACCGAGTTGCCGTACAGGTAGCGGAGCCTGGCGAACAACTGCTCGTCGCCCGAGATGGCCTTGAGCAGGGCGAAGATGATGTAGGGCACGACCAGCAGCAGGGTCGCGCCGAGGATCGCCCGCGCCCCGCGTGTCCCCCGCACGAACTGGTAAACCACGAACACGACCAGCCAAACGACGACCAGCTCAAGCCCGATCTCCCAGAAGCTGTAGTCGCCCACACGGGAGAGCAGTTGCTTGAGGTTGTCGAAGAACTGGCTCATGGGGTCGAGGGTCGGGCGAAACAGGGGTTGGGGACGTCAACAGTCTTGGAATTGGGTGGGCTGGAGGGTTGCGAATGTCGAAGGTCGAAAGTCAAATGTCGAAGGAATGTTGAAGTACGAAGCCCAAATGACGAGTCGGGATCGGCCTTGCTTCAGGGCCCGCACGGCTTGGTCATTCGGATTTCGTGCTTCTTTCGACATTTGACTTTCGACATTCGTCATTGGCTGGCACGATTCGGCCAGGCGATCAATCATACGCCTGCCTCGGTCCCCCGCCTCACTGTTATACTGCATCGCTTTTGGCGTCGCACTTCGGAGCGGTTCATGCAGCGACTGGCGCAACTGCGCGCGAGCATTCGGCAGGTCTTTTTCGGCAACCAGGCGGCGGTCGACAAGCTCGTCGTCTGCCTGTTGGCCGGCGGGCACGTGCTGATCGAAGACGTGCCCGGCGTCGGCAAGACCGTGCTGGCCAACGCGCTGGCGCGCAGCCTCGACGCGACGCTCGCCCGCATCCAGCTCACGCCCGACATGCTGCCGTCCGACGTGCTGGGCGTGACCGTCTGGGACCAGCAGCACAACGACTTCGAGTTCAAATGCGGGCCGATCTTTCACAACGTCGTGTTGGCTGACGAGATCAACCGCACGACGCCGCGGACGCAGAGCGCCCTGCTGGAGGCGATGAACGAGGCGCAGGTCTCGATCGACGGCACGACGCACGCGCTGCCACAGCCGTTCTTCGTCATCGCCACTCAGAACCCGTTCGAGTTCGAGGGCACCTACTTCCTGCCCGAAAGCCAACTCGACCGGTTCATGATGCGGCTGAACCTGGGCTACCCCAGCCCGGAAGACGAGGCCCGCGTGCTGTCGCAGGACCCGTCGCGCACGGCGTTGCCGCAGATCACACCCGTGCTCAACGGCGAGGAATTGCTGGAGCTTCAAGCCAAGGTGCCGCAGGTCAAGGTGGACCCGTCGTTGATCGACTACGTCGTCAAGGTCGCCGACGCGACGCGGAACAACGACCAGTTGCAGATCGGCGTGTCGCCGCGTGGGGCGTTGGCGTTGGTCCGCGCGGCGCGGGCGACGGCTTTGGTCCACGAGCGCGACTACGTCGTGCCGGACGACATCGTTTCAAACATCATCCCTGTCTGCGCCCACCGGGTTGTCACGAAGACGTACATGCACGACGCCGACGGCGTGGGCGCGTCGCGGATCATGCAGCAGGTGATCGAGACCGTGCCCAGCCCTGTATGATCGACAACGGTGAGCCGGCCCGGTTGAGCCGATGGCGAAGGAGCATTGTCATGCAAAGGCCTGTCGTGATTGCGATCCTGTTGGCCGTTTGCGCCGCGCCGTTGCACGGCGCACCGGGCGACCGGTTGGACGAAGAGACGATCAAGCGCGTCCGCGAGGCCACGGTCGAGGTGCTGGTTGACGGCCGACTGATGGGGTCCGGCGTGCTGGTCAGCAAGGACGGCATCGTGCTCACCGCCGCGCACCTGGACGTCAACAAAGACAAGCGTGTCGAACTGCTGACCAAGACGCATGGCCGACTCGACGCGGAGATGGTTGCGACCAACCTGGGGTCCGACCTGCTGCTGCTGCGGGCTGAAAAGGCCAAGGGCGCTTTCACGTTCCTCGAACTGAGCGATGTCAACACGCTCGAGCCGGTTTGGCTCAGCGGCGCGGCGATGTTCCGACACGACCTGTTGCTGGCCGGCCGAGTCGCGCGGGCGAAGCCGCACTCGTTCGAGTGGCTCGGCGACCGCAAGCATTACGTCCACGTTTACTACATCGCGGGCCCGTCGCCGCGCGGCACGTCCGGCGGCGCGTGGGTCAACCAGCGCGGTCAGGTCGTGGGTATTCAGTCGGGGATCATCTCGGTGCAGGCCAAGGGCGTGGGCATCGCCTTCGCCGCGCCGTACGCCGTGATCCGCGAACTGCTCAAAGACAAGACCGATGTCGTTTGGCCGACGTTCGACGCCGCGATCGAAGAGGTCTGGGAGCAGCCCGTCGGCTTCATCAAGAAGCTGCCCGAGGGGACGGAAGGGCTGGTCGTCAAGTCGCTACGCAAAGACGGCCCGCTCGACGCCGTCGGGGTGAAGAAAGACGACGTGATTCTGAAGCTGAACAGCCGGGCACACCGGTATCGCGACGACCTGTTGTTTGCGCTTTGGACCGACCACAAGCCGGGTGACGTCGTGACCATGGAGGTCCTCACGCCGGGCGCGGACAAGCCGCGGCAAGTCAAGGTGAAACTTGGGGCGCTGGATGGGTCGTGGCGGTAGGGTCGGGGACAGGGGACAGGGAACAGGAGACAGGAGACAGGGGACAGGTTTCATCGTTTGCGGAAGCCGGGTCTTTCCGAAGGTCCGGATCGGTGGTCATTTGGATCCGGGTCTGCGGAAAGACCCGGCTTGTTGCGCTATTGAGGCTCCGTTGCTCCTTGCACTTTCGACCTTCAACCTTGGACCTTTGACTCTCGACCTTTGACTTTCGACGCCAGCACTCCGACTTTCGACCTCCGACCCCGAACCGACCGACATACACCCATAGATGCTCGTGTCGACGACGACCCCCCGACGTCTGGCTTTGGCTGCGCTCTGCGTGGGCGCGGTCGTGTTCAGCCAGGTGGGGTTGGCTGCGGGGCAGGGTGTCCGGACGAAGCGGCTTGTGCATCTGTTCGACTTCGAGGAGGCCGACGACGGCAACTTCGAGTCGTTGCCGATGCACTGGTACGTCACCGGTCGGCCGGCGCAGTCGGGCGACGCGCAGTTCAACCGCCAGCCGTTGCACCGCAAGCTGGTGAACAAGGTCGGCTTCCCGCGTCACGGTGACGTGCGGTTCGACCATCCGCAGCGCAACCGCAAGGTCAATCACCGGTTCTACCTCGGGCTCAACGGCGACAACGTCGGGGCGTTTCTGTCGGTCGGGGCCGTGCCGGTTGTTCCGGGCAGCGACTACCTGATTACGGCCCGCGTGGCGACGACCGCGTTCAAGCACGCGCGGGCGCGCATCGTGGGCTACTTCGTGACGCGCACAGGCGAACGCATCGACGCCAGCGTCGTGTCGTCGCCGATGGTCGTGACCAACGGGCAGACGCGTGACATCTCGTTGCGGCTGCTGGGCGATCACCCCGCGGCCGCGTGGCTGGGGCTCGAACTGGAAGTGTTGCAACCGACGCGCAAGCCCGGCTCGCCTTTGGGCAAGTTCCAAGTCACGTACCGCGACGTCAAGGGCGGCGCGTGGTTCGACGACGTGGCGGTGTGGCAAGTCCCGCGCGTCGCGATCCGCACGCAAAGCCCGGTGAACGTCGTCGTCGCGCCGCAGCGGCCGAGGCTTGACATCACCGTGCGTGACCTGTCGGGCGAGGCGTTGGTCGCGCACCTGGACCTGTCGGACACGTCGCGTCGCATCATCGCGACGCAGCGGCGGGGCGTGGGGGTCAGCTCGACCGACCGCTGGAGTTGGCGGCCGCCGATCGACCGGTTCGGCTGGTACCGCGTCGACCTGCGTGTGTATCGGAAGGGTGAGACCGATCAGCCGCCGCTGGCGCACGTCGTCAACGCCTTCCTCTGGCGGCCGCGCGAGTCGTCGATGAGTGTGAGCGAAGCGCGACGGTTCGTGATCGACGCGGCCGGCGTGCCACGCGACCAGGTCGCATTGATGCCGGAATTGCTCGAAGCGACACAACTGACCGGCCTGACCGTGAGCGCATGGCAACGCGACACGGAACTGAGCGACGTGGTTGCCTACCAAGCGTGGCTCGACCGCACGCTCGCGCCGCTGTATCACCGCGGCGGCGACGTGTCGCTGGCGTTGTCGCCGTTGCCGCGGTCGCTGGAGCGCGCGGCGCGGCTGGATTACGGCGGGCCGTTGTGGCTGTTCTCGAACGCGGCGGCCGGCGGCGAAACGACGTGGACACCCTACCTGTCGCCGGTCTTCATGCGCAACGGCCAACGGGTCAAGAATTGGCGGCTGGGCACGCCGGATCGACCTGTCGCTTTTGATCTGGACGACCTGCCTTCGCGGTTGGCGTCGATCCTTGACCGGTTCCGTTCGATGACGCCGCGCCCGCAACTGACGTTGCCCTGGCGGTTGGATCAGCCGCCGCCGAACGGCCTGAAGTCGCCCGCGTGGTTCGTGATCGACGTGCCGGCCGGCGTGCAGCCGACGCACCTGATGGATCACCTCAGTTCGTGGCAGGGGCACGCCGAGAACGTGTCACTGCGATTGACTCAGCCACCGGCTGACGTGGTGACGCAGCAGCGCCGTGTCATCGGGCTGACGCTTGCGATGCTGCACGGCTGGGCGTCGGGCGTGGATGGGTTGAGCGTGACCCGGCCTTGGGCCTGGACACACGATCGGCAGACGTTGCTGCTGCCGGATCCCTTGCAGGGCGTCTTCGCGCAGACGGCGCACCGTTTGGCGGGTCGGACGTATCTTGGCCAGTTCGAGCCGATGCGCGGGGTGAAGGCGATGGTGTTCGACGGCCCAGCCGGCGGGATGCTGGCTGTGTGGACGACCTACGCCGACCCGAACGACACCGAGCTGAACATGTACCTCGGCCCGTCGCCGACCCGCATCGACGTGTGGGGTAACCGTGCGTCCGTGCCGCAGGTCGATGGTAAACACCGCGTCAAGGTCGGCGCGACGCCGGTGTTTATTGACGGCATCGACGCGCGGCTGGCGTTGCTGCGCGGGTCGTTCGTGATCGAGGACAGCCACATCGAATCGACCCGCGTGCCGCACCGTCGGACGATCCGTCTGACCAACCCGTGGCAGCGGCCGCTGAATGGGACGCTCGAAGTCATCGGGCCGACCGGCTGGGACTTTCGGCTGAGTCGTTTCGAGGTCGCGATCGCGCCGGGGCAGACGCGTGAGTTGCCCGTGGCCGTCGCGTTCCCCGTGTCGGAGGCGGCCGGCCAGAAGACGCTCGTTGTGCGCGCCAAGTTCGAGACGGACAAGCGATACGAAGTCGACCTGACCGCGCCGATGACGCTTGGTTTGAAGGACATCGACTTCGACGCGAACCTGAGCGTCGTGACGGTGAAGTTGGAAGATGGGACGGAGCGGCGCGACGTGCTCGTGACCGTCCTGCTGGCCAACCGCGGGGCGAGCATGGTGAACCTGCACGCGTTCGCGGCGATGCCGGGCTTCGCTCGGCAGGAGCGGCTGATCTCGGCGTTGCGGCCGGGTCAGGCGTTGGTCAGGACGTTCCGGTTTCAGGACGGCGCGGCGAGTCTGAAAGACAACAAGGTGCGCGTCGGCGTGCGCGACGCCACGGGGCCGGCCATGTTGAATCAGGTATTGTCCGCGAACGGGCCGTGATAGTCAAGGATGAAGTGGTGCAGACTGGAAAGTCTGCCCACTACCGGGCTTTGTCCGAAGTATCACCGGCACGCCCGTAGGGTGCGCTTTAGCGCACCAAGGACGCGGGGAATCCGTCCGTTTATCATGGTGCGCTGAAGCGCACCCTACTTGTTGGATGAAGCCTTGAGTGTGTGTTGATCACGCCGCCTCGACGGCCATGTCTTGCTGACGGTCTTCCAGGTACTGCTCGAGTCGGCTTTCGTCTTCGTCGCTGGCGAACTTGTCGAAGAAGACGGCCATGCGGACCGGGCCGCGTTCACCGGATTCGTCGTGGATTCGCACGATTCGGCCGGTCGCGTTGAAGGAGATGTGCCGTCGGCCGGGCAGCGTCGCTCGGACTTCGACCTCCGTGCCCGGCTCGAGCGGGTCGTCGATGTCGAAACGCAGGCCGGAAATGCTGACGTCGTAAGCATGACCGGTCCATGCATAACGTGGTGCGCCGGCTTTCCGCACGCGGACGAGCGTATAGGCGGGCGGCAGCTTGTGGCGGCGGTCGCGTCGGGATTCCGGTTGGTCTGGTGTCGCGATGGTGGTGGTCATAGTGTGTCCCTTGTTCAGGCGACGTTCATCTGGGGCAGGCCGGTGATCTGAATCCCGACGTCGTAGCCGTCTTCGTCGTGTTCGCAGCGCACGACCTTGCCGTGCAGGTCGAACCCGCGCTCGCTGCCGTGCGGCGGGAAGAAGAGCGTTACCTCGGTTTCGAGCGGCAGGAAGCGCGGCGAGAACGCGCCGATGCCGGTCTGGCTCATGTCGCGCAGGTGCATCGAGCCGATTCGACCGCCGCCCTCGGGCACTTCGTCGGACCGTAGTACGGCCGTCACGTGTTGCGCGACGCGCCGGCGCATCGAGCGGCGGCGCTCCAGCGGGATCGTGTCGCCGCGTTCGGCTTCGGGATCGACCAGTCGCAGCGGGGTGGATTCGGGCATGTCAGTCTCCACGGAATCGGTCCTATCATCACCAGCATCGTCCCCCTGACCGGCAGGGTTTACCCAGCTTGACGCAACGAGCCTCAAAAAGTCACGGACGGGTGAGTCTCGTCGGCGCCGGCCCGGGCGACCCGGGCTTGATCACCGTGCGCGGCCTGTCGCGATTGGCGGCGGCGGACGTGGTCGTCGTCGATGCGCTGGTGAGTCCGATACTTCTCGAACACGCCTCGCCACACGCGCAGGTCGTGCATGTCGGCAAGCGGGGCGGCGACGACGAACGCACCGAGCAGTCGGCCATCAACGACCTGCTGATCGCCAAGGCGACTCAGGGCCTGCACGTCGTTCGCCTCAAGGGCGGCGACCCCTATGTGTTCGGCCGAGGCGCCGAAGAGGTCGTGAGCCTCGCCGGACACGGTGTCGAAGTCGAGGTCATCCCAGGCGTCACAGCCGGCACGGCCGCGACGCTGTGCGCGGGCATCCCAATCACGCACCGGCAGGTCGCCAGCACGGTGACGTTTGTGACCGGCCACGAAGACCCGAGCAAGGACGGCTCGGCGGTTGACTACGCGGCGCTGGCGTCGCTCGTGCGCCGGGGCGGGACGCTTGGCTTCTACATGGGCATGGGTCGGCTGGAAGCGATCGCGCGGCGATTGCTCGACGCGGGGTTGGAAGCCGACACACCCGCCGCCGTCGTGCGGTGGGGCGCGACGTCTGCGCAGAAAACGGTGCGGTCGGCGCTCGACTCGATCGCGGGCGCGGCAGACGAGGCGGGGCTCGAAGCGCCGGCCATCATCGTCGTCGGCCAGGTCGCCGCGATCGACGAGCCGGGGCTTGACTTCTACACAGCCCGGCCGCTGTTCGGCCAACGCATCGTCATCACGCGCACGCGTCAACAGGCGTCAACGTTTCGCGACATGCTCACCGACCTCGGCGCCGACGTGCTTGAAGCGCCGACCATCGCGCTGCGCCCGCCCGAAGATTGGTCAGATGTGGACGACGCTTTACGGCGGGTCGGTGAGTTCGACTGGCTGGTGTTGACCAGCGTGAACGGCGTCGAGGGTGTCGCGCAGCGATTGGATGCGCTTGGGTTGGACGCGCGACAATTGGCCGGCGTGAAGGTCGCGTCGATCGGCGACGCCACGGCCGAGGCGATCCGCGGGCGACTTGGCGTTCGGCCGGACCTCGTCCCGGAAACGTACGTCGCCGAGGCGTTGGCCGACGCGATGATCCAGCAGGGCGTCAAAGGACAACGCATCCTGCTGACGCGGGCTGACATCGCGCGCAAGGCGTTGCCCGAGTTATTGACGCAAGCCGGCGCGGACGTGACCGAGCACACCGTTTACCGCACGGTGCTCGTCGATGCGCTGCCGGCCAACGTACTCGACGCGCTGCGGGCCGGGCGGGTCGATTGGGTGACGTTCACCAGTTCGTCGACCGCGCGCAACCTGGTCGAGTTGCTGGGCGAAGAGTTGGCGTTGTTAGCCAACGTCAAGCTCGCGTCGATTGGCCCGATCACCAGCGAGACGATGCGCGACCTGGGGCTTGAGCCGACCGTGCAGGCCGAGCCCTCGAATCTGCGGGGTTTGATTGGGGCGATGCAAGAGCCGCGCTGAGGCCTCGTGTGCCCCCGATCGTAATCGTCCTCGTACTCGTAATCGTAATCGGTAATGCCGCGGAGTCGATTGCGATTACGAGTACGAGCACGATGACGATTTAGAGCACTGCGGCGATCCCGGCGCTGCTTTCCTACACTTGCTGCTTATGCCTCCCACCGCCGACCCCATCCAGACGATCGCCTTCGTCAGCCTCGGCTGCCCGAAGAACCTGGTCGATTCCGAGAAGATGCTCGGCCTGCTGGCTGAGGACGGGCTGATCCCCGTGGCCGACGAGACCGAGGCCGACGCGATCGTGATCAATACCTGCGGCTTCCTTGAGGCGTCGAAGGACGAGTCGATCGCCGAGATCGAGCGGGCCGCTGAATTCAAACGTGCCGGCTCGTGCAAGCGCATTGTCGTTGCCGGTTGTCTCGTGCAACGACACCGCGCGAAGATGCTTGACTACTGCCCGGACATCGACGCATTGATCGGCGTGTTCGACCGCGACCGCATCGTCGACGCCGTGCGCCCCGCGTCGCAATCGCCGCAAGCGAGCGCCGCTTTAGCGGCGGGTGCTGACGCCCCGGTCTACTCGAGCATCGCCGCCAACGCGACGCTCGCCAAGCGCGCCCGCGCGATCGAAGCCGACGGCTACTTCGAGTCCGACGCCGCGCGTCTGCGACTCACGCCGCGCCACTACGCCTATCTGCGCATTAGCGAGGGCTGCAACCAGAACTGCTCGTTCTGCACGATCCCGTCGATCCGCGGCAAGATGCGGTCGAAGCCGGTCGAGTCGATCCTGACCGAGGCCCGCGAGCTGTTCGCCGACGGCGCGTTCGAGTTGAACCTGATCGGCCAGGACACGACCAGCTACGGCGACGACATCGGCTATGGCGCAGGTCTGTCGGGGATGTTGACCGAACTCGACGCGCTGGCGCAGGGCATTCAAGGAGGTTCCGGGGGCGCGTGGTTGCGCCTCATGTACGCGTACCCGTCGTGTTTCACCGACGAGATGATCGACACGCTCGCCGCGCTGGCGAATGTCGTCAAGTACATCGACATGCCGTTGCAGCACATCAACGATCGCGTGCTCGACTCGATGAAACGGCGGACCAGCCGTTCGTTGATCGAAACGTTGCTGCACAAGCTGCGCGACCGCGTACCGGGCATCGCCCTGCGCACGACGTTTATCACGGGTTACCCGGGCGAGACCGAAGACGAGCACCGCGAGTTGGTCGAGTTTGTCAGCGAATTCGGCTTTGACCACATGGGTGTATTCACCTATTCACCCGAGCCGGGCACGCCGGCCGGCTCGCTGCACGACGCGCAGGCGGTTGACGAGGAAACCGCGCAGCGTCGTTATGAAGAACTCATGCTCGCGCAACAACAGGTCGTGTTTGATCACAACGCGAAGTTGGCTGATACGGAGTCGCCGTGCGACGTACTGATCGACGAGCCGACGGATTCGTACGTGCAACCCACGGCCGGCGTCACGAAGGGTGGTCGTTTGTATGTCGGGCGGACCGGCCGACAGGCACCGGACGTCGACAGCGTGACGTATGTCATGTCGAACGCGGACCTGTCGCCGGGCGAGTTGGTCCGTTGCGTGACCGTCGAGGCGGATGGGTACGACCTGATCGCCCGCCCGGTGGACGAGCGATCGCCGAGTCTGCGGCTGCCGATCCTGTCGTGATGAATGGGGATTAGGCTTTGTCCGAAAAGTAGGGTGCGCTTCAGCGCACCACGATGAACGGACGGTTTCCCCGCGTCCTTGGTGCGCTAAAGCGCACCCTACGGGTCTGCCGATCCTGTCGTGACTTTCGGCGGAAGTGTTCCGACACGTGATCTCACAGGCACCCACGCTGAGAGTGGGCTCTACTCTTCTTCTTTAAAACCACCGTCGCTCTTCTCCGCTTGAAACTCCGCGACGATCTCGCGCGCGGCGTTGGCCTGTCCGGGCAGGACGCGCACCGGGTTGCCCTGGTCGCCGGCGGTCAGGCCGTCAAGTGGGCTGTCGGTATTGTCGATGAACACCTCGATGCTGGCTTCTTCTAAACGGTCGGCCAGCAGCTTGGCCTCGAACAGCGTCGCAGCGGTGTAGACGTTGACCAGGTCGTCGGGCATTGGGGGCACTCCACGGGCTGTCAGGGTTTGTGGGAATCACAGGGGGGATCATGAGCAAGGCAACGGGGGTCCGCACGTCTGGGGCGCAAAATGCGCTGACTGAAGTGTTATCGGAACAAGCCAAACGGGAGAGCCAACGTGCGGAATCTGCGGATTCCGGCGTTTCGCGCTTCCATCGCGACGCATTCATGGTAGGTTTGAATGGGACCGCCATGAACGACGTGACAACCAGTTCGGAACAGGCCGCGGCCTTGCAGTATGTGCCCGCGCCGGAAGGCGTGGACGCCCCGGCTGCGCCCCAGCGGGTCACGCCGGTCAGCGACCCGCACGACCCGCGCTGGGTGCTGGCGTTACGTGTTTCCGAATCGCTCGACGGCGAGGTGCTGCCGCCGGAGCGTCGTGAGCGGCTGCTCAAGCTCGGCCGAGTGCTCGGCTTGACGCAGTTCGACGCGGCGCTGGTCATCGCCTGCGTCCAGGACCAGGCCCGCCGCGGCGTCGAGCCGCAGATGTGCCCGCGCGCCGCCGAGCCGCAACTGCGCATGATCGCAAAGCCGGGCGGTCACAAGAATCGGAGTTGGGGCAAGGTCACCGTCTGGCTCGGCTTGATGCTGCTGATCGAGTACGTTGTGTTGTTCTGGATGATGTAGCGTCTGGGGATGAACTATTCGAGTGTTTCACTCTTGACACTTGAAGAACTCAACGACCTGTTGAAGGCGACGAACTGGTTCTCACAGATAGGCGGACCGGCGGCAACCATCGATTCGGCTTTTGCTGAGCGAATGTCGTGGGATTGGCTGCCTACCTCTCGCGATCAGGATGACCCTGTTCACGGTGACAAGTTGGTCAGGCTTGCGGAAGAGTTAAACCTTACCGACGAGCGTATAGAAGCCGAGGTCCCGATCGCGAAGGCCACACTTCAGTCCTTACGCCAGGTTCCCGATCGGTTGAGCCCTCTTGTCCAAGGTCCTCACGATTTGACACCAGCGGCCAAAGCGGGCGCGCTCTACGCCGCGCGGATGGCTGCGCGAGAGATAGCTGTTAAGAGTCCTGCCTTTTGGTGTGAAGTGATGGGCCATTACGGTCAGGGGTACTGGCCGTGTGGATTGGATGATGCCGGCGGTATCATCATCTGTTGAGTTCTACGGCGTCCACTCACCAACCCGCCACGCGACGGCGTAGTCCCATCGTTCGTCGCTTGTGTCTTTGCGTGTGATGTGGATCGTGTGCTTGCCCGCCTTGGCCCCAGGCAGCCAGACGTGTTCGACGTTGTCGACATCGCCGGTCGATCGGCCGACGATGCTCACGTCGTCGCCGTCGTGGTGCGCGACGCGCAGGTCGAAGTCGGCGGTGCGTTGGCCGTTGTGCCACACGGCCGGCTTGTTGTTCGCGCCGCGCACCGTCCGGCCGAGGATGCGGCGGTGCCAGACCACGACGACCGAAACGGGCAGGCCGTCGCTGGGCACGTCGATCTCGTACGTCGCGCGTTTGCCCTTGTCGAGTTGTCCGAAGTCCCAGCCCGCCGTGCCGGCCTTGCCGTCGGGCGACGCTTCGGGCTGGCTCAGAATCCAGTAGCTCTGTTCGGCGCGGCATCGGCCGGCACCCAGGTGTTCGTCCAGCGGCTTGTCCTCGGCCTGCTTCCAGTTCTTCGGCTTGTGAGCGCCGGCCATCAGCACGGCCTTGATCACCTCGCTGTGTTTGGCTGACGACGACTGCGCGTGGTTGTCCGCCACCTCGAGCAGCCGGGCCGCCACGGCCGCGACCATCGGCGTGCTGAAACTGGTCAGGTGGTGCGGCGCGACGATGTCCGGCTTGCACCGGCCCTCGCCCTCGACCTGCGTGTACCCGCCGCTGGACGACCCGTCCCACGCGCCGACGGCGATGACGTTGTGCGCGCTGCCCAGCAGCGGCGGCACCTTCGACTTCGCACCGTTGTTGACGCCCACAAAGAACAGCACCTCGCGTTCGTCGACCAGGTAGTCGATGCGACGCAGCACCAGCGGCGCGGATTGCGCGTCCTGACCGATCCAACTGTGCGTGAAGATGCGGATGTCGTTGTCGACGGATTGCAAGGCCGAGTCGGTACGCAAGTAGCCTTTGGTCAGCCAGTCGTGCGACGTGTAGCAGTGCACGCGCCTGACGCCCGGCGCAAGACCGTTCTGGCCATAGATGACACGGGCCGTCGCGTTCGCGTGGCCGTTCACCTTGCTCACACCGCTTTCAAGTCGGATGTCGATCCCGTCAAAGTGCTTGGCGTCGTGACGCGGCGCATAGTTGCCGGCGCCGCCTTCGACGTGGCCGAACACGACGCCCCGACCCGTGGGCGTCTTGCTGCCCAACGCGCGTTCGAGCACGTCGATCCGCAGCCTTTGGCCGGGCGTCTTGCGTTCGACCGATTCCTGCGCACTGGATTGTGTCAGCCGCCGATCGCCCGTCATCATGAAGCCGTAGAACACCACCACGCCCAGCGCGGTCACGCCAAACTTGAGCCATAACGGCACCGACGGGGGTCGGGAAGGCAAGAGGGGGTCTCCGGATGGCGATCACGATCACGGACGCGGGCGATCGGGTGGTAACTCAGGTGGTATCGGACGAATCGGGGGTGGGTCTTGCACCCAAGCGCGTGGTCACGCCAACGAACATGATTCACAAATCGTAATCGTGCTCGTCATCGTCAACGTAATCGACTCGGTGGCGTTGCCGATTACGAGTAGGAGCACGACTACGATGTGGGCGGTTAACGTGACTCACTTGCGTTTCACATACGCGTAATAAGCCCCATAAGTCTTCCCGTCCGCCGCGTCGAACGTCGCCCAGAATCGGGTCTTGCCGGCCTTGAGTTTCACGTTGAAAACAACTTCCTTCGCGCCGGGTTTGACGTCGGTGCTCGCGGTCACGTCGCCGATCTTGATGGTGGCCTTGACAGGTTTGATCGCGACGCCCGGCGTCGTGCGGAACGCCCGCGCGCCCGGAACCGGGGTACCCGGCGGCAGGGCGGCGTCGAGCGGTTTGTCCGCCTCGGCCGGCCAACGTCGCAGGCGGATCTCGTAGTCGCCGTCGGCCACGACCTTCACGTTCCAGAATCCGGTGACGTTCCTGCCCGTCGCCGCCCGGCGGATGTGCGCCTGGTTCCACGGCGTCGAGCCGGTCGTGATCCAGTCGTGCGAGGTCAGCCGCGCGGGGTTCTCGCCCGGGTGGCCGAGGTAGATCGCCGTCGCATCCGCGAACGACGGGCTGATGTCGTCCCACCACGCGTCGTAGAACTTCGTCAGCCGCTCAACGACCTTCGGGTGTTGCTTGGCGACGTTGGTCTTCTGCCCCGGGTCTTTCTTGATCTCGTAAAGCTCCTTGCCGTTGACCAGCCGCCACTGCGAGGTCATCACCGAACTCTTGCGCCACTTGATCGGGTCTTTCACCCGCTGCGAGTCGGTGACGAGGATGCGGTCAGGCCAACTCTCCAACTCGATGCCGAGCAGCGGTAGTTTGAGACTCGTCCCGTCGAACTTCACGCCCTTGGGTGCGGGGATCTGACACAGGTCGATCAGCGTGGGCAGGATATCGACGTGCGCGGTGATCGGTTTGACGTCACGCCCGCCTTGCAGACCGCCGCCGGGCCAATGGATGAACATCGGTACGCGGTGCCCGCCGTCGTATTCGCTGCCCTTGCCCGCACGCATGCCCGCGTTGAAGTTCCGCCAACCCGCGGCCGAGCCGTTGTCGGTCGTGAACATGAAGATCGTATTCTTCTCCAGGCCTTCCTTCTTGAGGAACGCGCGCAACGCGCCGACGTTCGCGTCGATGTTCGCGATCATGCCGTAAAAGTTCGCCACGCCCACGCCCTGGCTCTCATACGGCTTGCTGAACTTGACCGGCGCGTGCATCGGTCCGTGCGGCGCGTTCGTCGAGATGTACGCAAAAAACGGCTTGCCCGCGGCCTTCTGCTGCTTGATGAATCGCTTGGCGTAGTCGAAGAACACGTCGGTGCAGAAGCCCTTGACGGGCACGGGCTTCTGGTTGTGCCAGTACGACCCGTCGAAGTACGCGTTGTCCCAATAATCAGGTGTCTGCCCCACGCCGCCGCCACCGTGACGCAGCACCTCGGTGAAGCCGCGGTCTTCCGGGCGGAATGGGTAGTTGTCGCCCAGGTGCCACTTGCCGAACATGCCCGTCGCGTAGCCGGCGTCCTTGAACACCTGCCCGACGGTCACCTCGTTCTCGCGCAGCATCGATCGCCCCATGATCGTGTGCCACACGCCCGTGCGGTTCGTCCAGTGTCCGGTGAGCAACGCGGCCCGCGTCGGCGAGCAGGTCGGCGCGACGTGGTAGTCGGTCAGCCGAAGCGCGACCTTGTGCAGCTTGTCCAGCTCCGGCGTCTTGAGGATCGGGTTGCCGTGGCAGGACAGATCTCCGTAGCCCTGGTCGTCGGTGATGATCAGGACGACATTGGGTTTGTCAGCCAGCAGCGGCGCGGCGAAGAGAGTTAGTAACAACAGAACGGCGGGGACGGTCGTGCGGAGCATGTGATGCGCCTCATGTAGGAGTGAGCGGCGCATCATAACGTATGGACCGCCCGTTCCACACGCTCGACACGGGTCGGTGGCTTGACGCCTGGCGTGGCCGTCGCGCGGCATTGTGGAGCGTGCTTTAACGCATGCCGCGGTGTCGGCGCAACACCGCGGCCAGGCCGATCAGGAGCAGTGTTGCACTGGCCGGCTCGGGCACACCGGGCAACAAGGCGCTGGTGAGCGTGACGTTGACGCCCGCGTCGCCGGACGTGCTGACGGCGAACACGAGATGCTCATCGGTCACCATGGACAGGCCGGCGCCGCCGGGCACGTCGGTATCAAACAAGGTAACGGGCACGCCCTGCGAGGACAGGTCACTGAAAAAGAGCGCCGCGACGGCGTCGGCTGGGAAATCGTTCGGGATCGATTGCTGCGACGTGGCGACGGCAAAGAGGTCGCCGTCAAGCACAGTGACCGTCCAATCAATCACGTCATTGAAATCGCCGGGACCGCCGGGCAGGAACTGCATCTCGGCCGCGCCGGGGCCGCGGTGCACCTCGGACGGCTCGGTCCGCGTGAACCCTGAGTCAAACACGTTGGCCCCGTCGGCCAGGTGGGCCCGCGTGATCCAGACCAGATCGTTTGGCACAATCCGCAATTGCGTCGTGTTCGGCAGCGGTCCGTCGCTGATAACGACTTCCTTAACCAGCGGGAAGTTCTCGATGTCGTTGATGTCTTCGACGATGGGCTTGATCTTGTCGGTGAGGAAGTCCTCGGCCCCCTGTCCGGGGTCGGCAACTTCTTCGATAAAGCCGTTGATCATCGTGAGCGGCGCTTTGAACTGAAGTTCCCACCGCACGGTGCGGCGTGCCTCCGCGGGGTTGTTTGTCGCGTCGCCGCCGAACACAAGGATCGCGGGTGACGCGTGCGCGACCTGATGCACGGGCAAGACACACACCGACAGATACGCGAGACTTGGAAGAAGGAGATGGACACTGAGTCGCCGGAAGTTCGGCACACGAGGTAGATTGGCTTGCATGGCTCGATCCCAATGAGGGGTAAACGACCAGCCTGCACAGATGATGTGGTGGCATTTTAACCGATGTGCCCCGAATAGCGTTAGAATCTGGGCATCACAGGACGGCGTGAGGCCAGGCGGGTCTTGGGTTCGATCAAGCCGTCCGCATTCCGCGATGCCCCACGCGAGGGCGCCTGCTCTCATGTAAACTATGAATATGCCAAACGAAACACACGTTTTGAGGCTGCGACTGACCCCTCAGGCCTATGTCTGGGGGCGTGTTTGCCTTGTCGTCTGCATGCTGGGCATGGTCACGGGGGTAGCCCGCGCCGACCGCGTCGCGACCGACCTGATCGCGCTCTACGAATTCACCGAAGCCAAGGGTGACACCGTCCGCGATCGCAGCCGGGCGGGCACGCCGATCGACCTGGTGATCGACAAGCCTGGCAATGTGCAGTGGCGTCACGGCGCGCTGGTTATTCAACGTGGCGTCGCCATCCGGTCGGTCGAGCGTGCCCGGCGGCTCACCGACGCGATCAAGCAGTCCAACGCCCTGACTGTCGAGGCATGGGTCAAGCCCGCGAATACGCGGCAGGACGGCCCGGCCCGCATCGTCACCATGTCGGACAACACCAGCAACCGCAACATCACGCTCGGCCAGGACGGCGGGAAGTACGACGCTCGGCTGCGGTCGGGTTCGACGAGCGAAAACGGCATCCCCTCGACGGCGTCGCCGAATAACTCCCTGAGTACCGACCTGACGCATGTCGTTTACACGCGCGACGCATCGGGCAACGCGCGCATCTATCTCAACGGCAAGCAAAGCGCGTCGAAGAAAGTTGGCGGCAAGCTGGACAACTGGAACACGCGGTATCACTTGATCCTGGCTAACGAACTGACGGGCGACCGCCCCTGGCTGGGCGAGATGCATCTGGTGGCGATCTATAAGAAAGCCCTGTCACCCAAGGAGGTCGAGCAGAACTTCATGGCCGGCGGCGGCACGGTCATCACCGCCGCGATGCGCGACACGAGTGCGAAGCTGTTCGAGGCCGAGGTCGCGCCGATCCTCGCCCGGCATTGCCTCGAATGTCACGGCTGGAAGTCCAAGAAGGGCAAACTCGACCTGTCGCAGCGCAACCTCGCGCAGGCCGGCGGCAAGAGTGGGCAGGTCATTCTGCCCGGCAGCGCCGCCAAGAGCGAGCTGTTCAAACAGGTCCTGTCCAACGACATGCCGGACGACCGCCCGCCGCTGTCGCGACGTGAGAAACAACTGCTGCGTCATTGGATCGACACCGGCGCGGTCTGGTCGACCGCGTCGATCGAGCGGTCTGCTTACGTCAAACCCATCGAGCCGGGCGGCAATTGGCTGCGTCGGCTGACCGTCACGGAGTACATCGAGACCGTGCGCGTCGCCGTCGGCGTTGACATCGCCGAAGACGCCCGCGCGACCCTGCCGCGCGACCTGCGGGCCGACGGGTTCAGCAACACGGCCTACAACCTCGGCGTCGATATGGCCCACGTCGAGGGGTTTGCCAAGCTTGCGCGCACCGTCGCGCAACGGATGGACGTACCGAAGTTCGCCGTGCGGTTTACGAAGCAGCGCAAGTTCGACGACGCGACGCTCAAGCCGATGATCGCCGCGATGGGCAAGTGGCTGCTGCGCGGCCCGCTGGAGCCGCGCGAGATCGACGCCTACCTCAGCGTCGCGCAGGCTGTGCGCAAAGAGGGCGGCGACTTCGACGAGGCCGTGTCGTTCATTGTCGAGGCGATGCTGCAATCGCCGCGCTTCGTCTACCGCGTCGAGAAGCAGCGGGGCGACGGCAAGCCGCAACCGGTCACCGGCTACGAGTTGGCGTCACGATTGAGCTACATCCTCTGGGGCGGCCCGCCGGACGACGCGCTATTGCGGGCTGCTGCGAAGGGAGAATTATCGACCAAAGCGCAGGTCGAAGCGCAGGCCCGTCGCATGTTGCGTGACCCGCGTGCGCGGAAGCACTCACAGCAGTTCATCTACGAATGGCTGGACCTGGGCCGACTCGACTACATGCGGCCGAACGCCAAGAAGTTCCCCAAGTGGGAGGACGCGCTCGCGGCCGACATGCGGGCCGAGACGCTGGCGTTTTACGATGAGGTCGTCTGGAAACAGGCTCGGCCGATGAACGACCTGTTCAATGCGCAGGTCACGATCGTGACGCCTCGCCTCGCGCATCATTACGGCCTGACCCCGGGCACGAGCGGCGGCGTGACGCGTTACGACCTGTCCGGCCTTCCCGCGCGCGGCGGCCTGCTGACGCAGGGCAGCGTGCTCACCGTCGGCGGCGACGAGGGGTCGATGGTCACGCGCGGCCTGTTCGTGCTCCACAGTGTGTTGCGCGGGCACGTCGAAGACCCGCCGCCGTGTGTCGACACGACGCCCGTGCCGACGAAGCCCGGCCTGTCGCAGCGCGGCGTCGCGCTGGCTCGGCTGGCCAACCCCGCGTGCGGCGGCTGCCACGCGCGCTTCGAGCCGTTGGCGTTCGGCCTCGAAAAATTCGACGGCCTCGGCGTGCACCACGAGAAAGACCACCACGGCAACACGCTCCGCGACGACGGCGAACTTGCGATCCCCGGCCGCGATAAGCCGATCAAGTATCAGTCGTCCGCGCAACTTATGGACCTGCTCGCCGCCAGCGATCGCGTCAAACAGACGATGACCTGGAAGGCCACGCAATGGGCGATCGGCCGACCGCTGGACGAATCCGACACGGCTATACTGGAAGACATCCACAAGGCCGCCCAGCGCGGCGGCGGGACTTACTCAAGCCTGCTCACCGCCATCGTTACTAGCGACCTGGTACGCAAGACACGCACGGAGCCCCAGCCATGACGCAGCGCCAACCTGTCAGCCGACGAACCGCTATCAAGGGCCTGGGCGGTGTCGCGATCGGCCTGCCGTTTCTTGAAGAGATGACCGCGACCTCGGCCGCGGCCGCGGTGGCCAAGACGCCTGCCGTCCCCGTGCGTGCGTTCAATGTCTTCTTCGGCTTGGGCATCCCCGCGCCGCTGCAGACCGAAGGCTTCGACGGCGTGCTTGAACCGCTCAGGCCGCTCAGCAAGAAACTGCTGATCATGCGCAACGTCGACCAGGTGCGTTGCGACGAGAAGGGCATCAACGCGCACTTCGACGGCGCTTCGGGCGCGTTCACAGCCGAGCCGCCGGACGGCGAGGCGAAGTCGGGCGGGCCGTCGATCGACCAGGTGATCCGCAAGGCCCACTACCCCAACGGCATGCCGGCCGGCATGGTGCCGACGCTCGTGGGCGGGACGTTTTTCCGACGCAGCCGGGTCAGCCGGTATGTGCACAGCTACAACGACGACGGCACCGTCGCGGCCGCGATGCAGGAGAAGCCGCGCGACCTGTTCAACCGCGTGTTCGGTGGGGCCGACATCCCCAAGACCGAGGCCGAGATGCGCCGCCTGCGCATCAGCAAGAGCGTGCTCGACTCGACCGTCGAGCAGTACCGTTATTACACCGGCCCGAACTCGCCGCTGGGCGCCGCGAGCAAGGCCCGCGTCAAAGACCACCTCGACCGCATCCGCGAGTTCGAGAAGCGGGCGTTCCGCATGGCCCTGCACGGCAAGACGCCGAAGCAGCCGCCCAAGAGCAAGCTCCTGCACGGCGGCCAGGCCGACCCCGGCGGCCAGGGCATCGATATCACACTCCAAGAGTTGACCGAAGAGTGGCGCTTGATGGCCGACCTCTACGCACTGGCCATCCAGACCGACCGTGTCCGCTTCGGCGCGCTGACGTTCCTCGCCGCCGGCGAACGCATCCGCCTGACGGGTCGTTATGAATACGCCGGCCGAAAGATTTGGGACTTCGACGATTCCAAACAACTCAACGCGTCCGGCGACAAGGGCTGCAGCCACGAGTGGTGGCACAAGTTCAACGAGAAGCGCAAGAACGAGCAACTGCGCGCCCACGCCCACATGAAGATGAACGAGGTCGCCTACTTCCTGAGCCGACTCGACGACGCCGACTCCCGCGAGGCCAACGGCCGAACGATCCTGGAAAACGCGCTGTTCACCGTCTCGACCGAGTCCGGCGACGGCCGACACAGCAATGTCAAACGCGAACTGTCCGGCGTCTTCCACGCCATCAGCGGCGCGAACGGCCGATTCAAAACGGGGCAGATCATGGACGTGGGCGCCGAGGGGATCGACGTCTATAACAGCATGTTAGACGGCATGGGCGTGAGCAACCGCCTCGGGCCGGCGCGGCGGGATGGGCGGGCGGTGGATGGGATTCGGGTTTAGATGCAGCACGCATGGCAGTGGCGCATACCTAATTGTCACGGCACGTCTTCGATAGTGATCATCAAGAAGTAACCATCCGTTACATTAATGCGCGTAACGGACACCTTTAATCCGCCAACCCGACGCCACTCCTCGGAGGCCACACCTGCACGGGCAGCGTTGAGCCACTTCCTAATGTCCTCGAATGATCCGTTCGTGAGGTTTTGAACAATTGTGGCGGCACTTGCAAGGCTACTTCTGTCCTCTGCGTCATCGCTCCCGTCACGAAACACCACCGAGACTGAAGCGGCTCGAATAAACTCTGCATTGCCGACCGCTTGAATCTCGACCCCAGGGACTTCTGGATTGGCCGCCAGCCAGGAGAGTCCGCTGGAGGACCGACGCCAAGTCCATCCCCGCTCGTCATTCCACAGGGACTTGAATCGGGACAATGACCATCCGATCGCGCTGTCCGCCGTCGCGCCTGCGAACGGCGTGTAACCCGTACCGGCCCACGGGTCGGGGTTCAACTCAGCGGTAAGGTACAGGCCAATCACAGTGACAACTGCCAGTACTGACGCGCCAAAGAGTCCTCCCGCCGCGACACGCGAAGCGCGAGTGAATCCAGGTCTCTGCCATGGGCGGGCTTTGGCTTCACGCGCGTTGCCACATTCCGGGCATGGGCCGTCGTCCGTCCCTCGCAAGTCGTAACCGCACGACCGGCAGTACCCGACAAGCGACAGTTTGTGGCGGCGCCATCGGCGCACCACATACCATGCCATTGGTGGAATCGTGAACAACAGCGTTACGAACCACGCCGGGGCGACCACGGCTTTGATGGGCACTGTCAGCCCAAGGGGATAGATATGCTGACCCCGCCATAACCGAAACTGAAAATCAACGACTTTGAATTGAGGTTCATCACGCAGTCTGGCATGCCACCTGTCCCACGTTTTTCCACGTTCGACATGCTTGTGTACGGTCGACGATTGGGGAACCGTACGAGACTGACTCAAGTCCTCCCACGTCATTTCGAATGAGCCAAGGTCGCTATGGAAGCTGATCCACCTTCCATTCCAGCAAATGCCAGTCTGCTCGCCGCGAAACCCACGCACCCACATCGCGCACGACAAGACGACCAGAAGAAGCGATAGCGCTGCCACCAGATTGAAGCATCGCCCGAGCACGGTATAAGTCTATGGCAAGAAGGTCGGGCGCGTTGCCCGACGTTTGGAAGTGCAACGTCTTTGAACTGCCGGGTGCCACACTTTGTCCCGAAGGGCAAAGTATGCACGGCGCGCCTTGCGTGTCCGATCGCACAACGGCACACTTTGCAAAGCCAAGGTGTGGCACCGGACATCGGGTCACCCCCGATTCAACTTCCCCATGAACCGATCCCCGCCCGGCTCCAGCATCCAGTCTTCCCAACCGAGGTGGCGACAAACCCCACCGCGCGCATCGTTTCGTCTGGGTCGGTCGTGAGCCGGGTGCTACACTTTGTCCCGAAGGGCAATGTGTACATAGCGCGCCTTGGATGTCCCGTACACCGAACGGTACACTTTGCAGAGCGAGTGCCCATGAAGGTCCGTCGTCCCATTCAAGCCGCAGGTGATCAGCGCGCATTTACGCTCATTGAGTTGCTGGTGGTCGTCTCGCTCATCGTCCTGCTGGTCGCCCTGCTTCTGCCGGCGCTTGGACGCGCGCGCGAGATCGGACGGCGAACGGTTTGCGCCAGCAACCTGCAGCAGATCGGCAACGCGATGCTGAGTCAGGCGGCCGATTCGGGAGGCCGACTGCCGCTCGGCTATGTCGATAGCGCGCACGGCAGCACATACCACATGATTTGGGCGTTCTCGTCGCCGCACAAGTACATGATGCTCGGCACGCTTGTTGAATCGGGCGCGGTCGGCGGGGGAGAGGTCTTTTATTGCCCGTCGCAGAAATGGTCGTTCTTTCAATACGACACACCGGACAACCGCTGGGACGAGCCATACACCTCGAACGGCGCGCAAAAGATCACACGCAGCGGCTACAATGTCCGGCCGTTCTTCGAAGGCAGGACATGGGATTGGGGCACGCACTCGTCACCCGCGCCTCCGCCGAACCTCGCTCGCATTCAATCCCTACCCAGCGGCACGACGATCGCCGCAGATCTGATCTCGATAAGAACGTGGACCGATGCCAGCCACGCCGATGGCGTCAACCGGATCGGCGTCGATGGCGGTGTCAACTGGGTCCAGCGCGATGTTTTCGATGACTACCTTGAAACCACCTTGCACGCCAGCCTCGCCGAACAGTTGTGGACATCGCTTGATGAGAACTGATCGGCAAAGTAAAGCCGGGTCACTCTCGCTTCCCCTTCCACATAAAACGATCACTGCCCGGTTCCAGCTTCCGGTCTTCCCAGCCGAGGTGGCGGCAAAACCCCGCCGCGTGGATCGTTTCGTCCGGGTCGGTGGTGAGCCGGCAACTTAGGCCGGACATATTGCCCGGCGGTTGGACACACTTAGAGATCAAATGCCGGGTAACGTCCCCGGTATGCGGCGTGAATCCGACTTCCCATTGTCACTGATCACCCATGCCCACACGACGCATCATCGATACGCTCGACGTCAATCCTTACACCTTCGACGCCGATGCCGAGTCGGCTGAGCGTCGTCATATCGAGACCTTTGCCGAGGGCAGCGACGAGGCCGTTCGACTTGCCCACGCCGCGGTGGATGCGTTCAAACGCGTCGCGCGTAACCGTTGCATCGACGACGACGCGTTAGCGGTGTTCGCGCAGGCGATCCGTTCGCTGGACACGGCAGCGCTGTCTCTGGCGGGCAAGTACCTGATCGCCGTGCGCGGCCTCTACACGAACGACCGCGAGGGCAATCGGCTGGCCGTCGCCTGGGACGACACGCTGCTTGGACTGGTGAACGACCCGAAAGCGGATGTGCGTGTCAACACGCTTTGCATCGTCGCGAAGCACATCACCAGGCTGGGCGAGCCGACAGCCCTGTACGTGATTGGTATCGGTCTGAAGGACCGGTCGTATCACGTCCGCCTGGCCGCGATCGACGCGGCGCTTGCCGGCGGCTGGGCGGCGAGTGTGCCCGTACTCGAAGCGATGCGCGAGTCGGAGACGCACGCCAAAGTGATTGAGCGACTCGATTGGTGTCTGACCCTGCTGAAAGGCGGCGCGATCATCGACAATGGATATGAAACGACCCGCGCACCGGGCGGCGGAGTGAGGACGCGCTACGTCGGCGACGACGTCGGTTGACCCGTGCTATTGCGTTGGACCGATGGCCTTGCCTTCCGCATGAACCGATCCCCGTCCGATTCCATCTTCCAGTCTTCCCAGCCGAGGTGACGGTAAAACCCCACCGCGCGGATCGTTTCGTCCGGGTCGGTCGTGAGCCAGACCTCATCCCAACCCTCGGAAAACAGCCAGTCTTCGACGAGCGTTAATAGATGCTTGCCGATGCCGCGGCCCTCGTATTCAGCCAGGACGGCGATGACCCACATCTCGCCGTTGGTCTTGTTGCCCATCGCGAACCCGACGACCTGCCCTTCCGCCTCGCACAGCCAGCCGCGGTGTGAGTCTTTGAGCAAGTCGCGCACCGAGTCGTGCGTGATGCCCAGCGCCGTCAACTCCTCCGCGCCGCGGTCGTTGTCCCACGTGCGGATGCGCACGTCGAAGATGGCGTCCATGTCGCCGGGGCCGATCTCGCGGTAGGTCGGCGGGGTTGGCTGTTCTTGGGGTTGTCGCATGATCGGAGTTTAGAGCGCTCGGTGCGAGCCATTATGATGAATCTACAGAATGTAATCGACACGGGGTCGATTTGAACAGGGGCGCGCCAATGACACGGATCAAAATGGTCGAGTCGACAGGCGTCGGGTGGGCACTGCCCACCCCTGAGCACGGCAACCTGACGACAGGCGATGGTGGGCAGTGCCCACCCGACGGTTGTCGGAGGCAGTCTCACGTAAAGCCCGGCCTGTTCTGGCTCTGTTTATGCGTGCTGGTTTTCGGTGCGTACACAAGTGTCATGGCCAATCCGCCGTCGCTCGACGACGCGCACAAAACGCCGGCCGGGCCGATGGTCGGGCACACGACGGCGACGTCGGCGCTCGTGTGGATGTACACGCCCGCGGGGACCGATGTGCTGGTCAGGTTCGGCCCCGCCGGGTCGTCGAAACTGGTGCATTCAGCCAAACTGAAGTCGACCCCGACCACGAAGATGGGCGCGATCGGCCGCGTCTGGCGGGCCGAGTTGAACGACCTGAAACCGGCCACGCGTTACGAATTCGCCGTGCACCTGAACGACGGCAAGTCGCTGCCTGAACACCGCGGGTCGTTTATGACGGCCCCGGAAGCGGGCGAGCCGGTAAAGTTCCGGATCGGTTTGACGTCGTGCATGAAGGCCAAGCAACCGCAGGGATCGCTGTCGTTGTTTTACGACGACAGGCCGGACGTGCACCTGACGCTGGGCGACACGGTCTATTCCGACTCGACCGACCCGAGGTTGCAGTGGAAGTACCACCTGCAGTACCGGCAGATGGAACGGTTCGCGAAGGTCGTGCGGTCGATGCCGACGTACGCGATGTGGGACGACCACGACTACGGGCCGAACAATTCCGATGGTGGTGCGAAGGGCAAGGAGAATTCGTTGGCCGGCTGGACACTGCTCTGGCACAACCCGCCGACCGGCACGCCGACCACGCCCGGCGCGTTTTACAAGTTCACCTGGGGCGACGTCGAGTTTTTCGTCGTCGACGGCCGATACTACCGCTCGCGCGGCAAGGCTAAAGACGACGAGACCAAACGCATGCTCGGCGACGCGCAGTTCAAGTGGTTGATCGACGGGCTCAAGTCGTCGAAGGCGAAGTTCAAGGTCATCGCGTCGGGCAGCACGCTGCACCACAGCCTGCACGACGGTTGGCGGATCTACACGTTCGCCCGCCACCGCCTGTTCGACGCGATCAAGTCGAACAAGTTCGACGGCGTCGTCTACTTCGGCGGCAGCCTGCACCGCTCGCTGGCGTGGGAGCACCACGAGTCGGACCGCGTCGGCTACCCCCTGGTCGAGGTGATCTCGTCCGGCATCGCCAACAGCAAGACGCTCAGCTACGCGACGGTCGACTTCGACACCACCCTGCCCGACCCGACGATGACCGTCCGCGTGCGACTGGGCACGGGCAAGATCAAGCAGGAACAGACGTGGAAGTTGTCGCGGTTGTCGCACAAGTGAGGGAGGACGCTGCTATTGCCACGCTGCGCAAAGTTGTGCATCGAACAGTCACATGGCAGTGCCCTCGCCGGGCGGGCCTCTTCAATCGCCAGAGTGGCTTGGCGCTTCGCTTTAACGGAATGGCTTCGCCTTGCAGACGACATGAGTTGGGGGGGCTTCGCCGCCAGCCCCCCAAGCCCCCCGACTCCCCCACGGAAGTCGAGATGTAAGCGTGGTCCATTGAATGCACGCGTGTGTCGTGCATCTGCCCGGACGTCAGGAATAATCACGACAGGTCATCATGGAAGTCGTTCCTGCTCGCATCACGGCTCGTACCCCCACGCGTCGAAGCTCGGCCGCCAGGCGTCGTACAGCTTTTGACGCAACGATTCGGGCAACTCGTCGTATTCGTTCTTCTTGTAACCCAAAAGCGATTCGACATAGGCGTGCAGGTCCGGTTCGGCGTCGTCGAAGCTTGGCAGGTCGAGTGCGTCGTAAAGCGCGCGGAGTTGGCCGACCGGGTCGGCTTCGAGGTCGGTGAAGCGGACCTCGTGGAATCGGCCGGCGGGGATCAGGTCTTTCTCCTCGAAGAACCGGTCGTACACGATGCGGTACTGCTCGATGGCCTGGTCTTCCAAGCCGTCGTACTGCGGTCGTTGAAACGTCCAAGCCGGCGCCATCTTGCGCACCGTGTGCAGGCTTGACCGGAAGACATCGAACGGGTGTCGGTGGATGTGAACGAACCGCGCCCCCGGAAACATGTCGAGCAACAAGCGGATGCGGCAGGTGTGCCCCGGCGACTTGAGCACGAGCGGGCGGTTGTACTTGAGCGTGAGTTTCTGCAGGAACAGGCGCAGCGCGTCTTTCCATTGCGTCAGCTCATCCGGGGCAAGACCGTCGAGCGTCAGGTAGCGGTCGTATTGCCGGGCGTTGCGTGGGAAGGCCATGCCCATGAGGATGGATTGGCCGGTCAGTACGCACATGGCCAACTCGTCTTCCTGCGGCTCGTCCATGCCGAGTTTGACATTGTCCTGCAGCCGCTTGGGCGGCATGAACAGGTTGACGAACGCCCGGTTCAGACGCTCGGTGGTCAGGAACGTGTGCGGGAACAGCACGTGGTACATGTTGGGGTAGGCGAAGCGCGTGTCGCGGGTCAGCAGGTTGTGCAGGTGCGTCGTGCCGCTCCGCCAGATGCCGAGGATGAACAACGGCGGCTCGATCGGCGTTTCGCGGATACGTCGGCCGAACCGTAACTGTTCGACGCAATAAGGCGGAACATTCAGCAGCGAGCTGAATGTCGTGGCGGCTGCCCTCAGCCAGTAGCGTGGATCGACGGCGAAGCGGTTGGCCCGCAACGTGCGCCACCAGCCCGGCGGCGTCATCCCCGACAAACCGCCGGGGCTGACCGTATTCATGAACACTTCACGCCACGACATGACACACCGCCAGACGACGTCACTCGCGCGCGGTCGGGCTGCGATTCAGTTGGCCGCGCGGGTGGCCTGTGCGACTGTAGTGTCGCGGGACGGGCGCGTGTCACGATCAGCCAGTCGGGCGGCGTAAGTCCGTCGGTCCGTACGTAGGTCAGGTCATTTGACCTGACACCGGGTCGCCAGCACGCAGCCGTGTCAGGTCGATGACCTGACCTACAAAGCGTCAGGTCGTCGGCCGCGATGCTTCAGGCGTGCGGAATAACACGAGCGGTGAGTAGTTGCCGATGTAGTTGCCGTCTTTGTCCACCCGTCGGCCGTTGCCGTTGCTGCCCGAGTTGGTCGCGGCGACGACGAACGTCTTGCCGTCGGGGTGGGCGGCCAGGGCGCGGCAGTTGAGCACCTTGGTCTCGTGCAGCGGTTTCTCGTCGCCGACGCGGTGCGTGTAGAACCGGCCGTTGCCGGGCACGCCGGTCGTCACGGCCATGACGGATTCGCCCTGGCTTCCGGGGGCATCGGATAGGAGATGCAGATCGACGACGTGGCCGTCCTTCGGCTCGCCGTGCGTCATCGTGTGTTCGAGTTTCGATGTGGCGACGTGAAAAACGAGGACGGTGGGCGTGCCCTGCATCGTCGCGCCGCGTGTCGGTTGCGAGCCGGCGACGAACAGGCGTTGGCCGGCCGCGTCGAATGTCACGACACGGAGGCCGCCGACATCCTGGATGCGGTCGTACTTATAAAGAATCGACGCGTCAAAGGTGCGCACTTGCTTGCCCGACTCGACCGACCACTGCACGACCCGCCCACGCTCGTCGCCGGTGACGACAGTCTTGCCGTCCGGCGCGAAGGCGATCGCGTAAAGGTCGTTCGGCTGGTCTTTGATCACGCGGCCCGGCTTGCCGTCGTTGGCTGACCAGAAGCGGATCGTCCGGTCTCGGCCGCAGGTCGCCAGCGTCCTCCCGTCCGGGCTGACGGCGACGCCGCGCACCCAGCCGTCGTGCGCTTCATCGACTTTCCAAACGGGTATTGGTTGTTCGTCGTGGATCGGCCAGGCGATCAGCGCCCCCCATGAGTCGGCCGTGTAGACATGTTTCGACTGCGCCGCCGCGGGCACAGCCAGCGCATCGACCCAGCCGTGATGCCCCCGCATCGGCGCAAGCTCGACGAGTTTGTCGCCCTCGACCCGCCAGCGACGCACGGACGCGTCATACCCGCCGGCGACGAGCAACGCCCCGTCGGCCGTGAACCGCGCGCGGGTGAGCTGGCGGTCGCAGTCGAGTGTGGCGACCTTCTTCGGCGAGGTCAGTGCTGGGAACGTGCTTTGCGGCATTGTTAGCAATCAGGCTAGTCGTTATTCAGGCTCACTTACGACCGCGAATCCAGTAGGGTGATTGGTGTGTGGCTTCTTCCTCAGTAATCATCTCGTTGTCTTGAGGCACGTATACGAACACGTATGGCGTGGGCCTTACGGGCCGTCTCGGGACGGTATAGAAGACCGCGAATACGAACCGGTCGGCCTCAGCCGCGCGTAGTCTCGTACCGCCATGCTGCAGTTTGGGGTGCGCATTCTTAAAGTATTCCCTGGCGCGTTTTGCGGCAGTTCTTGTATCTCTGTTAAAGATTGACTTTAAGCAGAACACTACGTAATCCTCTTTACATCAACGCCAAGACTGCCGGATGGACTCCGTGATTTTCGGCCTGTAATGACTTTTACGGCAGTCGTTTCGTCTCCCGTGTTGGCGGCCATATTCGTGTTCGTCAATCGTTACGCTTGTTCGAGAGCACGGACCAGAATTCCTTATAACGTGCAAGTACGAAGTCCGAATTGACCAGTGTGCGATCAACAGCATTGAGGTACGTTTGACGTTCCGTATTCATGTAGTAGTCGTGTCGGGATTCGTTGCCTTCATTGATGAGTGAAGGAATGTTGTGCAGATGATCCGCCTCGACCTCGCACTGGAACGTATGACCACCATGAGCCAGTTCACGGATCCTCAGCAGCCCGCAATGAAGGATGCCCAAGTATGCGGCCTGGCGATCGTCGGTACTTGGTTGAAGGGTGCTCAACTCAACACCTCCTTCACCGGATGCATGTCGTCATGCGCGATCGGCAGCGGCTGACCGTTGTTGTCGTACTCGGCGAAGCGTGTGTCGATGCCCAGCGCCGTGAACCACGTGTGGAACATGTGGCCGATGTCGTACGCGTCGGACGTGACCCAAGTACCCTCGTCGTTTGTTTGGCCGACGACGTGTCCGTGCCTGACGCCCGCGCCGGCCATGGCCAGCGACCAAGCCTCCGGCCAATGGTCGCGGCCGTAATGACCGTTGACCCGCGGCGTTCGGCCGAACTCGCTCATCGCGATGACCAGCACGCGTTTGTGCAGGCCGGTCGCGTACAGGTCTTCGATGATCGCGCTGAACGCCTGGTCGAACTTGCCGATCAGGCTGGCCGTGCCGTTGAAGTGGTCGCCGTGCGTGTCCCAGCCGTAGCTGTTGACCTTCACAAACCGCACGCCCGCCTCGAGCATCTTCCGCCCAATCAGCATGTGTCGGCCGAGGTCGTGTTCGCCGTATCGCTGTACGTCGTTCTTCGAGAACGTGCTGGCGTCGAACAGGTCCTGCCGTTTCATGAGCGTGCGGGCCATGTCGTAGACGTAGCTGTTCGCCTCGTTCGCGGCGGGCCGTCTATTTTGTCCATAGCGTTGATTGAAACGCTGCCGCAGGGCGTTGCGAGCGTCGTCTTCTTCGGTGGTGACCGACTCGTGTCGCAGCAGGTTGTCCGGCGGCTTGCCGTCGCCGAACGCCAGCGAGCCGTACTTCGGGCCGAGGAAGCCGGCGTCCTGGTGTTTGAATCCGCCGGAGCCGGGCTTGATCCAGACGTAGGGCGGCAGCTTGCTCTTGCCCGGCCCCATGAGCTGCGCCACAGCCGAGCCGAAGTACGGGTAGATCACCCCGCGGTTCTTCGGGTCGCCGCGTTGGATGCGCGGCACGCCGGCCGAGTGCGAGTTGTCCTGCGTGCACATCGAACGGACGAGGCACAGCCGGTGCGCAAGCTTCGCGCTGCGCGGCATCAGCTCACTGAAATGCACGCCCGGCAGCGACGTCTTGATCGACCGGTAAGGCCCGCCGAAGCGCGTGTTGGGCTTCGGGTCCCAGCTTTCGAGCTGACTCATCCCGCCGTCGAGCCAGACAAACAGGACCTGCTTGTCACTTTCCTTGAGCTTGTCCGCGACGGCCGGTTGTGTCAGCCCGCCAAGCCCGCCCAGCCCAACCGCACCGGCCGCCGCGCCCGCGCCGAGGCCGAGGATGCGCCGGCGGGAGACCGCGTGGTCGATCGGGGTGCAGAGTTTGGTGGGGCGGTAGGGCATGGCGTGTGGACTGAGTTTAACCGCGGATGGCGCGGAGGACGCGGATCAGAGTCGAGCAGATAAAGGCGTTTGTTGGGTGGCTGTGGTTGATGCTCTGATCAACCACGGCCAGCAACCGGTTGTGGTCCTTTGCCAAACATGGTGGTGTCGTGTCCATGGTTCATTTGTCGGGGTTGCTCCGAGCATCAACCCCAGCCACCCAACGGCTTGCATGAACCGTCGCGTCACATCCGCGCTATCCGTGTCATCCGCGGTTGTTCCCTTTTCAATGATTCACACAAAACTCCGTCGACGCCAGCATCGCCCACGCGACCTGGCCGATGGCCTCGGCTCGGTCCGTCTTGCCGTGTGTTGATAGGTACGCCGTTACGTCCTGCCGTTCCGCGTCGTTCGGGCGACGTGAATAGATCGAAAGGAACAGTGTGTCAACGACCTTGCCGTCGTCGTCCATCTTCGCCAGTTGGCCGACGAGGTTGTCCTTGCGCGGTTCGAGGAACTCGAGCATCTTCTCGTCGTTCATGACGAACAACGCCGCCCGCAATGACGGGGCGAACTCGCGTTCCGGCTCGCGTTCGATGTTGGCAAAGGCGGCGAGGAAACGTTTGCGCCGGTCGGCCAACGACTCTCGCAGGTCGTTCTTGTGGTAGCGGTCGTACTCGCCCGTCGCACGTAACACGCTCCACAGCAACTGCTCGGCTGACAGGCGACGTTCGATGGCGACGGTGAAGGTTTGGTTGGGGACGTTTTGTGAACTGGCCGCTTCCGGACCGGGACGGTCCGGCTTTGTAGGTGTGGTTGCCCTCGGCAGCTTGCTTGAGCGCTGGTACGTCTTCGTCATCGCCAACTCGCGCAGCAGCCACTTGATGTCGTACTTGTGCGCGACGAACGCCTTGGCCAGCGCGTCGAGCACCTGCGGGTGTGACGGCGGGTTCTCGCTGTGGAACATGTCCAGCGGGTGCACGATGCCGCGCCCCATCATCACGAACCACAAGCGGTTGACGATGTTCTGTGCGAACAGGTCGTTTTCTTGCGTTGCGAGCCGCGCGGCGAGTTCGCGCAGCGGGCTGAACTTTGGCACGCCGGTGATCTTCTTCTTGCGGTCGGGCGCGACGAGCCACTCTTGGCCCTTTTCGTACATCGGCACATCGACTTCTTCGCCGCCGGGCACGACGAGGCCGGTCTTGTGCGGGCGTTTGTTGAAGACCGAAGCGAACTCAGCCTTCGTCTGAATCAACCCTTCAGACACGGCTGGGAACTTCACGTCACGTCGCAGGCTCAGGTTGCGGAACGCGATGAACAGGCCCTGGAAGTCGCGTTGTTTGTAGTCGTCGATGAACAGGTGGTTGTGGCACTCGGCGCACTGCAGGTCCCGCCCGGCGAACAGTCGGCCGACGTCGCGCGTCAGGCCGGGGTAGTCCGTCGGGTTTTGGCCATACTTCTCAAGCCGTTTCGTGATGAAGAACGCCGCGTCGCGGGCCGCCTCGTCCTCGGCGTTCGGCGACAGCATCTCAGCCGCCATCTTGTCCCACGGCTTGTTCTGTTCAAACGACGTGCGCAGGTATTTGAGCCACCCATCGTGGTCGCCGCGCCGCTCCATGAGCATGACGTGGAACAGCTCGGTCATCCGCCGGGCATACTCCGGCCGAGCCAGCAGCGCGTCGATCAGCTTGACCCGTTTGTCGGGCGACTTGTCGTCGATAAACGCCCGCGCTTCGTCGTCGGTCGGGATCATGCCGACGAAGTCAAGGTAGGCCCGCCGAACAAACATCGCGTCGTCACAGACCTCGGCGATCGGCACGCCGCCTGACTTGGCCTTCGCCTCGATCAGCCGATCGATCGTGACGTGCAGTGGCTCCGCCGCGGCGGTTGCGGCGAGGGTGAGCAGGGCGGCAGCGAAGGTCAGGCGATACGGCATGTGAATTCAACTGACGAGGACGCAGTATGATCTGTCATTGTATCGGTATTCGGTCTTGTTACGCGTCGACACAAGGCATGGGGCCTCTTTGAATTGATTACCATGCACGTATCGCCGCTGCCGGAGCCTCGTCATGCGCCGCACTGACCGCCGATGGGCTGCCTTGCTGATCCTGATCGGCTCGTTGCTGCCAGCCCCGTTCGCGTCGTCTGCGCCGGATATCAAGGTCGTCCAATCCGGGAAGGCGACCACGGCGTTGATCGCTGTGCCCGGTCGCGGCTTCGGCACGGCGTTCTGCATCGATTCGCAAGGCGTGTTTGTGACCAACGAGCACGTCATCCGCGGCCTTCGTCGCGGTATGCCCGTTCTGCTTGTACTCAATCCCGCGCAGAAGGACGAACGTGTCATCATCACGCGAGTCGTGAAGTATGACCGGACGACCGACCTCGCGCTGCTCGTGGCCGACGCGAAGTACCACAACAAGCCGTACCCTGTCTTAAAGATCGGCAAGACCGACAAGCTGGTCGAAACGCAGGAGGTTATTGCATTCGGGTATCCGTTTGGCACGGCCTTGCGGGTCAGTCGGCGCGACTTCCCTGCTATCAGCGTGAACGTCGGGCGCATCACCGCGCTGCGTCGCAACCGTGACAGCTCGCTCGCTTCGGTCCAACTCGATGCGCAGGTGAACGAAGGCAACTCCGGCGGCCCCGTGCTTGACGACAAGGGCGAGGTGGTCGGCGTGATCAAGGAAGGCATCCCCGGGCGCGGCGTCAACTTCGCCATCCCGGCCGAGCTTGTCCGCGAGTTCGTCAATCCGGTAGAAATCATGTTCGCCCCGCCCGTCCTCTCGACCAAGACGCGGCACAAGCAGGTGCAGCTCGAAGTCATGGTCATCGCCGTTGACGAACCGGAGCAGGACTTTGACGTGTCGATCGAATTCAAGGTCGAAGGGCTTGAGCCGCGCACCGTGCAGGCCAAGCGTTCGAAGGACGGCGTGTACCGCGTCATGACAACGCTTGTTCCCAAGAACAAGAACAAACTCGACCTGCGGCAGGCGACCTTCACCGCGACGGTGAAGAAGTCGGGCGAGACACTGGCGACGCAACGCGGGTTGATCAACCTCGACGGCAGCCCTGAGGCTGTCGGCACGGCGAAGCGGCCGAACGATTCGCCGCCTGTGGCGCTGCCGACGCACCCGCCGACCAAACTGCCCGACGGCCAGGCCGAGTTCGACGAGCCAAGCCGCGTGATCGAATTGCCTGAGTCGGCGGCGCAGCACGTCGTGGGTGGGGCGGGTCGATACTTGTTGATGCACTTGAAGGCGTCGCGGAAGGTCGTCGTCCTCGACCTGACCAAGGGTGAGCCGGCGTTCGAGGTGACGAACGTCGCGGACGACGTGCTGATCGCGGCGGGGCGAGAGCAGTTCGTGCTTGTATTTCCGGGGCAGACGCTCATGCAACGTTGGAGTTTCGAGACTCAGAAGCGGGAAAAGGTCGCCCGCGTGACGACGCCTGGCCCCGTGCGGCTGGCGATCATGGGTGAGAACAGCAAAGGCCCGTTGCTCATCGCCGGCCGAAGCGCCCAGCTCTACGACCTTAAGACGCTCAAGCGGTCGGCGATCGAGGGCAGGGTCATCGGTGAGCAGGGTTCGCACCCAGCCGTTATCCGCGTGTCGGCCGACGGCCGGGTCTTTACCGCCATCCCGTCGGGCATCGGCCCCGTCGCCTACGGGCGGATGCTCATCGCCGACGGCCGAACGCACATCCAGTCGTTCGGCGGCACCAGCCACGCCTACCGCTGGGCGCAGCCGACAGCCGACGGCCGGCTGATGCTCATGAAGGACGGTTTTCGCATCTACAACTCCCAACTCCAACTGGTCGAAACCAAGTCGCTGAACAAGTGGACGACCTACGCCACCGTCGATCCGCGCTGGTTTATCGCCGCGCGCTTTGAAGCGCTCGATCGCCAGGGCAATTGGGTGACGCGGGTCAACTTCTGCACGGTGGCCAACCGTCAAGTCGTTCACACCTACACCGGCCTCCGCGAGATCGCACCTGTACGTGACTACAACACGCGCGCGAGCATCGAGATGAAGCTGCACCGCGCACTGCCTCACCTTTACTACATCCCCTGGGCCGACCTGTTGGTGACCTTGACGTGGGACCGCAAGCGCGTCTTCATCCGCCGGTTCAATCTGGTCGAGGCGCTGAACGCGACAGGCATCGACTACCTGTTCATCCAAAGTGTTCCGCCCACGACTGCCGACGCGGGCAAGCGGTTCAAGTACAAGGTCGAAGTCGTCAGCAAGTCGGACAAACTGACCTATCAACTCGAGTCCGGTCCGGAAGGCATGACCATCTCCCCCAAGGGCGTGGTCTCATGGAAGGTTCCGGCCAACACTCCGCCTGAACCGCAAAGCGTGATCATCCTCGTCACGGACGGCGAGGGCCAAGAGGTGTTCCACACGTTCGACCTGCACATCAACGCCAAGCAGGGCGTGGTGCGCGTCAAGGGTGGGCCGGCGGATTAGAGCGCGTTCTGTCTAGGTGTAGCGTCTAATCGAGTGTCCCTAGCGGACAAGCCGCCAGCGGCACGCGCTACTGTCAGACGCCCGGCATGAACAACAGGAAACCGAGGTCGTTGTATCGCCTGATCATATTGTCGCGCCGGTTGGCCGACGCAACCGCCGCCGACCGAGGAGCGTGACCAGCCCCGCGGCGACCAACACCGCGCCCGCCGGCTCGGGCACGACCAGCAGTCGGCCGACCACCGCGGCCGAGCCGCCGCCGGACGTGTCGAACTCCCAGCCTGCAAAGTCAGGCTGATCGAACCCGCCGTTTTGGAACTTCGTTCCTTCCAGGAACACGTCGTCCAGTTCCAGTGACAGGTCCGCCCCGAGCAGTTGGAACGCGATCGTGACGTCGCTGGGGATGTCGCCCGTCGGGAACAGCTTCTGCAGGTCGACCGGCAGGCTGGCGTCGACGTGGCCGCTGGTCGCGATGGCGGGCAGGATGCCCAGCGTCATGTCGTTCAGCGTGACGACCAAAGCGCTGTCCCGGTCGGTCGTGAAAAACCGGTACTTGAAGTCCAGCAGCGTCGGCGCGTCGCTCGGGGGCGCGGGCAGCGTCTGCGACATGGTCATCGACTCGCCGTTGACGGTGGAGATCAGGGCCAGGTTCTCGAACCGCGACGCCAACTGAGGCGTGATGCGCAGGGGCGAGGTGCGGACGATGTGTTGCTCGCCGTTGACCAACTCGACAGCGAAGGTCAGGTTGCCCGCGTCGTTGAAGCCCTGCTCGCCGAAGTCGATCGCCTTGACAATCGATCCGAACAGCGGGTCGCCGGTGCCGATCACGCGGTCGAGCACGGTGTCCGGCCCGTCGAACACGGCCCGCCCGCCGCCGACGTCGTAGTGGCCGAGGTAGGCGACCCGGCCGCTGTTGTTGATCGATGGGTCACTGAAACTGTTCAACGGCCCCGTGCTGTCAGCCAGGTCGACACGCGGGCCGGCCGCGCCGACGAACAGGCCGGAGACGCCATTGTCCAGCGTGCCGGTGTACGCGACATGGCCGTTGTTGTTGACCGAGAAACCGCCCAGGCTCAAGAAGCCCGTGTTGGTGTCGGCCACGACGCCGCCGGCCGTGCTCAGAATCCGTCGCGTGTCCGTCCCGGCGAGGGACACCCTATAAATCACAATGCCGTTGTCGTTGATCAGTGGGCGGGAGAACGACAGGTTGTCCGGGTTGGCGGAGTTGTCGATGACCGTCGTCAGCGGCCCGCCCGTGCCGGTGAAGATACCGTCCAGACCGTTTTCCAGGCCGCCCTCGAACACCACCGTGCCCGCGTTGTTGATGTCGGGCGGGAGCCGGTGCGAGATCACCGCGCCCTGCCCGGGAACGATGGACGACCCGTCGCCGACCATCACCGCCGTCTGCACGCCATTGTCGTCGCGGACGATGGCGAACGGGTCGAGAATGGTCGGCCCGGTCAGCGCGCTGAACACCACGGAGCCGTTGTTGTTGATCCGCGGTTGCGGGTTCAAGGCGCGGAACTGCACGGGCCCGCTCGGCGGCGGCTGGAGCAGCGAGACCGCCTCCGCCACAGCCGTCGCCGTGTTCCCGTCGACGCGCACGATGGCCTGGTCCGTTTCGAACTGCCCGGTGTGCAGATCGGCCAGGAAAGCGACCGCGTTCTGGTTGTTGATCGCCGGAACCATCCCGAGCCCGCCGCTGTCGAACAACTGGCGATACCGGCTAGCGATCGCCGTGTCCGTCGCCGCGTTGAAATTGCGGTTTGTCTCAGCAATGCTCGAAAGCGTATGGACGGTGCCCAGCGCCGAACCGGCGCACAAGGACAGCGTGCATACCCAAACGAAAATGGCGATCGGGATCGTCTTCATCACGGTTCTCCTGCTTGTTCGTTCCCCGACGCGCAGACCGCCGCCGGACCTGACATGTGCCAGTATACCGCAAGCCCGTTATGGCCGATCGGTGGCGGGCCCGTCTGGGCCGATGCCCTCATTACATCCATGCCAACCCCATCCGTTTGAGCTTGGCCAACCTCGCGACGGATTGGGCATGGTCTTCCGCAAGGACAAACGAAGGCCACATCGAAGGCGGGCCGGTGATCAGCGAGTTGCCTTTGTAGTGTCGGGTCTGTGGTTGACATCGTCCGTGGGCAGCGTTGTGCGGGTGCCACACTTTGGCTCTGCAAAGTGTGCCAAGTGGCCTTGGACGATCGAATACAACCCGGTCCCGCCCGCGCCAGCGCAGCGCAAACCCCACCAGTCCCAATCCCGATGACTATTCGTTGTGTCTCCAAGATGAGCATCGTTGCCTACAGGACGCAGTATTGCTGCTGCTTGCGAATCCACAGTATTCCGACACACTTTGCAAAGCCAAAGGGTGGCACCCGGCTCGGTCTGTTTGCGAACATAGGGTGGGCAGTGCCCAAACTACGACCAGGATTCGTCACTTTCGTGAAGTGGTTGCACCCCACACCGAATCAAGTAGTTCGCGATTGTGTCGTAGACTTTGGGATCTCGAGTGGGGTCTCGATCGGATCCAGGTGGGACCCAAATGACTAGCCCTTCACGGGCTCTGGTCAACAGCACTCTGTACTTGTTGACCAAGTATTGGCGGTCGACCGGCTTCCGTATTTGTTGCCACGATGATCCACGGAATCGCCAATGAGGCTTGTTGCACCCGACCCGCAAATCAGCATCCCAGCAAAGGCCAGCACGGTCTAGCTCAAGACCTTGTATCTGAAACTCCGTTGCGGCGATTTCGAGATAGTTGGACGACCGCACGTCGTCCGCGTCGGAGAGGAACCACTTTGCAATGTCGAATTCGACTTTCGGATCAATCCCCCAGGGGCGTAGTCGACGAGCGCCGGAACTACAAACGAGGCCGGATCTTCTTAGACCACGTGTAGTGCACCGCAACCAGCGCCTTGCCAAGTCCAGCGATCGAGTAATCCGAATCGGATAGTTCGAGATGTTGCTCGCGATGTCAGCGGCCTCCATAGGCCGATCGTCAAGGACGGCGTTCACCCAATCGCCCATCGCAGTGGCGCGATAGGAACGTATAGGGACACTCAGGTGTAGATCCGGCGACTCGATCAATTCGAGAACAGTCGACGGCGCGTCCAAGAGCGTTTGACCCACGGTGGATTCGTCGCCGTGTACGAGTTGTGGAGAGACACGAACCTGCCAATGCCGAAACTCTGTAGCTAACGCCTGACCCCACTCCCGGAGGCCAGCCTCCCCGGTATTGATTTCCTGGCCGCCGCCGACAAGGCCAACGAACACGGCCCAGCTTTCGTGTCGATCCATGATGCGCAGCATTGCAACGGGCTCTGAAGTCGGACGCTTAAACTTTCTTGCCGCATGAGCGGCGTCCCAAGCTCGCTGCGCTTCGTCAAATACGACGACGTGTTCGTTTGGCGGTTCGCCGACGTGTCGCGAGGAGTAATCTCGGATGAACCGATGAACGTTCTGAATGAACTTTGAGGATTCGCGCCTAGCTTGCGCGAGTGACAAGTTCGTGCTGCGGGATGCTCGATCGCGCGCAAGTGCTTCCGAAAGGACGGTCACGAGTGGTAGATTGCCCGACAACAACACCGAATCATGTGGTTCTGTGGTCTCGTCGGCTGTATGAACAGCATTCAGCCCGGCAAGTGTTTTACCAGCACCGGGCACTCCCGTGACAAAGCACGCGATCTTTCGTTCTTTAAGTCGGGCCTCACGTATGGCTCGATGGATAGCCTGTTGAGTATGTACGAGGTTTGTCCTATCTGCATCCGAGCGTGTGATCGCAGACACGTCGTGTTCTTGATACAACCTCTGGGCGGCTTCGATAATGGTGGGCGTGGGTCGGTAGGGGCTACTAATCCACGAACTAGCATCGATTTGTGATTCCGCTTGGCGCGTATCGCGTTCGGCGATCAGTTTCAGAAAACGCGCAAGGTGACTTGCGCCGACTCTCGATACGTCGGCCACTGTCGTTGATGTAGTCGGCAAGACGAATAGGTCACATTCTGACTCTGTAGCGATGACAGCGGGAAGAATCGCCCTGTTGTGGCTACCCGCGTGAAAGTCGGCTAATTCAAGCGCGTAATCCTCAACTTGCCTAACTGCATCGGATGTGATCGCACCAGAACCAACGATCTTGAATTCCAACACGACGATGCTATTGCGCGTTAGCAGAACGGCATCGATACGTTTCCCCCGCCTCGGAATGTCGAATTCAAGGATCAGTGTCCACTCGTTGACGAGGTCTCCCAATAGTTCTGAGACACGTTGCAACAAATCAATCTGAATCTGCCAAGTCGTTACCTGGTTTTGAAGATGGGTCTCAATACCGGTCGCACCGACGGAATCAACCAATCGGCCAACAATGGAAGAAGTGTCGCTCAAATGGGCAGGCGAGAATGGCATCGTCACGCCAATCCCGTGCGCGCTTAGCCAATCCGCACGAGTCGCGCCCTGCTCGGCTGGTGTCAACCCGGAGGGTGTGGATGGCATGTCGGGATTGTCGCGGGCAACGGCTCTCCTGACAAGCCGGGTGCCACACTTTGGCTTTGCAAAGTGTGCCAAGTGACCTTGGATGATCGAATGCGACCCGGCGTCAATCATGTTGGAACGGTGATTGTCCAACTTTAATCGCACCGGCAACCTGGAGCATCTTTTCGGATGGGCATCGTTGCCTACGCGTAGAGACTTTCGTGCTCCGGAAATCGCAGTAGATCGGCACACTTTGCAGAGCCAAAGTGTGGCACCCGAGTAGGCGAACCGGGCGGGGGTCATCCCGGACGGGGTGCTGGGCATGACGGGATTGTGGTGGGAATTCGGTCGGCTGACAACCGATCGACCGGGGCTGGCCATGGCCGCCCGCAGGATGGGTCAAACGTTACCCGACACCAACCGGCTGAACGTCCGCGAACCCGTTCCGCTGAAATCCGTGCGCCACAGGTCTTGCGGTTTCCAGCAGATAGCCGCGTGCGCGACACTTGCGTGCGCACACCGGTCGGTTGGCGGCCCTTGTGATGGCTTGCCACCCGACCCATCTGAAACGACTCGCCACGCCCGGCCGCGACGGACGGGCCTGGCGTGGCCGACTCTGTCAGGGCCTGTCCGGGCTGACAGGAAAACGGCGTTTGCGGGCTGTCAGCAAGGGGGCGGACGTCAGGGTGACACGGCCGACTTGGCGTCAAATCGGATGTATGGCATGTCGTGAAAAAGACTTACGGACAGGCAATCGCCAAGCGGGGAGGGGGGGATGGTCGGTGGAGCGACGCAGGACTGACGGTGTCGATGCGCAATCAACTGTCCCCAAGGGGTCGCGGTTGTGCGTGTTGCTGCGGGGCGCCTCGGTTCGCTCTTTGGGTTCGGCCATCCGCTGGGCACTACTCGGTTCTCTGCAACTTCTTGATGGCGGCCGCTTCCGCTTCGGCATCGAACTTCGGGTTGCGCTGTTGGGGTATGGGAGCGCCCACTCTCTTCCGCCATTCCTTCAACGCCTTGTGCAACTCGTCGCGTTTGTCGGGCATCGACTCGGCGAGGTTGTTGCGTTCTCGGATGTCGGCGCGCAGGTCGTAGAGTTCCAGGCCGCCGTCCTCGAAGTATTCGTGCAGCTTGTATTTCCCGATCCGCACGATGCCGCAGGGGCGCGAGCGAAACAGTGGGTCACGCTGCTCCGCATAGACCGAGTAGCTTTGCAGGTAGGCGGGAAAGTGCCAGAAGATGCCGCGTTTGCCGAGCGACTCCTTCTCGCCTTTCCACAGTGGCAACAGGCTCAGGCCGTCCATCGGCTGGTCGGGTCGCTTGGCTTGGGCAATGTCGAGGAACGTCGGATACAGGTCCACGCCGATGATCGGTTCATCCGTCGTTTGGCCAGCCCGCACGACGCCGGGCCAATTGACGAAGAAGGGGACTCGGATGCCGCCTTCGTAGTACGTGCCCTTGTAACCCCACAAGGGGTCCATGTCGGTCGCGGGGCCGTAGCCTCCGTTGTCGGAGAAGAAGACGATGATGGTGTTCCTGCGCAGCCCCATCGCCTCCAACTGAGCGACGAGCCTTCCGACACCGTCGTCGACCGCCTGGATCATGGTCGCCATGACGGCGTGGTTGTGGAGTTTGCCGGGTTTCTTCTGTTCGTACTTGGGCAGCAGATCCTTCTTGGCCTGCAACGGTGTGTGGACCGCGAAGTGCGACAGGTAGGCGCACCAGGGCCCGTCGCGGTTGGCACGGATGAAGTCGATGGTGCGATCCGTCAGCGCGTCGGCCAGGTAGGCGCCGTCGGGTCCCAAATGCCCGCGGAACCCGGGCAGCCGGTGTTCGACGACCGTGTCGAACCCTTGCTGCTTGGGGCTTGTGCCCAGGTGCCATTTGCCGAACATGCCCGTTTTGTAGCCAGCCGCTTGCAACGCCTCCGCCCAGGTCACGATGTCAGGTCGAAGTGTCGTCGTGCCCCGGATGTGAGCCAGCCGACGGTGCTTGGCATTGCCCCGCGCGCCGGTGCCCACGTTGAACACCTGATGCCGCGGCGTGTATTGGCCGGACAACAGGCACGCCCGGGCTGGGGCGCAGTTCGCCGCGCAGGAGTAGGCACTGGTGAAGATCATCCCGCCGCGTGCCAGCTTGTCCAGATGCGGCGTTTCGTAGAAATCCGACCCCATGTAGCCGGTGTCCTTCCACCCGAAGTCGTCGAGATAGATGAACAGGATGTTCGGCCGAGTCTCAGCCGCAGTGCCGACGCAGCAGGTGGTCAGACACGCGAGCAGAGGCGCAACAATGGTTCGGTAATTCATGGTGACCCTCTTCGACTGGGTTTGCGCTGTCCGTCGTGCGACAGTCTACTTGCTCGGGCAAGGCGCATGTCAGAGTGCGATCCAAGGATCCAAGAGAGGAGCGAATGTCCAAGCGTCTTGACCATTGTGGTTACGCGGTCAAGTTCCCCAATTTGGGCGCAGTTGAGCCCGTTGCACTGGGGTGCCTTGCGTCGCTCTCTTGATCCTGCACGCCGCCATTGCTCGGTGTGCATCCGGATGGGATTTACGCGAACTCGCGGCTTGATCGATCTCGGCCGGCACTCGATAGCCAAGCCAAAGACCGAGTTCTACTGAGGTGTTTGTCAGTGGGAATCCGCTTGACTCTTGGTGGAGGGCTATCGCCACAGCCGTGCTGAGATTTGTTCTCAGCCGGCGAGGGGCGACATTGCCCTTGCTCATGCTCGTGACCCGATCTCTTTGCTGATGCGAGTGCCAGCTCTAACCATCGGGAATGACATCTGTTGTGGCGTTTGCGCGGCGGCGCGAGGGGGTTCGGGGCGTGTTGATGTGTTTCGCGAAACCTGACTAGCTGTTGATATCCATGAGGGATCAGCGATGAATCGCATTCGAAGCCGTTTTGGGCGTGCCTGTTGGAACATGGTCGACGTGTTTGGATCGCGTTGGCGTCGGCGGACGTCGTCGCGACTCGGCCGAGCGAGTCGAGTCAACACCGAACTGGAGCGGTTCGAGCCGCGCATGCTCCTTTCGGCCTTGCCCGACGCGAGTGTGGCGGTTGCGACCGCGACGGACGAGCAACCTACCGCCGTTGTGCTCGAAGGCACGCCGTTGGTGTCGACGGATGTTCAGGGCGTGGCCGGCCAACAGGTGTTCCTCGACTTCGACGGTGCGCAGGACGTTTCCTACGACGGGCCTGTCCACGTCGGGCCAATCGACGTGCCGGCGTTCGCCGTGCCGGGCAGTCCTGACGACGTGGACGCTGTCATTGGATCGATTGTGTCGAGCCTGAATGAGCGGTTTGAAGCGCTTGACGTTCACTTCACAGCTACCGAACCGCTGGGCGAGTTCTCGACTGTCTACGTCGGTGGCAACGGCGCGGACTTCGCCTCGTATGGCAACTACTTCGGCCTGGCGGAGCAGGTCGATCGCGGCAACCTCGATCCTTCGGACGAAGCGTTTGTTTTCAGCGAGGCCATCCCCGGTTTTGACGACTTGAGTCTGTGGGCTGAGCGGGTGACGGACACGATCGCGCACGAGGCGGGCCACCTGCTCGGCTTCGAGCACAACGCCGCATACGCCGCGGAACATGAGCACGGCGGGCCGCTCGACCACGTCGCGGCGGTCGTGCCGATCGCGAATTCCAACACCGGTTTCAATCTGGGCAGCAACGACAACGTCACGATCCGATACCGGACGACCAACGGCGGCAAACTGGAGGTCGGTAGCAGCAGCAACAGCGTTCCTTTCTCAAGCACCAGCCACAAACTGCAACTGGCCGGCGGCGGCAAAGTCACCCTCGACTTCTCAGGCAACACGACGGAAAACCTGTGGTTCAACATCACCAGTAAAGAGATCACGGTCAGGCGGAAAGGCCTGATCATCGGGACGATCGAGTTTCAGGGAGGGGTGAAAGTCGCTCAGATCATCGGGTCGAACCAGGACGACATTTTCGATGCGGAGAGCCTCGAGTTGTTCGCTCCCAATCCGTCGTCCAACAAGCCGACGTTCGATGGCAAAGACGGCAATGACTTCTTCGACGCGGCTGAACTCACTGTCGGCCTGAATGTCAACCTGCTCGGCAAGCACGCCTTCCAACTCACGAACAAGAACCTGCCCAGCAAGGTGCGCGGCAAGAATGTCGAGGCCATTCAGGGGACGGACTTCAACGACACCTTTAAGCTCTCCAGCAGTAGTGGGTTTGACGGCCAGATCGACGGTGGACTCGGTCTGGACACGGTTGATCTCTCCGGCCGGGAAATTGACCTGCAATACGAATTCAAGTCCGTGACCAACCTCTTGGGCGGCACGGATACGGGAGCCGGCTTCGCGGTCGGCCTGCTCAATGACACCACGCCGAACTATCTGCAACGGGTGTTCGGCATCGAGAACATTCAAGCGGGCGGGGGCGATGACCTGTTCAGGTTCAACGACGAGTCACAGAAGTGGCTCGGTGACTCGATCAACGCCGGTCGCGGCCGGAACGACATCAGTTTTGCCAGCTACAGCGGCGTGCTGGACGTCAACCTTGGTACGGAGTCGGTCCTGCGTCCTGGCGGTGCGGCGACCAACTTCACGATTGAGAAGATCGAGAACGTCACGACCGGCCGCGGCAACGACACGATCGTCGGTACGAGCGCCACAAACCGGCTGAACGGCGGTGGCGGCCGGGACTCGATCGACCCGGCGCGCGGCCAGGACCACATCGTGTTCGACGCCAACGACTATCTGAACAGTTCGACGGGCACTTGGGGGTCGATCCGGCTGTTCCAAAGGGTCACCGACAATTGACACCTATTGCCGCACATTGACACAGTGTCGATGCGCGATCAATTGTCCCAAAAGAGGCTTGATAGTCCCAAACTACGGACTTCTACTGACAAGTGACGGATTCTACATGATCCTTGCACATACCCGCTGCAGTGCTGGGAGTCAGATGAGTTCACCCGTTGCCGCAAATGAAGGCCAAGTCGTCGATCGGCATACGCCCCCCAGCGTATTGTTCCTGAGCCTGGCCGAGGCCCGGTACGTGTTAGCCGAGTGGCGGCTGGACTACAACCACCGCCGGCCGTATTCATCGTTGAACTGTCAGACCCCCGCGGCAAGCACCGCGACGTTGACAGAAGACCGTGTGACCGGGGCGTTCCCGGCTGCGTCGCCTGCTGACCGTGCCCTATGGGCTCCGTCCCCCTCCAACTCAGCACGCGACAGAGTCATCACTCATACTCTCATTGAGACTGGACTCAAGAAGCCGAGGGGATCAGCGATGCGAGGCTGATCGAATCCCGATCTGTCCAACTTGATTCAACTGGGGCTTGATATCGGGGGTGAGGCGACGGGAGGCCTGTTGCACATTGTGTTAATTTTTTAGCGATCGCAACTGGACTCCGCGGGAAGCAGGTGCTAAAAAAACAGCAATGCTGGTTTGGACCGTACTAAGCACTCCTCCCGCGTATGGGGTGACGATCGTGGCCAATCGACACGGTGCAGAACTGAGCCGACGCGAGCGGCAGATCATGGACGCGGTCTACCGTCTTGGGCAGTCCACGGTTGCCGAAGTACTCGACGAGCTGCCTGACCCGCCCAGCTACTCCTCCGTACGGGCTCTGATGAACATCCTTGAGCAGAAGGGACACCTGACGCACCGTTCCGACGGGCCGCGTTACGTGTACCGCCCGACGCGGCCAAGGCATGCCGCGGCGCGGTCCGCACTCCGCCGCATGCTCGATACGTTCTACGACGGTTCAGTCGAGCGAGCCGTTGCGGCGCTGCTCAATGCCAATCAGTCCGACCTTTCGGACGACGAGCTTAAGCGATTGGGCGAGCTCATCGATCGGGCGAGAAAGGAAGGGCGGTGACCATGGACACGCCGTGGATTGGGTGGTTGCTGGGCGTCGAAGAGAGCCGGTGGATGTGGCTGTTGCTGGACGTGTCGGTGCGCGGCGTGCTGGTACTGGCGACGGCCGGTCTGTTCAACGGCTTGGTGCTACGCCAACGGTCGGCGGCGTGGCGCCACTTCGTCTGGTTGAGCGCGATGGCCGTGCTGCTGTTACTACCGATCATGACGTGGTCGCTGCCGCGCGTGTCGGTGTTCATGTTGCCTGCCCACACGCCGCCCGTCGCGGATTCCGGCGAAGTCTCCTCCATGCAAGGTGCGACAACGACGGATTCGACCGATGATTCCACCGTGTCGCCGGATCTGATTGCGCTGCCGCCATTGCCCGAGTCGCTTCGGACGGAACTGCACTCGACGACCGAGGCCGAGGCGCTCGTTGACAGCACTCCGCTGACAGCGGACCGGATTGATGCCCCTCAGACGCAATCGATGACCGCGTCATCTCCAGTTATCCCTGCAAGGTCGGACTCCTTTGCGTCCCACGAGTGGTCCACCTTGGCCCTATTAATCTGGCTTGCGGGAGCGACCGGCGTGTGCGGTTATTTGCTCGTTGGCGCGCTGATGGTCCGTCGGTACGCGGCGTGCGCGTGTCCCGAATCCGATCCGTCTTGGCTCGCCTTACTGGACGACGTGCGAGAGCGTTTGGGGCTGATGCGTCCTGTTCGCCTGCTGCGCTCACACCGCAACGTGATGCCCATGACGTGGGGCGTGCGCCGGCCGGTGATCCTGATCCCCGCCGACGCAGACGAGTGGCCGGCGGACCGCAGGCGGACGGTGTTGACGCACGAAGCGGCGCATGTGAAGCGTCTCGACTGCCTAACGCAGTGGATCGCCGACGCGGCGACGATAGTGTTCTGGTTCCATCCGTTGATTTGGCTGGCGGACCGTGCAGTGCGTGTGGAGCGCGAGCGTGCGTGTGACGACGCGGTGTTGGCCGCGGGCATGCGGGCCTCGGATTACGCTCAGATGCTGGTGACCCTGGCAAAGCAAAGGAGACCTTCGATGTTAGTATCCCGTGTGGCGTTGGCGATGGCAAAACCGTCGATCCTCGAGCGTCGGGTGGTCGGAATACTGGATCAGTCGCGTCGACGTGGTCGAGTCTCGGGTGGGCGAGCGCTGGCGGTAGCAATTCTCATAGCGGCGATGGCGGCACCCTTGGCGATGTTGACGCCGGCTAGAGCGCAGTCTGAAGTCGTCGCAGGCGGGTCAGCAGAGACTGTTGGGCCGTCAGAGGAGGCAACGAATCCGGTTGAGATCGGCGCCACTGGTGGCAAGTCACGCGCGGCCGTTGAGAGCCTGCCGGACAGACACAACGCGCTGCTCGGAGGACCGGGCCAGTCCACAGATACTCGGCGTGTTCAAGGCGTCAAGAGGCGCCCAACTGCCGGCGCACTGAACCCTCGGTCTACCGGCGTTACGCCCACCACCAAGGCGCATGTCCGGATCGACGCCCATGTCTACGAAGGCCCGGCAGCGCTCGAAGCCAACCTCATGCCCCAATTCAGCTGGACGGACCCGGGCACGCCTGACGGGCTCGCTACCGTCGTGATCGACAACGAGGGTTTTAAGCAGATGGTCGACGCGGTCGAGAAGACCCGAGGCGCCGTAGCAGTGTCCATGCCGAAGGTGGTCGCCACTGTTGGGGAACCTGCGAACCTCCATATTGGAGAGCAGATCGCCTACGTCTCGGGTATGAAGTTGGAGCAGGGCGAAGACTTCACCGTCACTTACAAACCGGTGGAATCGATTCTAAATACAGGATTCCGTCTGCGATTGACGCCTACCTTGCCACAGTTGCAGGGAGACAATGACCTGCGGATCGTACTCCGTATCGAGCCGGCCTTCGCAGTCCTGCGCGAGATGCGCCGCGTGCCTTACGCCACAGAGGGCGAAAGCGGCGACGATCAGAAGCATTTCATTGAGCAACCGAGTCTTGCGGTAACGCGTTTTCGTGTGGACACTACGTTGCGCGACGGTCAGCGTCTGGCGGTTCTTGTGCCCCCGAAGGTGAAGAAAGGAAGCCGGCGCGGAAAGGAGCCGATACGTCTGCTGATTGTTCGGCCGAGCGTTGTCGCCCTGGTGACCTCGGGGCAGCCGTCCCCCTTGATCCCGGCGCGTCGGACCGGTGCGGGCGGCACTGCCGCCAATAGCCGCGTGCCCCCAACACCGGCGCGCACAAGTCCGGCAGTCCGCAGCAGCGCAACACGCACCGACGCGCTGCCGTTGACGCCCTATCCACGCGCGTCGGCGCCCGGGGAATCCGCTGCAACCAACCGCGGCGAATCCAGGCTCAGTCCGGATGCGGCATTGCCCGGCGATGCATCGAAGAAGTACGCCCAAGAACAGAGCCTCTTCGACGCTTCCTCGTCGCAGCGCGACCGAATACGTTCCGCGTCCAAAACGATCGGCCCAGAGTACCCGCTCACGTGGGAGAGCGTCCGCCAGCTGGAGAACGAGGTCAAAAACGACCTGGCGCTCCTCGCCGAACAGCGAGACCGGCTTGAACAAGACCATCTCCGGCTGACGAGTCGATACAAGAAGAGTCATCCTCTCATCCGGGCGCTGCACGAGGCACGCAAAGTGCTCGACGAGAGCGAGGCGAAGATTAAAGCAAAACAGGACCGTGTCAAGCGCCTGCGTGACGCGGTCGTATTCCAGGAGCGTCGCGCGGCGGCGGACAGACTCAAAGTCGAGCAGGACCGGCTGCAAGCCGAGGCCCGAATCGAGCGTCTCAATCAACTAGTCACCGCTCAAGAGGCGCAAGCCCGTCTCAATAAGCTACAGGCGCACCGCCAAACCCTTCTGGCAGAATCCACGATCCTACGAGAGCAACTCAATCGCACACCGGACCAAGCCGAATTGCGGGTGAAATGGGAGAGTATTCGGGCCCAGCTCCTAGACTTGGAACGCGCCCTCGCCCAGACTCAGGCAGCAATCGAGACGGCAAAGACACAAGAGGTGAAGCGTGCCAACCTGGCCGCTGGCGCAGCGCGCGGGGTGATCGGCGTTGCAGTCAGCAATGACGACAAGGCCGTCAAGGTTGTACGCGTATTGACCGGTGGACCGGCCCATCAAGCGGGCCTCCAGGTCGGCGATCTCATTACCACCGTGGACAATACCGCTGTCTCATCGATCAGTGCACTGTTCAGTGAGTTGGCGAAACGCGCCCCCGGCCAAGCCGTGGCGGTCGGTATCAGACGGGGCAATCAGTCGCTGGTCAAGCCTGTCCTGATCATTGAGCGCGCGGCGATGGACCGCCTAATAAGGCAGGCGCCCGCGCCATCGGGTGGCGGCGAGGCAATGGCGCCGGGGTCACGTTCGACAAAGACGGGTAACGCAGAGTCGAGGTGAGCATTCCAGCTTGGCTCTGCCGGGCTCCATGGCACACAAGATGGCTGGCGTTGCATTGAGCGAAATCGGATTTGAAGGCCATAGTCTTGGTAGTCACTTAATCCGTCTGGGCTCGACTCCGTGAAGATGTCGCACGAAGAAGTCCTGCCGGCGTCGCACTAGGTAAGGGCGTTCGCCCACGCCGTGGCCCGCACCCGGAACGACGATCAGATCAAAGTCCTTGTCGGCCTTGATTAGTGCATCTACGACTTGCATGGTAGAAGCGGGGTCGACATTGGTATCCAACTCGCCAACAGTAAGCAGTAACTTCCCCCGGAGCCGGCCAGCGTGCGTGACGTTGGAGTTGTCGGCGTAGTGCGGACCAAGCTCGCCCATCCACGCTTCATTCCACCATATCTTGTCCATGCGGTTGTCATGACAGCCACAGTCTGCTACCGCCACATCATAGAAATCGGGGTGAAACAGCAGCGCGCCCAGTGCGTTCTGGCCGCCCGCTGAGCCACCGTAGATGCCGACGCGTGTAGTATCCATGTACGGGTACTTCTTCGCGGCGGCTTGAATCCAACGGATGCGGTCGGGGAGACCAGCGTCCTTTAGGTTCTTCCAGCAGACATCGTGAAATTGTTTGGAACGCCAATTCGTGCCCATCCCGTCAATTTGAACGACGATGAAGCCCAGTTCGGCGATCTGTTGCGCAGTGTAATACTCATTGAACGACTTTGGCACGTGGTGGCTATGTGGTCCAGCGTAGATCTTTTCAACAACGGGATACTTCCTCGATTCATTCATGCCAGTCGGGCGATGAATGATGCCCCAAATGTCGGTTCGGCCATCGCGTCCCTTGGCAACGAATCGCTCTGGCAAGCGCCATCCGTTGATCTCAAGCAACTGAGTGATATCTGCCGATTCCAAAGTGGTGACCAAATGGCCGTCCGTCGAACGGCGCAGTTCGTGGACGGGCGGTAGGTCGACGCGTGAATACCGGTCAATGTAAAAACGGCCATCAGGCGAGTAAGCAAGTTCGTGAGTGCCATCTGCATTTGTAAGTCGTACTAATCCCGTGCCGTCGAATTTGATACGGCAGTGGTGTATGTGGTAGGGGTCCTGGTCGGCGTCAATACCACACGCGCGAAACCAGATGAGCTCATTCTCCGCGTCGATCCGATCCACGCCGCGCACCACCCACTTGCCATTTGTGATCTGGTTTATCTGCTTCCCCGTTTTCATGTCAAAGCGATACAAGTGGTTCCAGCCGTCGCGCTCGGACATCCAGACTATTTCTGATCTTTCGTCAAGAAAGTAAGCAAAGTGCTTGTTGGAGTAGTCCACGAACGTGTCCGGGGCTTCCTCAATGAGCGACGTAGCCGCCCCGTCCTCCGCGTGCACGCTGACGATGCGGAGGGCTTGGTGGCCGCGCTGATTGTAGATGAAGGTAAACCGTGACGAATCGGCCGCCCAGCGTAGCCGACTAATTCGCCACGGCCTGTGAAAGAGGGCTTGCTCGATCGGGATTTCGCGTCGCTTGGTGATATCGAAGAGTCGCGGTTTGGAGATCGCGATCTTGTCACCGGGCTTCAGATACTGATGCCACTTCAATCGTGGCTGCACTTGTCCCTTTGGTGACGACTCGACCATGTGGACAGTGCGTTTCTGCCCCGGTTCAATTTGAAGCACGACGAAACGTTTGGAGTCCGGTGCCCAATAGACGCTTCCCCCTTCTAGTGTGCCGCTCGCCTTGAAACGAATCTGGTCCTCCCCATTTTCCCGCTGCGCCAGAATAGCCCCATCACGTAGCGAGACGCTCCACTGCCCATTAGGCGACAACTCGCCCGCTTGGGCGTCCTGTTGGCGAACGCCTCGTCGCGAAGGGCGACGACTGGAGAGTGGTTTCGGTAGTTTCTTCGCACGCTCCCGAGCCGATCCCGATTTGGGGTTGAAGGTCATCGTTCGACCGGCGGCACTCACATGAACCAGGCCGTTGGAATCAATGTCGATGGCTTGGATAGGCAGGTCGTCCGCACTGATCCGGCGCTTCAGTGCCGCAGAGAGCGCGGCGGCCATTGTCTTGTGGTCAAACGCCTGGGTACGTGTACCGTCCTTCACATTAACAAACACGAATCTCCACGCCCCGCCGGCGTCCTTAGTGCGATACCAGCATCGTTCACCGTCCGCGAGCCAGCGCACGTTGATGCGGTCATTGAGCACCTTGCCTACGACCCGTTGGCGAAGCTGAGCGGCACGTCCATAATCGGCCGCCGTTCCTTGGGCTAAGAGCGGTTGTGTCGAGCACAGGGCAATACAACTGAGGAGCAGACCAGTTTGCGCGTGCATGTGTAATGTTCCTGTCATACGCATTGAGTCTCGATATCATCGAATGGTATTCTGCCGGCGTCGAGTCCGAGGCAGTGATCGTGAATTCGCAGTGCACGTTCCACTCAGCGCTCAATTTGGTAGCCAGAAGCGGTTACGCTAGATCGGCGCCAGATTCCATAAGCCGACTTTTGCCATGTAGCCTTTGGGCAACGATATCGCCGAACTGATTTGTGTGTAGTGTGACGTCTGCGCCGTATGGACCCCTAATCCGCCCCCACCCCCTTTCTGGTTGATCAGCGTGATGAACACGCCTCGACTATCACCCAGTGCCCGCAAGCGCGCAAGAGGGATTCTCAAACGGCGCTCTGTGTACGCGTCTGACGAATGGGAGTGTGTCACTGCTGAGCGTCATCGTTCGCCGACACGGCGTTTGAGTCCAGTCTGCGTCGGCTTCAAGTTCAATCAGCAATCTTGCACTGGCGCGTGGAACCGCTTGTTTGATTTGCAATCATGCCAGCATTTCCGCCCACTACAAAGAGTACGCGTTCGCCCATCAATCTATTCCTGCAAGTTGGAATGTATCGCTGAAAGATGAATCAAGCCTATGTTACGGACCACCCATCTCGCACAGTCGTATCGGGGCCCGTCAACCTCTAGCATTGGTATGGCGGTCCCAGTGCCCGACTCAGTGCACGCTCCTTACTGCGTGCCGTCCAGTGGATTTGCGGCGGCGAGTTGCGCTTCGGCTCGCGATAGACCGAGTTTGGCCGCTTCGCTGGCCGGCTTGATCGCTAAGGCCCGTTGATAGTGGTCGCGGGCGAGAGAGAACTTGCGCCGTTGGAAGTGGGCGTGCCCGATCAGGACCAACAGGCCTTCGGTTTCCTCTTGATTCAGAGCGGCGGTCGCGAAGTGCACGGCCCGTTCCATCTCGCCGTTGCTGTAGTGGCCGTAGGCAAGATGGGTTAGCGCGAAGTAGTCGCGCGGGTTGTCGCGCAGTAGCTTCTCGCACTCGCGGATCGCGACGGTGGGTTCGTAATCCAAACCAATGTGCACCTTCGCACCGCGCAGCCGTTTATTGTCAGGCTCGGTTTCGAGTCGCCGGTCGATCTCCTTGAGCACCTGACGGTAGTTCTCCGCGGTCGCCTCGAGTCCCGACAGGTGGCCGTGCCCAGATACGTGGTCGTGATGGTGGTGATCGCCGTGATGATGGTGATGATCGCCGTAGGCCTGCAACTGCTCAGCGGGGCTGGCTGGCGGGGTCCACAGCTTGGGAGCCAAGAACGCTCCGAGAGCAATTAACCCGAAGCACGCCACCACGCACACGGTCAGCCGTGTCACCCATCGACGTGGTGGCTGCGTGCTCATCAGGGGAACTCCACGTTGTCCATAGGCGTGAGCAGCACGCTGCCATCGACCAGCATGACGTTGACCGCATCGTCGTGGCGACCGGCCGACAGGTCGCTGCGGGTTATGATGTCGGGTAAGACGGTTTCCGCGAACACCCAGCCGGTCGCCTCTTCGACGGCGACGCCCGCTTGCCAGCGAGCCATACCGTATGAGCGGGTGGGCGGCACGTCCCCAAAGGGATTGGGCTCGGCCAGTGGGCAGACCGCGGGCTCGGCTCCGGACCCGGGCTGCGGCGACGTTGGCGAAAGCGGCGGCGGCGATGTTGGCGACGGGTCGGGATGCGGAGGTGCAGGCGGCGGCGGCGGTGGCGCAGGAGGAGCCGGCGGCGGGAAAGTATGGGCGGGCAGGATACTGAAACCGTTGTGCAGGCTGTTTGCTGCCCAACCGGACGATGTCGTCAGAGGTACTCCGCTCGGCAGGACGGCGCTCTGCGCCTCGTAATCGACGATCCAGTCCAACGGAGGCAGCCTCGGGGTGGCATCCAGTGCGACCTCGGCACTCGCGCGGACGCCCGCCTGGCGAAGGTTGCTCGCACACTCGGTCGCCTTGGCGGCGCGTTTGCTCCTGCCCAAAGCAGGCAGCAGCATCGTGATCAACAACACGATGATTGCGATGACGATCAGCAACTCGATCAGGGAGAAGGCGCGTTGGCAGGGCCTGCGTATGCGACAACCCATATTCTGATTCCTGACTTGCGCTTGAACCGTGACCGTTGCGTCACGAGCATACGGCTCAGAGTCCTTCTTCCTGTCCCCGTTGACAGCGCGAACGACCCCCGGGCGAGCAGAAGGAGCGCCGTGATTACGATCCCAACATGTGCTCTGGTCATGGATGTCCGCCAAATGGACTTCTCATACGCGGATTGAACATCGCTCATACCGACTTGCCGCACTCACTTGGCCAGACCGTTCTTGGCCGACCCATCCGGATTGATGTTCCCTGTCGTCCAGAGGACACCGCGTCGCAGCAATTCGGCGAAGTTTGCGTCCCTAATCTCCGCGCTGGTGTGGCCTATAGAGACGGAAAAGACCTTGGTCTTCTTGGGGCCATAAGTGTTTGTCCAAACAATGGCGGCTTCGGCGGAGCGACCGCCTTTGAGGGCCTGCACACCCTTAGCCAGGACGGTGGCGCCATCAAAGATTTGGATATTGTTGTAAAGTTCGCCCTTGGGCGTGGTCCAGTTCTTAAGGCCCTTAAGTATGGGATGGTCCACCTTCTCGTACTTCACGTCAATCGTTTCTCGCGGACCGTGAGCAGTTGATTGCAGACCGATCATTTCAAACCAGTGGGCGTTGTCGGCCCCGACTTTCACTGGCTTTCTGTAATCACCCCAGCGGTAACTGTGCATGGCGCAGTGAATGTTGACTGCAGGCGTCCCCGCACGGTGGGCGTCCAGAATGCGCTTGACGTACACCGGGTCCTTGACGTTGGCGGTGCATTCATTGTGGATGACCAGGTCGTAGCCCTTCGCCCAGTCTTGATTCTTATAGACATCGAATCGCGCGTCGGTCTTGTTGCTGGATGTGCCTCCAATCGTGACTTCAGCGTTGAGCTTGGACTCGATGGCTTCCTTGATGGCTGGTCCTTGAGCGGGGTAGTCATGGCAGCATCCGCCGTTGATGAGAAGGATCCTCAACGGCGTGGCCGATTGGCCATCGCCTCTCTTGGCATCATCGGCGTGAACGAAAGCGCTTAGGCCCATTGACAAGAACAGGGCGATCACCAGCAAGATGCGTGATTGGGTCTGCATGCGTGTTCCTAGGAGTTGATTCACACGGAGAAGGTGACTTCGGGGGCAAGCCTAATAGAGGGGGTCGGGTCGGCGAATTGCACTCGCGCAATTGGTAGGGGGCGATACTTAATCCTTGGGCTCAGCTTTCTTGATCGGATTGTCCTTCGACGGCACGCCGTCCTTGGGAACTTCAACGCCGGAAGTCCATGCAATGGCATTGAGGATGAGTGTGCGCCAGTTCTTGTCATCCCAGGTGTGGTGGTAGTGACCGCCTGTTGTTCCGAATCCCCGGCCCTTGCCGCCGGGACGCTCGTAGGCCCAGCCGATGTGCTGGATCTCGCCGGCCGCCATTGACTTGCGCACGTGTGGATTGTTGGAGTGCGGGCCGTCCTTGCGCTTCATGGTTGACTGTGGCGGGTGCGCGGAGAGAATCGGGGTGACGCCTTTCATTTTGGGCTGGAATCGCATGTGGAAGTACCACTCGTCGTCTTGCACGAAGGGCTTGCAGCCGTTCGTGATGGGGTGCTTCGGAAGCGACTTGATGTTCGCCTTCCAGTGCGGATTAACTGACCAGTGTGTTTCAAAGTAGCCGCCCGTGGCCTTGAGCATGATGTTGCCGGCCTTGCCTTTGGGGACTTCCACCCCGTAATGCATGCAAACGATGCCCACCCCATCATCAATGAGCTTCTGGAATTGCTCAAGGTGGTTCATGACAAGGTGCCCCTTGCCGCCGTTGCAGTAGATGACGACGCAGGCCGCCCCTTCAAAGGCCTTGGTGTCCTTTGGCCAACCCATGTGCTGCGTAGTCTCGAAGCCGAGCCCGCTATCCTCGAGCGCTTTTGCAAGCAGCGCGTTCCCGGCCAGGTGAGCGTGGACGTTACCGGTCTTGCCTCGGTCCGCAAGGAACACCACTTTTGTCTTTTCCTCCGCGGCGGCGATGGATCCGAAAGCTGCAATGAGGGTGAACAGCAGGAGCAAGAACGATTTGTTGCGTGCGAGGTTCATGAGCTGTCCTGAGTTATGAGCAATGAGTCGGAGGCAATGGGATGACAAGGTCGAATGGTGGGGCTGACGGATTCGTCATGAGATCAGCCATGACATTTGCAAAGCAGTGGTACACGAGTGGGAACCGGCGTCAATGCGCTGGCTTGATGTCCTTTGGGTCGCGCGAGGCCGCACGATCGGCGGGCAGATTCTTGGCCGACACCGGCGCAAAGGTGACCTTCCCAGTCGCTGCCCATTCTGTCCCGCGGATCAGCGTCTCTTGGAATGCTACGCCGAGCATCGATCTGCTGTCGTGCCCCAAAACGGTGTGAAAGACCCTACCCTTGCCATAATTGATGGTCATCAGCACAGGTTCGTGCCGTTCGGAACCGCCTTTGGCAAACGCGGTGGCAAGAATAGTCATGTTCTTCGCCGGGCCACGCAGCCGATCGTAAAGCTCCTCCTTTGCCTGGAGGAACTCGGTCGGCAATCCACGCGTGATGGGGTGATCCGCTTTGCGAACGACAACCTTGTACTCCCAGGGCCGACCGTGTGAACCCCCGCGCCCCTTCGACTCGTCGCGAACGATCTCACCATCTTTCCAATAGACGTAAGGCCCGTGTTTCTCGTTGCGACCTCCCCAGCCGCCAAGCCCAATCATCTCGTTGTACTCTTTCCAATTCGGGAACGAATTGTCGGCGGCGTGGACCACGACAAGGGCGCCGCCCTCTTTCATGTACTTGACGAACGCCGCCTTGGTCTTTTCTGTCCAAGACTGGCCGTTGTAGTTGGAGAGGACAACGTCGTACGCGGAGAAGTCCGGATTGAAGCCGGCAACATCCGCTTTCGTGACGGTGGCGCGCTCAATGTTGAATCGCCCGGTGGCTTCGAGTGTGTCAATCATCACCGGCGAACATCGCTTCCAGTCGTGGTTGTTCTGACCATCGATCAGTAGCACGTTGATCTTGGCTTTCGATTTCGGCTCGTCTTTGCCACTGTCGGCCAGAGCGACGACCGAATGAATTGACAGCACAATTGCGACAGAGAGTACCGAACAAACAGACGGAGACTTGATCATGAGTCACTCCTGTTCAATTGCCTTCATTTGGATTGACGACCATCTCAAGTCAAGGTGGACAGGTCTGCGTCTCTCACAGGCCGCCTGACTAGCTATTGAGAACGCATTATCATTATATGGTAGTTCCTATCATTTCTCAAACCAAGCGATCGGGCGAGGCTATCTGGTCGAATTGAAGTGCCTCAAATTCAGCAGCGGCAAAGATTAACGAAGCAGTGCGGGCAAGTTGAACGGGGAGGATGGCGCAATCAAACAAGCCATAGACCGTGAATCAAGCGATGAAGCATGCGGTCCCCGCTGGGCTCCTCGGGACTGGCAGCGCAACGCTCAACCGAGCAGACTGAACGGTTTCGGCGGCCGATTCAGACGACCCAAGTCAGTACCCACGGAGTCGCAAACCACAAGGCGACGAGTAGTCCGCAGGTCAGCAAGACGCTTATGCAAAGGATGGCGATGGCTTCGAACAGCACCAGGAAGCGGATCACTCCCGGACTCGCGCCGATCAGCCGCAAACTCATGAACTCTGCGGACCGCAGCCGCTTGCTGAGGAGCAACACCAGGCCGACGATCAGGAACGATGACAGCGCGACGACGACAAGCAAAACGGTGACCAGGGCGCGGATCCGGAAGACCGTGTCGAAGAGATTGGAAATCTGTTCGGCCGGTCGGATGAGTTGCAAGGGCCGGTCCTCGCCGACATAACGGCCGAGCAAGATGACTCCTGACTTCGGGTCTCGCGGGATGAGGATCGCGGCGGTGATCGGGTAGTCTTTCATGTCGCCGTGAAAGTGGAACGAAGCGATGTTGTCGTCGGTGATCTCGGTGTACTCGACCACCGACGCGTTCAGGGCTCTGTTCTCACCTCTTTGTTCTAGCACGGCGTCATCCAACTGTGTGGCGTCCTGGTGTCCGTGTGCCAGGCCCTCGATCACCCAAGTCGTCTTGAGGTCGGCCAGGACAGCGCGATCATCCGGTGTGCCGGTCGGAGCGAGAACACCGACCACTCGCATTTTCAGCGGGAACACGCCGGTGAGATCGAAGACGCGCTCGGGGGTCGTGACAAGCGCATCCCCCGGTGATAGGTTCAGGTCTTGGGCGACATCCGAGCCGACCACGCAATCGCCCAGCTGAGTGAAGGCCTGCCCCTTTTTGAACTGCAGACCTCGGAAGTCGATGTAGTCGACCGTTGTGCCTACGACCGTGTAGCCTTGCGCTTGGTAGCGGGCGTAGATTGGGATGGATCGCCCCAGCCCATCGGCCGCCGCGTCGTTCGCGTCTTGCAACTTGATACGTGGCTGGTCATTCTCCGAGAAGTAGAGCCCGTTAAAGACCAACTCGAGCGAGCTGCCCTTCGCACCCAGAAGCAACGGCGTCGAGTCGGCCCGCTCGCGCAGGTGAGCCTCAGCCAGATCGACGACCAGCCAGATCGCGGCTGGGAGGAGTAACCCAAGCGTCACGACGAGGGTGACCAGCGCGCTCCGCCAGCGGTGTTGCCACAGGTATCGGCAGCCAAGATAGACCGGGCCCGCGATCGTCATGCTCGCCGCCCCCCCAGTGCCGGCAGGTCAATCACCCGACCGAAGTGGTCCAAGAGCTCGTGATCGTGGGTGACCATGACAAACCCTGCCCCGGATTGTTCGGCGGTACTGCGTAGCAGTTTGACGATCCGCTTCTGGTTGTCGGGGTCGAGACTGCCAGTCGGTTCATCGGCCAGCAACAGGCCGGGCTTCGTGACCAAGGCCCTGCAGATGGCGACGCGCTGGCGCTCGCCCTGAGACAATTCGTCCGGGCGCGCACGAAGCAAATGCGTGATGCCGGTGGCCTCGGCGAGTTCATCGGCCCGGGTACGGGCGTCGGCGTCGAGCGTCAGCTCGTCGGTAAGCCTGAACGGCAGCAGGATATTGTCGTGGGCATCGAGATAGTCGATCAACTCGAACTCTTGAAACACCAACCCCACGTTCGCGATTCGAAACGCCCGAGCCTGCTTGTCAGTCATGTCAGATACGTTGTGGCCGAGCAATCGCACACGACCGCTGACGGGGCGCAACACCCCTGCGATCAAACGCAGAAGTGTCGTCTTGCCGCTGCCGCTGGGACCGATGATCGCGATCGGTTGCTGTGCATCAATCGAGAGATCATCGATCGCCAACTCAAAGCGATCAGCCTCGTACCTGAACACCAGGCTTTCGATCTCGATGCTCAATCGACGCGCGCCTCTTCAAGAATCTCGACCGACGTCAACCGCCATGTTCCGTCAATCGGCACGGCGACGACCTCGGCGTGGTACTGATTGCGACGGTTGTGAGCGTGCCCCCAGTGGCTCACCGTTCCGGCGCTGACCCAGCGGACGCGGGCGTGCAGCCGATCGGTCATCGACTCGATGAACTCGCAGTCCTGCACTTCGACATCGAGCACGCGCACGCGCGGCCCGCCGTTCTCCGCGTCACTGAGCCCCCGTTTGATATCGAGGTAGAGCGACTCAAGCAGCGGACCATCCACGCTGGTGGCGAGCGTGTCGAAGACCTTCAATTCATCCCGGTAGGCGAAGCCGTGATACACGTTGGTGAGCAGTGACTCGATCGTGACTTTTGCCTGCTCTTCTTCCACGTGGGAAGCCATCCCCTGGCTGAGCGAAACCGCCGCTACAGCGATCCCCCCGGTCAACACACCCGCACTAACGATGCGTCGGGGCAATTTGTTACCAACGGGGACGATCAGAAGGATCAGCCCACAGGCACTCAAGCCGCCCGCGAGGTAGAGCGGTGCATAGGACGGTTGCTGGGTCACCGCGGTGTCCGCCAATGTTCGCACGCTGAACGCCGACGCAGGCAGTTCCCAGGCAACCGTCCGATTGTCGGAGAGTCGGAAGTCGACAGACGTACGGTCGGCCGGCGAAGTGAGCAATTCGATCTGCAACGGGATCCGGTCCGGCGGGTCGAATTGCCGATCGTCGAACAGATTCAAGCGGACTTCGATCTGCCGGGGCAGGTCCTCGCGTCGGCACACGAAGATCCCCGACATCAGTGCCTCATAGATCGGAATCGTCTCCCGTTCGTCCGGCCGCGTGCCCGCTTCGGCGTCCCAGCGCACAAACCCGACATAATCGGGCTCGAAGGTCAATGGTTTGCCATCCGCACTGACTGCAAAGGCCTTCGCCAGGAGAGGCCCGGCCTCTTTGGCTAACTTCTCTTGCTCGTCGGGGTGGATGTCGTCGAACTCAAAGGACAACGGCAGCGCCAACGTTGCGGTGGTGGTCACGAACTCGACCCGCACCTCGTAAGGCTCAATGTAAACAAAGCACGCGAAAATCCGGTCGATATGCGCCGACGCTGTGCCGGGGCAGACGACAAGCAACAAGCAGCAGGCGGCAAGAGCCGTCCGGGCACGATTCGACATCGCGGTGAGTTCCTTAGTTGCTCGATCGTCCGGCAACAGCCCGGAGGTTGTCGATGTTCCGCTTCATGACCGACAACCAGTCGCCTTGGTCCGGGCGATTGCCAGCAGGATCGACGATAACGCTTTCGACGCCGATCCCCTTCAGCAGGCCGACCGATTCGGACGCGGGCTCGCCCTCCCAGATCATCCAGGCAGCCGGGTGGTCCTTGAGTATTCTCTTCAGGTCGGCCACATCCGCCTCGGTCGGCACGGTTTCAGGCTCCCACAGCACGGACTCAATCTTCAACTTGTATTGCCTGGCGAAGTACTGGTACACGGGGTGGGAAGCCACAAGCGGGCGGTCGCCGATCGCGGTCGTCACAGACCGCATGTCCTCGTGCAGCTTGGCGAGGTCGGCGAGAAGAGCGTCGGCGTTGGCGTTCAGCGTTTCCTTGTCATCCGGCATCGCCTTCACTAGCGCGTCACGGACCGCAATCGCCTGCTGGCGCGCCTGATCAAAGTCCATCCACGTCGTAAACGCCGTGCCGGCATGGGAGTGCTCGCCTTCGCTGCCGTGACTGTGCGTGGTGGCGTCCTTAATCTCAATCAAGGCACTGGCGAAACTCACGGACGTGTCCACTGTCTTCTTGGGGGGCAGGCTGACCGTCTTGGCCCACTTCTCATAGGTCGCCCCGTTGGTCAAAATCAGGTCGGCCCCTTGCATGTCCGCCACCTGCGCATCGCTCGGTCGCCAGAACGCGGGGTCTCCGTCGATTTCAGGAAACCGTACCGCGGCCGTATCACCAGCAATCCGCTCAGCAAAGTATGCAAGCGGGTAGTTCGTGGCGTAGACCACCGGCTTGCCGTTGTTGTCGGCATCGCCATCCGAAGAGCCAGACTGATCGCAACCGACCACTAAAACGACCAACGCCAGAACAGTCAGATTCGGGAAGTAGGTGCGCATCGGTTAAACCTTGGTCGGGGACTCTGAGGTAGTGCGGAAAGCCCACGAGCCAGGTGTCATTGGCCTCGTGGAAAACTCTGCCACTTAGTTGCCACCAGCGCCCTTTTCGATGACCCACAGTTTCGTCGGGCTTTCGCTCATGTAGTACAAGCGACCATTGGCTGCCACAGGCGTCGTGCGAAGTTTCGTGCCATCTTCGTGCTCGATCTCGGCGATCAGTTCCTTCTCTCTGCCGTGCTTGAAGATGTACATGATGCCGTCGTCGTTGCCCACGAACACTTTGCCGTCAGCGACACAGGGAGAAGCCCAGGTGTTGGCAAACATGCTCTCAGTCCAGTACAACTCGCCAGTGATCGCGTCGAGGCAGTGGACGTGGCCGCCTAACTCGGTGATGTAGAGCAGGTCATCCATGATGGCGCATGTCGACATGGATCGGCCGAAGTAGTAGGTCTCGCCCGTCGGGCTTGCCTTGCCCCCGGTCACGGGGCCGCCGTAGCGCCAGACTTGGGCTGAGTCCGGGTTCGGTTCCTCTTTTAGTTCCGGTTCACGTGAGACAACCAGAGTGGGTGACAAATCCTTATCCGGGCGCGTCGGTTCTTTTGTAATGTCGATGCAGTACAAATAGCCGACACCGGTGTCGTGCTCGGGGTCCTGTCCGACGGCGATGTAAAGTTTGTCCTTGTAGACGACCGGTGTCCCGATGAAGTCGTTCGCCGTGCCGCGTCCGCCGAGTCGGTAGACGGCATTCTTGGGATTGCAGTCAAACTTCCAGAGCAGGTCGCCCGTGGGGCTGAAACTGTAAATCCAGCCGTCCCCGCCGGGGAAGATGACCTGAGGTTTGCCGTTGGGTTGAGCGTACGTGGGATTCGACCACTGGCCATGCATGATGTTGCGACGCGATTGTCCTGGCAGGTTGCTCGACCAAAGGACGGTACCGTCATTCTTATTGATCGCCAGAAAACTGGGCGAGTTTTGTGACGGCACGTGGCGGTGAGCCGCATCAACCCCATTGCTTGTCACGAGAAACAGCGTGTCGCCCGCAATCATTGGCGAGCAAGTCGCAATGTTGTGCGGAAAGACATTCAACTTCCCGATCATGTCGACCGTCCAATGAATCTTGCCCGTGTTGATGTCGGCGCAGATCACTTCGCAGCGATTCCCGACGTAGTAGAAGCGATCGCCCTCGATGCAGGGAGTCGAACAAATACCTTGTTGGGGCCAATCCCATACCCGCCCCGCTTTGAGTTTGTCATGAACGATTTGCCACAAGAAGGCGCCATCCTTCTCGTTGAAGCACATCATGACGCCTTTGTCGCCCTCAATCGACGGATCACGCGGATACTCGTTGTTCGTGCCGATCAGAATCCGCCCATTGCTCATCACGGGCCCGCCGTAGGCGCGGGAACCGAGTTGAATGGAGTAGGCCACATTGATCCCGTCTTCGATACTCCAGGAATCGGCCAGACCCTTGACGAGTGGATTGGCAAAATTCCGCTTGAGATGGCCGCCGTACATGCGCCAATCTTTGGGCTGAAGTTCAAGCAGAGCCGGCGGGTCAATAGTCGCTGACCCCTTAGTCGTTGAATCCTTAGGTGCCGAACCTTTAGTCGCTGAATCCGCGGGTGCTGAACCCTTAGTCGCTGAATCCCCAGGCGCTGAACCCTTGGTCGCTGAATCCGCAGGTGCTTGATCCGTTGGCTTCTCATCGCAGCCAAGGAAAGCCACACCAATGACCAGGCCCCAAAAGACGATCAGACTTCGTCCTGTAGTCATTCGCATCGAAATAAACTCCAAAGTGAGGTGTGTCAGGTGTCGGTGTAAAGGCGAAGTCTTCTATTGAACCAGAACATTATCGTAATAGATCGGTGTGCCGGGACTGGGCGGTTGGATGCCATGGGCCGAACCATAGAGTCCGGGCGGTCCGGATCGATTGGGATTGTCATCCCGCAACTCAAGGTTCCAGTCTCTTGGCTCGGTGTCGCCTTTCTTCCAGGCTTTGCCCAATACCAAGGCGTGATTTCCTTGCACTTTGACGGTCAGTTTCAGGCGGTACCAGGTGTCGGGTTGCCAGGCAAAATCAACTTCCTTGGCGACCCGGGGGACTGCGTCCCAGGCTGAGACTCGCAGTTTTTGATCGCTGCCCACAAGTTGCAAGATGTAACGGTTGGCGGTGACGCCCATGGCCGGCAGGTTGTCGCGAACGCGCTTACCCATCACGTCAGCCGCGATCGTGTAGTCCGCCATGTCGGGCGTCCCGATGAATGCGTACCACTGGCGATAGAAGGGCACGGGAATATGAGCCGTCTTCATCAGGACGGTGTTGCCATCTTCAAGTTTGTGGGTGATGTAGCGGAGTTGGGTATTGGTCCAACCGCCCGGGATCAAACCCGGCCCGGTGCTCTCGAAGTCTTCCCGGTACGGCATGGGCGGAACCTGACGGACACGAACACTGGCCTGCAGTTCGCCGACCGTCGCCAAGAGCGTTCCGCTTTGGCCACCTGCGATCTTCGGAGCGGTGAAGCTTGCGCCATCGACCTGTCCTTGCAAGACAGGGAGCGTCACACCTTGACCGAGGCCCGGGCCTCGTTTCATCGCGGCCAGCGTCAACTTGAACGGCGTCGTCCTGATGAATTGTCCATTCGCGTCGAACAGATTGGCCTTGAAGTCGACGCGTTCATCCGCCTTGATGCTAACTTCGGCTGGGATCACTTGAAGTTGAGCGGGCTCGCCGCTCGGATTGGCCGGCGGAACGCCGGGCTGCGGGGGGAGGTCAACTTGTGTCTTGTTGTACTTGCCCAAGCAGTAGAACTCTTCGGTCGTGCCAAAGTAGACGCAACCATTGGCGATCGCGGCCGAACCTTGCACTTCAACGTCGAATGCCGGATCCGCCGGCTGAAATCGTTTTCGTGAAAGTGGCCGTCCTTTGTTGTTCGCATCCAGAATATGGAAGTAGCCGTGAACAGAACTGAGGTAGATTTTGCCTTCGCCATAGGTAGGCGATCCGGTGCAGTTACGCCCGAACTTCGCACGCCACAGTCGTTCACCGCTCTTGGCATCAAAGCAGTAGAGTCGGCCCTGACGGTCAGGCAGGTATAGTTTTCCATCATGGAGCATCGGCGAAGGGTATTTGAACTCGATTCCGTCCTTCTCCCAGACGATCTTCGGTGCTGCTCCGCTGATATCGAGACAGGCGACTCGGCCAACCGTTGCGCGGCCTGGAATCTCTTCACCGTGAGCGGCATAGAGCATGTTGCCGTCGACGACCGGCGCGGGATTCATGGATCCGCTTCCGAACTCGAAACTCCAAACTTTCTTGCCGGTGTTGACCTGGAAGGCGTGCAGGTGTCCATCACCGCCACCGCTGATCAGAATCCGTTGCCCATTGATGGTGGTGACGACCGGGATGCAGCGGTAAGTGTTCGACGGGCGAAGTCCGGTGCTGCTCCACCAGACCATCTCGCCGCTGTTCTTGTCGAACGCGAGGAATCGCACCCCGCCGCCGCCGTGCGCTCCCCAGTTCGAACTGATCATGCTGATGATGACCAAGTTGCCTTCGACGACAGGGCTGGTCACGCGTCCGCCGTAGCCAGTGATGCGGCCAAACTCTTCGGTCAATGACTTTTGCCACTTGACTTTTCCAGTATCACCGTCGAAGCAGAGTAACAGGCCCTGCGTTCCATGCGCATACACGTTGCCGGTCTGCGGATCGCCCACCGGAACGGTCCATCCGAGGCGAATGCTTACGATGTTTGTGAAGAAGACGCCAAAACGATGCTCCCAAATGATGTCACCGGTCTTGGCGTCCATGCAAACGACCCGTTCCTGTTCATCGGCGTCTTCGCCAATCTTGCTGACGACGTAGACCTTGTCGTTCATCACGATTGGCGTGGAACGGCAACTCACGTCCTTCTTCATCCACAACACGTCTTCGAGGTCTGCGGGCAAACCGGTCTCACGAGAGACTCCGTTGTTCTCGGGGCCGCGCCAAGTGGTCCAGTCATTGGCAAGGAGCGGCGTCGCCAGTAGCGTCATGTATACGATGGTCTTGACTGTGTGTCTCATTTCGTTGTATTTCCGAGGTGGTTCATAGTTAATGGGATGATCACGAAGAACGAAGGCGTGAGGTCAGTGAAGTGCCGCGTCCAATGCGGTTACTTGATGCGATAACAGAAGAGAAGGTCTTGGTCGCGGAGATACAGCATCCCGTTAGCGATCACTGGCCGTGTCCAGTTCTTGCCGCTCGGGGCGGTCAACTTCGACGACGCCGGCAAGGCAAAGCGCCCCTTTTCGATCCACTCTTCGGTAGAGGCCTCGATCAGCGCGACTTCAGCCGACCGTTCACCGTAGAGATAGAGATGACCGTCTGCGAAGATCACTGAGCCATCACCCACGGCGCTGGATCTTTCAAACCAGGCAATGTCGCCCGTCATGAATTCCTGGCATACCCAACCACGGCCTTTCGACGTCCCAAAGACGTGCCCATCGTGCAAGACGAACCCACCAATCGAGTTCTTCATGTTTCGGCCGGCATACTCTCGTTCCACCATGAATTGCCCGTTACCGCTCTTCGAGACTTTAATCATGTCGCAGCCATCACCGGTGCTGGTGTATACATAATTACCGTGACAAAGGGGCGTGGGAATGACCACATCGCTATAGGGACGTGAGCGTTTGTAGAACCAGAGCAACTTGCCGTCTTCGGCGTCCACGGATGCGATACCGCGCTGGGTCATCACGACGTATTGCTTCACACCATCGATGGTGGCGACGATTGGCGATGCGTAGGTCGCTTCTTCGTTGAGTTCCTTGCTGCGCCACACGACTTTGCCAGTACTCTTGTCAAGGGCCACCACAAGGCCCTGGCCATCGGTGCTTCCGGGCGTGCAGATCAGGTGCTCGCCGTCAACGAGTGGCCCCCAACAATACCCCCAGCCAATCGTTTTGGGTTCGCCGGCACGCGTGTTCTGGATCGAGCCGCCAAGGTCATTGATCATGTGGACTTGCCACTGCGGCTTACCAGCCGTCGTGGCGCACACGAGTTGCCCGTCGCCGGCCAGCGCATAGACAAGATCACCGTCAACGGTCACAGCTGCCCGCGGCCCCGCGCCCCACGAGTTTGCCTCGAAGGTGAAACTCTTGTTGTTCAGCGGCAAAGCCCACTGTTCTTTGCCATCCTTGGCACTGAGGCAGAACAGTTCAGCCCTTCCATTGCGGCCGCCGGTGAGGTAGATGCGACCGTCGGCAAAGGTCGGTGAAGAGTAGCCGATCCCTGCGTTCTTGAATGACCAGACGAGTGTGGGGCCAGCTTCCGGCCAAGCGGCAAGCAGCCCGGTCTCGGGAGACTTGTTGTCGCGCCGGGGCCCTTGAAACTGTGGCCAAGCGTCGGCGTGAAGTAGATCCACACCAAGCAACGAGTGCACGACGCAGACCAGCACTCCGGCCCTCAAGAGTTTGACATAGGGTATGCAATGCATGTTGAGTGCTCGATGATTCAAGAGTTGGGATTTAGGCATATCCAGACCTCGGGGAGAAGAGAGTAACGACGATCCGCCCAAGTTACCCGCTCCAGAGAGGGCAAGCATTCGAGTACGGGTATTGCCGCCGACAGTCGAGTAGGTTCGGGTAGCATGACGCTGTTGGTCCGTCACGGTTTGTCATAGCTGGGTGGGGTTGGGGGCGTCTCCATAGACTTTCTGGGGGTTGAAAACCTTCTCGGTCTCCGTGAATCCCAGCGGCTGGCCGGCTTGGTCGCCGAAGGGGACGGCTCGGTAGAAGCAGGAGCGGTATCCCACATGGCAACTGGCCCCGCCCTGGACGTCGACGCGCAGCCAAATGCAATCCTGGTCGTCGTCGATTCGTATCTCGCGGATGCGCTGCACCAACCCGCTGGTAGCGCCTTTATGCCAGAGGCACAGTCGGCTCCGGCTCCAGTAGACGGCTTCCCCCAAGGCAATGGACTTCGTGAGCGCTTCGGCGTTCATATAGGCATGCATGAGTACCTCACCGGAAGCGAAATCGGTAGTTACCACAGGGATCAGGCCGTGTTCATCAAACTTGGGCGCTAGATCACATCCCTCCTCAATCTGTTCTACACTCTGCCTCTCAGTGAAGTTCGATTCCGTCATTGTGCATCTCCATTGGTCTTATAGATTCATCCAAATTGTGACGGCTGCGTCAGACATAGGGGTCGTGTGCGGTCATGCCGAGGTTTGTGGTTGCCAAGTGCGAACGGTCTCTTTGCGCAAAGCCGCGACGAGTGACTTACCTCACATGCCTACTTGATCCCACAGTTGGCGTATGAGGTGCGCGACAAGTAGCGCGAAGCACATCACACCTACCGCCGCTTGACCGGGTGGCAGATTCCAATAATGACCTGCCCAAAGCCCCAGAAAGCTGAGGGAGGCCGCGAGGATTGGCGCGAAAAGGAACAAGCTTCTTACTTCGCCGCAGATCTGCTTTGCGATCATGACGGGAAGCGCAAGAGCCCCGAAGGCGAATAGGACGCCAGTGGAGCGTACGGCTAAACCAACACTAAGTCCCGCCAGAACTGCCATAGCGATGTTCCAGCGCGATACTCTGATTCCGATCGCCGCAGCCATCACGGGGTCGGACAGAAGTAAAATCAGAGATCGCATCCGCCACACCGCGGCGATGATCACCCCGGTCAAGAGGGCCAAGAAGAGGCACAGGTCGGTCCATGTCGCACCTACCACCGAGGAGACTTGCAGGCGTCTGGCCTGCTCCATACCGGATGGTGCATGAGCGAGGAACAGCACGGCTAGTGACCCGGCGGTCACGAACACCCACGCGGTGCGCTCATCGCCATCAAGACGCCCCCCTTCGGCGCTCTGATTCTCACGGCCACCCAGCATTGTGAACATCGCTGCCACTACAGCGGCTCCGATCACGACGGCGTCGCGGCTGGCAGCTCCAAGGCTTCCATTGACTTGTGAACCCATGAAGAAGGCAATGACCGCATACCCCATCAGAGAGGTCTGTGCGACCGCTACTGCCATGAAGAGTTGTCGTCTCGCAGTTGCGACGACACCCACCATCGCCAACACGGCGCCAGCAAGCAGCGTGAGCGCGTACGGGCGGAAAAAGAGCGGCCAAGAGTCAAAGAATTCCATCACGCCCTCGATAAATTGACTTGTGGGCGTCCGTCCGGTCCCATCTCGACTGGAACAGGCACACCGAACGTGTTGCCGAGCCGCTCGCTCGTAAAGACGTCAGCGAGTCCGCCGCTGAGGACAACGCCACCTTGAAACAAGGCCGCGTGCGTTGCGTGGCGTGACACGATGTGAAGGTCATGTGTCACAAAGACGATCGTCACTCCATAGGTTGCGTGCATATCGGCCAGAACTGTTAGAACAGTCGCTGCGGCTGCTAGATCCAATCCCGCTGTGGGTTCATCGACGATAAGCACCCGAGGGTCACGGATCAGAGCACGCGCGAGCAGCGCTCGCTGCTTTTGTCCGCCGGAGAGTGTCCAGTAGTTTTGATGTCGAGAGGCACTGAGTCCGACGATCTCCAACACTCGATCGAGGCGCTTTCGGCGCTGCTCGGCGTGGGTCCGTACGCCCGCAAGACCGGTGAGGATGAATTCACGAACGGAGGTAGGGAGAACAGGATTCAGCTCAAGCCGCTGAGGCACATAACTCACTTGCCCCTTGGCGAACACCTGGGGATCGCGAAAGAGCTGCCCGTGCTTTGGACGCAGCGCCCCAAGCATGGCCTTGATCAGCGTCGTCTTGCCCTCACCGTTTGGGCCGAGGAAGCACCAGAATTGACCTGGCTCGATGGACAAACTGACGCGATCAAGCACAGGCACTCTCGAGTAACCCAGTCGAACTCCTACGAGTTCGACAATGGGTTTCATGCGTGAAAGGTCCTCAGCGGATTTGAGCTCACTCGCCAACTCCGGTTTCTGACTGGGTGTGGTGTCGATCATGAAGTCCGTCCGTCCACTTGATGAGTCACTTACCGGCCGCGTGGTGTCCCTAGTTCTCAGGCAGCGAACTGAGGTTTCGGAACAATTGCTCTGCGTTGTAGTTGATGAATTCCAAATAGGTGTCCGTACCGGGTCTGCCACCGGGCTGATTCGCCATGGGCACAATGGTTGATCCGGTCGCCTCAGCAACGAATGCGGGATGACGAGCATCGAAGTATTGAACCGTTAAGATGATCTTGCACTTCGACTCTTTCATTTTGGCGATAACCTGCTGCATGTGTGGTGTCGTAGGGGGTACTCCGGGCTCAGGCTCGAGATAGCTGAGCACTCTGATCCCGTAGCGTCGTGCCAAGTAAGGCCAGAGATCGTGATCACCAACGACCGGTGTGTCCGTGTAGGGTCGCAATTTGCCAAGCCATCCGCCCAACACTTTGGGGTCTTCCTTGAGGTACGGAAAGTCATCGAGCTGGTTGGTTTCGATGGCGATCGCCAGTTCCTCCAAACGGGACGCATCGATGTGTTTTGCAACGTGATCTCCCACCAAGGCAACGATGATGCTCTGTGAAAAGTCGTCAGCGTTGCGCTTGAAATCTGAGGCCAGATCAGGGCGCAGTTTCGACAGTTTGTCGGCAATCGCTTGGGCCGCTTTAACCCCCTCGACGGGATCAGCCAGGTAGTGGGGGTTATCCTCGGGGTGGAATGACTTTGGCACGCCACGTCCCTCGGGGCCTGCGACCGTCCGCATGTTCACCGAGAGATCCAGGTGCCCCTCGCCGCCCGGTTTCACCTCTGCGTTGTCAGCTTGATCCAGCATCGCCGGGAGCCATGCCTCTTCCAATTCCAGACCGACAACCACGAGAAGATCTGCTTCAGCCAAGGCAGTCACCATCGATGGCGTAGCGTTCACCGTATGCGGATCGTCTTCGCCCTTTACAAAGCCGGTGACACTGACGTTTGTCCCGCCCACCGCCTTCACCAACGTCGCGACATCCGTTGAACTGACACATACTTTCAGCCCATCCGATGCAGCGCCTTCTCCATCCCCGCGGTCACAGCCTGAAACGAAGACCAGACTCAAAAACAAGACGTAAACAACAGACCGGTATCGCTCATGGAAGTATCGATTCAACTCAGGTTCCTTTCATCGGGGGTCGGGATTGCCTCTTCGCTTGTGGTTAGAGAATTCGGCGGTACTTGGCGGCGATATTGGGTTGCGTTTCCAAAGAGGTCATGTCGTCCGTAGTTGAGTAGCAGTTGCTGACCGGCGTCGGTAGGCAACGACGCCCACGATGAGTCCGATCGCGGCTGAGAGCAAACCCCGCAGGCAGGCCAAGAGCACGCCGCCGCAACACGGGCAGGGCGTCAAGATCATCGCGGAGAAAAGCCCCCCACCAACGCCCTTGGATGTCGCCTGTCCCATTCGTGAAGACAGCCAGGGGATTCGACGGAGACTCTTGTGTTCGTGCTCGTGCGGATCTTCGTGACAGTCACACCCCGTCGCGCAGGCAGAGGTCATCTGAGTTCGCTGTTTGAACACAGCATCGCTGGGCGTGGTGACAACAACGGCTGAAGCAGACCGAAAAAGTTCGCCGGAGGTATGGACTACTTCCGATTGGCCTTGGCGCGCGATGAGGCTTTGGCCGTAGTTCGGGTGGGCGTCTTCATCACGGAGCATGCGTTGTTCTCCACGTCACGGGGCCATCCATATGCGAGTCAGCAATCGACCACAAGACAGAGCCTTCGTTGCTCGCATGTCATCGGCGGCGATCGGTGAAGCACACGTTGACTGAAGGTGGGGTGGTTCGCCCCCTTGAAGAACAACAGCTCCCACAACGACGCATCGAACACGCGGTCGCCTCGCTCCTTCAACATGTACTGAGTTGTGGGGCCGCAGTACGTCGTAACCAGTCGCATGTGCCGATGGTCGCGATGAAACTTGGGACAGGTCGTTGTATCGCACACGTCAATGCGCAGTCGGACGAGACGACCCGGCATCGCATCCACGAACGCGTTCGCCAGTGCGGCGGCGTCCGTTGCAAGTCGGTCGTCCTTGATGGCGAGTGACGCGTAAAGGTCGCGGGCGATCTCAAGCGCTTTGTCCCGGTCGACCTCGGACCGCGCCGTGCCGACCTTGGCAGCGCGGACGATGGCCTCGGTCTCGAATCTCACCGGCCGGCGGATGCAGCCGAGGTCGTGTTTCGGTTGCTCCATCGACGCGACGGGTGACCAATTACCGATATCGGGTTCTTGCGGCGTCGGGCGTGGGCTGGTCATTAGTGGGCATTGTGTGGTTTTCATGCTTGGCCTGTCTCAACTTGTTCATGATGCGTTCGACGAGCGAATCACAGCAGGGTGTCACCGGTTCACTGAAGTAGGCGGAGCGACATAATCGAATGACCGCCACATAGTTTCGGAAGTACAGCGCGTCATCGGGGTGGGTCTGTTGATGGCGCTCAAACGCGCACCGCTCGGCTGCGGACAGTTGGCCTTCGAGGTAGTCCGGAATGGCGTCAATAAACGAGCGCGAATTCACGAGTCTTGTCCTTAGCAAAGGGGCCGGGTGGTCTTAGTCGGCTCTGGCCGTCACAGCCGCAGCGATGTTGGCCAGCAGCCACGCCGACGCGGCCGACAGTTGCAGGTAGTCGCCAATGGAATTGATCTCGTAAGCGAACACGCTGACGATCCAGCAAAGGCTGGCCGCGGTTTGGCCAAGCCACTCGATCCGCAGCACCCTGGCGATCAAGCCCGGCCGTGCGTTGGCGATCGGGTTCTCGCCGTTCTCGTTCAGCACACGCACTCCTCCCCACAGCAGGACAGGTCATCCAGATACATGCCCCATTGGCGATACTTTTCCAATTCATCCGCGGGCAGCCCAAGCGAGGTCGCGATCGCCTTGGCCACGACGGCGAACCGCTGCCGATACTTGTAAATGAAGCAAAAAACGTGGTTGGCGTGACGCACAGCCGGCCCGCACAGGTAAAGCCCCGACACAAGCGTCGATTCGTCGTGCTCATTCAGCAGCGGATAGCCGTCGTCGCGCTGCTCGAACAGGTCCGCGACGAGTTTGTGGCTTCCGTCAAACCCGCCGGCCAGCAGCGGCGGCGTGGGCGTCCGGAAGACGCGTCCGTCCGAAGCTGTGACTTCATACACATCGTCGGCGTGTGTGACGCGATCGATCGGCGTGTTCGGGATCAGCTCGACCTGATCTTCAAACCACGGTTCTCGCATCCGTTCGAGCGAGAAAGTCGATAGAGCGACACTCGGGTCAGAACTCTCGCCCTGCCACGGGCAACCTCTGTCGAACAGCCGAACCTGCTTGTTGTAAAACGACAGGTGATAGGCCGCGTCAACGCCGCTCTCGTAACCACCGATGATGATGATGTCGTCACCCTCAAGCTGTTGGTAGCCGGCGACAGTTGCGGTGTGCCGACAAAGCTCGCTGCCGACAAAGCCGTTGAGGCGTGGATATTGATATTCACCTGCCGCCCAAATCACATGTTTGGCACGCAGCGTTTCGTCAGCAGTGTCGACGCGGAAGTCGCTGCCTACTTTTGTAATCCGCAAGACGTCCATTTTTTCGCGTATCGGCAGCTTGAAGAACTCTGCGACGCCTCGAAGATGCGCCGCGTATTGCTTGCCCGTTGGGTGCTCGACCTCCAGGCTGAACGCCGGTGACACGCCGATCGCGATCGAGTTCAGGTCGAGCATGCCGATCGAATTGGTCGCGAACGACGGGGTGATGAATTGGGTCTCAGCCGGCCAATTAGCGAACGACGATCCGATTGATTGTCGCTCGAGTACGACAAAGTTCTCGACACCCGCGTGCTTCAGTGCGATCGCAACCCCCACACCCGCGGCGCCACCGCCGACGACGACGGCGTCGTACGTCTTGACGTCCGTCGCGGTCCCGATCAGTCGCTGAATGGCCGATCCGATAGGCTTCAATGGACGTGTTCCTCCTCCGGGGCCTGCTGTTCCCAACTGGGCAGCGGGTCTTCGAACTCGGCCCAAACTTCCGGCCCGGCCCTTAGCTCGTCGTCGGTGAGCAGGGCCGCATCGAGCCGGGCTTCAATCTTCTCCCGATCCATCTCCGCCCCAATGAAAACGATCTCCTGCCGACAATCCCCGACTTCGTCGTCCCAGTTGTCTTCAATCCACTGACGTGTTTCGGGGTCGTCCGGCCAATTCTCCTTGCCGATCGCCGCGAACCAGTAGCCCGCCCGGTCGATCTGAAGCGACGTGCCCGCCTGCGACCAAACCCCACAGAAGTGCGGCCGGCTTGCGACCCACAGATACCCCTTGGATCGCACGACGCCCCTCAGCCCGCGGCCGATCATGTCCAGCAGGCGCTGCGGGTGAAACGGTTTGCGGCGTCGGTAAACGAAGCTGCTGATGCCGTACTCTTCGGTTTCCGGTGTG
>JANQSF010000149.1 GCA_028284155.1 Phycisphaeraceae bacterium
GCGGCATGGCGGGTTCGTCGCCGACGATCATCTCGACCAACAGGCTCTCGTCCGGTTTGCCGGCCTCGAAAAGCGGGCCACTGTCGCCTCCCTTGAGCATGTCGGCAACCGTATCGACACTCAGCCCACCCTTGGCATCTCCGCCGGAGTGGCAGCCCCAGCAATGCCGCTTGAGAATCGGCCAGACGTCGCCGCGAAAGCTGACCTTTCCAGCCGCTGCCTTTTCCAGCGGGGGCAATTCGGCGCCGACCGCGGCGGCCGATATGGCCAGCACGAGCATGATCGAAAGAAGTTTGGTCACCGTTACATCCAGGGCTTAATGAACGAGCATGAAGTCTTTGCTGTTGAGCAGCGCCCACATCAGATCTTCGGCGGCTTCCTTGCGTTTGTCACCGTATGACTTAATGAACGACAGCCCCAGTTTGATCTCTTCCGCGGTGGGTTTGCGGGCCAGCGCCCAAAGATGGAGTTGCTCGACGAGCTGTTGGTCGCTCAGTTTTTGATTGATCAACTGCGACACGCGACCGCTTGGGTTGGCCACGCGGCTGAGAATCGACTGGCCGTTGATGAAATGCAGGGCTTGTAGCATGTTCGAGCCGTCGTCGCGTTCGCATTCGCAGGCCTCGGCCCGGCGCGGTTTGCCGAACAGGTTGAGAAACTCGCTCTTCACGCCGGCATCCGGCAGTTGCTTGGCGGTGAATCCGGCCGGTGCGCCCGCAAACCGCTCGGCTACGCCTGTCGCCTGTACGAGCGAATCGAGCAACGCTTCGGCCGAAATCCTGCGCGGCACGGCGCGCGAGAAATTCATGTCGTCGTGGGCGTTTGTCTCGTTGGCGATGCTGCTGCGTTGGTAGGTGCGCGACAGCACGATGGTGCGCATCAAATGGCGCACGTCGAACTTGTGCTCGACGAATTCCTTCGTCAGCGCGTCGAGCAGCTCTGGATTGATGGGCGGATTCGTCGTGCGCAGGTCGTCGACCGGATCGATGATGCCGCGGTGGAAGAAGTAACTCCAAATGCGGTTGGTCATGCTGCGGGCGAAATGCGGATTCTCCGGAGACGTGAGCCAGGCGGCATACACTTCCCGACGGTCGATTCCGCTTTCGACTTTCGGCTCGCCGCCACCCAGATAACGCGGCGGTTGCAGTTGGCCGCTACGTGGATTGCGCGAATAACCGGCCGTCTTGTTGACCAGAATCGATTTGGCGTTGGCCACGCCCGCCAGCCGTGGGTCGTTTTTGGCGGTCACTTGGTTGAAGAAGCTGTGCAGACCGTAGTAGTCGCCTTGGGTCCAGTTCTCGAACGGGTGCGGATGGCACTTGGCACAGAGCATGCGCACACCCCAAAAGACCTGCGTGGCGCGCTGAAGTGTGTCGTCGGCATCCTGGCTGACGGCGAAGTAGGCGGAGGTCGGGTCGTCAGCGTAGCCGCCGCGGCTGGTGAGAATTGTGCGGACGAACTCGTCCAGCGGCATGTTCGAAGAAACGGCGCCGCGAATCCACTCGCGAAAGGCGTACACCGCCGGTTCGCTCAGCCGGTCGCGGCTGACCTGCAGCAAGTCGCCCCACTTCAGCGACCAGCGATCGACGAACTCCGAGCGTTGAAACAGCGAATCGACCAGCTTAATTCGCTTGTTCGGGTCCTTGTCTGACAAGAACGCAGCAAGCTCATCGGGCGTCGGCTGAATGCCGATCAGGTCGATGTGCACGCGCCGCATGAAGGTGGCTTCGTCGGCCGGAGGTGACGGTTTGATTTTGAGCGAGTTGAGTTTCTCAATGACCGCTCGATCGACCAGGTTATCCTGCGGCACGGGCGTCGGCTGAAAATCGCTGCGCGGCTCGAGAACGATAAAGTTGGCCGTGGCAAAAATCCGCTCGAAGCGGGCGACGACCGCCGTTTCGCCCAATTCGGTCGCCGACACGAGGCCTTCATCGGTAACGCTCGCCACGCGCTGGGTGTTGACGTTGAAAATGCCAAGCCGCGTTACGTCGCGCACGGTGCCGTCGCTGTAATGTGCCAGCAGTTGAAGCTGTTGTTGCCGGCCCGATGCCAGCACGACCTTCTCGGGATAGACGGAGATCGATTCGAGCTCGGCCGGATCATTCAGATCGGAGGGCGCGCCGTCTCGAATCCAGCCGAGCAACAAATCGTGCATCAGACTGCCGTGTTCAAAACGAACGCCTCCTTTGTGCGGCACGTCGCCCAGCGGCTTGACCAGCAGCAAACTGGCCGACGGTTGGTGGCGATTGATCCGTCGTCCAAAGAACTCTTCGGTCAGCGACGGCAGATCCTGCTCGGGATCGGAGCCGCGCAGCGAGAGTTTGAAGCCGTTCTTGCCGGCCTGCGAGCCGTGGCAGGTGCCGGCGTTGCAGCCGACACGCGACAGGATCGGGTTTACGTCGCGGATGAAGTTGACTTCCTTGTCCGTCTTCACGACGGTTGTGGTTGCCTTGATGCCGGGGGCGGGCGAGAACGTCGAAGCGACCTTGCCGGTGGCGGTGTCGATCAACCGAACCAGCCCGTCAGTGCCGGCCGCGGCGACCGTCTTGCCGTCGGGGCTGAACGTGACGCTGTAGATGGCCGAGTCGCCGACCTCGAGCTTGGCCAGCGTCTTGATCCCCTGCGCCTTGTACTTCTCAACCAGCGCCTTCTCGGCCGCGCTGCGGCTTTGCACGGTCTTGCTCATCACCTTTTTGACGTCGCCGGGGATCGTCGTGCCGTCGAAGTTGTAGGCGTAAATGAAGACCTGCCCCGAGCCGTCGAGGCTGGATCCGGCGGCGATCAACGCGCCGTCATTGCTGACGTCGACGCTGTTCACCCGGCCGCGCATCGGCTCGAGCCATCGGATGGCGTTGGCGTCGTCGCCGATCACGCGCTTGGTCTGGCGGTAGATGCGGTACGCCTTGGGCTGACCGTCGCTGCCGCCGATGATGATCTCGTTGCGCTTGGGGTGTCGCGCGACTGAGAGGATGCCGCCCTTAAGCGCCTTGGGCGTGATCGACGTGACGTTGTCGATGAAGCGTTCGGTGGCGAACTCGTAATACTTGGTCGACATGTCTCGGCCGACACTAATCAGGTGTTTGCCGTCCGTGCTGAACACCGTGTCGAGCGACCAGTCGTTGTGCGCGAGATTAAAGAAGATTTGCTCACCGGTCTTAGCGTCGATGGCGCGGACGCTGTTGTCGGCGCAGCCGAAGGCGATCTTCGTCCCGTCGGGTGACCAGGTCACGCCGGCCAGCGTGTCATATGTGACGGGCTTGGAGACGAGCAGCGAACGCTTGGCGACGTCCCACACCTGCACCTCGCCCATGCGCGACGGGTTGCCACCGGTGACGGCCAACTTCGCGCCGTCCGGGCTGAAGCGGACCGACGCGATGCGCTGCGACATACCGATCAGCCGGGCTTCCAGCTTCGACCCGTCGGCCGACATGAGCAGCACTTCATGAAAACCGGCGACGGCCAGGTACATACCGTCGGGTGAGTAGTCCATCGACGTGATCACCGGCGCCCGCTTGTAGATCGGCGGGTTGTCGGCGTCGAAGCGTTGCTTAGCGTTCGCCGGCGTGTCGTCCTTGGCGCCCTGTTTGATCCAACGCTTGATCAGGTCGATCTCGGCGGCGCTGAGCGGCTCACCCTTGGCGGGCATCTCGGCCATGCCGTCGAGCGGTGTGATCAACTCGACGAGGTAGCTCTTTTCGGGGTCGCCCGCGATGACGGCTGGGTCGCCGCTGCTGCCGCCCTTGAGCAGCGCGTCGAACGTCGTCATGACGTACTTGCCCTTGGCTTTGGCGGGCTGATGGCAGCCGACGCACTTGGCCTGGAAGATCGGCTTGACCATCTTGTGGTAGCTGACCGCCTCGGCGTCTGTTTGGGTCTCGTCGGCCGCGCGGGTCGGCGGGGCGGCGAGCAGCAGCAGGGCGGCGAGAGTCGATGCAAAGAACGCGGGTCGGCTCATTTCGGTTCCTTTGGCATTCAACGACAACCCGGCCCAAGGCGGCCTTCCGTGGTCGAATCGGGTCGGGACATTGCGAGACTACGCGGATTACTGAATCAAATTATAAGTCGCGGGGATCGGGTGTGGCCAGATAAACCTAAGCAATTGTTGTTACTTGGTTTGCCGTCAATGAACTGCTCAGGATGCGGCCGACGATCAACCGGATTGGTCCGTCGCCCGGATCGTCAGCTTGCCCAGCGACGGTCGCCCGCAGTGGCGGCAGCCCATCCGGGACAGGCGGGCGTTGTCCGTTCGGCGGAACCGGGTGGCGACGACCCGGTCGCAGCAGGTGCACACGATCTCGTACCTCGCCTTGACGGTGTTGACCTGCGTGTCGTTGTAGGTGCGGTCGGGCTTGGCGCCGATGCGTCGGCAGACAGTCTTCCACGTCGCGTCGTGCCCGTGCTCGACACCGGCGATCGCGTGCGCGATCTCGTGCAGGATCGTGTCGCGCACCTCCCCCTCGTCGTTGATCTCGACAAGCGGGCGCGACAACTTGATCGTTTTGACTTCAACGAGTTCGCCGGTGCGCGGGTCGCGCTTCTTGCGGACTTGAGCAACACCGAACTGCCGCTTGCCGCGCGACCATTCAAACGTCCAGCCGTCCTCGATCAGCCCGTGCTCTTCCATGAGTCGCAGGGCGAGGTTAACGGCGTCTGTGGGTTTCATGTTTGGGCGTCGTTTGACGGTCACATCACTTGGCAGACTTGGTACGAACGCAAGTCGTCTCAACCCAGATTTCAAGCGTAGCGGAAGAGGCGGTGTCCTGCCGGACGGGCCTGCTCAAACGCCGCAGCGGCTTGGCGCTGCGCTTTAACGGAACGGCTTCGCGGTGAAGACTACATGAGATGAGGGGCCTCACCGCCGGCCCCTCAATTTCCCTGGCTCTCCCCAGAAGGGCGGGCCAGTTACTGCGCGCCCGCACCATCCGGGGCCGGGGGCGGTTCGGGGGCTAGCCGCGGAAGGCCCCCGATCGCCCGAGTCTGCGATGCGAGCGTAACTGAGTTGGTCATCGAGGGCGACACACAGCAACGCGCAAGCGCGCATTCCGAGCCACTCTGGCGATTGGCCCCCGGATAGGCACGGCGAGTGCATCGCCTTTGTTCCAGGCTTTGTCCGAAATGTCACCGGCCCACCCGTAGGGTGCGCTTTAGCGCACCAAGCACGCGGGGAAACCGTTCGTTCATCGTGGTGCGCTGAAGCGCACCCTACTTTTCGGACGAAGCGTAGTATCGGACAAGTTAAAGAAGGTGATGAGGTCAACGAGTTGACTTCACTGCGAGCCGATCGTCGAATCGGCTTGTCAACGCTTGATCCGCGCCCCGCCGCCGGCCGCGACGTGTAGCAGTTCGTCTAGTGTGATCTGGCTCGTGTCGCCGCGTGTCGATTGCAGCAGCGCGCCGTGGGCCGTGCCCAGATCGACACAACGTTGTGGCGACTCGCTGGTGAGGAAGCCGAACGCGAAGCCGGAGGCGAAGCCGTCGCCGCCGCCGACGCGGTCTTCGATCTCCAGGTTGTTGTACTGCGGGCCCTGGAAGAACTCGTCGGTTTCCGACCAGTACAGGATGGCTGACCAGTTGTTCAGCAGACCGCTGGTCACTTCGCGCAGCGTCGTGCCGATAACCTTGAGGTTGGGAAAGTCTTTGGCGACCCGTCTGACCATGCGCTTGTACGACTCGATGGGCAGTTCCTTGAGCCCTTCGTCGGCGCCTTCGACCTCGTAGCCGAGCACCTTCTGGAAGTCTTCCTCGTTGCCGATGAGGCAGTCGATGTACGGCACGAGCGGGCGGGTCGTTTCGATGGCCTGTTGGCTCAACCAGAGTTTGGAGCGGAAGTTCAGGTCGTAGGAGACGACGGTGCCGGCGTCGTGCGCGGCCTCCAGCGCCTCGGCCGCGACGGCGCGGGTCGTTTCGCTGAGGCAGGTGAAGATGCCGCCGGTGTGCAGCCAACGGACACCACGCCCCCGGAAGAGTTGGTCCCAATCAATGTCACCGGGCTTGAGTTTGCTCGTCGCCGAGTGGCCGCGGTCGTACATGGTGACGCTGGCGCGGACGCCGGTGCCGACCTCGGTGAAGTTCAGGCCGATGCGTGCGTCTCGGCCGACGCCGTCGTAGGGGAGCGTCACGGCGTGCGAGGTGTCGATGCCGCCCGTGCGCGCATGCCGTTCGATGATTCGGCCGACGGGGTTGTCGACCAGCCCGCCGACCCACCCGGTCCGCAGGCCGAGCCGGGCCAGGGCGTAGGCGACGTTGTACTCGCCGCCGCCAACCCAGACTTCGAGGGTATCGGTGAACTCGATCCGGTCGTGTCCGGGCGGGCTGAGTCGGATCATGCACTCGCCCAGCGAGACGAGGTCGAGCTCGCAGGTGTCGGCTGTCTTGATGGTCAGGGCCATGAGGCGCTCGCGGTTGGGGGCGTCGCGGGGTGGGGAAGGCGGGATTGTTCGGACAACACCGCCGCCTGTCAAAACAGGCGTCGGCCGGAAGGGCGGGGTTATGTGGGACGCGGGGTCAGCCGCCGGTTGGGTTGGCGGTGCGCGTCGTGCCGAAGTCGATGGCCGACCAGAGCGAGGCGTGGTCGTCGGTCCAGAGCACGGGCTGAGCGTCGTCTTCCCGCCAGGGCGTGGCGGCGGCGAAGACGGGCTTGGACTCCGCGAACCGTTGGTTGCGGGTCAGCAACACCCAGTCGGCCGAGTAAGTCGCCTGCATGGGGTGAGCGTCGGACAAGACGCGGATGGCGGACAGCCGGTGGTGGTCGGCCAGGCCGCGCACGACGCCGGCCAAATCGACGTGCTGGTTGGACACGTGAAAGGCGATGACGCCGTCCGGCCGAAGGTGCTGCATGTACACGTCGAGCGCTTCGCGTGTGAGCAGGTGCATCGGGATCGCGTCGCTGGTGAACGCGTCGAGGATCAGCACATCGAATCGCTGCGGCTGACCGGCTTCCAATTCGCGCTGCATGGTGACGCGGGCGTCGCCGAGCACGTAGTCAACGCCCACGCCGTCGGCGATGAAGTTGAAGTGCTTGTCGGCCATCTTGATGACGCCGGGGTCGATCTCATAGAAACGCATGTAGTCGCCACGCCGCGCGTAACAACCGACCGTGCCCGCGCCGAGCCCGACCACGCCGATGCGAAGCGGGCCGGCCTTGCCGCGCTGCCCTTCACGTGTGAAGTGCTTCAACGCGACCGACACGCCGCTGCCCGAGCCGTAGTACGTCGTCGGTTGGCCGGCCAGCCGGGGGTCGAGGTACTGCGCGCCGTGCTCCGTGCTGCCGTGCAGCAGGACACGGATGGGTCGGCCGAACTCGTCAGTGTGCTCCACGACCCGCAGCGTGCCGAAGAAGCTGCGCGACGAATCCACGGCGCGCATCTGGTAGTCGACCGTTTCAATCGTGAAACTGGCCGCCACCGCGACGCACAGCACCGCCCCGCCCGTCAACACAGGCCGCTTGTACTGAGGGCGGATCCGGACGGGCCAGGAGTGACGCAGCGCGAAAACCGCAAGGACGGCTGCCGCGACGAGGCAGAGGTGGTATTCCCAGTAGCCGCGGAACAGCAGCGGCGCGACCAGCGCGACGAACACGCCGCCCAACGCCCCGCCGGTCGAGATCGTCAGATAGAACGCCGTCAGATACCGCGGCGCGGGGCGCGAACGCGCCAATTCGCCGTGACAGACCATGCAGACGACGACGAGCGTGAGCAGGAACAGCGCGATCTGATTGCGGATGCCCAGCAGCGACGGGTAGTAAATCACGTAGAGCACGGCCGCCGCGCAGACGAAGACCAGCGGTGCGAACAGCCAACGCCGGTACCACTTGTCGCGGTCGAAACAGACGATGAATGTGGCGAGGTACATCGCCAGCGGCAGGATCCACAGGAGCGGGATCGAGGCGATCTCCTGTGACATGCGGTTGGTCGTGGCCAACAGCATGACCGAGCCGATGGCCGACAGCACCAGCCACAACGCGTAGTGGGCCGGCCGAGGCGGTTTGTCGCCGCCCTCGACAAACGTGGCCAAACGTTCGACTTCGCGGGCGTCGGCCGCGTTGACCTCAACGACTCGACCGAGCGCGAACTTCATCGAAAGGAACGCACACAGCGCGACAAATGCCAGGTACACCGTCGTCCAAAGGTTCGCCTGGTCGGCCAATCGAAGCATCGGCTCGAAGGCGACCGGATAGAGCAGCAATGCCGAAAGCGATGCGAGATTCGACAGCGCGTAAAGCCGGTAGGGCGATCGCCCCGGTCGCTCTTCGCTGAACCAACGCTGAAGCAGCGGGCCCGTCGCCGCGAGCAAGAGGAACGGCGCGCCGACGTGGCGGAGCAGCAGCAGCAGGATCGCCCACGTCGGGTGAACGTCAGGCGTCGGCCGCCAGTTCGCGTCCGGCAGGATCGGCAAGGTGATCAACGATGCAATCAGGACGCCCGCGTGAACGAATCCTTGAAAGACCCGGGGGCGTCCGGCCAGCCAATGCGCGTACAAGTAGCCCGCCAGGAGGAGCACCTGGAAGAACAACATGCAAACGGTCCAGACGCTCGGCCCGCCGCCGTACCACGGCAGGATAACTTTCCCAATCAATGGTTGGACCAGGAAGACCAGAAAGGCCCCAAGGAAGATCGTCGATGCGTACCGCGCCATAGTACCAACACACGCCTTAAACCACCCGACGTGTCCTTCTCGCCTTCACCTTGACCTGCCTGAGGAAGACAGAGGATCGGGCGGCGTTTCTCTTCTGTGCTCCGATAACACTATATATTCACGAATCTAACGAATCAAGGGATCGTCCAGATTGGCGGCCTGCTTCATTAACATCGTCTCCAAGCGGTCATACGCGGCCCCGGCTTGCCCGGTATTCGGGCGACCCAAGGGCCGCGACTCGGCCGGGTCGGCTGTCAGATCGTAAAACGCCTCTCGACCGGGGTGTTGCAGGTCGCGCATCAGCTTCCACTTCGGGGTCCGGATCACCCGCATAGCCGTGGTCGCCCCGTGACGCATGTTGTACTCGGCGTACAACCCGTCGTCCCAGCCGGCGGGCTGCCCCTTGAGCAGGGGGACCATGTTGCTCCCTCGCACGGTCACGTCCTTCGGCAACGCAACGCCCGCCATCGCAAGCAGGGTCGGGAACCAGTCGGTGTTATCGACGGTCTGCTCGATCACCGTGTCCGGCTTGACGACGCCCGGCCAGCGCACGGCCAAGGGCACGCGCAGCGACGTATCAAACATGTTCGGCCGACGCGCCGCGGGGATGTGCTGCCACTTTTTGGGCGGCGTCGGTTTGACCATCCAGAACGCGTTGCCCTTGTAACGCAGCCCGTGATGCCCAATGTTGTAGCCGTGGTCCGACGTGAAGATGACCACGGTATTGTCGGTCAGTTTCGACTCGTCCAGTTTGGCCAGCAGTCGGCCGACGTTCCGATCGATACTACTGATCGACGCGTAGTAGTCGCGCGTCTTCTTCTTGGCAAAGTCGACCGTCAGCCCGGGGTAGCTCGGCACGGTCGGGTCGAGCTTGGCATGGTGGGCCATGTCCTCGTCGGCCACCGGCAAAAATGCCTCGTGCGGCGCGCGGTAGTGAACGCTCAACGCGAACGGGCCATCGCGGTTGCGCTCGATGAAACGCAACGCGCGGTCGGTGAGGATGTCGACGGTCAGGCCGGTGAACTTGCGAGACTCACCGTCTTCTTCAAGACGCGGGTCTTTGGTCGCGCAGCCGCCTTCAAGCTGACCCATGAAGTAGCTGTATCCAAACTTGGTCGGGTGAAACTTGGGCGCCGTGCCCAGATGCCACTTGCCGACCAGTCCCGTCGTGTAGCCCGCTTTGTTGAGCAGCCGCGGCCAGACCGGCCACTTCGGGTCCAGCCCGTGCTTCGGCTCGCCGCGCGGGTTGATCCAATCGTGGATACCCAACTCGCTCGCATAGCGACCCGTCATCAACGTCGCACGCGACGGGCTGCACACCGGTGTCGTCACAAACGCATTGGGAAACCGCGCACCCTCGCGCGCGATGCGGTCCATGTGCGGCGTGTGCGCCTCGGTGTTACCAGAGAACCCCGTCGTCCACTCGCCCTGATCGTCCGTGTAGATAAACAGGATGTTCGGCCGCACCTCTGCCGCCGCTTGCGGCTTAGCACAAACCCACCCCACACAAACGACCAGCAAACAAAGGAGACGTGTTGTCATCAGGCCATTGTACCGGTTAACCGATGCCGCGCGGGGTGCCTGTGAATGAGCGAAGCGTTTCACAGATGTGGTGCGGGTGTCACACTTTGTCCCGAAGGGCAAAGTGTGTGATTCGACCCAGTGTGTTCCGGACGCCCATCGGCACACTTTGCCGAGCCAAAGTGTGGCACCCGAGCATGCGGCTCTCGCCGTGGGCTACTCACCCTCACTCCCCGTCCGCTCATACTTCTTCTGATACTTCTCATTCAGCCGCGTGTGTCGGCTCGTCAACTGCACGGCCCGTCCCTGTACATACGCGGCCTTGACATGCGTTGTGATCTCCAAAGGGTCGCCGTCCGTCACGATCAACGTCGCGTCCTTGCCGACCTTCAACGACCCGACGCGGTCGGCCACACCCAGCACCTGCGCTGGGTAGAGCGTGATCGCCTTGATCGCCTCGTCGCGCGGCAGGCCGAACGCCGCGGCCGAGGCCGCGTGGTAGGGCAGGTTGCGCACCATCGCCGCACCAAATCGGAATCGGCCGTTGATGCAGTACGTCACGTCGGCCGCGCGCAAACGCTGCGGCACGGTGAACGCCGTGTCGTACCCCTCGTCACGCCGTCGCGGCAACCGGTGCGTCCCCGCGACGATCACCGACACGCCGTGCTCCTTGAGCAGCGCGGCGCAATGCGGCGCGTCGTAGCCGCCGTAGATGATCAGCCGAACGTTCTGACGATTGGCGAAAGCGACCGCCGCCTGGATCTCCGCCAGGTCGTCAGCCGACACGATCAGCGGGACACGCCGCTCGAACACGTCGACCATCGCCTCGAATCGCGCGTCGACGGCCGACCGTTTGTGTTTGGCCTTGTCCGCCGCCCGACGCGCCTGCCAATAAGCACGCGCATCGTCGAATAGCTTTTCGAGTTGCTTCAATGCCGCGTCACGCGCCGACGCCGCCGATGTGGACGACGTGCTCGGATACCACGGCGCGTTCGGCGACATCCTCGGCCAATCGACGTGCATCCCCGCGCCGGCCCGCAGCGTCATGTCCTCGTACGTCCAGCCGTCCAGTTGAATCACAGCCGACCGCCCCGCGATCAGCCCGCCACGCGGCGCGGTCAACGCCAACAGCACACCGTTCGCCCGCGCCACTGGGATCAACTCGCTGTCCGGGTTGACCGACACGTGTGACTGCGCACTGGGGTTGACCGAACCCGCCTCCGAATAGTCACGCGTCGCACGCACGGCGTTGATCTCGATCAAACCCATGTCCGTGTTCGCGTCGAATAACGCGGGGTACACGTGCTTGCCGTTGACCTTGACGCGTTGCGCGCCGTCCGGAATCTTGACGTTCCGGCCGACCGCGACGATCTTGCCCTTGTCAAACACGACCGTCCCGTTCTTGATCGGCCGACCGTGCATCGTGTGAACGGTCCCGCCGACCAGCGCGATCGGCTTCGACTGCGCAGGGCCGGGGACCTCATCCGCGGCGTGGGCAGGAACGGCGAACGCCATCATCAGCACGGCCAACCAGAAACAACGCATCAACTTGTTCATCGCCCACCCCCTTGCATCTCCAACCGACGCCGGTGCGCCGCCGTGTTCTGGTCGCAGTGCTCGCAGAACCGGTTGATGTTTTCCCAGAACGCCCCGTCAGCCTTTGACTTCTCGCCCGCCTTTTTCATCGGCTCGCCCGAGTCGAGGATGCGCTGGATCAGTTTCGCACGCATCTGCGAGACGCGCTGCCGCTGTTTCAGGTCGGCGTGGCGGTCGAACACCTTCCGACCGTCAACCCACGTCTGCTCGCAGCGTGTGAATGTCGACATCGGCTGCCCGTTCCACACGACGATGTCCGCGTCCTTGCCCGGCTCGATCGAGCCGACCCGGTGGTCGATCCGCAACTGCCGCGCGGGGTTCAGCGTCACGAACAGCAACGCCTGCTCCGGCGGCACGCCGCCGTACTTCGTCGCCTTGGCCGCCTCGGTGTTCATGCGTCGGCCGAGCTCCGCGTCATCCGAGTTGAACGAAACGACCACGCCGCGCCCGTGCATCAGTGCGCCGTTGTGCGGAATCGCGTCGTACACCTCGAACTTGTAAGCCCACCAGTCGCTGAAAGACGACCCGCCCGCGCCGTGCTTGGCGATCGCGTCGGCCACCTTGTAGCCCTCGAGCACGTGCTGGAACGTCCCGATCTTCACGCCGAAGTCATCGCACACGCGGATCAGCGCGAGGATCTCGTCCTGTCGGTAGCTGTGGCAGTGGATGATGCGGTCGCCCGACATCACCTCGGCCAGCGCGTCCAGTTCCAGGTCACGCCGCGGCGGCACGCCCTTTTTGTGCTTCTTCCACTCGTCCCACGCACGTTGATAGTCGCGGGCCGCGCGGAACGCGTCGCGCATGATCTGCTCGACGCCCATGCGCGTCTGCGGGTATCGGCCGGTCGGGTTCGACCAGTTGCTCTGCTTGACGTTCTCGCCAAGCGCGAACTTGATGCCCGGCTTGGCGGCCTTGAACTTCATCGCTTCGCCCGTCATGCCCCAGCGGAACTTGATCACCTGGTTCTGCCCGCCGATCGGGTTGGCCGAGCCGTGCAGGATGTTCGCCGTCGTCGTCCCACCGGCGAGCTGCCTATAGATCGCGATGTCGTCGCCGTTGACAAAGTCGCCGATGCGCACTTCGGAAGTGATCGCCTGCCCCGACTCGTTCACCCCGCCGTCCGTCGCGATGTGCGAGTGGCAGTCGATCATGCCCGGCGTGATGTGCTTGCCCTTGCAATCAACGATAACGACCTTGCCCTTCGGCCGTTCAACGTCCTGACCGACCGCGACAATCTTGCCGTCACGCACGAGCACCGACGCGCCCTTGAGCACACCGGCCGGCCCACACGTCCACACCGTCGCGTTGCGGAACAGGACGGTCGGCTGACCCGGCTGCTTCGTCACGCCGAACGCGCCCAGTGGGTAGTTCACGTCGAACAGCGGGGCGGGGTCGTCCGCTTTGTCTTCGTCCTTGTCTTCGTCTGTCACGTCTTCCTTATCGGGTTTGTCATCTGCCGCGCGCTTGGCCGTACACCACCCGACCCGCCCGCTCGGCCATACGACGCGACCCTTCCAGATCGCCTCGCCGTCGCCGTTACGCGTCACTGTCACGCTCAGCCGAGCCACGCCCTCGGCACCGAACGCCGACGAGTCAAATACACCCGTCAACTGCGCCGCCACAATTGCGACATGTTTCAGCGCGACGTCCGACTCAACGCCGTCGGTGGATTCCGCCACAACCTTGGCCGACGGCTTGTCCGACTCTCCCGCGATCTCGACGGTCAACGACCTCGGTTTGCCCTTCACGCCCTGCATCGTCACCTTCCACGTCCCGCGCGGGTCAACCGTCGGCTCCGGCTTGTGCTCGAACCGCCGCCCGTCCACCCACGTCTCCACGATGCGCGTCTTCTCCGCAAACAGGTCGCCGTCGGTGACGATGAAACTGGCCGTCTTGCCCGCGGCGAGCGTGCCGTGCGTCTTGTCGATGTTGAGAAGCCGCGCGGGGTTGATCGTCAGTGACCGCAGCGCCGTGTCCTGATCAAGCCCGTAGTCGACCGCCTTGCGCACCGCCGCGAGAAACTTCTTGCGGTCGTCCAGGCCGTGGCTCGTCAGCGCCAGATCCGGGTTGTGTTCCGCGACGCGAGCCGGATTCGTCGGCGCCAGGTCCCAGTGCATCAGCTCCTGCAACGACACGTTGAGCGCCGCTTCCGGCGTCGAAACATTGGGCGCCTTCGGGAAGTCGACCGGTACGATGATCGCGTTCACGCGCATCGCCTCCGGCCGACGGTACTCGCGCCCCGACCCGACGAAAACGGCCTTGAGCTTGAACTCGTCCGCGAACCGTTTGGCGCGCAGCAGCGAGCGCTCGTGATCGGTCTTGAAGTACAGCGTGGTCTGAAGCTCTAGCGGCAGGTCTTCTGAAGGGGTAGTCGCGAAGAGGGAAGCCAACGCCGTGTTCACGCGCGCGTCGCCGACGGTCTGGCTTCGGTCGTCATCGTGCAATGGAAGAACTACGGCCGCGGTATGCCACTGCGCGTCGTACAACGCCTGCCTCGCCAACGCCACCGCGCCCATCGGCGAGCGCGGGTAGCCCCCACTCCGCGAACGATCGACCGTCAGCCGCACGTGTTGCGCGTCAAGTGGACGGATGATCGATGTCTGCGAGTCGCCGTCCGCCGTCGTCACGACGACGCTCGTCCCGCGGATAACACCCGCCGACGGTGCGACCAGCCGCGCGACAATGCCCTGCCCACGGAACTGCTCGTTCAGTTTGGCATCGGGCGTGTAGTGATCCGCAACATTGACCTGCGGTCTGATCTGCTTGTTCCAATACCCCGTCCCGTCAGGTGGGGCGGGCACTTTGGTTTCGCTGTACGCATCAATCAAGCCCGGATAAACCGTCTTGCCCGTCAAGTCGATGACACGCGCGCCGGCCGGGATCTTCACATCGCTCCCGACCGCTTTGATCTCGCCCGCGTCGATCACGAGTGTGCCGTGCTCGATCTCGATGAGTCGGTTCTTCGTGCGCTTGTCCGGGTCGGGTGTGACGATCCGCGCGTTGGTCAGCGCAAATAACCGCGGCGTCCGGTCGCGCAGCCCCTGCTCCGGCCGAGTCGGGTCGTCCTGCGCCAACGACGAAATACCAGTGATCGCCACGCACGCGGCGCAGACGATCGCAACGATCTTTCTCATGGTGCGGTCTCCAGTCCGACCGAGTCCGGTTTGTCCCCTGAACACAGCCAATAGCATAGCACGGCCGCCCAGTCGGCAGCCGCTTGCGGCTTAGCGCTCCCCCAATCTCACCTAGACCGTCAACACAAACCGCCCCGTCCCGTCTGTCAACGGGTCGATCCGGCCCTTATTGATGCTCGCCGTCTTTGGGAACGCGCCGGCCGTGAACATCACGTCGCCCGCCGTCGGCGCCGTTCCGCCGATCGTGATCGACTTGATGAAGTTGTCATCTCCGCCCTTGAAGTCGCCGGGGTCGAGCGTCAGGAAGCTGTTGTCAGCACCCGGGTCGACGCCCGCGATCACCATCGTGCCGCCGGTGACGTTGCCGCCGACCTTGAACGTGCCGATGTCGTTCGGCAGCGCGCTGCCCATCGGCCCGCCGGCGATGATCGTCGCGCCCGTCATCGTCGTCTTGACATCGACCTTGCCGAACGCGAACGCCGCGGCGAAGCCGTCGAACTCGGCCTTGCTGGTCAGCCCGCGCACCTCGCCCTCGAACACGGCGTCGAACGTGTTGTCAAACGCGCCGCCGGTGATGTTGCCGCTCTCGCCCGTGACCCGCCACATGTTGCTGGCCGTGCCGTCGATCGTCGCGCCGCCAAGCTGACTGCGGGCCGTGCTCGTGCCCGGCGCATTGACGGTCAGGTTCGCGCCGAAGTCGCCTTCCGTGTCACGGTCGCCCGTGATCTTGACGTTCTTCGCGTCCAGGAAAACCGCGTCGCCCGTCAGCCAGCGCACCGCCTGCACGTTGCCCGTCGAGCCGGCGTTCACGCTCGCTTGGGCAGTTAGCCCAAGCCGAAGCGTTTTGAGCGCCTCGCTGATATTCACAATCAGGTCGTTCACCGCGCCGCGCAGGTCGACCGTGCCCGACGAACCCTGCACATCCACGTCGAGGTCTTCGACCGCGCCGTCGCCCTTGATCGAACCCAGATCGTCGCGCACCCGCGTGTTCGTCGAGCCGGCGATGTCGATGTCGACATTCGTGATGTCGCCCGCCGCGCCGCTCTTGTTGTCCTTGCGCGTCTGCAACTGCTTGATGCTGTCCACGTCAAACGTCGAGTCCGACAGGTCGTTGAACTGCAGCGTGCCGAAGTCGCCGCCGGTCAGCGTCAGGCCGGTCACGTTGTCGCCGGTCACCTTGTTCGCGCCGGCCGGCTCGCCGCCATCCGGGTTGAAGGTCAGCACAGCCGTGTTGATGTTCCCGCCGATCGCGACGTTCGTCGCCTCGCCCACGGTCGTGAACATCAGGTTGTTCGCATCGCCCTTCGTCTTGAAGTTGCTCAGCGTCGAACGGGCCCGCGAGTCGGGCGGCGGGCCGTTGAGGGCGATCGTCACGTTGGTGATGTCGCCGTCGATGTCGTTGCGGTTGTCGCCGCGGATGTCAGCCGTCTTGCCGAAGTTCGCCGTCAGCGACCCGCCGATCCACTCCGCCGCCTGCAACGTCCCGAACTCGTCGAACACCAGGTCGACGTCCGTCATCGAGCCGGACACGCCGAATTTGTTGACCTTGCTGGCCACCATGAACGTCGAATTGCTGACCGAACTCTTGAACGTCAGGTTGCCCACGTCGCCGATGATGTCAGCCATCACGCCGTCCACCGGGCCGGCGATCGACGTGTTGCCCAGCACCATGCGCGCGTCCGGGTCTTCCAGGTCGAGGTCAGCCTCGAACCGCCCGTGCACGTTGTCGCGGGAATTACCCTTGATCGTCATCCGATTCAGACTCGTGCCCTGCAACAGGTCACGCGTCGAGCCGGGCGTGTCCGTCCATTCGGTCGCCGTGAACGAGTTGATCGCGATGCCCGAGATCAAGACGAGGTCGTTGATGACGTTGAATTGATACGTCGTCTTGTCGCGGTCGTCCGCCCCCTGGCCTTCCACGGTGATCGTCGCCTCGCCGGTCACGTCGTGCAGACGCACATTCTTGGCGATGCCCGTCACGGTCAACTCGCGCGACAGGTCGACCTTGTCGGCCTTGATCTGATTCACTGAGCCCTCGACAATGATGCGCCCAACCCGCGTGATGCCCGTCGGGCCCTTGACCGACACGCTCAACGACGTGCGGTCGTCGGAGCCGGTCACGCTGATCTGGAACGCGTCGCCGACGGGCTGATTGCCGATGTCCGGCACGCGCACGATCGCCGTGCCGTTGCCACTGATCGACACCGTCACATCATTGCCTTGGCCGTCGACGTACTCGACCTTATCCCGACCCTGCGCGATCAGGTCGATGAAGTTGCTCGCCTTGATGCGGACGTTGTCGATCGACACCTGCGCGTTGACCGCGCCGGCCGACACCAGCCGAAACTCGAGCACGGCGTCCTGCGCGCCGGCGAACTGCGTCAGGTCGATCTCGCCCGACATCTGTGGCACGCCCTGCGCGAAGTCGGCCGCGGGCCGATCGAACAAGGTCGTCGTCTCGCCGCCGACCGTGATCGTCGCGACCAGGCTGTCGCCGTCGCCGATGTCGTCGAACGTGAAGTCGAACGTCAATTCCGCGACGTTCTCCGGCAGGTCGAGCGTGACCGACATCGCCGCGTCGGACGACTCGGCCAATTGAGCTTGTCCGTTGACCTGTTGCACATCGCCGGTGACGATGACATAGTCGCCCAGGTCATTGGTGAACAGCTCTTCGCTGACGATGTCGGTCACCGTGCCGGTGATCGGGAAGGTGAACGGGTTTTCGTCCGGGTCGTTGCTGGGGATGACGATGTCGCCGGAGAAGACGCCAAGCTCGTCGCTGGGCAGGATGACCGTCATCGTCTCGACGAAACCCGGGCCGATGTTCGAGAGCGGTGTGTCCAGCGGGTCGAGCTCGAAACCGTCCGGCAGTTGGATCGCGCCAAGCGTCAGCAGGTCGGTGCCGGCGTTGATGATGTTGAACTGGATGGCCACGTCGCCCGACTGCGTCAACACCGTGCCGAAGTCGACGGCTTCTGCCTGCCCGTTGTCGATCGGCTGCCCGCCGAGCGTGACGGCGATGTCGGGCGCTTCGAGTTGGTTGCCGAAGTTGCGGTCGGTGACCTGCTGATTGGAGGCCAGCGGAACGACGTGACTCGACTCGACCTCGACCTGCCCGCGGACTTCCCCGCTGCCGAATGACGACGTGTGCAGGTTCACGTACAGGTCGCCGTTGTCCAGATCGGTCAGGATGTCCTGAACGGAGACGCCGCCCAGCAGCAGGTCGTTGGCCAGGTCGATCGTGCCGGTCACCGGTGACGTGAAGCCATCGCTGAGGCCGGCGATCGCTTCCAGGTCGTACGCGACCGGGCCGTTCACCCCCGCGCCGCCGCGGTGGATGTGCAGCATGGTCGTGTCGCCGATCAGATTGGCGAAGTGCACTTCGAAGGCGAGCGTGTTCGTCGCGTCGTCCAGGCTGAACGTCGCGAAGCCCGTGGCCGGCGAATCGACGGCCGGGTTCTGCACCTCGTTCGCGGCGTTGAGTTCAGTCGCGTATTCCGGCCCCGTCTGCGCGAAGCCGATGTCCAGCACCTCGCGCACGTGGTACGTCACACCCGGCGCCAGGTCGTTGAACGCGTAGTTGCCGCTCACGTCGGAGGTCGTTTCCGGCTCGCCGGCGTCGAGCGCGCCGTTGTTGTTCGAGTCGATGTAGATCGTCACGCCCTGTCGCGGCTGCTCGCCCAGGTCGCGCACGCCGTTGCCGTTGTCGTCGTTGAACTTCACACCGCTGATCGAGCCGTTGGCGAACAAGCCGATGTCGCGGGACAGGTCGGTCTGCGAGTCGGCCAGGTTGAACAGCGGCGTCTCGCCCGTGGCAGGGTCGGCGTCGGAGTCGGCGTCCTGATCGAGTGTCGCGTTCTGCGGGCTGAACTGGAAGCCCGCCGGCGGTGTGACGCGGAGCGAATAACCGCCCGCCGGCAGCAGGTCGAACAGGAACGCGCCGTCCGCATCGGTGACCGTCGAGCCGGACAGGATGCCCAGCGCGTTGAGCAGGTCGACGGTCGCGCCGGCGACACCCGGCTCACCCGTGTCCTGGATGCCGTCGGCGTTCAGGTCGTGGAACACCTTGTCGCCGACCGCCGCGTTGCGCGGCACGTCGTCGTCGTCGAGTACCACCGTCGCGCTGCCCGGCGCTGTGATCGCGTACGTGCCGATGTTGTCGAGCGTCAGCGTCAGGTCTTCAAAGCCCTCGGCCAGTTGGTCGTCGACGGGTGTGATGACCAACGTCGTCGTCGCCTGCCCGACGCCGAACTCGATCGAGTCGGCGATGGTGTTGAAGTCGGCCGTGTTCGTCGCCGCGCCACTGATGGTGTACTCGACGGTCAGGGTGTTGCCCAACGGGCCGGTCCGCGTGAAGGTGTATTCGGCCGGCTCCTGCCCGGCCTCGGAAGCAAAGTTGTCCGTCGCTTCGATCGCCACCTCCGGCAGGTCGTCGTTGACGATGGTGACGGTCGCGTTGCTAGGTTGGCCGATGTCGTACGCGGCGTTATTGGCAAGCGTGACGATGACCGACTTGTCGTCTTCGATCACCTCGTCGTCGACGGCGTTGACCTCGACCGTGACCGACGTCTCGCCAATCGGGATCTGGACGTTCGTGCCGAACGGCTGGAAGTCGCTGCCGACCTGCGCGTTGCCGCTGATGCCATAGAACACGTCGAGCGCGAAGTCGGTGAAGCCCGTTCGCGTGAAAGTCAGCACGGCCGGCGACCCGCCCTCAAACGCGTTGGGCGCGGTGGCGACGATGGTCACCTCCGGTGTCTGGTCGTTGTCGGCGATGGTGATCGTCGCGTCGCCGCTGGCGCCGACGTTGTAGCCCGGCCCGGGCAGGATCGTGATCGTAACGGTTTCGTCGTCTTCTTCCGTGAAGTCGTCGAACACCTCCAGCGGGATGTCGACAAACGTCTGCCCCTGCGGGACGATCGCGAACGTGTTGATGGTCGCGTAGTCCGTGCCGTTGTCGGCCGTGCCGGTGATCGAAAGGTTGAACGTGCGGTTGTCGGTCGGCGCTTCATCGACGGTCAGGCGGAACAGGCCGTCGTTGTCCGGCTCGTTGGCGTTGTCGTCCTCGGCGGTGATCTGCGCGGTGACGACGTTGGGCGTGAACTCGTAGCCGAACAACACGTCGGGCGTCGGGTTGTCGTCGATGACCAGCGTGGTGGGCTCGTTGTTCGTCGTCAGCGTGAACGCGAGCAGCGAGTTGTTCAGGTCGGTGACGGTGATGATGTGGTCGCCCGGCTCCTGGGCCAGCAGTGTCGCTTCGCCGTTGACGTCAGTCGTCTTCTGATCGACGATGACGTCGCCGCCGTCGATCAGGCCGTCGCCGTTCACGTCGCGAATCAGCGCGAGCGTGACGTTGCCAATGCCCAGTTCGCCGGGGTCGAAGACGGTGTCGATGTCGGCGTCCTCAAACACGGTGACCGACACGCCGCCGTCGAACTGGAAGCCGAAGTCGGCCGTGTTGAAGTCCTGCGACGCGATGAGCGTGACGTCCACCGGGTTGGGCAATGTCGCGTTAAAGCCGCCGAGCGCGGGCTGATCGGTCGGCACGTTGACGCGATACTCGCCGGCCGGCAGGTTCGTGAAGTCGTAAATGCCGTTGTTGTCCGTCACCAGTTCGGCGACCTTCTCGCCCGCCTCGAACATGCCGTTGGCGTTGTCGTCGCGGAACAGCTCGACGGTGACGCCGTCGAAGCCGTCTTCGCTGGGGTCGAAGTTGCCGTCGCCGTCGAGGTCGATGAAGACACGGTCGCCGATCGTCGCGTCGGCCGGGTCGGACAGGCCCTGCACTTCCCAGCCCGTGTCCGCCAGCGCGGCGAAGTCGAGTTGCGTGAATAGCTTGCGGAAGCCCAGGTCGAGCGTCGGGTCCATGGCCGTTTCAACGCCGCCGTCGGTCAGGCCTTCTTCCCAGTGGTCGCCGCTCGGGTCGAGCGGTGGGGCGCCCGCGCCGTCGTGTTGGCCAATCGACGCCGGGCCGAGGAACCGGTTGTTGCCGGTGTCGACGTGTCGGTCGAACGCCGGGTGTGTGCCGAAGCCGAGCACGTGCGCGCCCTCGTGCGTCGCGGCCGATCGGAAATCGACCTCGGTCAGTTCCAGGCCGGCCGTCGTCGCGCCGAAGTGGAACAGCGTGTTCGTGTCGAAACTGATCGCGCCGCCCCAGATGCCGATGTCGGTCGGCGTGGCCAGCAGCGCGCCGGTTTGGCCGCGGGCCGCGACCGTGTCCTGGAAGGCCTGCGAACCGCCGGACGTCGTGCCGCCCAACTCGCCCTGGCCAACGCCGCCGCCCAGGTCGCGCGCGCCGGCGTAGACCACGATCTCATTCCGCGCGATGAACAGGTCATCGACCTGGTGCGGCTGGCCGGTCGACGGGTGCGTGAACGTGGCCGACCACGTGTTGCCGCCCTGCGGGGTGATCGGGTCCAGGTCGTCGTTCAACGGCGCGACCAGTGCGTCCAGCGCCTGTTGCAGGCGGGCGCGGACGGCCGGGTCGTCGTAGAAACCGCCCGTGTCGAGGCTGTAGTCGATCGTGACGAACAACTGCGCCGCGACCAGACCGGCGTCGATGTCGGTCTTGGCTTCATCCTCCGCCACGGCGAAAGTGAGTGATCGGCCGGTGTTGACGTTCGCGTCGCTGTCGGTGTCCGTGCCCGCGCCTTGTGTCACAAACACAAATCCCTGCGGCCGGACGAACTCGACGAAGTAGTCGCCAGCCACCAGGTTGTCGAACAGGTACGCACCGTCCGCATCGGTCGTGGTCGTGCGGATTGGGATGCCGTTGCCGTCTTCGAACAGCCTGACGGTCACGCCTTCCAAGCCACGTTCGCCCACATCCTGCACGTCGTTTTCCAGCGCGTCGATCCAGACGAAATCACCGATCGACGACGTGGCAGGCGCGGTCTCGAAGTTGCCGAAGTCGCGGTCGGTGAAGACGTCGCTCTCGTTCTGCACGCTCACGGCGTAGCCGGACAGAGCATTTTGGTTGGGCGCGAACGGTTGTGTCTGATCAAAGCCGCCCGGTTTGACCTGCCGGATGAACGTGTTGCCCACCGGGACGTCCGCCAGGTCGTAAGTGCCGTCGCCCGTCGACATCGTGGACGGTTCAGTGCCTTCGTCGAACGCAAAGTTGGAATTGAGGTCGGCGTAGACGCGAATGCCAGCCAAACCCGGCTCGCCGCCGTCGCGGCCGCCGCTGTTGTCCAGGTCGTTATAAATCACGCCTTGGACGTTGGCTAAGAGGATGCGGGGCTCGAGCGCCTGCAGGGCGTCGAATTCAGGTGTTCGGCCGGGTTTGCGTCGGCAGTGTTGCCGTCGGTTTGATCGCCATTTGCTGAGCCAACGTGGCATGGATGTCTCTCCGTGACAGGTCAACGGGCGTCCTGCCCGCGCGTCGGACGGCCCTGACCGAATACCAACACAGCGAATGCCTACGCGATTCCCGCGTCGCTGCTGCTTTTTCCCTAACCGGCCATATTACACGCAAATGGGCTTCACCACCGGCGCGCCGCAGACTGGGGCGGCGTCGTTGCTTAGAGGCTATTAATGGGTCGATCGGCGGGGCGGTCAAGCTTATGGGACGTCTGCTGCGGGTTTGCCCGCGGTCGGCGTCGTCGCTCTTAAACTATCAAGCTCATTCGGGTTACCGGCGTTCGATTTCGATCGGCACCTCGCAGCGCGGGCAGGTCGTCTGTGCTCTGTCGCGGTCGATCTCTTTCCACAATGTGACCTGCTCGTCGAACACGGCCTGTGCGGCGAAGACGCACATGCCATCCGGCGTGCAGGCGTTCAGCGTGAAGCGGCGGGGCATGTTGCGCACGGGGCAAGCCATGCCGGGCTTTTTGCTGAAGTGGACGCTGATGGTTGAGGCGTTGATTGGCGTTGCGGTGTCTTGAGCCTTGCCCCGGCCCTTGGTTCCTTTGGCCTTGGGCGGTGGGGCACCCGTCGCGCCTTCGCCGGTCACGATCACGTCTTCGCCCGCGTCCAAGGCCATGTTGACCAGCGCGTCCGCCCGTTTGTTCTGCTCCCGCTTGACGTGCTTGATATGCCAGGCGTCGAACCGGATCAGCTTGACCTGCGCTTCTTCGAGCAGTTCCGCCAACGCCTCGTTCTTGACCCGATATTGCCCCGTAATCTGCTTGACCAGCAGCTCCGAGTCGCTGTGGATGCTCAATTCCTTGCCGCCCAGGCCGTCCGCCAGCTCGACGGCGCGGATCAGGGCGGTGTATTCCGCGACGTTGTTGGTGGCTTCGCCGAGCACGTAGCCCGCCTCGTGCAGCGGCTTGTCGGATTCGCCCTCGGCGATCACGACGCCCGCGGCCGCCGGGCCGGGGTTGCCGCGAGAGCCGCCGTCGATGTGGATGGTCAGTTGGTCGGGCATGGGTCGCATTCGCCGCGCGTGAATCTGGGGAAGATCGGACTGATTCTGCGAGGATGTTACGTCGATCTACGCCGATGAGCGGGGTTCCGACCCGGCTGGATCGTCAGGGCCTGGTCAGATTCGGGGCCGGCAGGTAGGCCAAACCCCACGCGGCGGGCAGATTCGCTATAGTCTGGCCCCCATGGTCCGCCGTCCGCTAGCTCCGGCCGTCACGGTTGAACGCGACGCCTCGCGAACGCCGAATCAACAAGGTACTTCGAGCTCGGCCCACGCCACGGAGATCTGTCTTGTCATCTACGACCGCCCTAAGGGTCGCGGCCGGCACGGAAGCCGCCGAACCTCGCCAACTCGACCACGCCCAACTCCGGACGACTCTGGCCCCGTACCGCCGCACCAGCCATGCGGCGAGCGTCTGGCAGTTGGCTTCGACGCTCGCCATCTGGGCGGGCCTGTGGACGGCCATCGTCCTGACGCTCGGCGTCGCGTGGTGGCTGACCATCCTGCTGGCGTTCCCCACCGCCCTGGCGACCGTCCGCCTGTTCATCCTGCAACACGACTGCGGCCACGGCTCGTTCTTCCGCAGCTCGAAGCTGAACCACTGGGTCGGGTCGATCCTCGGTGTGCTCACCATGACGCCATACCACTGCTGGCGGCGCGAGCACGCGATGCACCACGCGTCCAGCGGCAACCTCGACCAACGCGGCATCGGCGACATCAACACGCTCACGATCGCCGAGTTCTACGCGCTGACGCCCTGGCAACGGTTCGCCTACCGCGTCTACCGACACCCGCTGGTGCTGTTCGGCGTCGGGTCGTTCTTTCACTTCGCCGTCCGCCAACGATTCTCGCACGACCTGCCGAAGGACTGGCGCAAAGAACGCATCAGCGTGCATACGACCAACATCGCTCTGTTCGCGCTGCTGGGCGGGCTGACCTGGCTGTTCGGCTGGCAGTTCTTCGTCCTGGCCTACCTGCCCGTCCTGTTCTTCGCCGCGTCGATCGGCGTTTGGCTCTTCTACGTGCAGCACCAGTTCAACCCGACCTACTGGGAACACGAAGAGAACTGGGACCGTCACGAAGCGGCCGTGGAAGGCAGCTCGTTTTACCAGTTGCCGCGCGTCCTGCACTGGCTGACCGCGAACATCGGATACCACCACGTCCACCATCTGGACAGCCGCATCCCCAACTACCGCCTGCACCACGTCCACGACGAGCACGAGTCGTTGCACCGCATCGACCGCCTGACCCTCTGGTCCAGCATCGCCTGCATCAACCTCAAGCTGTGGGACGAGCAGCGCAAGCGGATGGTCAGTTTCCGCAAGGCCCGCCAACTGCAACAGGCCAACTGAGCCTCGGCCGCTTGCGGCTTGGCGCGTTTCGCACCCGACGCGCGGGACAAGCCCCGCGGCTAAACGGTGGTGGCTATATTGCTGCCCATGCACGTCCTGTATGTCCACCAAAACTTCCCCGCGCAGTTCGGCCACATCGGCGCCTGGCTGATCGATCGGCACGACTACCGCTGCACGTTCGTCACGCAGGCCCAGAAGCGGGTCGAGGGGATGGAGCTGATCTCCTATCAGCCTGTCAGCGGCGCAACGCCGCAGACGCCGTTCCTGACGCGCACCTTCGAGAACTGTGTCGGCCACGCGCACGGCGTGTACGAGGCACTCAAGCCGCGACGCGACCTCAAGCCCGACCTGATCGTCGCGCACAGCGGGTTCGGTTCGAGCCTGTTCTTACGCGAGCTGTTCGACGCACCGATCCTCAACTTCGGCGAGTTCTTCTACCGCCCGCGCAACTGCGATATGGACTTTCGGCCGGACACGCCCGCGCCCGAGTCGTACCGCCTGCGCGCGTACACGCGCAACGCGATGATCATGCTCGACATGCACAACTGCAACGCCGCGTACACGCCCACGCGGTTCCAGCGCAGCCTCTTCCCGCCCGAATTCCACGGCAAGATCAGTTGCGTCTTCGACGGGATCGACACGTCGTTCTTCCGCCGACTGCCCGAACCGAAGCGCGTCGTGGCCGGTCAAACGATCGACCCCGGCACGCGTGTCGTCACCTATTGCTCACGCGGATTTGAAAAGATGCGCGGCTTCGACATCTTCATGAAAGCCGCCAAGCGCATCTACGAGCAGTACCCCGACGTGGTGTTCGTCGTCGTCGGGACCGACCGCATCTGCTACGGCGACGCGGCCACCGAACGCGGCAACTACCCGTCGCTCCGCGAACGCGTTCTGGCGGAGGACGACTACGACCTGTCGAAGTTCATTTTCACCGGCCGAATCCCGCCGGCCGACCTGGTCAACGCCCTGTCGATCAGCGACGCGCACATCTACCTGACCGTCCCGTTTGTCCTGAGCTGGTCGATGATGGACGCCCTGGCCTGCGGCGCGGTCGTTGTCGCTTCCGACACCGACCCGGTGCAAGAGATGATCACCGACGGTCAGAACGGCTTCCTGGTCGACTATTTCGACGTCGAAGCCATCGCCAACAAGACGCTCGAAGTTTTACGCGACCCAGATGCCTATTCAAGTGTCAGGGAAGAGGCCGTGCGGTTCATACAAAACGGCTATAGCGTCGAGGCGATCCTGCCGCAGATGGTTGAGATGTATAAGCGCGTCGTGAAGGCTTGAGTCGCGTCTTGCCTGTACCGGGTTTCAAACGCCCTCGACCAGGATCTTCGCCGCCACACTCGTGCCGACCGTGACCGCGTCACGCTCACCCGCGCGGACGGTCACGGCGTCGGCCACGTCGTCGCGCGACTCGACGGTCAGGTCGATGCCGGGCGTCAGGCCGGACTCGTCGGCGAAGCGCAGGAATCGTTCGTCTTGGTCCAACACCTGCGCGACGCGCATCGGCTGACCAATCTCGCACTCAGCCAAACTCGCAAGCGTTCGGTCCGCCACGTCGCCGGCCGGCGTCGGGATCGGGTCGCCGTGCGGGTCGACTTCGGGGTGGCCCAACAGTTCGTCGATCCGGGCCAGCACCTTGTCGCTGATCGCGTGTTCGAGCACCTCGGCCTCAGGGTGGACCTCCGACCAGTCCAGCCCCAGCACCTCGACCAGAAACTGCTCGACCAGCCGGTGTCGCCGCAGTACGTGTAACGCCAGCCGCTCACCCGCGTCGGTCAGGCGGACGCCCTGACGCGATTCGTACTCGACCAGCCGAGAGTCTTCCAACGTCTTGACCATTGCCGTGGCCGTGCCGGGCGCGACGCCGACCGCCGCTGCGAAAGACCCCATGCTCACCAGCCGACGCTCGGTCTGCTGCTGGAGCATGTAAAGCCGCTTCAGATAGTCCTCGACGGTTGTGCTGGGCATGTGAAACGGCTCCAGGGAACGGCTCGGAACGGCCACTGGTTTGACGGCCGGCTCAATCTTGGTACAGTAGTCGCGATGTAATTTTGATTAGTCAAAATGAGTAAAACTGCTGTTCAAAATGAGGGTGCGGGTGAGCCCGTTCGAGTGATCGTTTTCGGCGTGTTCTTGCTCATGCTGTGCTTCGCCTCGCCCGACCGGTTCGGTGCGCGAGCGGACCGTTGGCCAATCGAAAGCGACACCGCCACCGGCGACTGGTTCGGCCTGCGCAACGACTTGGCCGACGCGGGCGTCACACTCGACCTCACGCTCATCGCGGACTGGTCGCACAACCTCGCCGGGGGGCTGAACACGAACGGCTCGGCGTTCCGTCACCTGTTCGACGCTCGCCTGACGGTCGAAACGGAACGATTGATCGGATTGGAGGGCGGCACTTTCGTGCTCGACTTTTACAACCACAACGGCCCCGACGCCTCGGCTGACGACGTGGGCGACTTCCAGGCGTTCAGCAACATCGACGCCGACAGGCGCACGCAGATCGCCGAGTTGTTCTATCAGCACGTCTTTTTTGACGAGCAGTTGCGCGTCATCGTCGGCAAGGTCGAAGCCAACGCCGAGTTCGCGTTCGTCGATTACGGTGGCAACTTCACTCACTCGTCGCCCGGCTTCTCGCCGACGGTCTTCACGCTCCCGACGTATCCCGACCCCGCCACGGCCGTGATTTTGTTCGTCGAACCAAACGACACGCCGGTTTATGCGGGCGTCGGTGTGTTCGACGGCGCGTTTCAAGAGGGTGTGCTCACCGGCTCGCGCGGGCCGAGCACGTTTTTCGGCGAGCCGGCCGACCTGTTCGTGATCGGCGAGGCGGGCGTGACGTGGTCGTTGCCCGGCGGGTTGTGGGGCCGACTCGGCGCGGGCGGTTGGGGGCACACGGGCACGTTCGAGCGTTTCGACGGCTCGACGTACGACGGCACGGCCGGTTTGTATGTCGTGTTCGATCAAACCTTGTGGCGCGAATCACCCCCGGAAGAAGAAGACGAAGACGACGAACGCGACCCCGGCGCGCAGGGTATCGGCCTGTTCTTCCAGTACGGCTACGCCGACCCGGATGTCAGCGAGGTCGATCATCATGTCGGCGTCGGTCTGCAATGGGTCGGCGCGCTGCCGACGCGCGACGACGACGTGCTGGGCGTCATGGCCAGCTACGTCCATTTCAGCCACGACGCGCGCTCGGCCGGGGCGTTCGACGACGACTACGAACTGGCCGTCGAGATGTTTTACAAAGCACAGGTCACGCCCTGGCTGGCCGTCATGCCCAACCTGCAAGTCATCGTCAACCCGGGCGGCGCGGCCGACGTGGACGACGCGGTCGTGGCGACGTTACGGGTCGAGTTGGTGTTTTGACGATGTGACAGTTCTTTGATTGTGGGCGGATTCGAACGCAAAGACGCTGAGTCGCGGAGACGCAGAGAAAGGGCGGAGGAGTGGGGGGATCAAGATTTGGGGATCGGCCGAGCATTCGCGTTCACACCTGATCCCGCCTCAAACTTCTTCACTTAGCGTGCTCCGCGTCTCCGCGTCTCCGCGCCTTTGCGTTTCGAGTCCCCTGAAGTGCGGCCTTCCGGGGGCGGGCACGCCGCTAAACTCCGCATCCGGACAGCCTCATCTCCTGTTTTCTTACTTTCCTGTTCTCCTGCTTTCCTGATATCGATCTCCGCTCTAACATCCCGTTCCCCCAAAACCGGACCACGCAACGGAAGGATCAATCCATGGCTGAGCAAGTCGCGACGAACATCACCTGGCACGACGGCGAAGTGACGCAGGAAGAACGCCAGAAGAACCTCGGCCAAAAGGGCTGCACGCTCTGGATGACCGGCCTGTCGGGCAGCGGCAAATCGACCGTCGCGGTGGCTTTGGAGCAGGTGCTTATCCAGCGCGGCCACCACGCCTACCGGCTCGACGGTGACAACGTCCGCCACGGCCTGAACAAGAACCTGGGCTTCTCCGCGGAAGACCGCGCGGAGAACATCCGCCGTATCGGCGAGGTCGCCAAGCTGTTCGCCGACGCCGGCCTGGTGACGATCACCAGCTTCATCAGCCCGTACGCGGCCGACCGCGACAACGTCCGCGAGTTGCACGCGGCCGGCGAACTGCCGTTCATCGAGGTTTACGTCGACTGCACGCTCGAAGAGGCCGAGAAACGCGACCCCAAGGGCCTGTATAAGAAAGCCCGCGCCGGCGAGATCAAGGGCTTCACCGGCATCGACGACCCATACGAAGAGCCCGCCAACGCCGAGATTCACATCAAGACGCACGAGATGAGCGTCGAAGAGTCGGTGCAGACGCTGCTAGACGAGTTGGCGAAGCGCGGGATTATCAGCGCTTAACCGCACTGAGAAGGGTGCCTGTGAATGAGCGAAGCGTTTCACGGATGCCAATGCCGTGAAACGCTTCGCTCATTCACAGGCACCCCGCATCCCCATCAATCTCCATCCGGCTCCGCCAACTCCACGCCGCGCGCCTCGGCCGCTTGTTGCATGCGTCGCAACACACTCGACCCTTCGTCGGCCTCGCGCTTGCGCGAGCGGGCGCGAGGCGTCGCTTGCGGGGCGGCTTCTTCGCCTGTCGACAGCGCGGCGAAGTGGCGCGACAGCGTCCACACGACAAAGCGCAGAAACGTCTGGTCCTGGAACGGGTTGAACCGGTCGACGGCGTCGATCAGCACGCGCTCGCCCGATTCGAGCAGGGCGATCAGCTTGCGCCCCTTCGGGTCGTCCACGCCCATCAACTGTTGACGCGCGACCGACAGCACGGTCGACAGGTTCGCCTCGACCAGCCGCTGCCGCACACGCTTGACCTGTCGCAGTAGGTCGGCGATGGCGTCGAGGTCGCGGGCGCGCGGCTCGTATGTGTCCAGCGTGTCGCGGCGTTGATCGATCTTGTACTTGAGGTAGTTGAGGCGGACGAACATGGCAAGCTGCCGTGCCTCGTCGAGCATTGGTCTTTGAAACAGCGGACGCAGCGCGTGCGGCAGGTCTTCGACGTACCGGCTGCTGTGCCGTTGACGCGACGCGCCCACGACCTCGCCGGCCTCCGACGGCCGTTTGGGCGCCTCGTCAAGCGTGGCTGCGTCGTCCGGCGTGTCCGGTGCGGGTAAAGCGGGCTCGAAGTCCGGGTCGGAGTTGGGGCGGAGGATCACCTCATCGGCGTCGTCGCGCTCGAATGTCGGTGATGTGTGGTACGCGATGCGCAGCCGGCGGTACGTCGCTGCTTTGTGGTCGCGCACCGCTCGGTGGACCGTCGAGCGCGTGCGTTTGAACCGTCGGCACAGCTTGCTCACGGGGATGCCCACGCGCACAGCCCGCGCGATGAGGCGCTTCTGTTTCCACTTCAGCGGGCCGGTGCGGTCCTTGAAGATCGGGTCGTCCGCGTTCTCGCGGTCGTGCTTGTCCAGCAGTTGGCGGATCGTTTCCAGCGCTCGGCCGGTCCGCTTGCTCAGGTGCGACGCGACCTGGTTCAAGGACACGTCGCGGACCTCGGCGATCCGCCGCGCCCGTTCGAGCAGCGACTGCTTGAGATCGGGTTCGAGCTGCGTGAACGCGCCGGCCTGTTCGACGCGCTGCCCGTGTCGTTCCAGGAACGCGTCCACACCGTCGCGCGGATAGACGACGCGCAGCCGACGCCCGCCGGCCAACATCATCCACCGCCATCGCAGGCCGAGCTTCCGCCAGCGGGTCAGCGTCTTGGTCGTTACGTTCAAGCGGTCAGCCAGCGCGTCCGGCGTCTCGATCGTCTCGCCGTCGGTGACGACCATGCGCAGCGATCGGCTGAGTTTGTCGATCATCAGCCGAAGGTCGGGCGCCGCGGCAGCGCCGACCAAAAGCGTGTCGCCGTCCGACTCGGCGTGGTACCCGGTGATGCGGTAGACGAAGAAGTCGAGCGGGTAGTTCTGCTCCGGCTCGAGGATGTCGTGCAACGCCTCCGCCCGCCGAACCTGCGACTCCCGCCGCTCAGCCGGCGCGTACAGGAGTTGCCGGGTCAGGTCGTCCAGCGGGTCGCAGTTAAACGTCTGTGTCGTGTGACGCGGCACGAAGGATGGTAGGAGCCGGTCATCCGCCCGCAGCGGCTTTCTCGATCGCCTTGATCGCGCCCTGCGGTTTCTCGCGGGTCTTGACCATCCCGCCGACGTCCATCGTCACGGTGTGGTAGGGCGGGACCGATTCGGTGATGAACACCGAGCCGCCGATCGTGCAGCCTCGGCCGATCACGACCTGGCCGCCGAGAATGATCGCGCCGCCGTAGATCGTCACGTCGTCTTCGATTGTCGGATGCCGCTTTTGGCCGGCCCAACGTTCGTGCCCGCCCTTGAGCGACAGCGCGCCCAGCGTCACGCCCTGATACACCTTGACGCGCGCGCCGATCACGCACGTCTCACCGACGACGACGCCCGTCCCGTGGTCGATGAAAAACGACTTGCCGATGTGGGCGCCGGGGTGGATGTCGATGCCCGTCTCGTTGTGCGCGTACTCGCTCATGATGCGCGGCAGCAGCGGGACCTTGAGCTTGAATAACTCGTGCGCGACGCGGTGGATGAAGATCGCGTCGATGCCGGGGTAGCAGAAGATCGTCTCGTCCGTGTTCGCCGAGGCGGGGTCGCCGTCGTACGTCGCCAACACGTCGAACGCGATCATCTCACGGATGGTCGGCAGCTTGTCGAGGAACGCGCTGGTCACGCGCTGCGCTTCCACATCGCAGTCGTCGCAGTCGTCGCCGCTGCCGTCCTGCGACGTGCGGTTCAGGTCGTAACGCAAGGCCTGGCGGACTTGGTCGTACAGCAGGTCGCGCGTCTTGCTGAGCAACTCGCCCACGTGGTAGCGGACGTTCTCGCCGGTCAGGCGTTGTTCGTCGAAGAAACCGGGGAACATGAGTCGGCGGACAATCTCGATAATCTCGATCGTCACCGCCCGGCTGGGCAGGAACGTCGCGCCCAGGTGCTGGGTCATCGGCTCGTCGTGATAGCTCTGGACGATGCGCTCGACCAGGTCGTTCAGCGGCTCGGGGTGGTTGGGGGACGTGTCGGCCATGGGCGTCATCATACAGCTTGGATGCGGGCTTGGAGATGGGGTGACGGGGAGGCGGGGAGAAAGGGAGATCGGCAACGAACATCTCCCTTTCTCCCTTTCTCCCGTGCTCCCTTTCTTGCCGCGACTCGCGCTAAGCCGCAAGCGGCCTGAACAACTGCGGGTCGCGAATGAGTGACCGGACAAAAAAAGAACGGCCCATCTTGCGACGGGCCGTTGGGTTTAAGATCAACTCCCCATCCGCGTAGGCCGTTCGACGGTTTTGCTCGAACCCCGACAAAAAGTGGGTGCGGCGCCGAGTCGTCCCGACCTTCCGCTCGTTGACGGCCTGGCCATCGCGCCCGATCGACGCTCCCTCGGGGTCCTGAAAGGTTCAAGCAAAATCTGACGTCGTTGGTCGAACCCGGCAGACGGGAAGCAATCTTCACTTGTCATGCGCGATTATATCACGCAGCTTCATTCAAGTCGCCCACATCGTCATCGTACTCGTACTCGTACTCGTAATCGTCATCGGCAACGTCCCGGATCGATGACGAGTACGAGTACGATTGTTTGGTCGAGGTAGGGTGGTCGGTTACTTGTATCGCTTCACCGCCAAATCCTGAAACGCCGCGCGGATTTTCGACCCGTCGCTGTTGCCGAATCCCGTGCGGGCGATCATCAGGACGAAGATCATCTTGCGCTTCGGATCGACCCAGCCCTGCGTGCCGAAAGCGCCGCCGTGGCCGAACGTCCCCGGGCTGAGCATGGCCGACACGCCTTGCGGTTGGCGCACGAGACACCAACCCAGGCCCCAGCCGTTGCCGGGCGTGAAGCCGGTGACCAGTTCGCCCGTCTTGAGCGTCGTCATCTGCTGCACGGCTTCCTTCGACACGATGCGCTTGCCGTCCAGCTCGCCGCCGTTGAGGACCATCTGGTAGAAACGGAACATGTCGGTCGCCGTCGATACCAGCCCGCCCGACGGGTTCGGCGCTTTGCGCACCTGCGGGTCGTAGCTGGCAAACCACGCGTTGGCGGCGACGAGTTCGCCCTTCTTCTTGCCGGGTCGGTAGATGACAGCCAATCGCTTGCGCTGCTCGGCGTTCGGGTAGAAGGTCGTGTCCTTCATGCCCAGCGGGTCGAAGATGCGTTCTTTAAGAAACGTCTCGAACGGTTTGCCCGACACGACCTCGATGATTCGGCCGACGACGGTCAGGCCGGAGCCGTACTTCCATTTCGAGCCGGGTTCGAATTGAAGCGGCGCGGCCGCGATGGCGTCGGCGATCTGCGCGAGCGTCGGGTTGCCGGTCAGCCCGCGCGGCCCGGCCACGCCCGACGTGTGCGTCAGCAGGTCGCGAATGGTGATCGGCCGACTCGGCGCGTCGCCGGACCGCAGCTTGACGTCTTTGAAGCTGGGCAGGTACTTCGACGCCGGGTCGTTGACGTTCAGTTTGCCCTCGTCCTGCAGGATGAGTACGGCCGTGGCGGTGATCGGCTTGGTCATCGACGCGATCCAGAACAGGTCGTTCTTTTGCGTCGCGCGGTCGGCTGTGAGATTGCTCTTACCGACGGCGGTGTGGTGAACGACCTCGCCGTTCTTCGCGACAAGTGTGACCGCGCCGCTGATCTGGCGGTCCATCACCGACTCGAGCATGCGCACCGTGATTAAGTCGTCTTCGGCGGCACGGGCGGTGAACGTGTGAGTCGTCGCGAGAGTGAGTGCGAGGACGACGAGGAGATGTTTTAGGTGGTTCATGGGAGGGCTCTGCGAGTGTCGAGTGTTGTTGGTCTAGATTTCTGTTTCTGCGTCTTAGCGACGGTCGGGTTTGGTGTCTTTTCTGGATGGGAGGGCGATGCTCCGTCCGAGCCGCGGGGCGAGTCGAATGCACAAACTTCACCACGGCTCGGACGGAGCCTCGCCCTCCCGGTAAGCGGTTGCGGTTACGTGGTGTATTCCGCGTTAATCCTCACATATTCCTTGGACAGATCACACCCCAGCCAGTCGGCGGACGCGTCGCCGAGGCCGAGGTCGAGTGTGAATACGACTTCTTTGGGCTGCATTGACCTGTCGAGCTTGCGCGCGTCGGCGGCGCTCAATGCCACGGGCTGGCCGGCCTTGAACACACACACGCCGTGCGGGGCGCCGATGGTCAGTGACAGGTTTGCCGGTTTGAGCGCCGCGCCGCTGTTGGCCGCGGCGGTGACGATCCTTCCCCAGTTCGGGTCGCGGCCGTGCACAGCCGTTTTGACCAATGGGCTGTCGATGACGGTCTTGCCGATCCGGTCGGCGTCGCGCACCGACTTGGCGTTGACGACCTTGACACGGAACACGCGCGTCGCGCCCTCGCCGTCGCGCACGATCTGGTAGGCGAGGCTCTGGCAGGCCTTCGACAGCGCGTCGCCGAAGGCGTCGAGCGACTTGCCCTTGCGGATCGTCCGACCGCCCGCCGCACCGTTTGCCAGAACGATCACCATGTCGCTCGGGCTCGTGTGGGCGTCGACGCTGATGCGGTTGAAGCTGACTGCCACGGCGTCGCGCAAGGCCGATTGCAGCGCGGCCCGATCGATCGCCGCGTCGGTCGTGATGAACACGAGCATCGTCGCCATGTTCGGGGCGATCATTCCCGAACCCTTGGCGATACCACCGACCGTGATGCGATTGCCCGCAACGTCGAGTGTCTTTGTGGCCGACTTGGGCACGAGGTCGGTGGTCATGATGCCGCGGGCCGCGTCGTGGTCGGCCGACTTGCTGCGCGCAAGCGCTGCGGCCGCGTCGTCGATGCCGCGGCGCATCTTGTCCATGGGCAACTGCGGGCCAATGACACCGGTCGATGCGGGCAGCACCTGCCGTGCGTCGCAGCCAACGAGTTCCGCGACCCACTGCGCACTCTGCAAAGCGTTCGCGACGCCTTCGTCGCCCGTCGCGTCGTTGGCGATGCCGCTGTTGCACACGATCGCGCGAACACCGCCCCCGGAAGTGTCACGCCGCGCCGCGCCGGCCAGGTGCCGCTTGGTCGCGATCACCGGCGCGCCGGGCAGTTTATTCTGCGTAAAAACACCCGCCGCGACGCAGGGCCGATCCGAAACAATCAGCGACAGGTCACGCTTACCCGACGGCTTGATCCCGCAGGTCACACCGGCGGCGGTGAAACCCTTGGGCTGCGTCACGGAACGGTTCGAGGCTTTATACATGGGGCGTTTATAGCGGGGCAGTCGATCGGTTGTCTGGTCGAGTCATCCAGCCATGAACGGTGCGACTGTCTCGTGCCACGGCCGTGTCGGCCGTGCGGTCATTCAGGGGTGATCCACACGGCCGACACGGCCGTGGCACGAGTCTGTTGCTTCGAATACAACCTGTCGGCGTCACGGCGCTTTGCGAAACGGGAACTCGACAGTCGCCGACACGGGGTAATGGTCGGACGGGTATCGGCCTTTGTCATTGGTGTACACAATCTTCGCGTCGATCACCTTGGCCTTGGCGGTGTCGAGGATGAAGACGTAGTCGATCTTCTCGCCCGTCTTTCTGCCCGTCCAGCCGTTGAACGTGCCGACGTCTGACGCGGCCGGGTCTTTGACGCGGAACGTGTCGATGAACTTGTGCTGCGTGCCGTATGGGTCTTTGTAGCCTGTCCGCAACGTCTTGATCGCGTCGTTCTGCTCGCCCGCGTTGAAGTCGCCGGTGACGACCAGGTGCTGCCAAGGCCGAAAGTGGATTTCGATTTCCTTGAGCAACGCCTGCGCACTCTTGACGCGCGAATTCTGCGAGCGGTGGTCGAAGTGCGTGTTGAGGAACAGCACTTCCTGGCCGGTCTTCTTGTGGGTGAACACGGCGTACGTGATGATGCGCGGGATCGTGTTGCCCCACGACTTGCTGCCGGGCGACTGCGGTGTGTCGCTCAGCCAAACGGTGCCCTGCTTGATGTTGTCGATTTGCCAGCGGTCTTTGCGGTAGAAGATCGGGCAGGCCTCGCCCTTGTCGAGGTTGACTTCGCGCGTCCGTCCGACGTGGCCGTAGCCCGGCATCGCCTTGGCGTACTCCTTGATCTGAAACGCTTCGGCCTCCTGCATGCCGATGAAGTCGAACTCACCCTGCTTGGCAACCTTGATCGCCAGGTCGCGGCGTTTCTCCCATCGGTTCGCGCCGTCGCGGGCTGAGCCGTAGCGGATGTTGTACGACAGGGCCTTGACGGTGACGGTCTTGTCCGCGCCGTCGTCGGCCGCGCAGAGCGGGGCGGTCATCGACACCGCCAGCGCGGCGACGCAGAAAAAAATGATGTGCATAATTCATTCCTTAAAGGCATGACTGCAACTTTGGCTTGCGCGGCGACCCCGCGCATGATACCGGCAGGGCCGATCGCGTCGTCAACGGGGGTGACAAGGTCATGCGCGCAGTGCTACGGCCCGTTGCGCACGCGTTGCCCGACCCGCGCCGTTCGGATATACTCGCCCGACTTCGCCGGCCCCGCCCGGGGCCCCGCGCCGGCCCAGCCGTGTCTGATCCGTTCGCTGGCGCGCTAACGCAAACCTAATCCGTGGGCGGACTTGTGTCGCCCATCGTGAGTCAACGAAAGGTCAAGCCATGCCCATCGCCTCTCCCGAACAGTATCGACAAATGCTCGACGCCGCCCAGGCGGGCGACTACGCCTACCCGGCCATCAACGTCACCAGCATGATCACCGCGAACGCCGCGCTCAAGGGCTTCGCCGACGCCAAGAGCGACGGCATCCTCCAGGTCTCGACCGGTGGCGGCAAGTTCGCGTCCGGCCTAGGTATCGGCGATATGGCGCTGGGCGCGATCTCCATCGCCGAGCACATCCACCGCATGGCCGACCGCTACGACGTGCTCATCGCCCTGCACACCGACCACGGCCCGCCGGACCAGATCGACACGTTCCTCAACCCGCTGATCGAGGAGTCGGAGCGCCGCGTCGCCGACGGCAAGCTGCCGCTTTACAGCAGCCACATGCTCGACGCGTCCAGCCTGCCGCTCAACGAGAACCTCGACCTGTCCGTACCGCTTTACGAGCGCATGGCCAAGATCGGTCAGATGATCGAAATCGAGGCCGGCGTCGTCGGCGGCGAAGAAGACGGCGCTGCCGGCAGCGACGACACCCCGGCCGAGAAGATGTACACCACGCCCGAAGACATGGTCGAGGTGTACCGCCGCATGAAAGACGTCGACGGCACGTACATGTTCGCCGCGACGTTCGGCAACGTGCACGGCTCGTACAAGCCCGGCGCGGTCAAGCTCCGCCCCGAACTGCTCAAGGAAGGACAGGCCGCCATCAAGGCCGAGTTCGGCCCCGACGCGCTGTTCCACCTCGTCTTCCACGGCGGCAGCGGTACGCCGCAGCACCAGATCCGCGAGACACTCGAGTACGGCGTGATCAAGATGAACGTCGACACCGACTGCCAGTACACGTTCACCCGCCCGATCGTCGATCACATCATGACCAACTACGACGGCGTGCTGAAGATCGAGGGCGAGGTCGGCAACAAGAAGGTGTACGACCCGCGCAGCTACCTGAAAAAGGCCGAGGCCGGCATGGCCGCCCGCGTCGTCGTCGCCTGCGACGACCTGACCAGCTCGGGCAAGAGCCTGCTCCAGCAGACCGCCGCGGCGGTGTGACATTTAGCCGCGTCGCTTGCGACGCGCTCCGCTCAAAAAGTAAACGCCGCGCGACAGTTCACGTCACGCGGCGTTTCTTCATTACTCACATTCACCGTCCTCACGCTCTTTGCGGTCGTTTCCTACGCACGCCGCCGCCGCCGCATCGCCAGCCCCGCGACGCCCAGCAGCGCCAGCGTCGCCGTGGCCGGTTCAGGCACCGCCGCCTGCGCGGCCTCGAACTGCGCCAGGATTTGTGCGTCATTCAACGCCGCGTTGTACAACGCCACCTCGTCGATCGCGCCGAAGAAGTTCGCGCCATTGCCCATCGTCGAATTGTCGGCAAAACGTGCGTTCACATGAATGCCGCCGATCGCACCGTCGTCGCCGTGCGACCGCAGCACACCCGCACCGGCCACTTCCTCAAACAGCAGGCCGTTCAGGTAGCCGCGGATGAATCCGTCGTCCGTGCTGGCGTCGTTGTCCGGGTCGCCCTCAAGCACCAGCACGGCGTTGTAAATCACGCCGGGCGTGATCGGGGTCGAGGCGAAAGTGACCGGCCAATTGCTCTGCGCCAGGTTCCAAGCACCCATGAACAGTGTGTCCACGCCGGCAACGTGCTGCGTGTAGATGTTGATCCCGCGTGTCGCGCCGCCCTGTTCGAAGATTACCTGCGGCGTGGTCGTGATTGAGTCGGCCTGGAACCAGAGCGACACCGTCTTGTTCGGAAACGTGCCGGTATTGAACGCGGCGTTGTCCGGCAGGCGGATTTCCGTGTTGGCGGAACCGTCCAGCCGAATTGATGCATCCTCGCCGCTCGGCAGCAGGCTGAACTGTTCACGCATGAAGCCGCCGGGGTTGTTGTAAGGCCCGTCCAGCGCCCCGCCCGCCGAGCCGAGGTTGGCCGCCGAGTTCACGCCCGATGGCTCGTTCATGCGGTAATAGGCGAACGGCCCGTCGGCCAGCACGGCGTCGCGGTACTTCATCGGCGCAGCCGGCGTGACATTCGTCAAGAAGAACTCGTTGACGCCGTCGACCTGCGCATCGGTCAATGCCGAGTTGTAAACGGCGACGCCGATGATGTGGCTGGTCGAGTCGACGCTCGTGTCACGTGTGTCGCCGAGGTACAGGTCGTCCGTGCTCGTCGGGTTCGGGATCGTGCCGGCCGACTGCGTCGTGTCGTTCAGGTAGTCGACCGCGCCGTCGTACCACTGCGACATCGAGCCGGAGTCAAGCCGAACGGTGCGCAGGAACACGTCGCCCGAGGACGATGGGATCGGGTTGCTGGTGTTGTTGCCGTTGTCGAATCGCAGGCTGCCGTCGTTGGCCAGCTTCAGGTGTCCGTTCGCCGGGCCGACACGCCGCGGGCCGATACCGACCGGGCGATCCAGTTCGACACTGCTGTTGGTCGCGTAGAGCGCGAAGATCGTCCAGTCGCTGCTGCCCGCGTCGCCGTTCAGGTCGCTTGACACCATCAGGTCGTTGGCTGACGGCACGAACCGCACGGAGTCGATCGGCACGCCGGCGAACGGTCCCGATGATGACACGACCAGGCCGGCTGATCCCGCTACGTCCGGGGCGCTGGCCACGGCGTGTCGGCCATTCCCCGACGAGTCGGACCAGGTCGTGCCGTTGAAGTTGCTCGCCGGGTTCCTCAGCCAGACCTGCAGGTCGCCCGCGATCGATCCATCGTTTGGGGCGATCGGCACAGCCGTCGCGGGTAACGCCAAGAAGGCCACGGCCGCCGACGCCAATGCCCACGTGACAACCCCGCTCGCTCGATTCCAACTGGACATGCTCAAATCCTTCCTGAAATGATGGACGACCAAAATAGGGCCCCGCGCAATGGAGGCCAAGACCGCTACACGGAGGCCCAGTTTACCGCAAGGCAGCCTTCGCCGCAAGGTTTTTTGACCCGTTTGTGAGCGGTGAATGAGGGGACGACCTGCCGGGCAAAACGCTTACAGGTCGGCGGGCAAGGCGTATTCCGCTCGCGCCTCGCGTGCGACGTATCGGTTCGCCGACACGTCGTCGAACCGCTCGGTTTCCGCGTCGAACCGCAGCGTCTTGCTTGTCCGCCAGGCGATGTTGCCAGCGTGGCACATGACGCTGGAGACGTGGCCCGAGTAGATCTCCTGGTTCAGGTTCCGCCACTTGCGCGAGCGGACACAGTCGAGGAAGTTGCGGACATGGTTGCGCTGCGCGTCGTTGTCGCCGCCGCTCTTGACCTGCTTGCCGGCCGCGTCGAAAGCCTGCCAGCCGCGGTGGGTCATGATCAGCCAGCCGTTTTCGCCGAACACGGCCGCGCCCTCGGCGTGGCCGTGCAGGCGGGGGCGTGTCCAGATGCGCATCTCGTACGTGATGATGTGTTCGGGGTGCGGCGAACCTTGTGCGTCTTTGCGCGGGCCGTTTTTGTTGGGGCCGAATGACCACGACACGTTCATGGTGTCCGGCCAATCCTGCGCGTCGTCGAAAAATAGCTTGCCGCCCAGGCAACTGACCGTGTGGGGCATGGTCTCGATGCCCATCGCGATTCGGCAGTAGTCGATGCGGTGCACGCCGTCGTTGCCCAGGTCGCCGGCGCCGTAGTCGTAGAACCACCGCCAGTTGCCGTGGTAGCGGTATCGGTTGAATGCGCGTTTGGGCGCGGGGCCTAACCACATGTTGTAGTCAACGCCGGCCGGCGGCGGGCCGTCCGCGACGCGCGGGATCGCGCCCTGCCGCGCAGTTTCCCACGCGTTGCCGTACAGCACCTTGCCGAGGCTGCCGTCCTTGACGTACTTGCGCACGTCGGCCATGTATGGCGCGCTGCGGGCTTGCGTGCCGAGTTGCACGCAACGGTTGTGCTTGCGCGCCGCGGCGACCATCATCTGGCCTTCGCGGATGTTGTGCCCGTCCGGCTTCTCGACGTACACATCCTTGCCGGCTTGGCAGCCGTGGATCGTCGGCAGCGCGTGCCAGTGGTCGGGCGTGCAGACGACCAGCGCGTCGACGTTCTTGTCCTCGAGGATCGTGCGGTAGTCCTTGACACCCTTGGGCCGATGCGGCGTGCCCTTGACCAACTCGGCGATGCGCTGCTCGCGCACCTTGGTGTCCACGTCGCACACGTGGGTGATCTGCACGTCCTTGTTCGCCGCGAACGTGCGCATCACCCCGTTGCCCCGCCCGCGCACGCCGAGGCAGGCGATGCCGATCCGGTCGTTCGGCGACGAACGTTCGCTTGCCGCGCGGGCTTGCGTCGTCGCGACGACGCCGGTCAAGACGGCCGGTGCTGTCAGGGCAGACTTGTTGAATTGACGACGGGTCGGGTGATTCGCGGGAGTGCGGTTGCCGTTGGACATGACGGTGCTCCGGGGCGTGAGCGAGGTTGCGCACAAACGGCGCGGAGGTGAGCGGACGATGCCACATCGTATCGCACGGTGCTGACGATACATGCGCACGCATTGGACGCGGTTGTGCGCACCGCGCATCGCTTTGGCACTATGTCGATGCAATCAACGGTCTCCATCCTCGATCAAACTCGTCGCGGTGCGCTCGCCGATCGGCGGCCGTGTCAGGCCCATGTGACTACCCTGACACACCCTGCCACGCGATCACCATTTACAGCCCGTGAGAAAGGGTCCGCTTGTCAGGGTGACAGATGGGTTTGGTTGCTTAAAGCAATATTGGATAAGTGTTTAGGCCCGGTTTCGACTAGTGGAGGGAGAGGTAAGGTACGCCATCCCGCCATCGGCCCTCGATTGCGGCCAACGCGTAGCGGGCGGTCACGCGCTGGCGCGCTTCCGCCGCTTGGGTCGCAGCATCGGCTTGAGGTACTGCCCCGTGTGCGAGGCTTTGACCCGGGTCAGGTCTTCGGGCGTGCCGGCCGCGACGACCGTGCCGCCGCGGTCGCCGCCTTCGGGGCCGAGGTCGATCAGCCAGTCGGCGCACTTGATCACGTCGAGGTTGTGTTCGATGACGACGATCGTGTTGCCCGCGTCGGCCAACCGGTTCAGAACGTCGAGCAGCTTCTCGATGTCGGCAAAGTGCAAACCGGTCGTCGGCTCGTCGAGGATGTAGAGCGTGTGGCCGGTGGGGCGTTTGCCCAGTTCGGTCGCGAGCTTGACGCGCTGCGCCTCGCCGCCGGACAGCGTGGTCGATGCCTGGCCGACCTGCATGTAGTCGAGGCCGACGTCGCTAAGCGCCTGCAACAACGGCAACACCTTCGGGATGTTCTGGAAGAAGTCGAGCGCCTCTTCGATGGTCATGTCCAGCACGTCGGCGATCGTCTTGCCGCGGTAGTGCACCTCGAGCGTTTCGCGGTTGTACCGTTTGCCGTTGCACGTCTCGCAGGTCACGAACACGTCGGGCAGGAAGTGCATTTCGATCTTCTTGACGCCCTGACCCTGGCAGTCTTCGCAACGCCCGCCCTTGACGTTGAAGCTGAATCGGCCGGGTTGATAGCCGCGGATCTTCGCTTCCTTAGTCTGCGTGAACAGCGCGCGGATGCCGTCGAACGCACCGGTGTACGTCGCGGGGTTCGACCGCGGCGTTCGTCCGATCGGCGACTGGTCAACCTCGATAATCCGATCGATGCCGTTCAGGCCGAGCACCTTGTCGTGTTCGCCCGGCTTGTCGCGCGAGCCGTGCAGGTGACGCCGCACAGCCCGCAGCAGGATCTGGTTGACCAGCGTGCTCTTGCCCGAGCCGGACACGCCGGTGACGCAGACAAAGCCGCCGAGCGGGAAAACGGCGTCGACGCCCTTGAGGTTGTTCTGGCGGGCGCCGCGGACGGTGATGGCGTTCTTCTCGCTCACGGCCCGTCGCTGGTCGGGCGAAGGCGCTTCGAGCATGCGCTGCCCGCTGAGGAACTGGCCCGTGATCGACTTGGGGTAGTTGATCACGTCGTCGATGCCGCCCTGCGCGACGACCGTGCCGCCGTGTTTGCCCGGGCCGGGGCCGATGTCGACGAGGTGGTCAGCCGATCGGATCGTCTCCTCGTCGTGTTCGACGACGACGACGGTGTTGCCGATGTCGGTCAGATGGCGCAGCGTGGCGATGAGCCGATCGTTGTCGCGTTGGTGCAGGCCGATCGTCGGTTCGTCGAGCACATAGCAGCAACCGACCAGGCCAGCGCCGACCTGCGTCGCGAGGCGGATACGCTGGGCCTCGCCGCCGGAGAGCGTGCCGGTGGCGCGGTTGAGGTTGAGGTAGCCCAGGCCGACGTTCTGCATGAAGCCGAGGCGGGCGCGGACCTCCTTGAGGATCGGCGCGGCGATCTGTTCGTGCTCTGCGCTAAGCCGCAAGCGGCTGAAGGTGTCAGCCGCGTGTTCGATGGTCATGCGGGTGACGTCGGCGATGTTCAGCGGGTCGACCTTTTTCTGGTCCGTCTCGATGAACACGTTGCGCGCCTCGACGCGCAGCCGCGCCCCGTGGCAGGACTCGCACTTGGCTTCGGTCAGGAACTGGCTGAGCCAGGTGCTGAACGACTCGCTTTCGGTGTTCTGCATGCGGCGTTGGAGGTTGCCGATGACGCCTTCGAAGTAGTGGCCGAACTTCTTCTCGTCGCGGTCGGTCGTGCCGTGCAGGAGGATGCGCCGCGCGGTCTTCGGAAGTGTTTTGAACGGCGTCTTCATGTCGACGCCGAAGTTTCGGCCGAACCGGCGCAGCAGGCGGTTGTACATGATCTTCATGCCGCCGTACCGCCATGGCTCGACCGCGCCCTCGCTCAGCGACAGGTCGCGGTTGGGCACGATCAGGTCCGGGTCCATCTCCATGATGCGACCCAGCCCGCCGCACTCGGGGCAGGCGCCGTGCGGCGAGTTGAACGAGAACAGACGCGGTTCGAGGTCTTCAAGCGAACATTCGGGATGCAACGGACACGCGTAATGCTCGGAGAAGATGTGGTCTTCGGTCTTGTCGCGGTCGTCGGCGTCGATCACGGTGACGATGACCAGACCGGTCGCGAGTTTGAGGGCCAGCTCGATCGAGTCGGCGATGCGCGTGCGGGTCGCGTTTTCGCCCGTTTCGTCGTCACGCCGGATCACGATTCGGTCGACCACAGCCTCGATGTCGTGCTTCTGATAGCGTTGTTTTTGCGTCGTAAACGGCGTGCCCTTGTCGCCCAGTTCACGCAGGTCGAGCAGGTCGCCATCAGCCCGGGCGCGGACGAAGCCCTGGCGGACGAGCGACGCGAAGACCTCTTTGTGGTGACCCTTCTTGCCGCGCACGACGGGCGAGAGCACCATGAGCTTCGTGCCCTCGTCGAAGGCCATGACCTTGTCCACGATGGCCGAGGCGCTTTGGCTGGTAATCGGATTGCCGCATACTTCTCCCTGTGCCCCATTCCGGGGGTGCCAACAGCGGGGTTGACCCACGCGGGCGAAGAGCAACCTCAGGTAGTCGTAAATCTCGGTCGTCGTCGCGACGGTCGAGCGCGGGTTGTGCGAGGCCGAGCGCTGCTCGATGGCGATCGTCGGCGGCAGGCCTTCGATCGACTCGACATCGGGCTTGCGCATCTGGTCGAGGAACTGCCGCGCGTACGCGGACAGGCTCTCCATGTATTTGCGTTGGCCCTCGGCGTAGATCGTGTCGAACGCGAGACTCGACTTGCCGCTGCCCGACAGCCCGGTCACGACGACGAGCTGATCGCGCGGGATGTCGATGTCCACATTCTGGAGGTTGTGCTCCCGCGCGCCGCGGATGCGGATGGTCTTGCTGGGCATGGGGGCGATTGTAGGGAGGGGCAGCGACCGAGGGATCGAGCCACCGAGCCAACGAGGCTTCGAAGTGATAACTTGTCGCGCGGCCACAATTCCCTTGGTGGCTTGGTCGCTCGATCCCTTGATCCCTTCGTTGCCTTGGTCCCTTCCCCCCTACGGCGCCGCCCAAAACTTCATCCCCCAACCCGGATCCCGGTAGAACGGTTCGAGGTTGGTCGTGAACTGCACGTTCCCGTCGGCGTAGGCGAACGGGATGCCTTCGGGCGGCAGGTCTTCCGGGCCGGACTGACGTCGGAAGTGGTACTGCGCGTCGGACGTGTGGCCGATCACCCAGCCGGAGTAGCCGTTGACCGAGTCGCCGGTCATGTACTCGATCAGGTCGAACGCGACGACGGTGTCAGCCGAGGCCGAATGCATCTTGAGCGGGATTCTGCCGAGGTCCTGCTGCGGCACGGCCGCGCTGCTGGAGATGGTCGTCCAGTCCCAGCCGGCCGTCACGGCCACGTTCGTGCGGTAGATGCCGGACAGCGGCCAGGGGATGTCGACGCCCCAGATCGCGCGCGGCTCGATCGAGCAGAGCAGCATCTCGGGCGGCTTGGTGCCGCTGTCGCCGAAGTACTGCGCGACGACGTTGCTCATGTCGTACGTCGCGTTGTTCGGCTTGCCCCACCAGAACGGGTGGTTGTACGTGTTGGCCTGCGGCCAACGGTGGGGGTACGAGCCGTTGAAGTCGTTGGCGTATTCGGTCAGCGCGGCCGAGAGCTGCTTCTTGCGCGTGCCGCACAGCAGCGACCGCGCCTCGTAACGCGACTTGCGCAGGGCGGGCAGCAGCATGGCGATGAGCAAGATGATGATCGAGATAACGACCAGCAACTCGACCACGGTGAAGCCGGTGGGGTGTCGCGGGATGGGCGGGCGGAAGCGGGGCATCGCTTGGGTGGGGCGAGCGTCGATGAATCGGCGCTTCGGCATCATAGTCGAGCTATGACATGTGACGGGTGGGACGCCGGAATGAGCACACTTGGTCGTTCATCTTCGTGCCACGGCCGTTTCGGCCGTGCGGAGCGTCCATTGTGTTCCACACGGCCGACACGGCCGTGGCACGAGACAGACGCGTCGTTTGGCTGGTCCGTTCGCTGGGTCGCGGACGGGCGGAGGATTGCGGCTTGTGGGGACGCACGTCCGATAGATGGTGTAGAATGCGGTTGTGGGGCCGACCGCTGTGGGTTCGGCCGCCGCCCGACGCATGGAGGCGTTGACGCTCACTTCCCGGCAGTCACGGACGACCGCCCCCTCCCTGACGCCGGCTTGTGCCCAATGCCCGACAAGGACATGAGCGATGCCATTTGAATGGTTGCCCCAGGATGAAGCGGCTGAGGCGCTCGGCGTGGACCTGCCGACGCTGACCGCCTGGATCGACGACGGCCGAGCCCCCTCGCGCAAGCAGGGCGGGCAGGTGCAGGTGTTGATCGAGTTTGACGACGCGTCGGAAGAAGGCGATGCCGCGGACGCCGCGTCGGGCGGCGGCGGCGGGGTGGGCGAGTCGTCGGCCTCGAACAATGGTCATGGCAAGGCGACCGGCTCGGCTGGCGGGGCGCGGCGGTTTGACCCCGATGGCGAGGTCGAGTTGGAGACGTCGGTGACCGACGTCGTGCTGTCGCGCGAGTTGCAGATGGCGGCGGGGTGCGTCGCGGCCTGGCAGCGGTTGGCCGAGCACGCGGACGTCGAGCGGCAGCGGACGCGGCGGGTCAACATCGCGGGGTGGGCGACCGTGGCGGTGCTGGCGATCGCGGGCGGCATCGGCATCGGCGTGGCGACGAAGCAGGTGTCGGACAGCGACGCGGCCGCGAAC
>JANQSF010000150.1 GCA_028284155.1 Phycisphaeraceae bacterium
CCCGTGCAGGCTCCGCTACGCTCCGCCCGCACAAGGCTGTTGACAAAGATGCCGTCATGGAACGAGCATAAGACTGGTACGAACACTGGGGGAAGGTCAGATCAAAGACGGGTATAAGCGCACGCAGCCACGCAAGAATCGATGGTCCAGCACGCTGGACACACGTCAATCGGTCGTCGTCTTAGCATGACTACCGGCTTCTTTGTGCCTCTCCGAGAATTCACGAAGCTGGTTTAGGCGTCGCTTACAGGTTGCGATCGCTCCTCGTGGGGGCGAGTCCATTAGCTCCAGCTCTTCAAGGGAATCGAGAAGAAGTGCCTCAGCCTCCGCATATCTGTCCGGGTTTTCTTGGCGGAGAATTGAGACAGCCAACAATTGCTGATGCTGAACATACCTGCCTCTAGGCACATCGCGTTTCCTACCCTCTTCTAGACACTCGCGCATGATCGGTTCGGCTTCTGCAAACTTTCTTTGTTTCATCAAAGCATGACCAAGGTCAGAGAGGGCGGTCAAATGAATCGGGTCACCCATGGGCGTCAGGTCAATCCCCAGTGACTTGTCGCGAGTTGTCTTTACCAGTTCTCGGCCTATTTGCTCAGCGTCGGACCAGCGTCCCGAGCTACCGTAAGCAAAGCTAAGTGCACGCGCGATAGAAAGGCGCACGCCGTGATTCTTCGCCAAGACTCGTTGCGCCGTCGCATGGGCCGCTTCAAGCTCACGAATCGCGTCTTTGGTATCGCCCATCTGCATCAACGCCTGACCAAACGTAAGGGCTGCATAGAGAGTCCGGGGATGGTCATCGCCGAATAGCTCCCGTCGTCCAGAGTACACCTGACGGAAATGGGCGATGCCATCGGAAGTCTTGCCCATCCGAAACAATGCAATACCAACGTGTTTTTGGGTTGTTAGTGTCTCCGGATGTGTAGATCCGCGAGTTGCTATGCTCATTTCGAGGGAATGATTATATAAGGAGTATGCCTCTTCCAGTTGGCCTGCCACAAGATGAGAACCTGCCAGACTATTCAGGGCACCCAACGTTCGAGGGTGATCATGCCCGAAACGCGTCCGGTGGGCGTCATAGGATGGCCGCAAGTGTCTCTCAGCTGCTTTCGGGTCCTGTTTCTTGAGATAGAGATTCCCGAGGTGACGGCGAATACGAAATACTGATTCGTCGCTTTCGTCGTGGCTCTGCAATCGACTCTCTAGCACCGAAAGATAGTACCGCTCGGCATCGTCAACTCGCCCGCGCTCCATTGAAAGTAGCCCAAGCTCTTCAAGAATCAGAGGTGTCATCTCAGTGTTCTCGGGAGGCAGGTTGCTTGCGATCGCAAGCGCTTCTTCAAACAGCGACTGCCCCTTGTCAAGGTCGCCCAACTCGGCATGGGCGTCGCCGATGTTCGTGAGTAACTGAGCATGCATCACAAGATCAGGCGGAGAAACGCGTTTGTAGACCTCGCGTGCCTCCAATAGCAAGCTCAATGCTTCCGTGGGGCGTTCCGATTTGATCGTCTGCGCGAGGCCACTCATGCACGATACAACTCTCGCTGGTTGCCCATCGAATTCCTTAAGCAACGCAAGTGCTTTGGTCCAGTGCTGTTCCGCACGATTCGACATGCCTAGTTCATAGGCAGTGCGACCAAGCGCCTCGTGCAGGTCGAGGGCGACATCCGGCTTCCCAGCGAATCGCTCTTCAATTGCGATGCGCGCGGGCTCAAGCACGCCTTCTTCCAGCACGAGCATCGCCAGATCTGCGTTGTTGACAGACTGCAAGAGTTTCTGAAGGGATGACATGCGGGATTCAATCTGTAGCGACGTGAATTCCTGATCGCGCCACCGCTGATTAAGGTGCTCCTGAAGGCCCTCGGAGATCTTTCGTCCGAGATCGAGCGTGTCGACGTTTGCCAGCAGATCAGACTGAAATGCGGCGACCTCGACGAGTCGCTCCTGATTTTGTTCCGCTTCGCGCCGTTTCTCCTCGGCACGAAGCAGTCCGATTGATGTTCCGACGAGCCCGAGAGAAAGCGCCGTCAAAGCGGCAATCATGCCCGCAACGAGACCCCGGTTGCGCTTCGCGAACTTGCTCATCTGATAGTAGGTGCTCGCGGGGCGCGCCTCGATTGGTTGATCCGTCAGGTATCGTCGAATATCGGTTGCGAACTCAGCTGCAGATTGGTAACGGCGGTCGCGATCTTTCTCCATTGCCTTGGCGACGATGGTCTCAACGTCACCACGCAGCGAGCGATCATGAGTGCCAAGCAGCGGCGGATCGTCCTCGCGAACGATGCGAGCTGCCGCCGCCACGGACATGTCTCTCAAGTCGTATGGTCGCTTCCTCGCCAGTATTTGATAGAGCACGACGCCCAATGCGTAGATGTCACAGCGGGTATCCAAGTTCGAAGTCGAGCCCGAGATCTGCTCAGGGCTCATGTATCCGAGAGTCCCAATCAACTGTCCAACCTCGGTTTGGACCGTCATCGTTTGAATGTCAGAGTCCGTCACGCGCGCGATACCGAAGTCGAGCACTTTCGGGCGGCCGACTGGATTGAGACTGTTTCCGGAGGAATGGGTACGGTGGGAGTGAAGAGACGTATCACCGTCCTGTTCCATGACGAGAATGTTGCTGGGCTTCAAGTCTCGGTGAATCACTCCCTTTTGATGTGCGTACTGCACGGCATCGCAGACGCGGGCCATCAACTCAAGTCGAGTGTTCGGGCTCAATTGATGTGTGTCGGCGAAATCGTCCAGTGGTGCACCGTCGATGAGCTCCATAGCGAAGTATGGTCGTCGGCCCTGGGCCGAGTCGGAAATTCCAGCCTCGTGAATGCTGGCAATGCCGGGGTGCTGCAATTGACCAAGGACATGGGCCTCGTGCTCAAAGCGCTTCAACATTTCCTGGCCCGACAGATCTCCTTTCAGCACTTTGAGTGCCACGCGACGATTCGGTGAATCTTGTTGAGCCTCGTAGATGACTCCCATTCCGCCGCGCCCGATTTCGCGAATGATCCTGTAAGCGCCTATTTGGGCAGGTGGTACTCGAAGGTCATCCGAGTCCGAAGTCCACCCATCGGCCAGGAACTCCGCGTTCTTGTTAGCCGCAGCCTCGACGAAACTCAACTCTGGTTTGTCGTGACGCAGCATCGACTCGATCTCTCTACGCAATTCGGGATCGTTCGTGCACTCCGCTGAGAGGAGCGCGTCACGCTCCTCATCTGGCAGATCGCACACCTCGTCAAAAAGGGCCATGACCTTGCGATGTCGATCAACCGATGTCATGTCATCTCCTCTTTGCTCATTTCCCGATTTAGCCACGCGCGAACCCTTCGCCATTCCTTCTCTACTGTGGACGTGGATACGTCCATGACACACGCGACATCTCTGATGCTCATCCCAGCGAAGAAACGCAATTCGACAAGTTGTGCCTGGCGCGAGTCCAGCTTCGCGAGTTTTGTCAGTGCATCGTTCAATGAAAGGATTTCGACTGCAATGTTCTGTGAAGGCGATTCGATGAGGGTGGCGTCAGCCGCGCGCTCGTCACGAACACGTTGGGCCACTGCGCGTCGCTTGGCGTGATTGATGAGGATCTGTCGCATCGCGGTTGCGGCCACCGCACAGAAATGGGCTCGGTTTTGCCAGTTCTCTGCTCCGACCTGCACAAGCCTGAGATAGGCGTCGTGGACCAACGCTGTCGGTTGGAGTGTATGGTTTGCCGGCTGACCGCGAAAGTACGCTCCTGCGCGCGCGCGAAGCTCCTCGTATACGAGAGGCAGCAATTCGTTGGCTGCGGATTGGTCGCCACGTGAAATGCGAACCAAGAGCTGAGTCGCATCTGCCCCTGACGATTCGTCCCCACTGCCAAGCGATGACTGAACCATAGTTGGGCAGTCTACCATTTCTGGGTATCGCACACAAGTGACTACCTGCAAACAACTTACGCTCATCGCCCCCCTTTTCAGATTAACTGCGTTACGGACCATGCCTCGCTCAGTTGTTTCTGGGGTGAGCACGTTGCTCAATCTGCCCGGGAGGCAGACCAGGAATTCACGAGCGCATTGAGTTTGCGTCAGAGGACAAGAATCGAAAGCGAGAAAGCGATGAGTGCGATGCAAATGAATCGAAGATGTGTGACGCTCATGGCGGTGTTGGCGATGCTGATGCCGGGTTGTGGTGTGGACGAACTTGGTGATGGGTTGAACAGTGCGGGCAGAGGCCTGCCCAACATACTGTCGGCGCGGATCATCGGGTCCGAAACGATCCTCATCGAATTTGCAGAGCCGGCCGGCGACATGGCGGCGGACCCGGCCAA
>JANQSF010000012.1 GCA_028284155.1 Phycisphaeraceae bacterium
TGTTTGGCGAGGCGGTCGAGGCGTTCCGTGCGGCGTTGACGGTCCGTACACGTGAGGCGTTGCCGCAGAGTTGGGCAATGACGCAGACCAGCCCGGGCCGCGCCAGCGAACCCTGACGCCTGCTCGAACAACGCACCGCCCAGGCTGGTCTGCGTCATTGCCCAACTCTGCGGCAACGCCTCACGTGTACGGACCGTCAACGCCGCACGGAACGCCTCGACCGCCTCGCCAAACAGACGCGTGCGGGCCGCGCCAGCGGACGCTGACGCCTGGCCGAACAACGCAGCACCCAGGTTGTTTTGCGCCTTCGCCCAACCCTGCGGGAACGCCTCACGGGTATGCACCTCTAACGCCGCGCGGAAAGCCTCGACCGCCTCGCCCAGCAGCCGCACGTGGCTCGCGCCATCGGACGCCATCGCTTGCCGGGTCAATGCAGCGCCCAGGTTGGTCTGCGTCATCGCCCAATCCTGCGGGAACGCGTCACGCGTATATACCTCCAACGCCGCGCGGAAGGCCTGGACCGACTCGGCAAGCAGCCGTGTACGGGCCGCACCATTGGACGCTGACGCCTGTCTCCGCAGCGTGTTGCCCAGGCTGTTCTGCGTCCCCGCCCAACCATGCGGCAACGCCTCACGCGTACGGACCGTCAACGCCGCACGGAACGCCTCGACCGCCTCGGCCAGCAGACGCGTGCGGGCCGCGCCAGCGGACGCTAACGCCTGCTCGAAGAACGCACCGCCCAGGTTGGTCTGCGTCGCCGCCCAACCCTGCGGGAACGCCTCACGGGTACGGACCTTCAACGCCGCACGGAACGCCTCGACCGCCTCGTCCAGCAGACGCGTGCGGGCCGCGCCAGCGGCCCCTGACGCCTGGGCGAACAACGCAGTACCTAGGTTGTTCTGCGCAATCGCCCAACCCTGCGGGAACGCCTCACGGGTAAAAACCTCCAACGCGGCGCGGTACGCCTGGACCGACTCAGCAAGCAGCCGTGCGCGCCCCGCGCCATCCGATGCTGACGCCTGATTCCGCAGCGCACGGCCCAAATTGTTCTGCACCGTCGCCCAGCCCTGCGGCAACGCCTCACGCGAATACACCTCCAACGCCGCGCGAAACGCCTTGATGGCGGCGGCACGCTTGGTGTGGATCGCGTCCCCTTCGGACCGCGCGGCCCAGTTGTCCATTGTGTTGGCGAGGTAGAACTGCAACTCGGCCCAGTCCTCGGGCTGGTCGAGGCGTGGTGTGATGGCCAGCGCCTGTTGATACACGTCGACCGCTTTGGCGTAGTCTTCGCCGGCGGCGAGGGCCTGGCCCTGGAGTTTGAGGGCGTCGCGTTCGCGCTGGCGGGCGGCGTCGGCGCGTTGTTGGGCGGCGTGTTCGAGGGCTTCGGCGGCGCGGCGCTGTTGGCGGGCCGACGCGACCGATCGGGCCGCGGAACGAGCCGCGTCGGCGAATCGGCGTTGGGCGAACTCGGCGAGTGCCCGGTCATAGAAGTCGGCGTCCGGGTCGGCCGCGACGGCCGCGACGAACAGGTCGATCGCCGCGCGCAACTCGGCTTCGGGCATCCCCGCGTCCTCGGCGACGCGCGCCAAGGCGAGGTTGAACCGTTCTTCGTCGCTAAGCTTCAACTCCGCCAGGTCAGCCTGCTGTCGGCTGTACACATCCGCGACCTGCCGGATATACCGACGCTGCTTGTCCAGTTCGGTCTCAATGTTGGCGACCTGTTCCGCGGCCTGTTCGACCTGATCCCGTGTCACATCACCCTTGCGGTTGACCCACCAAAGGCCGACGGCGAGCAGGGCAAGCAGGGCTACGGCGACCACGACGCCTTGCGTCATGCGCCGTTGTGACCGCCTCAACTCGGCGGAGATCCGCTCGACGCGTTCCTGGAGCTGATGCACGCGCACACGCAGATCGTCGGGTGTGTCGACGGGGTGGTGTAGCTCGTCGCTGTCGAGCAGGCGGTTGCGGTGTTGGGCTTGAAGGGCGCGGCGGACTTCGTCTTCCGGTTCGTGGTCGTCGTAGGGGAAGCGGTCGCCGCAGATGAAGACGTAGACGGGCTTGCCCAGTTCGCGGGCGATGTCGTATTCGAGTTGGGTGTAGCTTCGGCGGGGTTCGTGGTCGGCGCGTTCGGTGGGCTCGCTGCCGAACGCTTGGCCGACGATGTGGATGACGGCGTCGCAGCCGGCGATGGTGGCACGGAGCATGTCGCGGACGGCACCGGTGGCGGGCGGGAAGTGGTCCTGCTCGATCGGCGTGCAGCCGAGGCTCAGCAGCGCATCCTTGATCAGCCGACGACACGAGCCGAGGTCGGCGGTGGTAGCGCTGACGAAGATGTCGGGGCGACGCGGTTTCACGGCGTATGGGTCCGGAAGGAAGCAGGATGGGCCATATCGGAGTAGGGCATTGCCGCGATCTGGCGCGGCGTATGTTTGGACGTTCCGATTCGACCGGTATGTGCGGTGCGCAGACGCCCCGAAGGACGGACATCGCAACGCATTGGTTATCGTAATCGATAGCCGTTCGATTGACGGCTCGTTAGGGCAGAGACCTTACGGACTGAGCCAAGTATGCGATGCTGCTTCAGCAAACGAAAACAGCCGGGCCGATGATCGGCCCGGCTGTAGGGTTGATGGTGCGTTGTTGGGTGGCTGGGCGGGAGTGCTAAGCCGCAAGCGCTTGGGGGTTCGGGGTCGGGGTTGCTGTCCCCTGACTCCTGTCCCCTGACTCCGACCCGGGACGGGTCGGCTATGTTAATAGTCCATCGCACCCATATCATCGCCGCCACCCTTGCCCTTTTCCTTGATCTCGCTGACGACGGCGTCGGTGGTCAGGAGGAGGCCGGCGATGCTGGCGGCGTTTTGGAGGGCGATGCGTTCGACCTTGGTCGGGACGATGACGCCCATCGCGACGAGGTCGCCGTACTCCTGCGTCAGGGCGTTGAAGCCGTAGCTCTTGCCGCTGTTGTTCTCGACGTTGTTGGCGACCACGGAGCCGTCGAGGCCGCAGTTGGCGGCGATCTGCTTGATCGGGGCGGACAGGGCGCGGTAGACGATGTCGACGCCGACCTTCTCGTCGTTGTGCAGGTTCTTCTTGAGGCCTTCGAGTACCTTGCGGGCGCGGACGACGGCGACGCCGCCCCCCGGAAGAATGCCTTCCTCGACCGCGGCACGACACGCGTGCATGGCGTCTTCGACGCGGGCCTTCTTCTCTTTCATTTCGGACTCGGTCGCGGCGCCGACGTTGATCTGGGCAACGCCGCCGGAGAGTTTCGCAAGACGTTCTTGCAACTTCTCGCGGTCGTAGTCGCTGGTGGTGTTGTCGATCTCGCGCTTGATGGCGTCGATGCGGCCCTTGATGTCCTTGGCCTTGCCGGCGCCCTCGATGATCGTCGTGTTTTCCTTGTCGATGACGATCTTTTTGGCTTTGCCAAGGTCGGCCAGCTCGAGTTTTTCGAGGTCGATGCCGAGCTCTTCCATGATGGCTCGGCCGCCGGTGAGCGTGGCGATGTCTTCCATCATGGCCTTGCGGCGGGCGCCGAAGCCGGGGGCCTTGACGGCCGCGACGTTCAGCACGCCACGCAGGCGGTTAACGACGAGGGTGGCGAGCGCTTCGCCTTCGACGTCTTCGCAGATGATGAGGATGCCCTTGCCGGCCTCGGCGACCTTGCCGAGGATCGGGATCAGGTCTTTGGCGGTGGTGATCTTCTTCTCGTGCACGAGGACGAACGCGTCTTCGAGGACGGTCTCCATCCGCGCGGGGTCGGTGATGAAGTGCGGGCTGAGGTAGCCCTTGTCGAACTGCATGCCCTCGACGAGCTCGACGTGCGTGTCCAGCGATTGGCCTTCCTCGACGGTGATGACGCCGTCCTTGCCGACCTTGTCCATCGCCTCGGCGATGATGCCGCCGATGTGGGCGTCCTGGTTGGCGGCGCAGGTGCCGACCTGGGCGATCTGCTCGGACGTGGTGACCTTCTTGGAGTTCTTGGTCAGCTCGTCGATGATCGCGTCGACGGCCTTGTCGATGCCGCGCTTGATCTCGTTGGCGTTGGCGCCGGCGGTGATGTTCTTGAGGCCCTCGGTGAAAACGGCCTCAGCGTAGATGGTCGCGGTGGTCGTGCCGTCGCCGGCGTCTTTCGATGCCTTCGACGCCACTTCCTTGACCATGCTCGCGCCGATATTTTCCAGCGAGTCCTCGATCTCGATCTCGTTGGCGACCGAGACGCCGTCCTTGGTGACGGTCGGCGAGCCGAAGGATTTTTCGATGATGACGACGCGGCCGGACGGGCCGAGCGTGGTCTTGACGGCCTTGGCGAGCTTGGCGACGCCGCGGCGGATCGCCTCACGCGCTTCGGAGTCGAACTTGATGGTTTTGGCAGCCATGGTTGGCTATCTCCTGGTTAGGGTCGTTGTGTGTTGTGGTTGATTGGGAAGAGCGCTAAGCCGCAAGCGGCCCGGTGCGCAGTGGGACAACTTCCGGGGGTTAGCCGATAATGCCGAGCAGGTCGTCTTCGGTGCAGATGAGGTATTCCTCGTCGTTGATGGTGATCTCGTTGCCGCCCCACTTGTTGAGCAGGACCTTGTCGCCCTTCTTGACCTGGAACTTCTGGCGGTCGCCGTTGTCGAGCAGCTTGCCTTCGCCCAGCGCGATGACGGAGGCCTCCTGCGGCTTCTCTTTGGCGCTCTCGGGCAGGAAGATGCCGCTGGCGGTCTTCTCTTCGGCGGCGACGCGCTTGACGAGGATCTTGTCACCGAGGGGCTTGACCTTGCTGACTTTGATTTCGGTTGCGAGTGCGGGCATGTTCGGGTCTCCTGTGATGCCTGTTGCTGATGCGGGGTGATCAAAATGGAACTGAGACACGCGGTCTCACGTGGTTGTGTCGTTGGGCGGGCCGGCGGAATTCGGGGCGGGCCAGGCGCCGGCGTAGCGGCGGTCGACCATCCGCTGAAAGACGCGCAGCAGTTGTTCGAGGTCAACCGGTTTAGCGAGCACGCTGAACGCGCCGAGACGGAGCGCTTTGCTCAGGATGCGGTCAACCTTGCGCTGACTGAAAAAGCCGCCATGCAGCACGACCGTCGGCGGTCGCTGCGGGAGTCGGCGGAACAGTTCGAGCAGCCAGAGTTGCGTGGGGTCGACGGCCGGCTGGGAGGAGTCGGCGTCACTCAAGGGAGTGGCCAGGTCGATGACGGCCGCGTGGATCGCCACGCGTTCGGCACACGCGACGGCCTCCTTGCCCGTCCGGGCGATGAAGGCGGTGACACCCTGTGGGGCGAGCAGCCGGGGCAGTTGGCGGGTCCAGTGGCTTTCCTCACGTGGGCGGTCTTCGGTCAGCAGGACGTTGAACCGCGAGCCGGCTGGGCGGGTGGAATCCAGACGATCGCCGCCCTGCTCGGCGAACAGGCCGTGCTGGCGGTCGGGGTCGGGATGGAAGCGCACGTTGAGCATGGGCGGATTGCCTTTGGGCCAATACGGTCGCAAAGGCAGTACCAGTGACGGGGAGTGAACCGCCAGGAGCACATAGCCTCAAACACTTGCTGTTTAATTACTTGCATCCACTACGGTGTGTCTGTATTCACTGGGATTGCCCGGGTGAGACTGCCACGCGCTCCACCGTCCTCGGCCGAGTGTGTCTATATGGCAGGCGGGGACAGGGGAATGCAAAATGCAGAATTCAAAATGCAAAATGCAAAATGCGGAATGGGGTGTGGCGTGGAAGTGTTGCGCTAAGCCGCAAGCGGCCTGTCCCGTGTCCCCGGTCTCCTGCCTCCTGTCCCCCGTCTCCCGGCTCCCGGCTCCTCACCGCCCGACCACCGCGTCCACGCTGTCGGCCAGGATCGCGATCATCCGCTCCAGGTCTACGGGCGGCGTGTTGAGCGGTGGGAAGAGGTACATCGTGTCGCCCAGCGGTCGCAGCAGTGCCCCGCGTCGCACGGCCTCCTGATACACGGCGTAGCCCGTGCGACGGTCCTCCTGCAACGTCGATCCGTCCGGCGCACGCAGGTCGATGGCGGCGACCATGCCGCAGCCGCGGACACCTGTGAGTGTTGGGCGGTCTTTGGCCAAGTCGGCCAGACCTTCACGCATCATCGGGCCGTGCCGTGCGACATCGCCCAATACGTCTTCCGACTCGAACACGTCGAACACGGCGTTCGCCACCGCGACAGCCAGCGCGTTGCCGGTGTAGGTGTTCGAGTGCATGAACGCCCGCCCGTCGCCGTAGTCGCCCAGGAACAAGTCGTAGATATCGTTCGTCGTGACCACCGCGGCCATCGGCATGTAGCCGCCGGAGAGTCCCTTGCTGACGACGGCGAAGTCAGGGAGGGGGGAGATGTACGATGTGGGATGTGCGATGTGCGATGTATCTTGTCTGCTTGTGGAATCTCTGACATCGGACATCGAACATCGAACATCGGACATCGCCAAGTGTGTGGCGAGCATCGCGCCGAGTCGGCCGAAGCCCGCGGCGATCTCGTCGGCGATCAGATACACGTCGTTGGCATCCGCCCAGGCGCGCAATCGACGCAGCACATCCGGGCTGTAGAGCAGCATGCCCTCGGCGCCTTGCAAGATCGGCTCGTAGATGATCGCGGCGAGTGAGTCCGCCACGGCATCAAGTTGCGCTTCGATGGCCGGCCATTCGTCCGACGCATCCTGCCAGCACACGTCGTTCGGCCCACTGCGGTACGGAAGCCCGGTGATCTTCGTCACGTCGAACAGCATCGGCCGGTATGGCGACGACGCCCAGTCGCAGTCGCCGACACTCAGTGCGCCGGCCGTCTCGCCGTGATAGCTGCGGCTCATCGCGGCAAAGTGCGTGCGATTCGCTCGTCCCTGATTGGCCTGCGCATGCAGGGCCATCTTCAGGGCAACCTCGACGGCGGTCGAGCCGTTGTCGGCAAGGAAGACCTTGCCGAAGTGCGACGCGTCTGCCCCACCGCTCGTCCCATTGCACGCCGCGACCAACCGCTCGCACAGTCGCACGACCGGCTCGTTCGTCGTGTTGGCCAAGATGACATGCTCGAACGCGTCGGCCTGCGCCTTGAGCGCGGCCGTCAATTTGGGGTGTCCGTGCCCCAAAGCCTTGCACCACCAACTCGAAATCGCGTCCAACAGTTCCGACCCGTCAGCTAACCGCAGGCGGCTCCCGCTGGCCCCCACGACGTGCAAGGGCGCGAACGACTCGTAGTCGCGCATCTGGGCACAGGGGTGCCAGAGCACATTCAGATCGCGGGCGATGAGGCTGGCGGTGTCGGTCATGAGTGGGGAGTCTAGGGGCTCGTCGGCATGTGTACCGACGCCAATTCATCAAACGCAATCGTCTTCGTCATCGTAATCGTGATCGTAATCGTCATCGGCAACGCCTCGGGGTGCCCAGCCCGTTCCGGTTCGCCCCGGGACCGGTGTATCGGACGATTGTTGTTACGGGACCTCATCGCGGTCGGTTGTGGTCGCCTGTCCCCTCTCTCCGGTACACCGGTCGATTACGATCACGAAGACGATTTGGAGGCGATTTGCGGGTGTCTGAACGCTTTCACAGCCAGCCCTTCACACAACGCCAACGATCGGTATACTGGTCGCCCCCCGGATTGCGACGTTCGGCCAACCGGCCGCGCACCGGGGCGACTATCCGAATGCGAGGTTCAGACCGATGCCCAGCTACACGACCGCCGACATCCGCAACATCACCCTCGTGGGCCACGGCGGATGCGGCAAGACTTCCCTGACCGAGGCCCTGCTCAAAGCCGCAGGCGCGATCCATCAAGTCGGCACGGTCGATAAGGGCACGACCGTCAGCGACTACACCGACGAAGAGAAGGAAGCGGGCAGCAGTTTCTACAGCGCGGTGACGCACTGCGACTTCGAAGGCAAACACATCAACATCATCGACACGCCTGGCGGCGGCGACTTCACCGGCCAGGCGATTACCTCGCTGTACGCTGCGGACACCGCCGTGATCGTCGTCAACGCCACGGCAGGCATCGAGCCAAACACCCGCCGCATGTTCCAACGCGCCGCCCAAGGCGGACGCTGCCGGATGATCGTGATCAACAAGATCGACTCCGACAACATCGACCTGCCCGGACTGGTCGAAGCGATCCGCGAGTCGTTCGGGTCTGAATGTCTGCCGATCAATCTGCCCACCGGCGGCGGTTCCGGCGTGATCGACGTGTACGCCAAGGCCGAGGGCGATAGCGATTTCTCTTCGGTCGAAGAAGCACACACCGCCATCGTGGAACAGGTCGTCGAGATGGACGACAATCTGGTCGAGAAATACTTTGAGGAGGGCGAGATTGCGCCCGACGAGTTGCACGGGACATTCGAAAAGGCGCTGCGTGAAGGTCACCTGGTGCCGATCTGCTTCGCCGCGGCCAACGCCGGCGGATCGGGCACGGACTCGGTGGGCATCGACGCGTTGCTGAAAGTCATCGCCGACCTGGCCCCGAATCCCGGTGAGAGCAACCCGCGGCAATTCAGCGACGCCGATGGCGAGAACGAAGTCACCGCCGAGGCCGACCCGTCCAAACCCGCGATCGCGCACGGCTTCAAGGTCGTGATCGACCGGTTCGGCCGAATGGGCGTGCTCCGCGTTCACCAGGGCACGATCAACAAAGACACGCCGCTCTACATCGGCGACGCGCGTAAGCCGGTCAAGCTAGGGCATCTCTATAAGGTTCAGGGCAAAGACCACAGCGAGGTCGATCAGGCCGTCGCCGGTGACATCTTCGCCGTATTGAAGGTCGACGACGTCGCGGTCAATGTCGTGCTGCACGAAGAAGACAACGGCCTGGTGAAGATGGTCGCCCCGCCGATTCCCGAGCCGATGTTCGGCAAGGCGATCACGGCCAAGAAGCGCGGCGAGGAAGGCAAGATTGGCGACGCGATCGCCAAACTCGAAGCCGAGGACCCAACCTTCAAACGCGTGGTCGACCCGACCACCGGTGAGACCGTCATCTACGGCGTGGGTGAGCAGCACCTTCGACTCGTCATGGAGAAGATGAAGGCCAAGTACGGCGTCGAGGTTGACACTCACCCGCCCAAGATCGCGTACAAGGAAACGGTCACCAAGATGGCCGAGGGGCACCACCGCCACAAGAAACAGACCGGCGGGGCGGGCCAGTTCGGTGAGGTGTACTGCAAGGTCGAGCCGGCCGACCCGGGCCAGGGCCTCGACTTCGTGGACGAACTGGTCGGCGAGTCGATCCCCCGCAACTTCCTGCCCGCGATCCGTAAGGGCGTCGAGCAGGCCATGCAACAGGGGGCGTTGGCCGGTTGCCCCATGCAGGACGTCCGCATCCGCATCTACGACGGCAAGCACCACCCGGTCGACTCGAAGGAAGTCGCCTTCGTGACGGCCGGCAAGCGCGCGTTCCTCGACGGGTTCCACAAGGCCAAGCCCGTCCTGCTCGAACCGATTGTCACACTGGAAGTGACCGTGCCGACCGGCAGCATGGGCGACATCAACAGCGATCTGTCCGGCAAGCGCGGCCGAGTGCAGGGCACGGACATGCTGCCCGGCGACATGTGCGTGATCACCGCGCAAGTGCCGTTGGCCGAGGTGAGCAACTACCAGAGCCAGCTCAAGAGCGTCACGGCCGGCCAAGGCTCGTACACGATGGAGTTGAGCCACTACGAGGCCGTGCCGCCGAACGTGCAGCAGCAGATCGTGGCGCAGCACAAGCCGCGCGAAGAAGAGGACTAATCACTTAATTCAACCGTCCCATCGAATCGATGCGGACTTTCCAGTCGCCCTCGTCATCGGCGTCGCGGTAGCGGTCGTCGTTCGGATCGGCTGCGTCGCCGTCGCTGACCTTTCGGCTGAAGTAGATGTGCGCGGCGTTTGCGGGTGCCTCGCGGACTTCTCCCGCCAGTGACCCGTCGCTTGTGAATCGTCCACCGATGTCGGGGCGGACCGGCACACTTGCATTACCGGGATCGTGTGGCCCGAACTTGACCACGTCATCGACACTATCACGCACGGGGAACAGCAACGCCACAACACGGGTGTTGTACCCGACGACGCGATAGGCGTAGGCGCTCGTGTCGTCCTGCGTGCCGAAGAATCCCTCAGCCACGGCGATGCCATCCGACGTCTCGTTGCGCGAGTTGGTGTAGTCTTCCGACCGAGGCGGGCCGGTGTGGCCCGGCTTTTCCCAGATCACCAAGTGGCGCAATCCGCGAATTCGGCCGTGCAACTCAACCGCGCCACTCTCTTCCATCGGTTGATTCGTCGTTGCGTCGATGTAGGCACGCTTCCAACGCAACTCGATATCGTTCAGCCCCATCGCGTGGTCCGGCGGCTCACTCAAAGCGATCTCGACGGCCCGGTAACCCACCTCTGTAATCTTCAGGTCGCGGCTTTGGCCACAGCCGAGCAGGCCGGTCATGGCCAACACGAGAACGGTTGCAGTGACGGTGCGCATGTTGTTCACCTATCGCGTAGCAGTGACGAATAGCCCTGACCCATCACAGGCAAGCTAACGCGTCGCCCACAACCGGTCAATCACACCGCCGCCTTTGCCCAACGCCCGCGTGAAAACTGCACCCAGAACGCGCAACCGCGCACGATCAACTCGCCGCACAGAGCGAACCACACACCATTCAGCCCATAGCCGAGATGCCAGCCGATCAAGTACACGGCGGGCAAGCGGATCAACCAAGTCGAGATGCCCGACACGATCATCGTGGATCGCGTCGCGCCGGCCCCTCGCATGGCGTTGGACAGCACCATCGCCGTAGCGAAAAAGACCTGCACGGGTGCACAGATGCGAAGCAGGTCGGGCGCACTGGCCAGCAGCGACGGCTCGTCCGTGACCAGCCGGGTCAGTTGTTCGGGGATGAACCAGAACAACAGACCCATCACGCCCATCATGGTCGCCGCGATCAGCCAGCAATAGCCCGCCGCGCGCTTGGCGCGTTCGGCGTCGCCGAGCCCGAGGTACTGCCCCATCAACGTCGACGCGGCGATGCCCAACGCAAAACCGGGCAGGTAGCTGATCGCCTCGAGCCGCACGCCGATGACGTGCGCCGCCAGCGCGCCGGCCCCCTCGGCCGACTGGCCGATTCGGCCGACGATCATCACGACGATGAAGTTGCCCGCCCAGAACGTCGAGGCCTCCAGCAGGTTGGGCGCGCCGACCCGGATGATGCGCTGCATCGTGTGCCAGTGCGGGCGCAGCCTGATGAATCGAAGCCGCATGCCCGACCGGCTGCGCAACAGCACAATGATCGTCAGCACCGCGCCAACCAGCCACGCGATGGCTGTACCCGTCGCAATCCCGCGCACGCCGTGCCCGCCAAACGGCTCCGGCCCGTAGACGAGCATCAAGCTGAGCAGCATGTTGACGATGTTGACAATCATCAACACGACAAACGGCGACCGCGTATCACCCGCCGCGCGCAGACAGGCTGAGCCGACGAACAGGATGCCGCTGAACGGCGCAGCCAGGCAAACGACCCGCAGGTAGATAGTTGAAAAGTCGAGGGACAAGCCCTGCACGCCCATGAAGGCCGACACCGGCCGGGCGGCGAAGTACATGCCACCGCCGATGATCGCACCGGTCACGACCGCCATGATCAATGCCTGCCCCAGCGCCGCGTTAGCGACGCGTTTGTGCCGCCCGCCGATCGCGCGCGCAATGATGGCCGTCGCGCCCACGCCGACCGAGATCTGAATGAGCGAGACGCCCCAACCGACGTAAGCGCCGACCGACATCGCCTCCATGGCCGACACCTTGTTCGGCTCCATTCGGCCGGCCAACACCGTGTCCACAAACCCCACCATAAAGTTGAGCAACTGCTCAAGGAAAGGCCAGACCGACAGCGTCAGCACCTGCATCCAGAGCGTTCGCTGCCCGAGCAATCCGGGCAGTTGCCGTTCACTTGGCGCGATCGCCGCAACCTTTTCCAGTGACGGAGTCGGTATCGGCGCTAGACCTTCATCCGGCAGCGCATCCAGCGTGTTCGCTTCGACCTGTGCCGATGATCGATCCATAAGAAACACCAAGTCGGATAGACCGACACATCCGCCGCCACACGCTTTGATTCCGATTGCGGGCCCGGGGTCGCAAGCGGGCATGATAGCCGGTCGCATGCGCCGAATCCGCCAGAACCTCCAGACTCACCGACAACAGACCCGTCGCTACAATGTCGGCCGATCGCGAGTGGCCACATGCCCGATTCACCCGACCATTTCAGACTCGGCCTCTGCCAACACGCCTGCGTCGATGACCCCGCCGCCAACATCGCCACGGCGATTGACCAGATTCAAGCGGCGGCCGACGCCAAGTGCGACTTGGCGGTGACGCAGGAATTGTTCACGACGCGCTACTTTCCACAACGCGAAGACGAGCAGTTCTTTGAGCTGGCTGAACCGATCCCGGGCCCGACGACACAACAGCTTTGCGACGTCGCCTCGCAATGCGGCTTGGCCATCGCCGCGTCGATCTTCGAACAACGCGCACTGGGCGTCTATCACAACACCACCGTCGTGATCGACCAAGCCGGCACCATCGTCGGCCGATACCGCAAGATGCACATCCCGGACGACCCCGGGTTTTACGAAAAGTACTACTTCACACCCGGCGACCACGACGCTAACGCCCCCGGCTGGCGAACGTTCGACCTGGTCGGCGCAAGAGTCGGCACGCTTATCTGCTGGGACCAATGGTATCCCGAAGCGGCAAGACTCACCGCGCTGCGCGGCGCGCACATCCTGCTCTACCCCACCGCCATCGGCTGGATTCCAGACGACCCGGCGGAGGTGTGCGAAGAACAACGTGACGCGTGGCAGACGATCCAGCGCAGCCACGCGATCGCCAACGGCGTGTACGTCGCGGCCGTCAACCGCGTCGGTGTCGAGGGTGACATCACGTTTTACGGGTCGAGTTTCGTCGCCGCGCCGTCCGGCAAGGTCATCGCGCAGGCTGGCGAGTCGGACGCGCAACTGATCGTGGCCGACTGCGACCTTGCCGCCATCGACCCGCAACGCCGGGCCTGGCCATTCCTGCGCGACCGACGCGTCGACGCCTACCGCGACCTGACCCGGCGGTACGTCGATGGCTGAGCCAACCCAAACCGCCTGCGAACTCGGCTACCACATGCCGGCCGAGTTCGAGTCGACCGACGCCGTCTGGTTCACCCGACCACACAACAAGTCCACCTGGCCCGGCTGCCTCGACGACGCGCAACGTCAGTTCGACCACCTGATCCATCAGGTCGAGCGATTCACTCGCGCTCAAGTGATCGGCCGAGACCACGATTGGCTCACCAACGACAGTTGGATCCGCGATTACGGCCCAATCTTCGTTCGAGCCGCTCGCGGCTTAGCGCGATCCCAGGGCGGCTTAGCGCTCCACGACTTCACCTTCAACTGCTGGGGCAACAAGTACGACGACTTCGAACACGACGACGTGATCCCGCAACACGTCGCTCGTCACCTTGACGTGCCAATCTGGCAACACGACTTCGTCCTCGAAGGCGGCGCGATCGACGTGAACGGGCAGGGCACGGTCATGACAACCGAGCAATGCCTGCTCAACCCCAACCGCAACCCGCACCTGTCGCGCGAACAGATCGAGCAACAACTGCACGACGCGCTCGGCACACGACACGTGGTCTGGCTGCCCGGCGGCATCGCGGGCGACGACACCGACGGCCACATCGACGACGTCGCGCGGTTCGTCTCGCCCAGCCAGGTCGTCGCCATCCGCGCCGCCGCGTCGCACCCCGACCATGAATTACTCGAACGCAACTGGGTCGCCCTGCAACGCGCCACCGAACAGGACGGCCAACCGCTCGACGTAACCGCCCTGCCCGTGCCCGCGCCGATTTACTACGACTACCCGGCCGACGAGTACGGCCCCGGCGGTCGGCGGCAACTGCCCGCCAGCTACGCGAACTTCCTGATCGCCAACGGCGGCGTGCTCGTCCCGACGTTCGGCCAGCCGGCCGACGAGGTCGCCCTGCAAACGCTGCGCGACCTGCTGCCTGGCCGCGAGGTCGTCGGCGTCCCGTGCGACAAACTGGTCGTCGGTCTCGGCGCGATCCACTGCATGAGCATGCAACAACCCAGCGTTTGAGCTAACCCGCCGCTTGCGGCTTAGCGCAACGCAATTATCGTCGCGGCCAGCCTACCACCGGCCAATCTGTCTCCCGCTCGATCTCCAACAACCTGTTGTACTTGGCCAGTCGTTCGGATTGTGTGATCGACCCAATCTTGATCTGATCGCCCCCGAAGCCCACGGCCAGATCGGCCAACCAGTTGTCCTCCGTCTCGCCGCTGCGCGCGCTGACGGTCACCTGCCAGCCCGCGTCGCGCGCCAGTTTCAAAGCCGCGGCCGACTCCGTCAGTGTGCCGATCTGGTTGACCTTCAACAACAGGGCGTCGGCTGCGCCGGTGTCGATCGCGCGTTCGATGCGGGCCGGGTTCGTACACAACAGGTCGTCGCCGAGCGTCAGGGCATGATCGGACAGTGTGTCACGCAGCGAAGGCCAGTGTTCCCAATCATCCTCTGCCAACCCGTCCTCAACACTGACGATCGGCCAACGTGCAACCCACGCACCCAACCGTTCGATCATCGATTCACTGTCGAGCGTCTCACCGTCCAGGGTGTAGACGCCGTCGCGATAGAAATGACTCGAAGCGATGTCGAGCGCGATCGCCACGTTGCGCCCCGGCTCATAACCCGCCCGCGTCATCGCCTCGACGGCCAGGTCGATCATCGCTTCGCAACCATCCACCGGTGGCGCGAGTCCTCCCTCGTCGGCGGTTAATGGCGGCGAACCGAATCGCTCGGCACACAGTTCGGCCGCGTGCTGGTATACCGACCAGACGGTGGCCAATGACTCGTCGATACTCGCAGCGCTGCCGGGCACGAGCAGCACGTCCTGGATTGCAACGCCGCCGCCGTCCGTGCCGCCGGCGTGCTTGTTGCCGCTGAACAGGTTGACGGTCAAACGCGGGAGCGTCTGTGTGCTCGATCCAGCCAAGCGGGCGAAATGCGCGTACAACGTCTCACCCGTCTCGGCCGCGACAGCCCGCGCAAACGCGATCGACACAGCCAACATCGCGTTGGCCCCCAAGTTTCGCTTGTTGTCTGTTCCATCGAGGTCGATCAACCTCTGGTCCAGGTCGCCCTGCGTATCGAATGATCGGCCGCATACCGCATCGCTGATCGCATTGAGGATGTTCATGACGGCTTTGCGACACCCCAGGCCGCGGTAGCGCCGGCGATCGCCGTCGCGCAGTTCGAGCGCCTCGGCCGCACCGGTCGACGCGCCGCTGGGTACCGACGCCTCGCCAGCCACCCCGCTGTCGAGCACGCAGCCGGCTTTCACCGTCGGGCGACCTCGACTGTCCAATACTTCGATGGCAGTCAGTTGTTTGATAGTCGGCATCGACCCACCCTATCTTGTTAACGGTTTGACACACAACCCTCGAGCAGGTCGTTGATTTGCACGATGTCACAGCTCATCAATCCCACGACGACGTCGCGCTGTTGAGCGCGTTCTTGGTCGTCGAGGTATTCCAACTGCGACCGTCCGGCGACTCGAGCAAGCATGCAACTGAGCGTGTGACGCACCGCCATCGGCTCGATGTCGTTCGTGAACTCGCCGTCGCCCAGGCCCTCACAGTAAACCTGCCAGAAGCCGCTCGCCGCCCGCGTGAACGCGTCTCGGCAATCGTGTAAATGCCGCGCCTTGCTCAACAGGTGCGTCATGGCGAACCCAACGTCAAAAGCCGGGTCGCCGAAGTGGATGACCTCGTAATCCAACAAGACCAGCCGACCGGTGTGCACGAGCACGTTCTTGGGTGAGTAGTCGCCGTGCACGAGCGTCAAACGCCTACCACGCGTGTCGTTGATCAGGTCGTGCAGGAAGCCGCGTGCGTCGGGGCACTGCTCGGCCGTGTACGCGTAGTAGGGCTCGAGCCGCAACGACTCGAAGAACGACCGGTCGCCGAACGCCTGAGCGACGGCTTTGCGTTGCTCGGCCGCGTCGCGATGGATCGTCGCCAACAGGCGGGCGAACTGTTCCACGTGAACCGCCTCGACACGGCCCGCAAGCAGCAACGTCTTCCAGTTGTCGTGCGGATTAGGGACGGCCGACATAGCCAACAGGTGGTGTTCGAAGTCTTCAAACACGAATCGCGGCACGTTGTCGGGTACGAGTCGTTCGAGCCAGCGCAACCCTTCGGCCTCGCGATGCACGCGCGCCGGATCGCTGAACCAATCGACCCGCACGCGCAGTTTGGCTAGCGCCTGCTTGACCACCCAACGCTCACCGGTCGCGGGGCGAACGGCCAACACGGTTCGGTTCGACACACCGCCGGCCAGCGGCGTCGCTTCAATCGTTTCGTCACGGGCGATACGACCCGTCGCGCGGAGATAGTCGCGCAACGCGTTCGGGCGTTCGATATCCAAAGGGGAGTCAGACACGATCAAGCCGGCGCGGCGGCCGCGGCCTCTCCCGCTTCGGCGCGGCGGTAGAGCACGTCCGGCCGAGTCGATTCACCGTGTTGCGTTCCGTCCTCGTCATACACCGCGACCCAGTGTTTCGGTTTGACCTCCAGCAGGTGGGGCTGCTCCTCGGGGCTTGGCCGAAAGACGCGCACGGCGTGGCCGTCGCGCATGACCACGTCGGCCAATGTCGGGTTGGCCTGCACCTGCTGGTCGGTCGGCTGACCCTTTCGGTCGATCGCATATTCCAGCGCGTCGGCCGCGAGGTTCGGCACCTGGCCCTCGATGACGGTCAACCGGTCGTGCGATTGGCCGAGCACCGGCATCGACTTGAACAGCCCGTGCGTGTAAGGGTGCAGCGGGTCGCCAAACACGTCGTGCACCGAGCCGTACTCGACGACCCGCCCCGCGTACATCACCGCGACCACGTCGGCGTTCTCCGCGACGACCCCCAGGTCGTGCGTGATGAGCATGATGGCCATGTTGTGCTCGGCCTGCAGCTCGCGGAGCAGTTCGAGAATCTGCGCCTGGATGGTCACGTCGAGCGCGGTGGTCGGTTCGTCGGCCAACAACAGCTTCGGCTGACAAGCCAACGCCATCGCAATCATGATGCGCTGCCGCATGCCGCCCGACATCTGGTGCGGGTACTCTTTCATACGACCCAACGCGTCGGCGATACCCACGTCGGCCAGCGCCTTGGCCGCGATCTCAACCGCCTGCTGCCGCGTGACGTTCTGGTGCAGCAGCACGGCCTCCATGATCTGCTCGCCGATCGTGTAGACCGGATTCAGGCTGGTCATCGGCTCCTGGAAAATCATGGCGATGTGGTTGCCACGGATCTCGCGCATCTGCCGGTCGTCATATGTCAACAGATCGACCGGCCCGCGGGTCTCGTACCCATCCCACAGGATGCGGCCCGATTCGTATCGGCCCGGCGGGGTCGGCACGAGTTGCAATGTGGACATGGCCGACACCGACTTGCCGCAGCCCGATTCACCGACGACGGCCAACGTCTGACGCGGGTAGACCGTCATGTTCACGCCGTTGACGGCGCGCACGCGCGTCTGGAAGTGCGTGTTATCCTTCGCGTCGGACTTCGACGCGATCGGGAAGCTGACGGCCAAGTCTTCCACGCACAACAGGGGGCGTTCGTCGGCTTGTCGAGTGTCGGACATCGCGAGAGTCTCTTCTTGTGCGGAACAGCGCCAGGGCGCAAGCGGCGTGATGGTCAGTCGCCACCCGTTCGCCGGGCGACATAAGGATCGATCGCGTCACGCAGGGCTTCACCGATCAGGTTGTATGCAAGCACGGTCAGGAAGATCGCCAGACCGGGGAAGATGGCGATCCACCAGACAAACTCGGCGCCGCGCGCGGCCTGGTTGAGCATCTGGCCCCAACTCGGGTCTTCGATCAGACCAAGGCCGAGGAAACTCAGGACGGCCTCGGAGAGGATCGCGCCGGCGACACCAAAGCTCGCGCGGACGATCACGGGCGTCAAACCATTGGGCAACATGTGCCGGAACAGGATCGAACGCAACGGCAGGCCGAGCGCTTCCGCCGCAGCGACGAAGTCCTGTTTACGGAGCTTAAGGAATTCGGCACGAATGAACCGCGCGTAGCCCGACCAACTGGTCAGCCCGATGATCACCATGATCATATAGATACGGGGCACCGGCAGGCCGGGCAGAATCTCCGGGTTGTCACCCGGGAAGAAAGCCACAAACATAAGCAATAGGAAAAGTTGTGGGATAAACTCGAAGACCTCGACCAGGCGCATGCCGATCAGGTCCACCGCGCCGGAAAAGTACCCCATCAGTCCGCCGATGATTACACCGATGAACCCCGCAATACCTGTCGCGATGATGCCGACGGCCAGCGCGATACGCGACGCGTGGATCATTCGACTGGCAACGTCTTCGTTGAACTGCGTCTGGCCGAGCAGGTGGTTGTATTCCCCACCTTTCCAGACAGGCGGATCGAGTTTCGTGGAGTCTTCCAACTGGCGGTCGCGCAAACGGTCCTTGGGCGAGTAAGGGATCGGCGCCCGCCAGACATTTGCGATCTCGCCGGCATGCTCACGGGTGCGGTATTCGTCATAGACCACAACGGCCGGCGGACTCACCGTCGCGTTCGCAATGAGAAAAACGACCAAGGTAGCGCCGAGCCAAGCCCACGCTCTGATCGCGGGCTTGACTTGTTTGATCGGCCACAGCGCCACGCCCAATATGAATGAAATCAGAATCGTGACGTCGCCGACTTCAAGATGGTCGATCAGCGGGCTCGACCATTCACCGGTCGCGGTGTCCTTCATCGCGATCGGGTGACTGCTGGCCAGGAACGGGGCGAAAACGGAAAAGAACAACAGTACGGCCAACCACGCCAGGCCGATCCGTGCGCCATGGTTCGCGATGGTCGCGCCAACGACCCGACGTAACAGCGTGCGCGGCGCATCGACCGGCGGCGCTGGAGCGGCTTGCGTCTCCTGCTTCGGCGATTTGTCTAACCGATCAGTCATACGCAACCCTCGGGTCGGCCACGGCGTACAGCAAGTCCGCCACGAGGTAGGCGATTAGCGACAGCACACCGCCGATCAGCGTCAGCGCCATCACCACTTCCTGGTCTTTGAACTTGATGGAGTCGATGAACAGCAACCCCATCCCGTTTATACCAAAGATGAACTCAACCACCACCGAACCGCCAATCATGCCGGGAATGATAAACGCACCGACCGTGATGAGCGGGAGCAGGCTGTTGCGAAAGGCGTGCCGCCAGAGGACGACACTGCCACTCAAGCCTTTCGCGCGGGCTGTGCGGACGTAGTCGGCCGTGATGTTTTCCAGCACAGCCCCGCGCGCCAATTTGCCCATGAACGCGTACGCACCGTACCCGATACACACGACCGGCAGGACCAGGTGCCACGCCATGTCGAGCAACCAGCCCGCCTCCAAACCGTCGTCCGTCCAACGGGGCAGGAACGACATATCGTTCACGTTCAGGCTGTGAAGACCCGACCCGGGGAAGATGTTGATGAATTGCTCGTTAGCCAGGAATCCGACCAGCATCACGCCGGCCCAAATCGTCGGGATTGACCAAAGTGTGACCATCACCAGGCCGGAGATCACGTCGAAGGAGCCACCTCGCTTGCGCGCCGCGACCACGCCCGAAACGATCGCCAGCAAATAAACGATCGGCAACGCCAGCACATTCAAGAGAATGGTGATCGGCAACGAGTCGGCCACAAGGTCGTACACCGGCCGATTCTTGACAAAGCTCTGCCCGAAGTCCGGCGATTTCGCTATCGGCTGAGAGAACAGCACGCGGTCCAAGGAACTGGCTTCCTGCGCCAGATGCGTCACCGCCTTGACCTGCGCTTGCTCGGCGTTTGTCTGTTCCAAGTCGCGCAACTCAACCACAAACTTCCAGCGCGTCAGTTGACGCTGTACCTGGCTGTGTGGCGCCTTGGCTTCCGGCTCATCCGCATCGCCCTCCGCGTCCGGCTCCAGAGCCTTCTGCCGAGCAGCCAATTCTTCTGCGGTGACTTCGAGGTCACCCGGCTCCAGGTCGCCAAGTTCGACGAGATACGACAAGGTCGCTTCCGCGTCCGCGGACGCCTCGATAAACCGGTCGACCGTTTCGTCAAGCGACATGCTCTCGTGGGCCGCCGTGTTGCGGATCGCTTTTTCGACACGGCTCTCGGATAGATCACCGAATGTCGGCACTTTTTCGATTAAGCGGTCACGCGCCGCGACGACGTCCGCCTCCTCATACTCGACCTGTGACGACGTGCGGAACCCGACGGGGCTCACGCGGTTGAGCCATCGGCCGTACTGCACGATCGCGGGCTTGTCCAGGCCGTAGCGCTGCCGGATGTATTCAAGCCGCGCCTGCCGGTCGCCGGCCTGCATCTCCCCTTCGGAACTGATCAACATGTCAGCCACGTCACCCGGCGCGGCCTTCATCACGAAGAAGACCAGTAATGTAATCCCCAACAACGTGGGAATCATCAACAGGATGCGTCGGATGATGTAAGCGGTCATGGGACGCGTTCGACAGAGCGGGATCGGGAGCGTATCGAGTCGTGCTGGCCGAGTCCGTCGGCCACGTCAACGCCGCTTCTGCTGGCTCTTGGGCACGTACCACTCCAGCGGAACCACCCACGTCGAAACGTAGTTGATCCCGAGCACGGGGATTTGCTTCACATTCTTGACCCGTTTGTCCAACCACAAGAGCACCTTCCGCCTGAACAGGAAGGTATAAGGCTGGTCCTCATGCAGGATCTCGTGGCACCGTTTCCATATCTCGATTCGCTCGTCGTAATCCATCGTCACGTGCGCCCTGTCAATCAGCGCGTCCAACTCCGGGTTGGAGTAGGCGTTGCGGTTGTCGCCGCCGTCGCCGATCGTTCGCGTGTGGAACATCTGTTCGATGTCACTCTCGATGTTGCCCGCCCCCCATCCCAGCGTGATCGCGTCGAAGCTTCGTTCCTTGAGGTTTTTCAGAAGTAGCGACCACTCCTGCGGGTCAAGTTCAATCTCGATCCCCGCGCGGGCGTAGTTGTCTTTCGCGCCGAGCATGATCTTCTGATAAAAATCGCTCCCCGCCGGATAGGTCAGCTTCACCTTGAACCGCTCGCCGTTCGGCTCGTACATGACGCCATCAGCATCAACGGTGAACCCCACCACTTTCAGCAACTCGACCGCGCGCCCCGGGTCGTAGGGCCAGGGCGAGACGTCCGAGTTGTGTTGCGGCCCCAAATGATGGAATGGGCCCGACGCAACCGTGCCAAATCCCAGCAGTGACTCGCGCACGATGCGTTCACGATCCAGGAGCATGGTCATGGCCTGGCGGACGCGCTTGTCGGCGAACACCGTCGGTTTCCCGCTCAACTTCTGGTTCCACGCAATGTACAAGTAGCCAGTCCGCACGTGTTCGTAGACGAGTTGCTGCGTACGAGCCACCAATGCCTCGTCCTTCAGCATCTTGACATGTTGATCGGGATAGGCCACGAACAGATCGATCTCGCCGTTCTGGAAAGCGATCTGTTCCGTCGATTCTTTCGAGATGACCCGGAAGATCATGCGGTCCCACGGCCCGGGCACGCCCCAGTATCGCTCGTTGCGCACCAGTTCGATCGGCTCGCCGGGCGTGTACTTCTCGGGGTCGCGCAATCGGTAAGGCCCCGTGCCCATCACCAGCGCAGTGCTGTTGCGGATCTCCTGCTCGCTCCGACCCTCGAAGAAATGCTCGGGGTGGACGGGCACTTCCATCGCGCGGAGGAAGTTCTCGTAAAACACCTTTTCAAATGTCCAGCGAACGGTGTATTGGTCGATCTTTTCGACGTTCTTGCCGTGCCGGTAGTAGGCACGCGTGTGGCCGTCCGTGATCTCCGGGTTCATCAACGTCTTCCACGTGAAGATCACGTCGTCGGCGTCCATCGGCTCGCCGTCGGAAAACGTCACGTCCTCGCGCAGTTTGACCGTCAGTTCCAGGTTGTCTTCCGACCAAGACCAGCTCTTGGCCAGGTAAGGAACCATCTTGACCTTCTCGATGTCCCAGCCGGCCAATGGCTCGAGGATTCGCGAGTACACCTGCCGCGAATAGACGTCATGTGCCGTGAGAAAACTCAACTTCGGCGGCGCGGACGAGAAGTTGTCGACAAACACATCGCCCGGTGCGTAGTCGGGCAACTTGTTGACCTCTCGAACACGTCGGAAGATGTTACCGGTCGGCGTCGGTGAATTGCCGGATTGACTGCCGTTGTCCTGCGGCACGACGGTCACGCTGCCTTGCAGGCGTGAGCCGAGGTCTTCAACCGTCGATTCCAACCCGCTGATCGTCCGCCGCAATGTCGTCAGGTCGCGCGTCTGTGCATTGACCGACTCCTGGATCTCCTTGAATTTCTCCCAATGCCGGTCGTTCTGAACGACGCCCCACCACATCGTTACGAGGATCCCCGCCAGGAGGATGATGTTGACGAAATCCTTGAATCCGAAGCGGTTTTCCATGATCGTCACCTTTTAGCGGATCGATCCGTCGTGGGGCGGCAGGAGAGTGGCGGGCGTCAATGCTTGCGCTGGTTGCTGCGCGGGTCAACACGCTCGCGTAACGCCTCACCCAGATAGTTTAGGGCCAAAAGCGTCAGGCCGAGCAGCGCGCAAGGCCAAACGATCAGCCACCAGCGGAACGGGGCGTCCTCTCGGCCTAGCGCGTGCAGCGAGGAGATGCCTTCCGACGCAAGATTGCCCCAGCTCGGCAGCGGTAGTTGCACGCCGATGCCCAGAAAGCTGAGGAACGACTCCTGCAAGATGGCTTGCGGCACGGTCAACGTCGTATAGACGACGATCGGGCCGACCAGGTTCGGCAGGAGGTGTCGGAGCATGACATGCCAGGCCGGCGCGCCGGCCGCGCGCGACGCCTCGATGAACGGCTGCTCGCGGAGGCTGAGCACCTGGCCACGGATGACGCGCGCCATGGTGAGCCAACTCACCGCGCCGATGGCGATCAGCAACGTCACGATCTCGCTGACACCCTCGGCTAACTGCGCCCCCATCATCTTTTTCAACGCACCCGAAACCGTGTCCTTGATCGCGATGTCGATCAGCACAACCAGCAGGATGTACGGAAGGCCGTACAGGACGTCGACGATCCTCATCATGATCGAGTCGACGCGGCCGCCGAAGTAGCCGGCCGTCGCGCCCCAAGTTACGCCAATGACCAGCGACAGAAACGCCGCCGCCAAGCCGATGCCCAAGCTGATCGCCCCGCCCAGCAGGCAGCGCGACGTCATCGATCTGCCGAGGCTGTCCCGGCCGAACAGAGCGTAGCTTCCCAGGTCGCGGACGCCGTCGTCGTCCGCGTCGAGCACGACGAAATTCGACGCTGACTTCGGGTCCGTTTTGACCATCGCTCGGCGTTGGGCGTCCTGCTCGCGTTGTTCGTCAGTCAGATTGCGCGACTCGCCGTCGAAGATCGCCGTCGTGATCGGCGGGTCCTGCGACAGGTAAACGACCTGTTGGTTGTATTGTTTGATGGTCCAGGGCAGCGACACGACGCAGGGCAGGGCGATCACGGCCAGCAGCACGGCCCCAAACCGCCCGACGGTCATGCGAAACCGCCGCCCCTCCGGCCCGGGGGCCTCGCTGGAGACGTTTGGCTGATCGGCTTGGGGCGCGTCGGCCGCGGCGAGCGGCTCCGACGGGTCGTGTGGGTCGGCCATCGGCCTAAGCGTAGCGGACACCCGCGGATGCCACAACTGATCCACACCGTCGCCGCCGAGGCTTTGGCCGATACGTAGGGTGGGCCAAGGCCCGGCGCGGCCCACCACTTGGCGCACGTTTGAAACGTTGACAAATCTGCTTGAACAAGCGCCCATAGGTGGGCTTCGCAAAGCCTCAGCCCACCCTACCCAAGGCACCGGCAACTTGACGCACAGAGCCTAGTGTTGACCTGTGATGGAATTGCCCGTCGTCGCATCCCGCTACGAGCCGCCGGCCGCGGCTTTGGTCCGCGCGATCAAGCGGGTCGATGTCATGGTCAACCGGATGATCGCCGACGAGGCCGACCTCGACGGCGCGACCGCGTTCACGAACGCCGATCGGCCAACCGTGCACATGGCCAACTGCGCAGCCGAGGTTCGGCTTGGCGAAGGTCAAGACGCCGACGCCCTGCTCGACCGCATCGACGCGCACTTCGCCGAGGTCGGCACTAAGTGCTGGTACCTGATGTCGTCCGAACTCGATTGGCCCGAGGCGCTGGCAGAGGCCGCGAAGGCGCGCGGCTTTGAGAAGACCGAATCCGGCGCGTTTCTGCTCGACCCGTACAAGCCGCCGAAGCAGTTGCTCGACAACATTCAAATCATCCCCGGCCGAGCCGCATACGGCGAATTGCGCGAGTTGGGGTATGACCAGGCGCGGGAAGACTACGGCCTCGACGACGACCGAGCCGACCAACTCGTGGGCGCGATGATCGATCGGCTCGACGAGCCACAGATCGAGGTCTTCCTCGGCCGAATCGACAAGAAGCCCGTCGGCAACCTCACCGTTGTGACCGTCGGGCAGGTCGGCGTGATCGACGCGGTTTACACGATGCAGGCCTGGCGGCGCAAGGGCGTAGCCCGGACGCTGATGCACCACGCGGTCGAGTACTGCCAGCGGGCCGGCTTCGAGCAGGTCGTGCTCGAGTCGGTGGACCCAGGACCGACCGCACTGTACGAATCACTGGGGTTCCGCCGGATCGCGACGATCACCTGTTACGATCGCCCGACATGACCGCAGAAACTTCGCCCAGTCAGCCCAAAAACGATTCGGCCGACTCGCGGGCGTCGGCTGAGGCCCGCCTGCGCCGCCTTTTCGAAGGACGGCCTGCGCCGCCGCGTGTGGTGTGGGCGATCCGCGCCTTGGCCGTTGCGGGGCTCGCACTGGCTTCGTACCTGACCTGGCTCGCCCTGTCAGGCCGCGTCGCCATCGGCTGCGCGTCGGGCGGCGGGTGCGACGCCGTGCTCGGCAGCGCGTGGTCGTCGTGGCTGCGCGTCGTCCCGGTCGCCCTGCCGGCCGCGCTGCTTTACGTCGTCGTCCTGCTGGCCACCTGCTTCGTCGGCCCACGCGCGTCCTACGAACGACGCACAATCGCATCGGCCGTGCTAGCCGCGGCGGCCGTGACGTTCACCGGCGCGGCCGTGTGGTTCCTCTGTCTCCAACTATTCTGGCTCAAACAGCTTTGCCCGTACTGCGTCGCGGAGCACGCGATCGGTTTGGTCATGTCCACCCTCATCCTCGCATCGGCCGACGCGGGTCGCCACGTCCCCAAAGCGTTGATCACGGGCGGGTTGTGTGTCGCCCTGCTCGTCGGCGGGCAACTGGCGCTGCCCGGCAAGACGCTGCGTCAGTTCAGCTATGCGGGGCAGGCGATCAAGGTCACTGGCGATTGGCCGATCCTTGGCGACGCCGACGCGCCGCACGTCATCGTCTACATGTTCGACTACCGCTGCCCCAAGTGCCGCGACATGCACGGCTACCTGACCGAAACCCGCCGACGCTTCGGCGGCAAGGTCGCGTTCCTGGCCATGCCGACTCCCCGCGACAGCGCGTGCAACGACACGATCTCCGAGACCGAGGCGCCATTCGTCGGCTCCTGCCGGGTCGCGGAGATCGCGCTGGCCGTTCAACTGACTCAGCCGGGCGCGTTCGCCGAGTTTGACGACTGGCTTTTCGAGCCCGCTGACGGGCGAACGCCCGATGCCGCGCACGCCAAGGCCGCCGAAGTCGTCGGCGAAGAAGCACTCAAGACGATGCTCGATAGCCAACTGCCGCGTGCCATGCTCGCGCAGGCCATCGCGCACCACAAACGACTGTTGAACGCCGACCCCGAACTTTATAGCGGCGTGCCGAAGCTGCTGGTCAATCAGGAAGTGATCCTCGTCAGCCTCCCCCACGACGCGGACGAACTGATCGACACACTCGAAGAGGTCCTGAAGATCGAAGCGAACTAACGGCATACTCCCCCGCCGCTTGCGGCTTAGCGCTCCCCCCGCTCACCCGTTCCCGCGCTCACTACAATCGCCCCTCATGGTCACCGCCACACAATCCGACCTCAAGACCACGCTCGTGGTCGGCCTCGAAATCCACGTCGAACTGGCGACGCGCTCGCGCATGTTCACCAGCGTGCCCAACGTCGCGCACCCCGACTTTCAGGACGCCGAACCGAACACGCTCTGCGACCCTGTCATTATCGGCATGCCCGGCGCGCTACCCGTCATCAACAAGCGGGCCGTCGAGATGTCGATGCTGGTCGGACTCGCACTCAACTGCCAGATCGCCCGCTTCACCAAGTGGGATCGCAAAAGCTACTACTACCCCGACCTGCCGAAGAACTACCAGATCAGCCAGTACGACCTGCCGTTGTGCGGAGAGGGTTTCCTCGACCTGCCCAGCGGGCAGCGCATCCGCATCACCCGGGCACACCTCGAAGAAGACGCGGGCAAACTGCTGCACGAAGGGCCGGGCGGCGTCGCGATCAACCACTCGATCGTCGACCTGAACCGTGCGGGCACGCCGTTGCTCGAGATCGTCACCGAGCCGGACTTCCGCAGCGCCGACGACGTCGTGACGTTCTGCAACATGCTCCGCGACATCTGCCGGCACCTCGGCGTGACCGAGGGCGTCATGCAGCGCGGGCACATGCGCTTCGAGCCGAACATCAACCTGCTGATCGAACGCAACGGCCAAACGCACAAGACACCGATCGTCGAGATCAAGAACCTCAACAGTTTCAAGGCCGTGCACGGTGCGATTGAACACGAACGCCACCGGCAACTCGACGAATGGCTCGCCACGGGTGTCGAGATGCAACCCGGCACGAAAAGCACGCGCGGCTGGAACGACGCCAAGCTCGTGACGTTCATGCAGCGCGAGAAGGAAGACGCGCACGACTACCGCTACTTCCCCGATCCCGACCTCGCACCGGTCGTGATCGACGATGCCTGGCGTGACACGATCGCCGCGACGATGCCCGAACTACCCGCCACGCGGCGGCAGCGCTACCTCGACACGCTCGGCCTCAAGGAGAAGGAAACCGACCAGTTACTCGACGAGCCGGCAGTGTGCCGTTTCTTCGACGCCGTGCTCGACGCGGGCGTCGAAGCGAAACGCGCCGCCGCACTGCTGCTCAACTACGGCGCGAAGCGGGCCAACGAGCAAGGCTGCCGGATCGACCAGCTCGGCGTCACCGCGGCGCAGGTCAAGGGCATCGCCGACCTGCTCGACGGCAACAAGATCAGCTCCAACGGTGCCGACGACCTGTTCGGCGCGTGTGTCGATTCCGACGATGACCCAGCCGCGTTGGCTGAAAAGCTCGGCCTGCTCCAGGTCAGTGACAGTGGTGAACTCGACGGTTGGATCGACGAGGTGTTGGCTGAAACCAAAAACGCCAAGATCGTCGAGGACATCAAGGGCGGGAAGGACCAAGCGATCGGCGCCCTGCTCGGGCAGATCATGAAACTGAGCAAGGGAAAAGCCAACCCGAAACTCGTCGGCGACATGATCAAGCAACGCCTGCGCGGGTAATGCCACGTCATCAGTTATCATCTGACTCATGCAACGACACCCATCGATCGTCTTCCTCGCCACGGCTTGCCTGCTCGCGTGCATCTTCACGAATACGACACGCGCCGCCGACCCGCTCAACGTCCTGCTGATCACCGTCGATGACATGAACTGCGACTCGATCGGCGTGTACGGCTGCAAGGTCAAAAACATCACGCCGAACCTCGACAAGCTCGCGTCGCAGTCGATGCGGTTCGAGCGGGCGCACGTCACGATCGCCGTGTGTCAGCCGACGCGTGCGGTCTGGCTGACCGGCCGATACCCGCACAACAACGGCGCACGTGGTTTTGAACAGATCAAACCCGATGTGCCCACCTTGCTCGAAACGCTGCACGACGCCGGCTACCTGACGGGCTGTTTCGCCAAGAACCGTCACATGCTGCCCAGCCGGGCCGACGCGTGGGACGTGCATGTTCAGGCCGGCCAACTCAAGACCGGCCGCGACCCGGCGCTCTACTACAAGCACACCGTCGACTTCCTGAAGCGCGCCAAGTCCGAAGGCAAGCCGTTCTTCCTCGCCGCCAACGCGCAAGACCCGCACCGCCCCTTCGCTGCAAGCGCGCAAGAAGCGGGACGCAAAGGCGGGAAGAACAAGAACAACCGCAACGCCTTCCCGAAAGTGACCAACGCCTACAAGCCCAACGACGTCACCGTCCCCGGGTTCCTGCCCGACATCCCGCCCGTTCGCCTCGAAATGGCTGAGTACTACACGTCGGTCCGACGTGCCGATCAGGTCGTTGGTGAGGTGTTGCGCGCGCTCGACGAGTCGGGCATGGCCGACAACACGCTGGTCATGTTCGTCTCCGACCACGGCATGGCCCTGCCGTTCGCCAAGACCAACTGCTACTACCATTCGACGCGCACGCCGTGGATGGTGCGCTGGCCCGGAAAGGTCAAAGCCGGGTCGATCGACACGCAACACCTGATCGGCGGCATCGACCTGACGCCGACCGTGCTCGACATCCTCGGCCGAAAACCGCTGCGGGGCGTCGATGGCCGATCGTTCAAGAACGTCCTACTCGGCAAGCCGCAGGACGGGCGCGACTATGTCTTCACGCAATTCCACAAGACGTCCGGCCGCCGTGCGTACGAGATGCGGGCCGTGCTCGACAAACGCTTCGTCTACATCTGGAACCCGTGGTCAGATGGCCAATTCATCTTCCGCAACGAGTCGCAGAATGGCCGAACGATGAAGGCGATGGTCGCCGCGGGACAGAACGACAAGGCGATCCAGGCCCGCGTGGACCTGTTCCTCAAGCGCGTGCCGGAAGAGTTGTACGACTACGAGAAAGACCCCGACGCGCTGAACAACCTGATCGACGACCCGAACTACAAGGCCGAGTTGGACCGCCTGCGTGCGCGGCTGCTCAAACACATGAACGGCGTGCGTGACCCGCTGCACGTGGCGTTTGGGGAGCACTTGGTCGAGCAAAGTAGGAAATCAGGAAAGCAGGAGAGCAGGAAATGAAGGCCAGTAGACGAATAAGTGAATGCCGAGGCCGATACGAACGCAGTGCGTCATTCGACGCTCCCCGGCCAATCCTCTTTCTTGCTTTCCTGTTTTCCTGCTTTCCTGCTCTCGCGTCGGCCGCTTCGGCCGGACCGCCCAACGTCATCCTGGTCATGTGTGACGACCTGGGCTGGGGTGATGTCGGTTACAACGGACACAAGCACCTCAAGACGCCGCACCTGGACGCGATGGCGGCGAACGGTCTGCGGTTTGATCGTTTTTATGCGGGTGCGCCGGTCTGTTCGCCGACGCGCGGGTCGGCGTTGACGGGGCGGCATCCGTATCGCTACGGCATCCCGTTCGCAAACACGGGCAAGATGAAGCCGCAGGAACTGACATTGGCCGAGGCGCTGAAGCAGCGCGGCTACACGACCGGGCATTTCGGCAAGTGGCACCTGGGCACGCTGACGACGAAGATCAAGGACGCCAACCGAGGCAAACCGGGCGAGACGAAGCATTTCTCGCCGCCGTGGGTCAACGGGTTCGACGTGTGTTTTTCGACCGAGTCGAAGGTGCCGACGTGGGACCCGATGCTTCGGCCGAAGGGCAATAACAGCCGCACGTGGTGGGACGCCGTTCCCGGCGACGCCGACCCGGACACGGTCGCCACGCATTACGGCACGCACTACTGGTCGAACGGCAAGCTGGTCACCGACAACCTGCGCGGGGCCAACTCGCGTGTCATCATGGACCGGGCGATCCCGTTCATCGAGGGCGCGGTGCGCGACAAGAAGCCGTTCTTCGCCGTCGTCTGGTTCCACACGCCGCACCTGCCGGTCGTCGCCGGGCCGAAGTACGCGGCGATGTACGCCAAGCACGACAAGCACACGCAACACTACTACGGCTGCATCACCGCGATGGACGAGCAGGTCGGCCGACTGCGCGCCAAGCTGCGCGAACTGGGCGTCGCGGACAACACGATGCTCTGGTTCTGCTCCGACAACGGCCCGGAAGGCAACGACAAAGCGCCGGGTCGAACCGGCGGCCTGCGTGGGCGGAAGCGCAGCCTGTTCGAGGGCGGCGTGCGCGTGCCGGGCCTGCTCGAGTGGCCGGCGATGGTCAAAACAGCGCGGACCACGAGGGTGCCGGCCGTCACCAGCGACTACATGCCGACCGTGCTCGACGCGATCGGCCTGAAGCCAAAGCAGGTCGTGTCGCCGATCGACGGGATCAGCCTGTTGCCCCTCATCAAGGGCGACATGAAAGAACGCCCGGCTCGTATCGGCTTCGAATCACGCGGCACGGCGACGCTCGTGGGCAATCGATACAAGCTCGTCCTGCCAAGCGGCAGAAACGCCAAACCCATGCTGTTCGACCTGATCGCGGACCGCGGTGAGGAGAACGACATTGCGGGCAAAGAGCCGAAGGTCGTCGCAGCGTTAATGAAGGAGTTGAGCGCTTGGCGCGCGTCGTGCAAGGCGAGCGCGGCGGAGGAGGACTACCGAGAAGTAGCACATCCAAGTCAATGACTTACGTCAGTACTGAGGCAACCGGCACCAATTTAGCAAAGCTGCGATACTCGTCGAGTGTTATTCGACCTGCTCGGGGTCGGGATCGATATCACGCCAAGTCGAAGGATGATGCTTGTACTGCGCGCGTAATTCATCGATCATCCGGTACTCGAACTCAGGCTCACTGTTGATCACCTGTTGCCACCAGTCCCAACAGGCATCTTGATCACGTTTCAACTTCTCAACGGCCTCTGCAGAAGGCTCCCCAAGAAATGCCGCGTTGATAAGCGAGTGATGCTGCTCGGGCAATGTTGCTACACAATGCCCCTGATTCCCGTGACGAACAAACTCCTGAGGCGTTCTACACAAGTGGACTTGGCGAGAACACTTTTCGCACCACCGAATGCTTTCGTCATCTGTCCGAGACAATTCATCCCATTCCTTTGGACACACAAACTCAAAGGAGTGTGGACAATTCCATATGTCACTGGCGTCTAGGTAGTCCAACCTATCTTCGTCCACTTTTTGACTCCCTTTTAGGCACCCTGAATCACGGCAACTCATCCAACAACTCGTAATACGCCAACTGCTCCACCGCCGACGGCGTGATCGAGTCAACCGGGCGGAAGTTGTCGATCGACTCGCCGTCGGCCCACCGCACGGCCCCGTCGGCGAAGAGGCGGTTCACGCCCTCGCGCTTGTGCGGGGCGATGATCCTGCCCGCGATGATTCCGCCGCCGTTCCACTCGTCAACACCGACGAAGCAACTGTAAAGCACCTTGCCGTCGTACCTGTTCAGCCGCCAGTGCGACGTGCCGGACTGGCCGATCTCGGCCTGCCGTGAGCGGGCCGGGTAGCTTGACCGCAGGCGGTTGATCGAGTCGCCGTAGCTGTCATTCCACGGGTTGTCCGGGCCGTTGTACGACAGGGCCGACCGTTCGTCTCGGCCGAGCGACACGTCGTAATAAATCTGCGGGCTGGGCATGCCGTCCAACAGCAGGCCGAGGTTCACCCGTGTCAGCGTCGGGGCGCTGTGTCTGTTCATCCAATAGGTGACAAACGGGTTACCGCCCCCGCCGTGGTGCGTGGGCAGCCACTTGTTGTTGTCCACGACGTACCCGGTAACGCCGTCGCCGATCTGGCGAAGGTTCGACGCGCAATGCGTCCGCTGCGAAACGTCGCGCGCCCGACCGAGGGCGGGCAGAAGCATCGCGATCAGCAGGACGATCAGCGAGACGACGACGAGCAGTTCGATGAGGGTGAAGGCGGAGCGGCGTGACCCGGTCGGAGAATGAGACATGTGGGGCTGTCGGTGAAGGTCAAGCATTTCAGATGTGCAACAATGCGTGAATACGGGCAGCCACATCAGATCTTCGGCCGCCGACCGCGTCGGGCATGCCAAACGGCCAGGACGTTGACGTTCGATGATTGCTCGTCGTATTGATAGTAAACGTGGTAGTCCGCGTGCTTCAACCGCAATCGGCGGACGTTCGAAGCTTTGGTGTTGTCGATTGGCACGCCCGATCCTGGGAGAGTCGTCAAGTGTTCCATCACACTGTCCAAGTCGTGTTTGAACCGCTCCGGCGCGGCTGAACGATTCTGTCGCCACCAAGCATCGCCGGCCGCAATCTCACGACTGGCCCGCGGCGATATCTGTATCGCGATCTGCATGACGTCCCCCTAGCGTTTTTCGCACTTCGTCCCACGTGAAATACTCACCACGCTCGATCTGCTCGATCGACTCCAGCAGCGCCGCCTCCAACTCGGGCGTCATCTCGGGGGCGTCGTCCTCGTGCGCGATCACATCGACTTGCGTGCCGTCGGGAAGGGTCACGTTACCGTCGAGCATGATCTTGCCGTTGACGACTGTTCCTGAAATCCGTTGCATGGAAGGCGCTCCGTCGGGGGCGTGCGACCGGTTCGGTTTGAATTGTAGACCGTTCAGGAGGCCGCCCTGCGGGCGCGCCGCTAAACGGGGCGGCCAGCGCGATGCTGTTGAAACGCATGGAAGGGCACGCGGGAACAAGCGCGTAGTCACCCCAACAACTTCTCGACCACGTGTCCTTCATTCACGGTCGCGCGTTCGGGCTTGCCGTTGAGCAGGTAGGTGAGGCGGGTGTGATCGACGCCCAGCAGGTGCAGGATGGTCGCGTGGATTGAGTGGATGTGCGCGTGGTCCTTGATCGCGTACAGGCCGAGTTCGTCGGTCTGGCCCACGGTCGCGCCGGCGTTGACGCCGCCGCCAGCGAACCACATGGTGAAGCCCCACGGGTTGTGGTCGCGGCCGGTGCCTTTTTCGCTCATCGGCGTTCGGCCGAATTCGCCGCCCCAGACGACCAGCGTGTCTTCGAGCAGGCCGCGTTGCTTCAGGTCGCGCACGAGCGCGGCGACGGGTTGATCCATGCTCTTGCACATGCGCGTGTGATTGCTCTCGATGCCCGAGTGCGCGTCCCACTTGCTGCCCGCGCCGGAATAGACCTGCACGAACCGCACGCCGCGTTCGACCATGCGGCGGGCGAGCAGGCAGGCCCGGCCCATGCCCATCGTCGATTGGTCATTAAGGCCGTACATCGACTTGACGTAGTCCGACTCCTGCGACAGGTCGACCGCCTCGGGCGCGGTCAGTTGCATGCGAGCGGCCAGCTCGTACGACCGGATGCGCGCGTCGAGTTCGGTCTCGAAGGCGCGGGAAGCGTGGTGGCGTTTGTTCATCTTCTTGAGCAGCGCGAGCTTGGCTTGCTGCTGCTCGTCGGACACGCCGCTGGGCGTCGCGAGATTGTCGATCGGGACCGAACCGTTGCGGAAGCGCGTGCCCTGGTATGTCGCGGGCATGAAGCCGGTCGACCAGTTTCGCGACCCACCGGTGACGTAATCGCCCTTGTCGAGCAACACGACGAACGCGGGCAGGTCCTGATTCTCCGTCCCCAGGCCGTACGTCACCCACGCACCGAGCGAGGGCCGACCGCCGAGCACAGAGCCGGTGTTCATCTGGCACACGCTGCCGACGTGGTTCAGCCCGTCGGCGTGACAGGAACGCAGCACGGCAATGTCGTCAACGATGCCGGCCGTGTGCGGCAGCCAATCGCTGACCCACGTGCCGGCCTGGCCGTGCTGTTTCCACTTGCGCTTGCACGCGAGCAGGTCGCTGCCGGCTTCGCCCATCGCCGTGAGCGGTCGCTTGAAACTGGGCGGCAGCGGCTTGCCGGCCAATCGGTTCAACTCCGGCTTCGGGTCGAACAGGTCGATATGGCTGGGGCCGCCTTCGATGAACAGGAAGATGACCCGCTTGGCCTTGGCGAAGTGATGCCGGCGGTCGAGCTTCGGCGACACACCCGCGGCCTGAGCCGACGCCCCGCGCGACAGCAGGTCGGCCAGTGCGAGGCCACCGAAACCGGCGCCCGCCTGCATGAGCATCTGCCGGCGCGACGTCGTGGCCACGCGGTGGTGCGGGTGGGAGGCGGTAATCGGCAGTGCTTGCGCGTCGTTCATCGTCATGTTCCATACTCGGCCGAATGTCGCACGCGGCCTTATTCTAGCGGAATCGGACCGTCCGGACGGTCGGATTACGGCCGACCGGCTTCGGCGGGCTAAACTGTGCGTTCTGGCCCCACTCAAAAGGCCGATCCGAAGGGAAGCCGAACGGTGAACGAGACGACGAAAACCGATGCCGCCGAGGCCGCGCTGCCCCGCACTTTCGACCTGCATGTGGTCGCGACGAAGCGTCTGGTCAGCCCTCACGCGTTGATGGAGCAACTGCCCGCGTCCGACAACGCGTTGCAGACCGTTGTGGACAGTCGAGAGACAATCAAGGCGATCCTGCGCGGCGACGACCCGCGGCTGCTGGCGTTTGTCGGCCCGTGTTCGATCCACGACATCGACGCCGCGCGCGAGTACGCGCAACGCCTGGCCGCATTGCACACCGAGTTGAAGGACCGGCTGTACATTGTCATGCGTGTCTACTTCGAGAAGCCGCGCACGACGCTCGGGTGGAAAGGCCTGATCAACGACCCGGACTTAAATGGGACGTTCAAGTTGTCGAAAGGTCTCGAACTCGCCCGTCGTTTGCTGATCGACATCACCGAATTTGGCCTGCCCGCGGGGACGGAGATGCTCGAGCCCATTACGCCGCAGTACATCGCCGACTTGGTCAGTTGGGCGTCGATCGGCGCGCGGACGATTGAGAGCCAGACGCACCGACAAATGGCCAGTGGCTTGTCGATGCCCGTCGGCTACAAGAACTCGACCGACGGCAACCTGCAGATCGCGATCGACGCGATGAAGGCCGCGCAGGGTCAGCATCACTTCCTCGGTATCGACTACGAGGGCAACACCTGCGTCATCCAGACGACCGGCAACCCGGACGGCCACGTCGTGCTGCGCGGCGGGCGGGACAAGACCAACTACGAGCCGGCCGACGTCGCCGCCTCGGCTGCGCACCTGGAAAAGGTCGGCCTGCCGGCGCGGCTGGTCGTGGACTGCTCGCACGCCAACAGCGGCAAAAAGTTCGCGCAGCAGGAGGTCGTGTGGAACAGCATCATCGACCAGCGAGCCGCGGGGAACGATGTCATCGTCGGCGCGATGCTGGAGAGCAATCTGAACGAGGGCGCACAGTCGCTCGGCGACGACCGGTCGAAACTCGTGTACGGCGTGTCGATCACCGACGAGTGCATCGGCTGGGACAAGACCGAGCAGTTGCTGCGCGGCGCGTACGACCGGCTGTGCTGACCGGCCTTCGCCGCATCCGATACAATCGCGTCGTCCAACGGGAGCCACGCGATGCCTCACGACCTGAACCGACGTCAATTCATTCAAACCGGCGTCGCGGCCGGCGCGGCGGCGGCGATGTCGTCGAGTGTTCAAGCCGAGTCGGCGCGGCGGCCGACGCTCGTCTCGAAGCCGGCTGATGCGCTCGTGTTCGTCTGGCTCGGCGGAGGGCTGAGTCAGACCGAAACGTTCGACCCGAAGCCGCACACGCCGCTGCGGCGCGGCATGAAAGCCAGCGACCTGCGCGGGCCATGCGCTTCCATTCCGACCGCGATCCCGGGCGTCGAGTTCGCCGAGGGACTTGAGAAGACGGCCGAATTGATGCGGCTGGGCACGGTTGTGCGGTCGGTCACGCACACGCACCCGCTGGCCATCGACCACGACCACGCCACGTCGCTCTGGCTCACCGGCCAACCCGCGCACGCCGGCGCGCCCATGCTCGGCCATACGATCGCCGAAGCGCGCGGTCCGATCGGTGACGCGCCGTACACGCAGGTCTATTGCGGCCGCGGGCCGATCAGCGACGACATCACCATCAACGCCCTGCAACGCGAAGTCGAAGACCAGAGCACGACACCGCGACTCGAACGCATCCCCTACCACGACAAACTCACCACACGGCAGAAGCCGGGCATGAGCCGCAACGTGAACCTCGGCCTCGACTTCGTCGAAGCGGCGAACCACGCCACATATCAAATCGAAGACGACGCACGGTTTGTGTTCGTCGAGTTCGCGCACGAGCCGTACCAGGCGCTGGACACCCACCAGGACGGCGCGAGCAAGATGAACGTCGCACGATTCAACCTCGACATGGGGTTGTGGCAACTGATCGAGTCTTTGGAGACTTCGGGCCGACTCGATACGACGGCCGTCGTCGTCGCCAGCGAGTTCGGCCGAACCATCCGCTGCGACCCGGCGGTCGGTCAGGACTACACGATCGACGACCGCAATGACTTTGGCCTGCACGCGCACTTCCCCGGATGTCAAAGTGTGCTGCTGTTCGGCGGGCCGTTCAAACGCGGCCACGTGTTCGGCCGATCGGCCGACGCGCACCCGATGCTGCCGGTCGAGTCACCGGTGAGTGTCGAGGACATGCGTGCGACGATCCTGGCGGCTGTCGGGGTGACGCCGACGGTGGGTCGGGTGATCGGCGAGTTGTTGATCTGATCTGTTTTAGTTGACGCGCGCTAAGCCGCAAGCGGCCACGCGCGCGCAGCCGCTTGCGGCTTAGCGCGGCCCATCCCCAACCAACCCGAGCAAACTTCATGAAGTCTCAATCTGTCGCGATTCAAGTCCTTCCCCTCGTACTCTTGGCCAACATCACAACGGCGCACGCGGCCGACGACCCAGATCCCATCACCCACTCCTTCCTCGCGACCGGCTCGCGTACCTACATCGTCGAATACAGCCCAGGCGCCGCCCCGGCCAAGCCCGCCCCTGGCAGAGCCGACAAACGACCCGACATCCTCTTCGAGAATTTCGAGAAGGCGACGTATGAAGGCTGGACGGCAACCGGCACGGCGTTCGGCGACGGGCCGCGCCTTCTGAAGGACATGCCCAAGTACCAGGGGAACGTCAACGGCGTCGGGAAGCGTGTGGTCAACTCGCACAACACGCGCAACGGCGAAGAAGTGGGTCAGGGCGACGCGCACGTGGGCACGCTCACCAGCAAGTCGTTCAAGGTCGAGCGTGACTACATCGCCATGCGGATCGGCGGCGGGTCGCACAAGGGCAAGACGTGCGTGAACCTCGTCGTCGGCGGCAAGGTCGTGGCGAGTTTGACCGGTCGTAGCCAGAACCGAATGGCTGACGCGGCGATCGACGCACGCAAGTGGGTGGGCAAAGACGCGCAGTTGGTCCTTGTCGATAAACACGACAAAGGTTGGGGCAACATCGGCGTCGATCACATCGTTTTCACAGACCGCAAGCCCGCTGGTTCAGTTCCGGGTGCGATTGACGACGGCCGACGCATCGTCTGGCAATTCCCGCACAGCTCACGCGACGGGTGGGTGCTGCCCAACGGCAATGTTCTGCTCGCGTTGAGCAAGAGCCGCAAGTACCCCGGCGGCGCGGTGGTTGAAGTGACACGCGATCAGCCCGCCAAGGTCGTGTTCGAGTTCAAGGGCACGCAGGCCGAGGTCAACACGTGTCAACGGCTGCCCAACGGCAACACGATGTTGACCGAGGCCGGGCCGAAGCCGCGCATCCTCGAGGTCGATCCACAAGGCAAGGTCGTGGCCGAGGTGCCGATGCAATGCCAACTCAAGAACCACCACATGCAGTCACGCATGACGCGCAAGCTGGCGAACGGCAACTACCTCGTCCCGCACCTGCTAGACAAGGTCGTCCGCGAGTACGACAAGACCGGCAAGATCGTCTGGGAAGCGGCGACGCCGAACTGGGCGTTCACCGCGATCCGACTCGACAACGGCAACACGCTGGTCGGCTGCACGTATGGCCACACGGTGGTCGAACTCGACAAGACCGGCAAGACCGTCTGGCAACTGACCAACAAGGACCTGCCGCAACCGCTGATCAAAGACGCGTGCGGTGTGCAGCGGCTGCCCAACGGCAACACCGTCATCACCAGCTACGGCGCACGGGGTCCAGGCGAGGTCAAACTGTTCGAGGTGACGCGCGACAAGAAGCTCGTGTGGACGCACCGGACGGGCTTCAGCGGCGGCGTGCACCACTTTCAAGTGCTGGATACGAACGGAGCCAAGCTTGCCGGCTCACCGCTGAAATGAGGTGTTGGTGTTAAGACAGGTAAGCCCCGGCGCGGGGTTGGCGAGAAATCTTAGCCAGGATTGAAATAATCTAATTGCATCTGATGAATTCAGCGTTTACCTTAGTTAAGGAACCGGCGCGAGTCCATGCATATCCACCTGCGAGACTTGCGACCCAGGAGAATGACGTCCGCCTCAACCCGCATCCACTGATTCTGATTAAGGAGTCGTCGAATGAAACGCATTCAATTACGAGTCGTCGCGCTTTGCGCCGCGCTGTCACTGTCGTTCAGCCTGTTCGTCTCCGCGGCGTCGGCTGTGCCCGTAACAACCAACCGGATCTTCCACATCGACGCCGGCGTCGGAGTCAACGCAACCGGTACGAATGTCAATAGTTGGAATGACCAGTCGGTCAGCGGCGAAACCGTGACAACCAACGCGGGCAGCCCGCAACTGGTCGCCGGCGCGGTCAACGGTCTGCCGGCGGTCGAGTTCACGAACGACCGGCTAGCCGGCTCGAACACGAGCCTGTTCGACATCGGTATGGGCGATGTGACCTGGGCGGCGGTCATCCGCGCCGACCCGGTGTCCGGCAACCCCAACCGCGTGTTCGGCACGTTGTTGAACAACAGCCCGTGGAGCGGCATCGGCATCGACGTCACGCCGGGCGGTAACGTCGGCACCTTCTTCCGCCAGAATTCGAACATCATTGCATCTGACCCGACGACAGCAGTCGGCGCGGGTTTCAACGTCTTCGTTGGACAGCGCGACGGCGGGATCGCCAGTCTCCTGCGGAATGGCGTGATGGTCGCCGGCGGAAATGCCGCCGGTAACGTCAGCGGCGACGCGATCTCGATTGGTACGGAGCGCACGGGCGGTGGCGAGTTCTTCGAAGGCGCGATCGCGGAGTTGGTGATTTACGACCGTGCGTTGACGGGCCAAGAGGTCTTTGACGTCGGTAGTTTCCTTTCGTCGAAATACGCGCTGCCTGCTCCGCCGGCCCCGCCCGTCCCGCCGGGCCCCGGGGAACTCTACAGCGTCGATATCCAAGCTGTCGGCGGCGTCATCGCCCGGCCGATGCCCGGCACTTACAGCGGCGTCGAACCGATATACGGTTTTGGTGATGTGTGGAATGCTTTTGACGTGAACGGTCACACTGGCAACACCACCAACCAGACGCTCAACCTGGTCGACAGTTTCGGTAATCCATCACCCGTCAATTTCACAGTGATAGACACTGTGTCAGGTTGGTCCAACAACAGTGCCGAAGTGCTCGTCAACGACTACCTGTTCGTCGGCGTTGGCAGTGCGGATGCTTCGTCACTTTGGGAAATCACCGGCCTTGTACCGGGCGGTGTTTATGAGATGTATGCCTACGGCGGTGTCGGCCGGGACGCGCTGATCACCGTCGACACGGACGGGGACGGCGATCTGAGTGACGAAACGCCGACATTGGTCAACGCCGGCGGTTTCCTCTTCGCCGATCTTCTGCCTGATGCGAACGGTCGCATCCTTGGCGAGGTTGCCGTTGGCACGGCCGGGAACGGCGAGGGCAACTGGAGCGGGTTCCAACTCCGTGCGACGGACTTGCCCGCGGTCGTGCCCGAACCCGCATCAGCGTCACTGGTACTGCTGGGGCTGGGTGCCGCAATGATGCGTTCCCGCCGGCGGCGCACTCGATAACGGCAAGCCTCGCAATGTATCACCACATAACAGGCCGACGGACTCAAATCCGTCGGCCTTTCTCGTGTGGTGTCGCGCGGATGGGAGGCCGTCAGCCTCTCACTTGGGCGCGATACTTCCCCGGCGTTACGCCGACCTTTTGCTTGAACGCGACGTTCAGGTACTCGGCGTGGCTGAAGCCCGCCAGATCGGCGATGCGGATGAGCGTGTAGTCCGTCTCGCGCAGGAGTTGCTTCACGCGCTCGACGCGGACGCGGACGATCTCGGCTTTGGGCGTTCGGCCGAACGCCGCGTTGAAACGGCGGTCGAGCGTCGTACGTGACAGCGGGACGTGGTCGAGCACGTCTTCGACGCTGATGCCGTCGCAGGCGTGGTCGCGGATGTACCGGACTGCCTGCGCGATCTCGCGGTCGTCGATGGCAAGGACGTCGGTTGACCGGCGCGTGACCACGCCGACCGGATTGATGAACGCCTTGTGTTTGTCGGGCGTTTGGCCTTGCATCATCCGGTCGAGCAGTTCGGCCGCGACCTGGCCGATGCGCTCCGTGTTCGGCTCGACGCTGCTCATGGGCGGGTCGGCCAACTCGCAGACCGTCTCGTCGTTATCGACGCCGATGACCGCGACGTCGTCAGGGACGGCCACGCCGTGCGTTCGGCAGGCGTTGAGGACCTGCCGCCCGCGGATGTCGTTGCAAGCCATGACGCCGATGGGCTTGGGCAGTTGGTCGATCCACTGCACGACGGCTTCCTCGTGCAACATGCCCCACCGCTCGCGCGCGACGGTGTCGGCCGAGGCCGGCGGCGTCTGCGCGGGCTGAAACACCAGCGGTTCGATGTTGTGCCCCTTGGCGTATTCGCGGTAGTAGCTCAAGCGACGCTCGGAATAGTTCGCGCCCTCGACGCCGCAATAAGCCAACCGGCGGAACCCGCGTTCGAGCAGGTGGTCCACGGCGAGCCGCGTCACTTTGCGATCGTTCGTTTCGACGAGCGGGATGTCGTCGAGATCGAACCGTCCGCGCACGTCGATGATCGGAGCGCCGGTCGCGCGCAACCGCTTGAGCAGCCGTCGCGACTCGATGCGTGCGATGATGCCGTCGCCTTCCCAGTTTTCGAGCCAGTCGGGCGCGGCGTCGTCGATCGAACGTTCCTCGTGGAAGATCGACCACGGGCCATGCGTCCGCGAGTACGCCGAGATGCCGCGCAGCACGCCTCGGCCGTACGCTCGGCTTGACTCGATCAGCAACGCGATGCGTGGGCGATGGGGCATGGCGTAGGAACCGTCGATCGACGATGCGTGCGACGAGCACGCCAATCAACGCCGACCTCAACGACGTGTCTGCCGCTGACAAAAATACTTAGCACGTCTCGTTCACTATCGGTCGGCCACGTTGGCCTCTGGATTGCGATCAGCTTCAAATCAAGCGTGGCGGGCTCGCCAGGCCGTTGTCTGCGGGATGCCGCCTCACACCAAATAGCTTAACAAGAGCACGAATAATCTTATGGCTACGGTCTGAGGCGAGAATAAAATGCTCCATCCTCAAGGGGCAGACAGTGACGCCGATAGGCCAACAACCGGGCCGCCGCGAGCTGCGGGTCAGCCGAACCCACGCATTCACCATCATCGAGATGATGGTTGTCATCTCGATCCTCGTCCTGTTGATCGCCTTGTTGATGCCGGCGTTGAGCAAGGCGCGCATCCACACCCGCCGGATGGTCTGCGCGTCGAACCTGGGCCAACTCGCGGCGGCCACGACGACCTACACGAACGACTACAACGGCGTGTTCCCGCCCCACCGCCACTGCGCGCTCAACACCGGCCGGGACTGGTTCAACCTGCTCGAGGAGTACGGCAATTCGCCGGAGGTCTCGCACTGCCCGGAGTTGAGCGAGTCGCAGACCGACTTCGGTGTGACCTGGGGGTGGAACTACGACGCTCATTACATTGGATACGGCTACAACGGTTTCTTCCTCGGCGTCTACTCGCACCCCGGCTGCCACCTGACGAACAACTCGATCACCAGTCACGGCATCAGGTCAACCCGCTGGACGCGCATCTCGTCTGTCGTCGAGCCAACGAAGCTGATCGTGGTCGGCGACTCGCACCCCAAGTCGAACGGCGGCGCGAATCTTGGCGTGTCGCTGACACTCTGGTGGCCGTTCATCCACTCGTTCACAGAAGGCGTCAACGGGACACGGCATCACGACACGGGCGTGGTCGGCATGGCCGACGGACACGCCGAGATCGTGCCCGATGTCGATGAAAACTTGCACCCCGTGGCCGACGGCGGGCGTGACAACCTCGAGTACTGGGACCCGCTGCAACGCAATTGACGCCGGGGCTGAGTCGTTCTGCGGTGTCCCGCGGACGGCTATCATTTGCCAGCCGCCGACCGCTCCACCGACAGGCGTCGATTATGAGTCACCGCAGCAGACGCCCGATGACGCGCTCAACCCGCCCCGCCTTCTCGCTCATCGAGTTGCTCGTGGTCGTGTCACTGATCATCCTGCTGATCGCGCTGCTGCTACCGGGGCTGGGCAAAGCCCGCGAGTTTTCGCGCGACCTGGTTTGTCGCAGCCAAATGCGGCAGGTCGGATTCGGCTTCTTCACGTTTTCAAACGACCATCAAGGCCGCCTGCCCGGTTGCTACGCCAGCCTTTGGGTTGGGCCTGAAGAGTGGCAAGGCCCGTGGATGGGCAGCGAGGCCTGGCCTTGGGGCACGAGCCGGCGGGGAACGCTGTTGAACTACATGGGCGGCGAGGAGAGCGCGCTGGCGGTGTATCGATGTCCTTCGTTGCCCAAGGGCGTGTTCGCCAGCGGCGTCGGCAGCAACGGCAACTTCGATTACGGCTCATACCTGTCGTGGGTCGGCGCCCGGAAGTACTCGATCCCGCTCGAAGCGTATTGGGTCGATCCGGCTGACGACAGCGAACACCCCGCGCCGACGCCGCTGCTGACCGAGGAAGACCCGCGACGGCATATGAACTACTGCTGCATCGAGCCGGGCCACTCCAACATCGACGCAATGGGCACGTGGCACGACGGCGCGGCCAACTACTTCGCGTTCGACGGCACGGTGCAACGCTGCAAGCCGAGCACGGAACTCGGCCCAAGCACGTGGGACTGGTTCGCGGAAACGCCGAAGGGCGACGTCGTGCCGTTGACGTCTCACGGGACGGGGTTTGGTGGGTGGCAGAAGCGTTGAAGGCGCCGAGTCGCGCGATACAAATCGACGGGACTGAGGGGGAAGGCGGCCCGGTGGGCACGCCGCTAAACGGGGCACGTGTAGCGATGTCGTCGCCGTGTTGTTATCCGTTCCGCACTACCGCCACCGCTTCAACGAACTGTTTCGCCAGCGCCGTCAGCGCCGGCCAGTCACGGGCGGCGATCAGGTCTTTCTTCACAAACGCCGAACCGACGCCCACGCACGCGGCGCCCGCGGCGAACCAGTCGCCGACGTTGTCGATGTTGACGCCGCCGGTCGGGATGAGCCGCAACTGCGGCATCGGGGCGAGCAGGTCTTTGATGTAGCGCGGGCCGAAGTGGTTGGCCGGGAAGACCTTGACCATGTCGGCGCCGGCCTGCCAGGCGGTGGGGATTTCCGTTGGCGTCAATGCGCCGGGCATGGCCGGCTTGCCGTAGCGGTGGGCCATCTCGATCACGTCGATGTTAGTCGTCGGGCAGACGATGTACTGCGCCCCGGCCAGGATCGCGGCCCGCGCGGTTTCCGGATCGAGCACGCTGCCCACCCCGAGCACGCAGTCGTCGCCGAGCGCCTTCGACGCCTGCGCGATCGCGTCGAGCGCGCCGGGCGTGGTCATGGTGATCTCCGATGCGACCACGCCGCCCGCCGCCAGCGCGCGGCAGACATCGACCAACTCGTCCGGCCCGTCGGCGCGGATCACGGCGACGACACCCGTCTTGTCGATTCGGCTCAGGATCGCCTGACGTGATGACAATGCCCAACTCCCACAAACGCACGTGCTGAGCATCGCCCGACTCCGCCGCGATGCCTCTTGTAGGGTGGGCCAAGGCTTTGCGCGGCCCACCAACTGGCCGCTCGATTGGTCAATGACGTCAACGTTTCATTCGGGCGTTTCGTGGTGGGCCGCGCCGAGCTTTGGCCCACCCTACGTCAAGCGCCGACATCCCGCGCCGTCCTCGATCATCGACGGGCCGCGCCGTCTTGAAATCGACTCAGCAGACCTCGAACATCGACTGCGTCCGCAGCACGGTCCCGCTGGCCCCGAGCAGGTGGAAGCTCTGCACGTGGAATTCCTTGCGGTACTTCTGCACCTCGAGCAGCGACATGCATTGCGCGCCGTCTTCGTCGGTCCACTGGACCGAGAGCGCGGCCGGGTCGTGGGCCGACTCCCGCAGGTCGCGCATCGTCGAGGCGTAGATGTTCTCAGCCAACGTTTCGGTCTGGATCGCGGTGACGTAGTGGAACGGGTCGCCGTCTTCCCGCTTCATCTCGTAGTCCTTCTCGCCCAGGCAGGGGATGGCGTGAACGAGTCCGACCTCGGGCAGGTGATCAGCATTCTCTAGGACGGTCTCGGTCAAGGCCTCACCGCCGGTGTTGAAACGCACGACGTGGCCGGCCTCGAGCAGCCAGGTCTCGACCTCGTAGTCGCCATGACGCAGGAGCTGTCGGCCGTGAAGCTGAAACAGCTCGGGATGCAACGCCCTGCGGTAGAGCATGAGCCGGAAAATCTGAATGTTGCTGTACTTAGAACCGACACTCATAGGGACTTTCCTGATCGAATGGGGCAGAAGGCGGCCAGTATAGCAGAAACCGCCGATTTGAAAACCCCCTAAAGCCTTTATTGCCAGCAAATTCCCCGATTCTTGGTGTGTGCAGCCGACCCGGCCAACCCGCCGATAAACGGCCTTGGGACGGCCTGAATGCACCGGTCTGTCAACTGGCCGATAAAACCGCCGCATGGAACGAATTGAAGCGATTCTGCGCAGTGTCGATGCCATCGACGACGCGACCGTCGATCAGGCGATCGCAGCCGCACTACCCTCCGCCGACGCCGTGGCCGTGCGTCACATGGTGCCGATTCTATTGCGTCGCGGGCGGGAGGTCGGCCGAGCGGCTTTGATCGCGCAATACCACCGGCTGGCATCTGACGACCGCCAACGCGTTCAGCAGGCGGTCACCAAACTGGGCAGAGCGTTGCGGGCCGCCTCCGAGCAGAGCGAACGCGCCGCGGAAAACGCCCTCGAACTGATCGCCGACGCCCGCGCCGCCGACCTCGCCTACCTGGCGGCCGCCCTGCTCCGCTCCGGCCCGTCGATCCAACGACACGCCGCAGCCAACTGCCTGCTGCGGCTCGCAGACAGGGCGATGGGAACGACGGGTTCAGACGAAGGCATCGCGACACCACCGGCCGACGCGAGCGACGTCAGCCAGATCCGCGCGGCCGTGACCGAAGCGATCGACCTGTTCGACAAGCACGACCAGTCTTCGGTCGTCCGCGCCGCGTGCGCCCTGCTGCCGCTGCCGATCACGCCCATGTCGAAGAGCGCCGGCCGATCCGACGCGCGGCTCACACGGGCGCTGCAATCCATGCTGCGCGACACGACCGACGTGCGCATCCGCCGCGCCGCCCCGCTGCTGCTGACCGTCCCGACGCTTCGCAAGGCCGCGACGCAGACGCTCGACCGGCTGTGCGGCGTCAAAGCCTGGCAGGACGTTTGGCATTTCGGTCACCTGTTGGCGTTGCCGAGTTCACGCGACGCGCTGGCGCGCGTCGAAACGCCGGACCGCCTGCTGCCGGACGCCAAGACGATCGCAGAAACGGATACGGCAACCGCGCGATGGGCACCGCTCTGGATCGACGCGCTACGCGTCCCGCCGGTCGACGGCATCGCCTGCCTTGAAGCGCTGGCCGACCACGCGCACCCCGCCGCCCGACTCGCGGCGGCCCGCCGTTTGATCGAAATGTCGGACCGCGACCCGTCCGAAGCGCCGGCCGACGCTTTGGCTGCCTTCTGCAACGACGCCGACCCGCGCATCGCGCGTATCGCCGTGCGGCATCTGATGCGGCGCGACTGGTCGAAACTGCCGACGCTGCTCCCGACGCTGGCCAAGCACAACGACGCCGGGCTGCGCGCCATGGCGCAACGCCGCCTCGCGCCGCTCGCCTTCTCGCGATTCTGGACGGCTTGGCCGAACATGAAGGCCGAGCAGCAACTCGCCGCCGGTCGAGCACTGATCAAGATCGATCCGCACTTTCACCGTCATCTGGCCGACCACTTGAGCAGACCGGACGCCAAGCAACGGCTGCGCGCGATCAACATCATCAGCACGTTGAATCAGGGGCAGTTCTTCGCGGCCGCGCTGGTCACGCTGGCTGAATCAGATGATCCGCACACAGTCTCGGCCGCCGTCGCCGCGTTGGGGTCAGCCCGCACAACCGAAGCGGAGACCGTTCTAACCAAGTCGTTAAACCACGGCGACGCGAGAGTTCGCGCCAACGCCATCGAAGCATTGCAACGGGCACAAACCACGCAGCACGTTCAGCAGTTGCTCACGATGGCGCGCGAGGACGACAACCGTCCGCGTGCCAATGCCATCCGCGCCCTGCTGGACATGAGCGCCGGCGACGCGCTCGATGCGCTGGGGCACATGTTGCACGACGCCGATGCTGCCCACCGCGCCAGCGCGCTGTGGCTGGTCGAAACGATGGGCATCCTCAACGTCGCGCACGACGTGACCGAGATGGCTGTCAGCGATAACAACGCCGACGTCCGCAAGCGGGCCCGCCGTGTCGTCAACCATCTGATCCAATCGCTGCGCGGCGAAGCACACATCGGCCAAGCCCTTGACGCAACGCTGAATGACACCCCGCTGGAGGGCGCGGCATGACCTGGCTCACCTTGGCGCAAGCCAACCCACCACCGGCGCAGCGGCCTGACCGCGATGAATACCTGCGCCAGATGAGCGACCACTTCAGCGGGTCCGGCCTGTTCAATGCGACCAGCGCATTGATCGCCATTGGCCTGCTGTTGACCGTGGCGGGCCTGTGGGTCGCGTGGCGTCGTCGGCAAACGCGCGAGCGGCGTTCGCACCCCGCAGCCGTTTTCAAGACCATCGCGAACCAACTCGGCCTGGGCGCCGTCGACCGCTGGCGGCTACGACGCATCGCCAAGGCTGAATCGCTGCCGACGCCGCTGACGCTCCTGCTCAGCCCGGCAACGCTCACGCACCACACGCGCGCCTACGCGGCCAAAGCCGGCGCCGGTCAATCGCGTCAATGGATCCAATGGGCCGACCGTCTGAACAAACGGTTGTTCTCAAAGTCCGATCCGGCTGGATAGCCCGCCTGATTCGCCGCACAAACCGTCCGGTCCGATCTGACAAACCGCCCCTCGGATCTCGCTCGACAGCGTCTATCATATCGGCCGAAATCATCCCTCAAGAGCGTCACCGTGCCCCAGGAAATCGAAGTCAAACTGCGCGTCAACGACCCCGCCGCGCTCGACGCCCGACTCGCGGAATTGACCAGCGAGCCGCCGCTCGAACTGTTTGAAATCAACACCTACTTCGACACGCCGGAGGGTGTGTTGCGTGACTCGAACCAGGGTCTCCGCCTGCGCGTCGAACGTCGCGGTCTACCTTCCGACCCGAACTGCCACACGGTCAACATCATCACGCACAAAGGCCCGCGCTTGCCCGGCGCGGTCAAGTCGCGCGTCGAGACCGAGATCGAAGTCGACGACGCCGCGGCCGCACGCGACCTGATCAACGCGCTGGGCTACATCGACGCATTGACCTTCCAGAAACGACGCCGGCGTTACGAGGTCGAAGACTGCCACGTCGAGGTGGACACGCTGCCGGTGATCGGCCGATTCGTGGAAGTCGAAGGGCCGACTGAGGACTCGGTCCTCCGTGTGCGCGACCTGCTTGGATTGCGTAACGAGCCGTTGGTGCAAAACAGTTACGTCACCATGCTTGCGGACCACATCGCGACGCACGGCGATGCCGACGTCGACCTGACAATCGCCGCAGAGTAATCCGGCGCGACCTGCACGCGACCTACAATCGCCGCATGTCTGACGTGAGGATCAAAATCTGTGGCGTCCGCGACCCGCACACCGCGCATGTCGTGAAGGAAGCCGGGGCGCAGTACCTCGGCCTCGTCTTCGCGGAAGGGTCGCCGCGACAGGTCACCATCGACGAGGCGCACCGCGTCATTGACTCGATGTCGGAGCTTGGCCAACCGCGTGACGTAGATCCGGTGGCCCTGTTTTCCGATCAACCCATCGAATTCGTCGAACAGGTCCTGACCGCCACGGCCATCGAGATCGTGCAACTGCACGGCGACGAAGACCGCGAGTATGTCGAACATCTCGCGCCGCTCGGTGTGCAAATCTGGAAGGCCGTGCCCTGCCAGGTCAAGCGGTTCGAGGTCTGGCGGAACCCGCCCAGCAACGTGACCGGCCTGCTCGTCGACACACCGCGGCGCGGCAAGGTCAAAGGCGGGTCCGGCCGAACGTTCGACTGGTCGAAGCTCGACAACGTCGACCGGGCCGGCCTGCCGCCGATCATCCTGGCTGGCGGGCTGGGGCCGGACAACGTCGCCGACGCGATCGCGCAGGTCGACCCGTGGATGGTCGACGTCTCCAGCGGCGTCGAGTCGTCGCGCGGCGTGAAAGATGCGTCGCTGATTCAAGCATTCTGCGAGGCCGTGCGATCGGCTGAATCTCCTGCATGACGGGGCGGGCATGGCCAAGCAGCGATCGCGCATCGTCATCCGACAGCCACGTGCCGATGATGCGGACGAGTTCATCGCGCTGATGCGACGCAGCCGAACGCTGCACCGCCCCTTTGTGAAACCGCCGCTGACCCACGACGCGTTCGACGCCTACCTGGACCGGCTCAAGGACGGACGCCACACACTCTTTTTCGCCTGCCTGCGCGACTCGGGCCAGATCGTTGGCGTCGTCAATCTCAATGAGATTGTCCGTGGCTCATTTCAGAGCGCCTATCTGGGCTACTACATCGGCCGAGGCTTCGAGCAGCGCGGATTCATGTCGTCAGCCTTGTCGCAGACGCTCGACTACGCGTTCGGCTCGCTCAAACTGCACCGCGTTGAAGCGAACATCTGTCCCGAGAATGAACCGTCGATCGCTCTGGTCCGCAAACTCGGCTTCCGCCTGGAAGGCCTGTCACCGAAGTACCTGAAGGTCGGCGGCCGGTGGCGCGACCACGAGCGGTGGGCCATGCTGGCGGATGACTGGCGGCGTCATCGGTCTACAATCCGCCACTCATGACCGACTCAACCGCGACAAAACGCGTGCTTTCGGGCATTCAGCCCTCGGGACAGTTGCACCTGGGCAACTACGCCGGCGCGATCCGGCAGTTTGTCGAGATGCAGCACACGCACGAAATGTACATTTTCGTGGCGTCGTATCACGCGCTGACCAGCGTGCGCGACCCTCAGACCATGCGCCAAAACACCAGACAAGTCGTGATCGACTACCTCGCGTTCGGCCTCGACCCAGCCAAGGCGCACATCTACCTGCAACAGGACGTCCCGCAAGTCACCGAGTTGGCCTGGCTGTTGGCTTGCGTCTGCCCCAAGCACTTGATGGACAAGGCGACCAGCTACAAGGACAAGGTCGATAAGGGCATCGCCGCGTCAATCGGGCTGTACACGTACCCGATCCTGCAGGCGGCGGACATTCTGAGCGTCGATCCCGACTTCGTGCCCGTCGGCGAAGACCAGCGGCAACACATCGAGATCACCCGTGATTTAGCGCTGAAGTTCAATCACGCATTCGGCACTGAAGACGACCCGGTCTTCAAACTGCCCGAGGCGATGATCCGCGCCGACGCGGGCGTGCTACCGGGCGTGGACGGTCAGAAGATGTCGGCAAGTTACGGCAACTTCATCGACCCGTTCATGGCGGAGAAGCCGCTGCGCAAACGGATCATGAAGATCGTCACCGATTCGACGCCGGTTGAAGAAGCCAAGACACCCGAGACGTGCACGGTGTTTCAGATCTTCCGCGCCCTGGCCGGCCCGGACGACCCGCGCACGTCGGAGTTGGCTGAGCGATACCGGGCCGGCGGTATGGGCTACGGCGACGCGAAGCAGGCGTTGTGTGAGTTGATCCTCGACCACTTCGGCGACGCGCGCAAACGACGCGAGGCGTTGATGGACGACCCGGGGTATGTCGACCAGGTGTTGCGCGACGGCGCGGAAGCGGCGCGGGTGAAGGTCGATGAGGTCACGTCGCGGGCGCGCGCGGCGGCTGGATTGTAGTCACCCAAAGCCCACGCCTTTGGCGTGGGATCGAACACGCGTCGCACACACAGACACACCACAACTCACATACGCGACCTGCACCGCAGATTACTGATCTCCCGACAGAGCCGGGGGCTTTGGCTATCCCGTCATCTTCTGCCACAAGTACCACGTCGCCACGACGAACGTGCCCAGCACACTGATCCACAGGAACACGTCCCACAGGCTGGTCGGCCTCAGGCCCGGCTCACAACGCTTGTAGCGGAAGAACAGCGCGGCCGTGCCGAGGATGGGCAGCAGCAGCATCTGTCCGACGCCCGAGATCAACACCATCGCAACGGGCGCCTGCATAACCCAATAAAGCCCCGCGGCCAACAGCGGCCAACCGACGCAAAAGACCTGCGTCCACTTCTTGCGCGTCGCGTCGTCGTGCTTAACCAGCCCCACGATGCCCAGTGTGTCGGCCAGCATGCGCGAATTGCCCGCGGCCGCGACGAAGAACGTCGAGTACAGCACGGTGATCGCGCCGACCAGGAACACCCACTGCGCCCACTCGCCGCCGAACACTGGCACGTACATCTCACTGAGCGTGCGGACCATGGCCGTGCCCTCCGGCACCAACCCACTCCGTCCGAGCACGGCCGCGCCCAGCAAGTAGAACGCCGCCGTCGCGAACGTGTAAACGACCATTGACAGCCAGGCGTCGATCCGCATGACGCGCATCCAACCCTTTGCCCGCTCGACCCAAGCCGACGACCCGTCGTTCGGCCCTGTCCACTTGGCGTACCCCTTTTCGAGACACCAGTACGGGTACATGATCAGCTCGACGGAGCCGACGCCAATGATGCCGAACGCGGCCAGCGCGACGGCCAGTGGGGCCTCCTGGTTGGGGCGTTTTTCCGGCACGCTGAACTTGAAGCCCTCCGCGAACTCCGACCCGGTAACCGCCCAATCCGGATTCAGTTGAAGCATGATCAACGTGCCGACCGTCATGAGTGTGAACATCACGACGAAGATCGTCGCGACCCACTGGATCAATCCGTACCGCCCGATGTAGAGCAGGATCGCCGTCACCACCGCCAGGATCGTCGCCCAGATCGCGTCGTCCCGCGGCTTGTCGTCGTCGAAGGCGCGCAGCGCGGTCGTCTCGGCCACGAGGCGCGCTTCGGTCGCGGCGAAGGCGTCGGCCGATTCATCACCGACAATCGATCGTCGTTTCGACAAGACCTCTTGCAGACGATTCTCTGCGGCCTTGCGTTTGTCCTCGGCAATGTCCTTCGCCGCCACGGCCAGCCGTGCATCGATGACGTCGTTCAATCCGATCCCCGCGTCGCGTAACGCCTCCGCCCGCGACTTGCCCGATGAGTCACTGCCGGCGTTTTCGTCGCCGAGCGCCTTGTACTGTTGACCGAGCTCGACCTGAATCTTGATCGCGCGATCCTGCGCTTCCTTGTACTGCTCGCCGCGCTCCGTCAGCGGGAAGCCGACGGTTAAAGCCTGCCCGACACCGCCGATGATCCCGCCCTGCTGTGTGATGACCGCCATGGTGACGATCAGGAACAGCCAGACAAACGGGTGAGCGCCGAAGCCTCGCTTGCCGCCCTGCCCCATGTCGCGCTTGTACGACCCGCCCGGACCCGGCAGACTGTTCAACGCCTCGATCGACGACTTGCCGTGCGTAACCGTAAACCGACCCACCTCGACCTGCACAAAGACCTTGATCAGGCAGCCGATCAGGATGAGCCAGAGCAACGCGAAGCCGGCCTTCGCGCCGACCGTGGTCGTGGCGATCAGCTCGCCCGAGCCGACGATCGACCCGGCGATGATCATGCCGGGGCCCAGCCGCGTGAGCGTGCCCATCAAGGTCGAGGGCGGCGACTGCACACCGTCTGCGGAGGATTGATCTTCGGAAGTGGGTTTGGCGTCTTCGTTTTCTGGCATGAGACCGGGGATTGTGGCTCATGCCGACGCAAGCCGCAAGGCGACCTGCGTCACGCGGCTCTAAGGCAGCGGCTTGCTTTCAGTCGGGCGCTGGTCTTGTGCCACGGCCGTGTCGGCCGTGCGGATCACCCTCGACGCACCTCACGGCCGACACGGCCGTGGCACGAACGCTGAGGGTCAATGTGAACCGCCACCCGCTCAAGGCCGTTCCATCCACCGCACTCTGAAGTTCGGGGCCAGGCCGTCGCCGGGCGGCAGGCCGTTGAACACGTTGCGGATCTGGATGTCGTTGAACGCGCGGTCGTAGACGGCCAACCGATGCAGCGTGCCCAGCCACGGCTTGCTCCCCGTCACGTCGTTTGCCACGGCCAGCAGGTGGGTCATATCCCACGTGCTGAAATCGCCAGACAACGGCTCGGACGCGACAAGGTTGCCCGCGTGATAGACGCGCAAGGTCGTCTGATCGAACGTCACCACGACGTGCTGCCGCAGGTCTTTCTCCAGGACGTTCGGCGTCGCCAGTTCCGGGCTGCCCGCGCTCGACGTGCTGCCCGTGCGCAGCCGCGAGGTAAACGTCTGGTGGGTTTGGCTGAACGTGAAGTTGCGGTTCGTCGAACCGGCCGCGTATGAAACAACCGGTGCGTTCTGGTTGTTGTCCGCCGGCGCGAAGATCAGCTCGATCGACATCTCGTCGTTCACGCGTAGGCCGTCGTGCACCTTCGTGGCCGGGCCGTCCGACACCAGCGACAAGGCCTGCTGAACCGTCAACCCGCCCGACCCCTGCCACGCGATCAGACTCGTATTGGGGATAAGCAGATCGAGCGTGCCGCCGATCGGCCCGGTGTCAGCAACGACCGAACCGGGCAACGTCGACTCGCTGAACGGCTGGTTGTTGAAAAGCTCGCCCGCCTGCGTGTCGTCCAACGCGTAGTTGTAGATGCGCACGTCGTCGACATCGCCGATGAACGGGTTGCTCCACCCGCTCGGCGACGTGGCCGACGCGCCGGACGTATCCACGCCGACGACCAGCGGCGAGTAGTTGCCCTTCCCGCCTGACGTCGTGCCCAGCCCGCCGACGTACGAGTCGGTATCGACCAGCGCACCGTCGACGTACAGCCGAACGCCGTCCGGGCCGAACGCCACGATCGCGTGATACCAACGGTCCGACTGCAAGCTCGACGACATCAACTCCGCAGTCGACGACGTGCCAGACAGTCTCGCCCGCAAACGGCCGCCGATCAGTGTCATATTCAGGTGACCGCCGCTGCCGAACCCCGACGCATCCTTGCAAAGCAGGCCCTGCGTGCGCGACGCGTTGTCGGTCTTGAACCAGAGGGCGACGGCCCCGCTGCGCAGCAGATAAGCGTCGTGATGCGGGATTTCGATGAAGTCGTTCGTCCCGTCGAGGCGCACGGCGTTACCGGTGAACGCGCGTGCGCCCGACTGCAGGCCGGACGCGCCGTTGCGGTAGTAGCCGCTGTTGGTCAGCTCGGCGTCGGCGTTCGAGACGTCCACGGCCAGCGCGTCGGTGATGCCGACGCCGGGCTGATCGACATCGACATGCACGCGGGCGGTGTCTTCGATGACAATCTGGTCGCGCACCTTGGCGCTGCCAAAAAACCGCGCGTTGTCGCGCACCGTCAGGTCGTTGTCGCTGTGCAGACGGGCGCCGAGCCGCGCGGTGTCGCGCACCGTCGCCGAATAGGAGTTGTGGTACATCGTCAGGATCAGCCGACCCGGATCGGCGCTCGTGCCGTGAACATTGGCGGAGCCCGACAGTGTGACCGCCCCGCCGACGTACATCGTCAGCCGCGAGCCCGCCGGGATCACGACCTGCGCCAGGCCGGAAGCCTCGAACTGGCTGCGCACATGGACCGTCACGCTGCCATTGACGGTCACCACGGCCGACGACGCGAGCGTCAGGTTGTCGTACGTGCGGTTCGTGCTCCAGACCGCCGGCCCCGAGATCGTCTGATTGCCCGAACTCGACGGCAGCCCCGTCGGCGACGAGCGGTCCGAGATGTCGGCGTTCGACGTCTGCGCGAGCCGGTTGCCGGAGATCGCACCGGGGTGCGCTTCGATCACGTCGTCCGGGTCGCCGCCGGCCCCGCAGAACGCGTGGCCGAACAGGCTGGCGGACGTATCGACATGGAACCGGTTGTCCGACGTGCTGTTGATCCCCACCAGCGCGTCGATACCGCTGTTGCCCTTGCTGTACGCGCCGGCCGACGAGCTGTAACTGTCTACCCGCGCATGGTCGAGAATCCGCACGCGGCTTCTGGCGACCAGCCCGCCGCCGCCGCCGCCCGTCTCTTCGAGTTGCCAATGGCCGACCAGCGCCGGCGACGGCTTGACCTCTTCGAACGCGTACTCCAACAACAAACGGGGCGTAAAGTCGCCCTTGCCGCCCTCCTCAAACAGCACCTTGATCTCCGCCGCGTTCAGCGCGCGGTTGTAGAAACGCACGTCGTCCATCAGGCCGTTGAACAGGTCGGTCGTGCCCGCTCGGCCTCCGATGTAGGGCGGCCGAGAGTCGGTCCCGATCGGCGCGGAACGGCTTTCCGAGTGATCCAACACGCCATCGATGTAGATGCGCACCGTGCTGCCGTCCCACGTCGCTGCGACGTGGTACCAGCGGTTGGTGTCGAGCACGGTGTTCGCGCGGATGCCATAGTCGTCGTAGTCTTCGAGAAAAAGCGTCGGTCGGCCCTGCCGGATCGAAAACTGCCAGACGTTCGGGTTGCCCTCGCCCTTGCGCAGGATCGGATCGACGTCTTCGACGCTCGATCCCCAGACCCGGCCGTTGATCCAGGCCGTCACCGACAACGCGCTGGTCACATTGAAGTCGTCGTGGTGCGGAATGCGGATGAAGTCGTTCGAGCCGTCGAACGAGAGCGCGCCGGCGACCTGACCGAGCTGCCAGTTGCCCGCGCCGTTGACATCGCCGTCGTGCGATCGGCGGATGTCGTGCGCGACGATGCCGGTTGTTTCGTCCAGCGGCCAATGCGCCAGCGGCGGCGGGCCGACCGGCGGGGCCGCGGCCCACTCCAGCGCCCGCTTGACGATCGTCTTGCCGTTGTCGTTTAGCTCATCGACGCGGCCGTACGGGATCACCGCGCGCCGGCCAACGGCCGTGCCCGTTTCGGCCAACTGCCTGCCGGCGTCGAGCGTCAGCAGTGTGCGCGTGCCCAGAGTCTTGCCGTCGGCCAACCGATCAGCCCCCGGCGCGATCGCGTCGCCCGAACGCGCAAGCGACTTCGGCTGATTCAGGATCGACAGCAGCCCGGTCGCAAACGGCTCGGTGATGTAGTGCGAGTTGTCGACGATGTCGATGTCGTTGGCGGACGACGTGCCCGCGCTGCTTGTCGTGAAGCCGAACTCGTCCCACAGGCCGGGCGCTTCGTTCACGACGCCAATCGGCGCGTTGAACAGCTTGCTGCCGACCGATGTCGCCGTGGACGAGTCGGCGACCCAAACCACGTCGTGCGCGGCCACCGCTTCGTCGAACTCGCTCTGTGTCGAGCCGTCGTCGATCAGCGTGACCTTGAATCCCCAGGCCGTCGCCTGCTTGCGTCGTGCGCGGTACTGCTCGTCGAGGTTTTTTGGGTCCGGCACGACCAACAGCAGCCGGATGAGCCCGTCGGTCGAGCCAACCACCACGGCCTGCACCATGTGCGCGACACCCTTGTAATTGCCGACCACCGTGATGGTCACCGGGTCGTTCGCGTCGTCGGTCAGATCGCCGTCGCCATCGATCACCCCATCGCCGTCCAGGTCATCGCCGTCTTCGCCGACGATCGTGTACGTCCCGCCGTTGTGCGTCGCGTTGTCCACCCACGTGCCGTTGACGAAAACCGACCGCCAGTCGGCGTTCGACCGGACCTCGGCGATGACCATTTCCAACCCGGCCTCAGCAATCGCGCGGGCACGCAACTGATGTCGCGCGTTGAGCATGATGCCCGAGCTGGTCGACTGCGCGGCGATGAATGTCAACGCCAGCACAGCCGCGATGATGACGGCGATGACGACCAACGCCAACGCCGCGCCGCGCGGATGACGGCCTGTATCAGGTTGCTTCGTGTAAGGCATCATTCGGGTCCTTCCCACTCGTTCAAACTCGTCGAGTCTCAAGGCCGCTCCGTCCACACGGCGGTGAACGCCCCGCCGATGCCGCCGGGCAGGCCCGGTGCCTCGCCGTCCACCAGCCGCCCGACCTGCGCGTTGCCCAACGCCTGGTCCCAGACGACGACCTTGTACAGCTTGCCAAGCCACGGCTTGGCGGTCGTCGGGTCGTTAGCCACGGCGATCAGGCCGGTGTCGTCCCACGACGTCAAACCACCGGTATGCTCCTCGCTGTGCGCCAGCGTCCCGTCAATATAGATGCGCACCTCCGCGCCGTCGTAGGCGACAACGACGTGCTGTCGGCTGTTCTCATCCAACACGTTCGTCGCCACGATGTCGGGCGACGCGTTCGAACCGGTGTCGGTTGTGCGAATCCGAACGACCAGGTTCTGGCCGTCCTGCCCGAGAAAGAAGTTGACGTCGGTGGCCGACTGCCCAAACGCGACGATCCGCGCCGGGCCGGACTGCGAGTTGCTGTCGGTCTGTATCTCGACCTCGACAGACACCGCGTTCTCAACCGTCACGCCTGTGACGACCTTGTCCCCCGGCGCGGCGGGCTCGAGCCGCGCGTCGCTGAGCACTTCCAGCCCGCCGCCGACCAGCCAATCCACATCCGACGTGTCTTCAATGAATAGATCAAGCGATGCGCCGTACCCACTGGTGTCCGGCACGACCGAGGGGGGCAGCGTTGACTCGCTGAGACTGTTGCCCGCGTACAGCTCGCCGACCTGTGTGGCGTCGAGCGCATAGTTGTAGATGCGCACGTCGTCCATTCGGCCGGCGAACGGGTTGCTCCATCCGCTGATCGTGCCGTTGCCCGACGTCGAAGTATCGACACCGAGCGCAATCGGCTCGGTGTTGCCGCTGCCGCCGGAGGTCGCGCCCAGGCCGCCGGTGTAACTGCTCGACGACGCCTCCGTGCCGTTCAGGAACAGGTGCATACCGTCCGGCCCGAACGTGAGCACGACGTGGTACCACGTGTTGGCCAATACCGGCCCGGCCACCAGGTCGTGCTGGGCTGAACTGCTCTCCAGCCGGGCACGCACCGTCGCGCCGGTCATGCTGATCGTGACCTGTCCACCGTTGTCGTAGCCCGACGAGTCCTTCGAGAACAGCCCCTTGTTGCCGAGCACGCTGTCCGCCCGGAACCAGAACGCGATCGCCCCGCTCCGCAGCAGGTAGCTGTCGTCGTGCGGGATCTCGACGTAGTCGTTCGAGCCGTCGAACTGCACCGACGTGCCCGTGTGCGCCGCCGCGCCGGCCTGGCCGCCCGACGGGCTGTTGCGATACAGACCGGCGTTGACCAGCGTTTCGTCGTTGGCCGGCGGGTCTTCGATTCCGACCGAGGGCAACGACAGGTCGAGGTGAACCTTGGCGGTGTTCTTGATGGTGATGTCGTCACCGACCAGCAGGCTGCCGTAAAACTCCGCCTCGTTGTCGATCAAGACGTCGTGATCGACACGCAGCACGGCGGAGACTTGGGCCTTGTTCTTGATCGTGGTCGTGTCGCCCGTGTTGTAACCGACAATCAGCACGCGCGACGGCGCAGTGGTGTCAGCGTTCACGACGGCGTCGTTGTCGATCAGGATGTTGCCGGCCGAGTACAGTTCGAGCGACGACCCGGCCGGGACAATGATCTGCGTCTGGCCCTTGATCACCAGTTCGGTCGTACATTGCACGCGAACGTTGCCATTGATGGTGATCTGAGCGCCGTTGTCCAACACCAGCGTGCCGAACTTGCGGTCGCTGGTCCATGTTTGGGTCGTCGTATAAGTCTGATCGCCTTCCGACGACGGCATGCCTGATGGCGCGCTCTGATTCGGGATGTTCACGTTCGAGTCGAGCACCAATTCGTCACCGGTAATCGATCCCGGGTAAGTGTCGACCACGTCGTCCGGATCGCCCCCCGCACCGACATACACGTCGCCGAACAACGTCGATGGGTTCGCGATATCGACCTTGCCGTTCGATGTGCTGTTGGTTGAGATAATCGCGTTGGCTGACCTGGTCGTCGGGCTGTACGCCCCTGACGAGGACAGGTAGCTATCGACCTCGGCCGAGTCGTCCAGGATGATCTGGTCGCTGGCTGCCAGGCCGCCGCCGCCGCTGCCTGATTCGTCGAGCGTCCAATGACTGACCAGCGTGGCGCTCGGCTTGATTTCCTCGAAGTCGTACTTCAGCAGCGCCGCCGGCAGGCGGTTGGTGGCCGTGCCTTCCTCGTACATCGCGCGGATTTCAAGCGGGTTCAGCGCGCGGTTGTAAAACCGCACGTCGTCCATCGTCCCCTCAAACGGGTCAGTGCCCGCGCGGCCGCCGAGATACACCGATCGGTTGTCCGTACCGATCGTCCCGCTGCGCGAATCGCCGTTGCCGTTGTCGGACTCACCGTTGATAAACAGCCGAATCGTCGAACCGTCCCAGGTCGCGGCGACGTGGTACCACGTGTCGGCTTCCAAGACGGTGTCTCCCTTCGTCCCGGCGTCGTCACCCTCATCGAGATAGAGCGTGATTCGTCCGTCGTCGAGCGCGAACTGCCAGACGTTCGGGTTGCCCTCCCCCTTACGCAGGATGATGTTGGTCGCGTCGCCCGAGCCGAAGCTCTGCGGCCTGATCCAGGCTGTGATCGTCAGCGCGTCGGTGACGTCGAAGTCGTCGTGGTCGTCGATCTTGATGAAGTCGTTGCCCCCGTCGAACTCCATCCCCCCGCCGACCTGACCCACGACCCACGGCGCGCCGCCGTTGACCGTGCCGTCGTGCCCGCCGTTCGAGTCGGTCGCGATCAGGCCGCTGCCGTCGTCCAGCCGCCAATGCGCCAGCGCGGGCGGCCCTGCCGGTGGCAGGGCACACCAGTCCAGCGCCCGCCGCATGACCAGTTTGCCGTCGGTGTTCAGATTCTCGAACGCGAACAACGCCTGACCCCAGGGCAACGCGACACGCCGGCCGACGGCTTCGTCGCCGTCGTGCGTCTGGCCGCCCATGTCGATGGCGACCAACTGGGCCGCGCCGCCGCTGGACTCCGCCAACACGCTGCCGCCCGGCGAGACCGTCCCCGTCGCGGAGACCAGGTCGCCGGCGCCGCCGTGGATTGTCAAACTCCCCATCGAAAACGGGCTGGTGATGTAGTGCGTGTTGTCGGTGATCTCGATCGTGTTTGAAGCCACCGATCCGGACGTCGAGGACAGGTCCTGCTCATCGAACAGGCCCGCTTCCTCGACCACGACGCCAAGCGCCGTGCTAGCCAGCTTGCTGCCAACGCTCGACGCGCTGGTGTCGCAGGTGACGTACACCACGTCGGCCGTGAGTAGCGCCGCGTCGAATTCGGATTGCGAGGCCGAGTCGGAAATCGGGATGACGTCGTAGTTCCAACTCTCTATCAGCGACCTGCGCGCCGCTTCGCCGGCGGTCAGGCTGTCGGCGTCGTCGACCACCAGGAGCACGACGAGTTGCTCTCCTTCTTCACCGCCCGGCGTCACGACGGCCTGGACCTTGTGGACCACGGTGTCGTACCGCGCGACGACGGTCAGCGTGACGTAGTCCGTCTGATCGTCGGCCAAGTCGCCGTCGCCCTCTTCGTCGGCGACATTGATCACGCCGTCGCCATCGAGGTCGCGGCCGTCCTCGCCCCACAGGCTGAACGTGCCGCCGCCGTGCGACGCGTCGGTCACCCATTGGCCGTGCGTGAAGGCGGTGCGCCAGTCGGCGTTCGTCTTGATCTCACTGATGGCCATCTGCAAGGCCGCCTCGGCGATGGTCCGGGCGCGGGTCGTGCGCTCGGCGTTGTGCATGATGCCGGTCGTCGTGCCTTGCGCGGCGATGAACGCCACCGCGAGCGTGCCAGCCACGGCCAGCGACACAATGACCAGCATCAACGCGATGCCGCGCCGCCGCGCCAGGCGCGCCGGCGGGCGTGAAAGGGAAGTGCGCTGCGTCATATGACAATCGGTTGCAACCAACCGCTCGCATCGGCCGACCCCCCACGTTGTCCAACGCCGGTCACAACCTGCGTCGCCGGCGAATCATTCGATCCTGCTTTCGCGGGTTTTACCCCGCGCTTGTTCGTGCAAAGCGCATCGTGGCGTGCCGCTGTTCTCGTTCGAGACACGCGCGGGGTAAACCCCGCGGTTAAACTCAACGAATGACTTCGTCACTCGTTGCGCAAAGCGGCCACGCCCACGGCTGTATCCGTCATGTCTCCAGCGCGCAGGGCCAACCGCCACGTCACCAGGCGGGCCAACCGCGCGTCGGCGTCGTCCAGCGTCAGGTCCCAGCCGGTGACATCCGTCGCCCAAAGCGCTTCGGGAAAGTTCGCCGAGCCCTTGATCGAGTCGGTCTCCGTCCCGAAGTCAGTCGTGTCCAGGTCGTAAGCGGTGTTGTCCGTTTCATCGAGGTCGGCCGGCGCGATGTACGACCGCAGCGCGTTGGTCGCGCCGTGGCGTTCGAGACGTCGCAACTCAGCAAGATTCGGCTGACCGTCCTCGTTCGTGTCGGCCAACCAGAGCACGATGTAGCCGTCGCCCTGCTCCAGGACCATTCTGGCTGAGCGGATCGCCGCGCTGAGCCGGGTGGAGATCGCCTTGTGCTTCACGATCAACTCGCGCATGTCGGTCCGGCTTTCCGTGCCGTACGACGTCGCCACGAGCATCGCCGCGATCGCCGCCGCGACCAACGCCGTGCCGGCGACGGCCAGCAACAGCTCGATCAACGTCATGCCGCGCGCACGCCGCGCACGACCTGTCTTGGTTGACCATGCTGTTTGATTGCGGTTCATGCTGTCGCCTCCGCCGCGTGCCATCCCGACCACACGCGACTCAATCCGGCCTCACGATCCGTCGGAGTCCGACAGTTCCGCGACGAAGCGCGTGAACTGCCAGGTCTGCCCGCGCGGGCCGGTGATCGTCACGGCGATGACCATGCCGTCCATGTCCTGACTGAAGCCGGCCACCGACTGCGTGTCGGATGTGATGCTGACCGTTCGGCCGTAGACCTGGTAGGACTCCGGGTAGGCGACGCCCTGCGCGTCGGTGATTGCGCCGGCCGCCTCGGTGTAGCCGTGGTAGTCATCGCAGTTGTCGAATGCGGCGCGCGACAACTCGCCCGTGTCCGGCCCGATGATCGTTTCGCCCTCGGGGTCGGCGTACGGCTTGCTGAGCGCCTCTTCGATCAACGCCTCGGCCAGCGCGTGGGCTCGCAACTCGTCGAGCGCGAGGTACGTCGTCTTCTGACCTGCTGAGATCGCCTGCGCAATCGCCGCGACCGCCAGCGCCAAGATCGCTGCCGCGGCCAACACTTCCGGCAGCGTGAACGCGCGACCGCCGCGCTGCGTTTTCGGCTCTTGATTCAATGGCTGCCGTCTCATCGATCGCCTCGTGACACATCAGCCGACGCGAAGATCACTTCGCCTCAGCCGTGGTCGCCGACGGTTCATCTATACGATTCATTCGACCGATCCACCCCGGCCGTCCGTCGTTCGTGACAACGGCAAACTCAGGTCGCGGTCGCCCAACCGGCACAGCCGCACCAACCCGAACAACCTCCCCCAGCAAGCCTCGACGCGGCATGATCCATCACGAAATGTGGCGCCGCGACCGTCGCCGGACGCCTGCGTGGTCGATACCTCAAGGACGGCCGAACCCGATCTGACTTGTGGTGACGCCCCTTGTGCGCGGTTCGTCCGGCCGCGAGAGATCGACGCATGACGCAACGACACGCACACGCACGCCGAGCCGGCTTCACGCTGACCGAGATCCTGATCGTGGTCGTCATCGTGCTGATCGCCGGCGCGCTGGTCTTGCCCATGTTCGACCAGACCGACGCGACGAAGCTGACCTCGGCGGCGCGTCTGCTCGCGGCAGACCTCGAATACGCGAAGATCGAGTCTATCTCGCACGGCGACGACCCGCGGCTCGTCGTGTTCGACACGAGCACGCACACCTACCACATCGCCGCAACCAGCGACCCGACGACGCCCATCACCGGCGACGCCGGTATGCCATACCGCGTGACGTTCGGCTCCGGGCGGGGCGCTTCGCTTGGCGGCGTGACGATCCAGAGCGTGACCGTCGGCGGCGACGACCAACTCGGCTTCGGGCTGTACGGTCAACTCGATCAGACCACGCCGGCGTCAATCACGCTCGCTTCGGCGGGTTCGACCATCTCGATCACGCTCGACCCGGTTTCGGGCGAGGCGAAGATCGGCCAAATCAACTGAATCGCCGTTCATCGGTCGACAAGCCCACTTCAACGCGGCCGTCGCGACCGGTATAATCCAACTACACAGCCTGAACCCGCGACGCGATCGATGCGTCAGACGGGATAGCCGCTGTTGCGTCGTCGCTCTTCCGCGATTCGGATCACTCTTTCGCCGGCCCCTCCGAGGATCTCTCATGCCGCGCCTCACCACCGCATTGGCTCTGGCCGCCCTGCTCATCCCTTCCGCCGCGCTGCGTGCGCAGGAGGATGTCGGCGCGAAGGTCTATCGCGCGATCCACCCGTCCGTCGCCTCGCTCAAGAGCCTGGAAGGCTCGGGCACAGGCTTCGCCATCAACGACGACGGCCTGATCCTGACCAACGCGCACGTCATGACCTCGCCGCTGCCCTATCAATGCCGAATCGACGTGTATGAAAACGGCAAGACCTGGAGCCAGGTCTTCCGCGAGGTCAAGATGATCGGCATCCACCCCGACCTCGACCTGGCGCTTGTCAAGGTCGACGTCAAGAAGTTGGGCGCCGGCGTCAAGACCAAGCCCGTCCGCCTGGCGCGGGCGAACAACATCGTGCCCGGCGAAACGGTGTTCGCAATCGGCAACCCCGGTGCCGGCGGCGGCAAGTCGTTGGACAAGACGATCACCAACGGCGTGATCAGCGCCACCGCACGTGAGTTGGAAGGCGTGACCTACATCCAGTTCAGCGCACCGGTCAACCCGGGCAATTCCGGCGGGCCGCTGGTGAGCAAGAAGGGTGAGATCCTCGGCGCGGTCACGCTCAAGGGCGGGCAGGACGGCGTGGGTTACGCGATCCCGCTGACCAAGTTCGACCAGAAAGAATTCGTTGCGCTCAAGGACCGCAAGGTCGATTCGGAGTCAGCCAAGAAGATGATCGCGGCCGGCGACCGGCTTGTCGGCATCGCCAATCAACAGGGCGACGCGCGACGCAAGGCGTTCGGGTACTACCAAGCCGCACAGGCCTATCGGCAGGCCCTGGCCCGCACGCCCGGTGAGCGGTCGCTCTATTTCAAGGTCGGCGGCCTTGAGCGACGCATCGGCCGACACCCCATCGCCGCCGCCTACCTCGTCCGCGGCCTCGAGCTCGACCCGTGGTTCGGCAAGGACGCGTACGTCGATCTCGGTTTGGCCCTCTCGGCCGCGGGGCGAGCGCAGGACGCCCGCGTCGTGTTCGACGAGACATTCAGTAAGTTCACCGAAGACACCGACGTGATCGCGATCGACATCGCCAAGGCTTACTACAAGGCCGAGAAGCATTTCGACGCCGCCTACCACGCTCGGCTCGCCGCGGCGCTTGGGCCGATCCCGCGACTCAAAGACGAGATGATGCAACTGTTCGACCACTGCCGCGACCGCGTCGACCCGGACCGCGTCGAAGAGTTGGACGGGCTGACCAAGGACATGGACGCAAGGGTCGCCAAGATGCGCAAGGCCGCGAAGGTCGCCAAGTCGAATAAGACGCCTTACGTCAACAAGCCGTTCGAGACGCTTATCACCCGCTACGACCCGCTGCCGGCCAAGGACGGCGACGAACCCAAGAACCTGTGGGGCGACACGACAGACCAGACGGCCAAGAAAGACGCGCAGGCCGACCCGTTCACCAATCTGGTCCCCGGCGGCACGGCCGTCGCCACGCCGCTCACCCCGACCGTCACACCCAAGCCGCCCGTGACGCCGACTGTCACACCCAAGCCGAAGCCCAAGCCCAAGCCGAAGGTCGACCCGATCGCCCGACGGATCGACGAGAAGATCAGCCTTGCCAAGCTGCTTTACGTCAACAAGCAGAAAGACAAGGCGATCAACATCCTCGAACAGGTCATCCAGTTCTACCCGGACCACCCGGACACGAAGAAGGCGATCGCGCTGCGCAAGCAGTATGAGGGGCGTTGATCCGCGTCGGCTTGCGCTACAATTCCCCGCGATGACAAGGGCCTCGACACGCATGTCGGTCGATGAGTTTTTCGACTATGCCCAACGGCATGGACGCTGTGAATTGATCAACGGGGAGGTCAGGCACATGTCACCTGCGGGCGGATGGCACGGCGATCTAACGGGCAAACTTCACATTCTGATTGGCCAACACGCGCTCGAACGTGGACTAGGCCGCGTCTTTGCGGCCGAAACTGGATTCAGGCTTGACGTTGACGACGAACCGACAGTGCGTGCCCCCGACATCGCCTTCATTTCGAAGGAGCGACTCGCGCAGGCCGACAGCCCGGGCTTCATCCCGATCCCTCCCGATCTCGCTGTCGAAACACTCTCACCGAGCGACACCGCCAGCGAAGTCACCGAAAAGGTCCAGTGGTGGCTGGACTACGGCGTCCGCCTCGTCTGGGTGCTCGACCCGGCCAACAAGACGCTGACCGTCCACCACCCAAACGGCCGATCGCGCCGTCTCGCGGCTGCTGACACGCTCGATGGCGGCGATGTCCTGCCTGGGTTTGAGTTGCCCTTGCGTCAAATGTTTGAGTGAGCGCGTCACATTTCAGTCACGCATCAACCACGCGGTTGACCAGCCGCCCGATCTTCTCGACCTCCACGACGACTTCGTCGCCCGCCTTGAGCCACACAGGCGGCTTGCGCGCAAAGCCCACGCCCTGCGGCGTGCCCGTCAGGATCACCGTGCCCGGCTGGAGCGTCGTGTCGCATGAGATGAAAGCGATCAGGTCGGCGACGGTGAAGATCATGTCACCCGTCGTGTGGTCCTGCATGACGTCGCCGTTCAGCGTCGTGGATAGTCGTAACGCCTGCGGGTCGGCGACTTCGTCGTCGCCGTCGCCTTGCGTGACGATCGCCGGGCCGAGCGGGCAGAACGTGTCGAAGCTCTTGCCGCGCACCCACTGCCCACCGCCGCCGTGCTTCTGCCAGCGGCGGGCGCTCACGTCGTTCGCGGCCGTGTAGCCGAGCACATGGTCGAGCGCCCGCTCCTTGGGGATGTCGCGCCCTTCCTTGCCGATCACGACGGCCAGCTCGCACTCGTAATCGACCTCGTCGCCGCAGACCTTGGGCAGGCGGATCTCGTCGGTCGGCCCGGTCGCGGCGCTGGTCGGCTTCATGAACAGCACGGGGTTCTCAGGAATCGGCAACCCCGACTCAGCCACGTGCTCCGCGTAATTCGCGCCGACACAGATGATGTTCCGCGGCACGAGCGGGCACAGCCGCTGCGCGACCGTCGCCGACCGCCCCGTCCAGTTGTGCAGTCCGAACAGGTCACCTTCGAGCGGTTCAGCCGAGTTCTCGTCCAGTTCTCGTCCGACGTGCGTGGCCCCGGTGTCGTCGACAAATCGAATCAGCCGCATGTTTCGTCTCCGCGTGCGTTGGATTGGGCGGCAAGTGTAAGACGATCAGCCAATCGCCGCACGCCGCCGCTGACGTCATGGCCGAGCCGCCATCGGCTATAATCCGCCTCAAACCGCCACGCGGGCACGCCGATCGCCGCCCGCTGAACGTCGAGGCAGACTCTTGGCCGACCCGCAAACCCCGAAAGTCGAAGCCGACGCGCCGCCCGCCAAACCGGCTCAAACGCCGCAGGCCGGTCGGCCCGTCCCGCACGGCAAGTGGCAGGAAGTGGCTGACACACCCAAGAAAGCCGACGTGCCGGCCGGCATGTGGATGCGCTGCCCGTCCTGCGAGGCAATGGTCTTCCGCAAGCAGGTCGAGCAGAACCTGTGGGTCTGCCCCGAGTGCGAGTACCACTGGCGGATCGGGGCTGACGCCCGCGTCGCACAGCTCTGCGACCCCGACAGCTTCGAGCCGATGTGGACCGACCTGAAGCCGACCGACGCACTCGGCTTCGTCGACATGCAGCCTTACAAAGAGCGGCTCGAAGCGCAACACAAGAAGACGGGCGAACACGACGCGGCCATGTGCGGCGTCGGTTTCATCAAGGGTCGGCGGGCCGTGCTCGCCTGTCTCGACAGCCGATTCATGATGGGCTCGATGGGCTACATCGTCGGCGAAAAACTGACCCGCTCGATCGAACTCGCCACCGCGCAGGACCTGCCGCTGATCATCGTCTCCTGCTCAGGCGGCGCGCGGATGCAGGAGAGCTCGATCAGTCTCATGCAGATGGCTAAGACCTCGGCCGCGCTGGCCGCGCTCGACGACGCGGGCGGCCTGTTCATCAGCGTCCTGACCGACCCGACCACCGGCGGCGTCACCGCGTCGTTCGCCATGCTCGGCGACGTCATCATCGCCGAGCCGAAGGCGCTGATCGGCTTCGCCGGCCCGCGCGTCATCGCCAACACCGTCCGCCAGGAACTGCCCGAAGGCTTCCAGCGCAGCGAACACCTGCTCGAAAAAGGTTTCGTCGACCGCGTCGTCCACCGCCACGACCTGCGTCGCGAGATCGGCCGACTGATCGACTACGCGGGCAAGTGAGCCCACCGCCGCTTGCGGCTTAGCGCGATTGATCGCTCACATCACCAACCCATCCAACGACCCCAACCCCAACGGCTCGCGCATCCAGAACGGCTCCGCGTACGCCGTGCGGATTCGGCTGCCCATGTAGCCGTTGAACTGCTTCAACCAATCGACGATCTTCCGATTGGCCTCGGGCACGACGAACTGCGACTCGTAAGCCAAGATCGACGCGACCTTCGTATCAATCTGTTCGCTGATGTCGATGCAGAAGCTCGGCTGCGCGACGTGCCGCAGGTGCGTGCAGTAGTAGTAGATCAACCACTTCGGGTAGATCGGCTCACCCGGAATGTCGGTTTTCGTGAGCTTGGCGTCGAAGCGCGCGTCCTCCACGATGCGCGTCGTTGCGCGGTGGTCGGGGTGCGCGTCTTCCGGGAACGGCAGGAAAACGATCTGGGCCCGGTGCTCGCGGATCACGCCCGCGACCTGGTGCCTCGCCTCGACCGTGTGCTGCACTTCGCGGTTGGGCAGGCCGAGCAGGCGACGTTGCACGCCAAGGATCTTTGCCGCCTCCGTCCACTCGCGTTCGCGGATTTCCGGTGAGCCATGCGGCGTCGGCTCGCCGTTGGTCATGTCCAGCAGCAGCACGTCGTGCCCCTGCTGAGCGAGCCGGGCGATCGTCCCGCCCATGCCCAGTTCCTGATCGTCCGGGTGAGGTCCGACGACGAGGATGTTCAGTGGTCGGTTGTTCATCGATTCGTCCAGGGGAAAAGGCACGTAGGCACGGAGGCACGGAGGCACGGAGGCACGGAGGCACGAAGGCACGGAGGGTCGTGTCCGGACGCCTGTTTAGCGGTCGGCCCGCAGGGCCACATTCCGCCGTGTGCTCATCGCGCGCTCACGTCACTCAAGCACGTCACGATACACCGCTTCGATGCCGTCCACCATGACACGGTGACTGAACCGCTCGACGACATGAGCCCGACCGCGCTCGACCATGTTTCGCGTCGCGACCGGGTCGTCGAGCAACGACACGACGGCGTCGCGCATCGCCTGCCGGTCGCCCATCGGCACGAGTCTTCCGGTATGGCCGTCGATGCAGATCGCGCCGATCCCGCCCACGTCGTACGCCGCGATGGCGCAGCCGGCGACCAGCACTTCCGCCAACACGCGGCTTTGCCCTTCCTGATACGACGGCAGCACGACGACATCCATCGCGTGCATCGCTCGGGCAGTGCGATCCGGCGACAGCAGCCCCGTGAGTGTGACCACGTCGGTTAGCCCCTCGTCAGCCACACGTTGCTCGACCTGCTTGCGATGCCAGCCGTCACCGACGAATAGGACACGCACCCCCGGAAAGGTCGACTGAAGTGCTGGGACAATGTCCAACAGGTCGTTATGCCCTTTTAGCGGGTCGAACCGCGCGACCATGCCGACGACCTGCGCGTCGCCGGGCAACCCGAACTCGACCTTCGCCTGCTGCCGTGTCAGGTCGGGCAACTCGAAACGCGACACGTCGATCCCGCTGGGCACGACGCTGAACCGCTCGGGTCGGCCGATACCGCGTTCGGTGAATGCGTCGCACATCGCTTGCGTGATGCCGATCATCCGGTGACATCGCCGCGCGGCCCAGCGTTCTGCTTTGACATACAGGTTTCGAATCAGGGCCGACTGACGCTCATGGAACGGCAGGCCGTGGACGGTGTGCACGACGGCCGGCACGCGACGCGACCAGGCCGCGGCTCGGCCGACGATGCCCGCCTTGCTCGAATGCGTGTGCACGACATCGGGTTTGACGCGCTCGATCAGCTTCGCCAGCGCCCGCTTGGCCAGCAGATCGCGCACCGGCGACACGGCCCGCCGCAACGATCGCACCTCGTGCAACGTCGCCCCGCTTCCGCGCGCCTCGTCCAGCAACGACCCCTCCGGGCCGTAGATCGGCCCGAACGCCAGGTGCACGTCATGCCCCGCTTCGACCTGCGCGGCGCAGGTCATCACGGTGTTCTGCTGCGCGCCGCCGAGGATCAGTCGCGTGATGATGTGGAGGATGGTCATGGATTTGCGATTGTCGATTGCCGATTTCCGATTTGCTTCGCGCCGAAACCCGATCAACAGTCCAAACCAAATCGAGAATCGGCAATCGCAAATCGGCAATGCTCAATACTTGATCCACTCGAGGCACAGCCCTTGCGGCGGCATCGTTGGACCCGCGAGTCGGCGGTCCTGCGTCGCAATGACCTGGTCAACCTGCTCCGGTTCGTATCGGCCGCGCCCGACCTCGTAGAGTGTGCCGGCGATGATGCGGACCATGTTGTAAAGAAACCCGTCGCCCTCGACGACGATGTGCACCTCGGGGTCGTCGCCGGGCGGACGTTCGACGTCGCATCGGAAGACGGTGCGCACCGTCGTCTCTCGGCCGTGGTTGGCTGAGGCGAACCCTTCGAAGTCGTGCGTGCCAACGATCCGCCGGGCGGCGTCGGCCATGCGGTCAATCTCCATCGGCTCCCAACAATGCCAGACCGCGTGACGCTTGGTCAGCGGGCGGTGGTCGCTGCACCACATGCGATAGCGGTATTGCTTGTGCTTGGCGTCGCTGATGGCGTCGAATGTCGGGGGCGCCTCGGCCGCGTCGACCACCTCGACGTCTTCAGGCAACTTGCTCGAAATAGCCTTGGCCAGTCGTTCGACGGGCACGGGCGACGCCGCGTCGAAGTGCGCGACCTGACCGCGCGCGTGGACACCCGAATCCGTCCGACTCGCGCCGACCAGTTTGATCGGCTGGCGGAGCAACTCACACAGCCGTCGCTCGACGACGCCCGCCACGGTGCGCAGCGGCGGGCCGTCGGGCGGCAACTGCTTCTGCCAGCCGTGAAAATCCGTGCCGTCGTACGCCACAGTGAGTCGGTACCGCTGCATGACCGGCGTCGGCTTGTCGGCATCCGGTGAGTCGGACATGCCGCAAGTTTAAGGCCGACGTGGGTTGTGCGTGGCGTGATGGGATCGGATTGAACCACCGAGGACACCGAGAGCACTGAGGGGAGGAGAATGGATTCGTTGTCGATTGGGTGGCTGTGAATAAGCGAAGCGTTTCACGGAATCGGACGGTCGGCTCCGTGAAACGCTTCGCTTATTCACAGCCACCCAGCACAGCCAACCCGGAGTAATCGCGGATCACGCGGATAGCGCAGATAAGAACATTCCATCCTCATCTCATCCGTGTGATCCACGTCATCCGCGGTCACTCCTTCTTCTCTGTGTCCTCGGTGACCTCGGTGGTTCATCCGAATTCACCGGGGCGATCAATCAATACGTAAACCCGTTCTCGCGCAGGTGCACTTGCGGCTCGCCGGTGTTGAATCCGCCGCCGACGACGCGGGCGATGAACAGGTCGTGGTCGCCTTCGATGTCCAGGTGGGTCGTCATTTGGCATTCGAGGTAGCACATCGCGTCAGCCAAAACAGGCACGCCGGTCACCGTGTCCTCGACGAGGTCGAACCCGAGGAACGGGTCTTCACCGGGCGGATTCTTTGACGCGAACTTGCGCAGGATAACCTTGTCCTTCTTGCTCAGTTGGCAAAGGCCGAACTGGTGTGAGTCGCTGATCAGGGGCATGATCGGCCGACCCTTGCCCAGCGCCACGCTGACCATCGGCGGCTCAAACGACGACTGCTGGACCCAGCTCGCGAGCATGCCAGCCCGGCGGTCTTCGTACGCGGCCGTCATGATGAACAGCCCCTGCGGGATCCGCCCAAGCGCCCGCCCCACCGGCTCGTGCAGTTCGTCGGTCAGGGAGTTGGGGTCACTCATGGGAGGGGTGTGCCGTCGGGGAACAGATCGGGCGGGTCAGGATACGGTTAGTGGCGTTGGGGAGCAACGTGGGTGCGGGGTGGGAGCGGAGAAGTCGCGCTATGCCGCAAGCGGCTGTGGGTGCGAGCGGGCGGTCGGACTTGGCGATTTGTCATTCGTCATTGGTCATTGGTCATTTGTGATTTCAGATTTGAAATGGGTCATTCCCTGTGGATCATCGGTTATTCGACGTCGGTCATCGAGTTGTTCCCTTGGCCCAATCCGGGGGTCGGCTCTATAAACGCCGGCCATGACACGACGCTTTGACGCGGCCATCTTCGACCTGGACGGGACACTGGCTGACACGTTGGCCGACATCGCCTCGGCCGCCAACCATGCGCTGACGCAACTCGGGCACGAGCCGATCGAGTTGCCGCGTTACCGCTACCTGGCTGGGCAGGGCCTGCGTTGGCTCATGGAGCACGCGCTTGACGACGCGCACCAGCATCAGGTCGACGAGGGCATGGCGTTGTTCAAGGCCTACTACGCCGAGCACGACCGCGACCAGACTCGGCCCAACGACGGCGTGGTCGAACTGCTGGACGCGTTGCGTGAACGAGCTCTAAAACTGGCAGTGCTCAGTAACAAGCCACACGAGGCGACGGTGCGCGTCGTTTCGGAGATGTTCGAGCCGGTGTTCGACGAAGTCATGGGCGCGAAGGAGGGCGTGCCGCTCAAGCCCGACCCGGCCTCCGCGAATGCGCTTTGCGCGGCGCTCGGTGTCGAGCCGGCGCGCGTCATGTATGTAGGTGACACGAAGGTCGACATGCAGACCGCGAAAAACGCCGGCTTCTACGCCGTCGGCGTGCTGTGGGGTTTTCGGGATGAAGACGAGCTGCGCGCGAACGGTGCGGACGCAATTATCGCGCAAGCGAACGAATTGATTGATCTGTTGTAGTGATCACGACGGTCGGCTGAACGGTCAATTCTGCCGGGCCGAGCCAACCTCGACGAACCGCCTGACACTTTGCAGGTCGCGGATGACGTCCATCGTCGCGAGGACGACGCCGGACTCGCCGCGTTCGCCCTTGACCGGGTGCTGCTTGACGACCCGGCCGCTGTAGAGTCGGCCGCCGCGCATGGCCGGGCTGTAGTTCTTGCGGCGGATGCGGCTCTGCTTGATGTTCTCGGCGTGGACGGCTTTGTCCTTGCTGAGGATGCGGGCGATCGTCTTGCGGGCCGCGGCGTTGGTCGGGATGTTCACGACCTTCACGGACACCTTCGAGCCGGGCTTGATGTTGGCGATGTCACCCATGATGAATCCTCTGACGTAAGAGCAGCGGCCGGTTGGCCGGCGGGGTCTTCCGAGCCCGGTATTTTGGCGGGCTGGGCGGGAATGTCAAGAAAGAGAGCGGGAGACAGGGGACAGGAGGCAGGGGACAGGGGACAGAGGACACGGGGCAGGAAACACAGGGGGACGATTCGCGGTCGCCCGCAGAGCGGGCCTCAGGTTGGACGGAGCGAATCGCGCTAAGCCGCAAGCGGGCTTGGGGTCAGGGCATTTCTGCGAGGACCTGCTGGACGAGCGACAGCGGGGCGCCGATCTCGACGGGGATGACATTGCCGGTGTAGGGCTCGGCCTCTGGGCGATCGAAACCGACCTTGGGGGCGACGAAGGTGACGGTCGCGTTGGCGCGGACGGTCACGTTCGAGGGTTGGCCGGTATCGCAGTCGAGGCCTGACGGCACGTCGACGGATACGATCTTGCCTTCGGCTTCGCGCGCGTCGTTGCACAGGTGGATCACCGCGGCCAGGTCGTCGCGGACCTGGCCCGTGAAACCCGTGCCGAGCAACGCGTCGACGATCATGTGCGGCGTGCTGGGGCCGATCAGCGAACTTTGCAGCAGGTCGGGCGAATCGAAGGGCGTGACAACGCCCATCCGGTCGGCCACAGCCCAGTTGACCAGCGCGTCGCCCCGCAGTTTGCCCGGGTCGCCGATCGCGTGCGCGGTGACGGCGACGCCCGCGTTGGCCAAATGACGCGCGATGACGTAGCCGTCGCCGCCGTTGTTCCCTCCGCCGCACAGGATGGCGACGGTCGCGTCCTGCGCGACCAGGTGCAGGTCGTTTTCGAGCAGTTCGAGCACGATCTCCGCGGTCGTGCGTCCCGCGTTCTCCATCAACACGACGCCGGGGATACCGAGCTGCTCCTGAGCAAGTCGGTCGTATTCACGGGCCTGGGCGCGGGTGAGGAAGGTCATGGGAATGTTCGATCTTCGATTTGCGATGTTCGATGTTGTTGGAAGAACACGTGTGCTGGATCGGGCGGGTGAGGTTAACTGCTGCTTCGCCTTGATGAATCAGGAAAGCGTTCGGCAGCATCCTTGTCTCCTGACTCCTGTCCCCTGATCCCTGTCCCCTGACTTCCGTCCCCCACCCCTACCCCAACACCTCAAGAAACTTCGCCAACCAGGCCGGGTGTGCCGGCCACGCGGGAGCGGTGACGAGTTTGCCGTCGGCGTGCGCGGCGGTCATGTCGACCTCGACCCACTGGCCGCCCGCCGCGTTGACCTCCGGTGCGCAGGCCGGGTAGGCGGAGCAGGTCTTGCCCTGCAACACACCCGCGGCGGCGAGCAGTTGTGCGCCGTGGCAGATCGCGGCGATCGGCTTGTCAGCCTCGGCGAAGTGCCGCACGACCTGCAACACCTTGTCGTTAAGGCGCAGGTATTCGGGCGCCCGCCCGCCGGGGACGACCAGCGCGTCGTAGTTGGCGGGGTCGACATCGGCGAACGTCGCGTTGAGGCTGAAGTTGTGACCGGGCTTTTCGCTGTAGGTCTGGTCGCCCTCGAAATCGTGGATGGCCGTGCGGACGGCGTCGCCCGCAGCCTTGTCCGGGCAGACGGCATCGACGTGGTGGCCGACCATCTGCAACGCCTGGAACGGGACCATGACCTCGTAGTCTTCCACGAAGTCGCCGACGAGCATGAGGATCTTGCGTTCAGCCATGACTGACTCCTGGCGGGGTTCGGGCGACATTAGGCGGCAAGTCGGCCAAACCGTCAACGTCGCCCACGGTCGCGTTTGCCCGGCGACGCCACAGGGCAGACAATCAGGTGATGCGCATCGACGTCCGCAACACGCAGCGCGAACGGCTCTTCACAGTGGACGTCGATCCCGACAACCCGCCGGCCGTCGTCCGACCCGGTGGCGCCGGTGTCGAAACGGATAAGTCGGAACCGGTCCGCGACGGCAAGGAGGTCTATCTCAACTGGGAGCAGGCGGTAGACGACCAGGGCCACCTGCGCCGCTGCCCAGTCTGCTCATGCCGCGAGTTGTTCGCCCGCAAAGACTTCCCGCAGGTCACGGGTTTCCTGATCGTGGTCGGCGCGGCGATCGTCGCGATGGGCATGTTCGGCGCGGGCTGGGTGGTCGAAGCGTTCGTCGTGCTCGGCGCGGTGGCGGTGATCGACGCGGCCATCTTCATCTTCACGAAACGATGTGTCGTGTGCTACCGCTGCCGCAGCGAATTTCGCGACCTGCCGATTCGGCGGGACCACCCGACTTGGGAACTGTCGATCGGCGAGAAGTACCGGCAGGTCGAGGAATCGGCCGATGGGGGACAGGGAGCGGATGCCGCTGAGTCCGACGACTCGGACGACGATACGACCCGCCCCGCCCCGATGGATTCATCACGATGACCCCCATCTCCAGTTCGTCCGAGATTGCCGGTTCCGATATCGACGCGATGGCCGAACCGCGCCGCCCGCTGGTGATCTACGGCGCGGGCGGGCATGGGCAGGTCGTGGCGGAGGCGGCAACGGTGGCGGGCCGACTGATCCTCGGTTTCCTGGACGACACGGTCACGCTCGACCACGTCGGCGCGTGGCGGATCGTGGACGAACGCATCTTCGAGGGGACGGACGCGGGCGTGCTCGTGGCGGTGGGCGACAACTTCGCCCGCCGACGGATCAGCGACGACATGCGCGAGGCCAGCCGACCGCCGGCGACGGTGATTCACCCGACCGCCTGGGTCAGCCCCAGCGCGCAGATCGGCGAGGGCGTATTCATCGGCCCGCGCGCGGTGGTGAACGCCGAGGCGCGGATCGGCGACGGCGCGATCATCAACAGCGGCGCGATTATCGAACACCACTGCCGTGTCGGCCCGTTCGCGCACGTCGCGCCGGGGGCGACCTTGGCCGGCGGCGTGCGCATCGGGCAGTTAACGTTGGTCGGCGTCGGCGCATCGCTGCTGCCCAACATCGAAGTCGGCGACGACAGCACCGTCGGCGCGGGCGCGGTCGTGACGCAGGACGTGCGGCGCGGGACTACAGTTGTTGGCTCACCAGCGCAGCCGACCGAGTGACACACCGACCGAATTGCTGTTGGTTTACTTTGGCGTCCAGAGTCGTGCCACGGCCGTGTCGGCCGTGCGAAACGCCATTGATAAACTGCACGCCCGACACGGCCGTGGCACGAGACAGACGCTACGCGCCCTACTTTAAAGCCTGAATCGCCGCATCGTCCGGGAACAACGCCTTAGCGATCGCGACCAGGTCGGCGCGACGCTTGTCAGTATCCTCGCCGCCCACGCGCTTACCGCGTCGCCAGACCTGCACTTCGTCACAGGAGAAGCAGAACACAAAGTCGACCGTCACGCCCTTGCCCACGTAGCGCACAGCCATGTCCGGATTGAACTCGCAGCCCTTGGCCGAGTCCCAGTCGTACGTCGATTCGTCGGTCAAGATGTCGGTCAGCTTCGTCAGTTGGTCATGGTTCAACTCGACCGGGCCGGCCACGACGACACCGGAACCAATTGACGGGTCGCCGTCCGTGGTCTTGTCGTCCGGTGCTTTGAGCCGGTACGCGCGCACATGCGCCAAAGCCGGGATGAAAACGATCTCATACGCATCCGCCCCACCGAACAACTTGTTGAGCCGTACGGAACCGACCGGCCGAGGCGAGCGTTGACAACCGGAGGAAACCAGAACGATCAACGCCAGACAACTCACACAGACAACCGAACACTTCATTGCCGTACACCCCCCGCCGGTCGACGTTGGCTCACTTCGGGCTCACGTTCCGACCCAACCGTCGTCTCATATTTCACACCGGCCGGCACTGGCACGGGCACATCGACCGTTGTCCCCGTGTCGCCTTCCGTGCGTCGCGACGAATCGACCGCGACGAAAGCCGTGTAAGCCGACATCAGGCTGTAGTCGAGCGCGATGCGTTTGATCTGGCCGGCCAATTCCTGGTGCGGGTCGTTGGTGTAAGTCGCCTGGTCCATCAGGTCGGCGATCTGCATCCGCGCCCACACGGCCCCGAGCGCGGGCACGGCCATCGGCTGCCCCGCCCCCAACGCCGCTTGCGGCTTAGCGCTCACCTCACTCGAAATATCACGCCCACCAGCACGCCCGCGCACCGTGACGCGCGTTGGCGGCGCGCCCACGTACTTACCCTTCAACACGACCGGCCGACCCACGAAAACGTCGGGCACGCGACGCGGGTACAGCCCCGACACCTGCGCGCCGCCGAAGTCGAGTTGCACGTCGGTCAACGCGGGGTGACTCGTCCGCTCGAAGTAAGCGGCCATGATCTTGCTCGCGTCGTCGTTGTGGCCGACGTACGCGACCGTGCCGCGACCGAGTTTGGCCATGCGTTCGAGCAGGTAGCGGTTCGGCGACGAACCGACGCCGAAGCTGAACACGCGGGCATCGCGCAGGCGAAGTTTCATCTCGCCCAGGATCCGCTTCTCGTTGCCGATGAACCCATCGGTCAGGAACGCGACGATGCGCAGCCGATGCGGGTCGTGCGGGAAGTCGAGTGCGGCCTTGATGCCCTCGATCATCTCCGTGCCGCCCTGCCCGCGCAACTGGTTGACGTACCGCATCGCGCGGGCCAGGTTCGCGTCGGTCGCCGGCAGCGGTCGCGGGCCGAGCTGCGACGCGTTGTTCGAGAAACGGATGATCTGGAACGTGTCGTCAGGCCGCATGTTCTGTAACGCGTAACGCATCGCCGCCTTGCTCTGCTCCATCGGCACACCGTTCATGCTGCCCGAGCAGTCGAGCACGAAGATCATCTCGACCGGCGCGCGTTCGAGCCGTTCCAGGTCGCTGGGCGGGTAGAGCATGACGGTGAAGTAGCCTTCCTCCTGCCCGCTCTTGCTTGGCCTCGGGTCGCGCTGGACGATTAAACCTGACTTGAGGTGCTCGCCGGCCACGCGAAAACGCAGGACGAAGTCCTTGTTCGGCACGCGGTCGCGCGGGCTGAGTTTGACGTTCAGCGTGTCGTCGTCGAAGTGCTGGTCGATCGCGTGCGACATGCACGACACCTGCTCGATCGGCACGCCCGCGTTCACCGTCAGGTCGAGCGCGATGTCGTGGCCGCTGCGCTCAGTCGGCTTGAGGTAGGTCACGGCCGTGCCGTTTCGACCTTGCGTCGCCGCGCCGCGCGGGAGCGGCGTGACCGGGTCGGCGCTGCCGGCCGGGTTGTAACGCGGGCCGACGACCATCGGGAACACGAACTCGTACCACCCGTCGGCGTACGCCAGCGCGTTGTAGTAACGCACGTTGACATCGATCTGCTTGCCCGGCTCGATGTTGGCCACGCGCTGCGTGAAGATGTTCGGCCGATGCTGCGTCATCAGCGATGCGACGTAGCCCTGCCGCCGCGCCGCGTAATAGATGCGCTCAGCCTCTTCCTTCTCACGGATCACGCCGCGGATCCGCCGATCGCCGATCGTCATGACAAAGTCGCTGACCGCCGCGTTCTGCGGCAACGGGAACGTGTAGACGGCCTCGATTTTTGAGGCGTAGGGGTTGTGGAACTGCTGCGTCACATCGACCGTGGCGACGTACGCATCGACCTGCGCCTTCACGGCCGTGTGCTTGAGCGGGACGGGGAGGAGTTGCTTCTCACCGGGCAGTTGCGCGGCGAGTCGGCCGGTGCCGGGGTCGGGCAGCAGGCCGTCGCGCTTGGCCTGCTCCGCACGCCGCCGCGCTTCAGCTCGCGCGGCATCGAGTTGCTGCTGCGTCGTGCCCTGCGTGTATCGACGGATGACCCATACTTCGTCGAAAGGTTGCGCGCCCCGGGCTCTCACTTGTTCATTCGGAACTGCACGGGGCGACTGGGACGCGGCTGCGCCCGGTTCGGTCTTGTGAGCCGATGTGACTCTGGGTGCGACCAAAGGCTGCATCGCGTTCGATGGTCGGCCGTCAGCGCGATCCGCCTCTTGTGCGAATTTGTAATCCGCCGGCCCAGCATTGTCGGAGCAACCGATAAACACAAGCGACACCCCGGCGATCGCCAACACCAACAAAGACATCATCAAGAACTTGATTCGTTTCATGGCGCGCTCCCATGCGTGTAACTGAGCTTAGCGTCGATCTTCTCGCCGTCACCCCGCGCGGCGGCGATCAGTTTCAGGCCGTATTGCGGCTCGGCGTCGCCCTCGATCGTGACGTGCACGGTGGCGACATGCACCTTGCCGGTCGGCAATCTCGCGTTGTCGTCGGCCGAGTAGCCGCCGACGACGACGCGCCGGCTCTGCATCGCCCGCGCGTCGTAGAGCGGCGGGTTCTGGAACGGCAGTGTTTTGTCGCTTTCCAGGCCGACGACTTTCACGACGCCGGCCTTGTCCCGCAACTCAAACTGATACGCGGCCAACGGCGCGTTGCCGGTATCGATGAAGACATCGACGACGGCAAACCGCAACGGCTCGGCTTGCCGATCGTCCTGCACGACCGGGACGATCAGCGGCGGCGTGCCAAGCGGTGTGCGGGGTTGCGCGATTGGTTCGATCGGCGCGGGAGGTGCGGGGGGAGCCGGGGGGGCCTTGGTCGTCGTCACGCGCACGGTCGTCCGCGTGTCGATCTCAACACCCAGGCCAAGCCACGACGCGAGCGCCAGCGCGACGAGCAGGCCGACCGTCAGGATGAGCGACCGCCGGTGGCTCACAGTTCGTCCTCCCGCACGACGGCCACAGCCCACGACGCAAGCATCGCCGCGTCGTTGGCATCGACCTTGCCGTCGCCGTTGTAATCGTGACCGCCTTGTGATTGGTCGTCGGACGACAGCGCGGCGACACGGCCGCCGCGCACCCAACGCTCCATGAGCATCGCGTCGACGACGGTCACGACGCCGTCGCCGTCCAGGTCGCCGCGCACCGAAGCCGTGGCATTGGGGTCGCCTTCATCGACTGACGGGCCGCGGTCATACATCACGTTGGAGTACATCCAGACCGTCACGCCGATCAGCACCGCCGCCGCGACGCCGGCCATGGCGCGCGTCGCCCATGTCGGCCACGCCAAGGTACGCGGCGGCTCACCGGCTGACGCGGCTTGAGATTCACGCAACTCAGCCAACCGCTGACGCGCGTCGGCCAAGATGCGCATATCGACCTGTTCATCCACGTCGATGCCCGCGTCGGCGTAAGCGGACAGGTCGTCCACGAGCGCCTTGGGCAACGGCTTGGTCAGCAGCGCGTCGTCGCTGTGCTCTGATTCAGGTTGGCGGGGTTGGTCGCTCATGCGTCTGGGTCCATGGGTTAAGGGCGGGTCGCTGCGCCCGGGTTCACTGCTCGAAATACTTTTTCACGGCCGGGTCGTCACGCAGAGCCTTGAGGGCGTGGTGCAGCCGGCTCTTGATCGTGCCAACGGGCACTTCCATCGCCTCGGCAATCTCAGCCAGCGACAAGTCATCGACAAACCGCAGCAAAACGACCTCGCGGTGGGTGTCTGATAACGCGGTCATGACGCGGGCCAGGGCTTGACGCGGCGGCTCTTCGGCATCGGGCGTGTCGTTCGTCGCCGTGTCTTGGTTGACCAGCCCGGCCGCGTCTTCGCCCGCGCCGGTCGGCGTGACGCGCGCGGCCTTCTTCCGCGCCCCGATGGCCAGGTGACGGACGACTGGGAACAGGAACGTCGTCATGCGCGCGGTCAGCCGCAGATCGGGCGTTTTACGCAGGAGATAAGAAAACGTGTCCTGCAAGACGTCCTGCGACAGGTCGCGGTCGCCGATCGTGCGGTAAGCGAGGTTGACGACCCAGTCGCGGTAGCGGTGATAGAGCGCCTCGAACGCGGCGTCGTCGCCGACGTTGATCGCCTCGACGAGTTGCTCGTCGGTCCACGCGTCGCGGGATGTGCTCGGGTCGCCAGGCAACGCGGGCAGTGTAGCCGGTTGAAGTGACGGCTGGCAGTCTTCCAGCAGTCGATCAGGAATCAAACAAGCCGGGTCTTTCCGAAGACCCGGATCAGACGGGAGCGACCGCGGATTGCGCGGATGACACGGATGGGAGGGGAGATGTCCCGTACCGAATCCCATCCGTGCTATCCGCGTTATCCGCGGTTGTCTTGCTTCGATTGAATCCGATCCGGGTCTTCGGAAAGACCCGGCTTATGAAAGATCTTCTCCTTATCTGAAATGTTCCGTGTCACCGAAAGCGCAGCTTCATGACGTACTGCTCCCACTCCTTCTGAAATGCCGTCATGTCATCGACGCCGAGCACGGCTTGCAGTGTTTTGTAGCCGGTCGGGTCGTCTTTCTGGTTCTTGTGGAACTGGTCGTAATACTTCTTGAGCAGGCCTTTCTGTTGCAGGTAATAGAGCAGGTAGCGGGCCTGCGCGTAATTGGTGCCCTTGTCTTTGAAGTAGAACTCGCCGGTCGTGGTGGAGCAGAGCGTCTTGAAGGTCGGCACGGTTTTCTTGGTGATCGCGCGTTGCAGGCCGGCCAGCCGCCAATTGGTGTAGCCCCAGATTCGGCCTTCGTTGTCACCGCACTGCTCGTACAACGATCCGAGTCCTTCGTTGAACCACGCGGGGCAGTTGGGGAAGTTGGCCTCGACGAACGGGTGAACAATCTCGTGCACGAGCGTGCCGCCGCCCGTGCTGATGTTCATGATCAGCGCCTTGTGTCGCCGCGAGTAGTAGCCGAACGGTGTGCCGGGTTTGTCTTTGAAGAGCTTCCAGACGTTCGACTCGTAGCTGGCCTTGTCCTTGAACAGCCAGACGTTGAGGATGACATCCGGGTCTTTGGTGAAGTATTCCGACTTGAGCCGATCGACGGCCCACTTGACGGTGCGGATCGCCCTCGCCTTGACGCGAGCGGGCGCCTCGTCGCCGACGACGACGAACGGCTTCTGCACGACGATGGTGAACCCGTCGCCGGGCAGTCGCTGCTTGAGTTTCGCGACGTGCTTGGCAAAGTCGGCGTCGCTGTGGCCGTCGCCCGCGCCGTGCGACGGGTCAGCCGCAAGCAGAACAACACCAATCAACAACAAGAGCGAACCGCGCAAACTGAATCGATTCATCGGGCAACTCCGGGCGATACGACCAGCCACTGCCGGCCTGTCTTCTTAGACGTACAAAGGCCGATTCAAGTTCACCGGCCGGGCCACGCACCTGCCTTGTTAGAATTCAACCTGTTGTAATCACAAGGCCTGTAACAGAGCCGCGTTATGCCGATTGGGTGACCATCAGCGATCCGCGGGTCGGGAGCCGCGGGTCGATCGCCAAACGAGGGTACGTCATGCCATCATCCTGCCCCGATCACGAATCCCTCCGCTCGTTTGGGCTGGGCAACGTCGAAGACAAGCAGTTCGAGCAGATCGCGGACCACGTCGCGCAATGTTCCGTGTGCGAAACGACATTGGCTTCGCTCGATCATGATTCGGACGGCCTGCTGGTTTCACTCAAGTCACTCAACGGCGAGCGGGATGCGTCCGGCCCGGATACCGGCGAAGCTTCGGTCTCCGGCGTGATCGAGTCGGTCATGACGACGGTCGATCGGATCGTGGACGAAGCTGTCAGCACGACTTCGACGAGCGTCGCGATGGACCCCGGGCGGGCGTATGCGCGCCGGCTGGCCGACGGGCCGGTGCGGCTCGGTAGATTTGAACTGCTGGAGGAGGTGGGCGACGGCGCGTTCGGCTGCGTGTTCCGCGCGCACGACACGGAATTGGACCGCGAGGTGGCGGTCAAGATCGCGCGGGCGGGCAGCCTGGCTGACCGCGAGGAAGTCCGCCGGTTCCTGCGCGAGGCGAGAGCGGCCGCGCAACTCTCTCACCCGGGCATCGTCTCCGTTTACGACAGCGGGCAGACGGACGACGAGGTCTGCTTCCTGGTCTGCGAATTCATCGAGGGGACGACGCTCGAAGCGCGCCTCAAGCAGCAACCTTACGAACCGCGGCAGGCCGCGGAACTGACCGCCGACCTGGCGGACGCGTTGGCATTCGCCCACGAACGCGGCGTGATCCACCGTGATATCAAGCCGTCTAACATCATGATGGACAGAGAGGGCCACCCGCACATCGCCGACTTCGGCTTGGCCAAACGCTTGCTCGCTGACCAGACACTGACCTCGGCCGGCCACATGATGGGCACGCCGGCGTACATGTCGCCGGAACAGGCACGCGGCAACTCGCAGCAGGTCGACGCGCGCAGCGACGTGTACAGCCTGGGCGTCGTGCTTTACGAGATGCTCACGGGCGACCGCCCGTTCCAGGGCGTTCGCCGGGCCGTGCTCCTCCAGGTCTTGCAGGACGAGCCGCGCCCGCCGCGGGCGTTGAACGACCTGGTGCCGCGTGACCTGCAGACGATCTGTCTCAAGGCGATGGCCAAGTCGCCGGACCGCCGGTACGCGTCGGCCGAAGAACTCGCGGACGACCTGCGCCGGTTTCTGAACGGCGAGCCGATCAAGGCTCGGCCGATCGGGCGCATCGAACGCTTCGGCCGATGGTGTCGCCGATACCCGCTGGCGGCGAGCGTGCTGATCGCCATGACGCTCGGCTCGACCGTCGGGTTCATCTACCTCTCGCAATTGTCGACGTGGTTCGTGCGCGAGACGGCGTTGGCCAGCGCCCGCATGGAAGCGGACATGCTGGAGCGGATCAACCAGTATTACAGCGAAGAGGTCGTCGACCGACTCGACCGCAAACAGGTCGAGGTCACGCACGAGTACACGCAGATGAACAACGCCGTGCCGCTGCCGGCGACGTTCACGATCGACGCGGGCGAACGGATCAGCGCCGGCACGTCGGGCATGCAGGTCCGGCTTTACAGCGACTTTCCCTGGCGTGAAGACGGCGGGCCGAAGGACAAGTTCGAGCGGACCGCCCTGTCGGAACTGCGCAAGCGCGCGGCCGACGACGAGACCGGCCACGACTACTTCGAATTCACGGAGTTGGACGGCCAACCCGTCGTCCGTTACGCCCGTGCCCAGTTCATGCAGCAAAGCTGCGTCAACTGCCACCGCGAAGAAGAGCAAAGCCCCAAGCGGGATTGGGAGGTTGGCGACGTGGGCGGTATCCTGACCGTCACGCGACCGCTTGACCAGGACATTCAACGGACGCGCTCCGGGCTGCGCGGCGCGTTCGTGCTCGTGGCCGCGATCGCCGCCGTGCTGATCGGCGTTTGCCTGACGCTGTTTATCAGGCCGGGCATGTCCAAACGGTCGGTCTGATCAGGCCTGTCTCCGTCGATGTTCACCAGACGATCGTCCGCATGAACGACAGCGACTCGTCATCCCGGTTCGAATCAAACGGCGCAACCACGACGTCGCGGACACTGCTCGTCAAGCTGAAGGACAACGACCGCGAAGCATGGGAACGGCTTGTTCACCTGTACACTCCGCTGGTCTGCTACTGGTGCCGCAAGCTCGATCTTCCGGTCAAGGACACGCCCGACGTGGTGCAGGAGACGTTCAAGGCCGTTTCGCAGAACATCGAACGGTTCCGCAAAGAGCGCCCCAGCGACACGTTCCGCGGTTGGCTGCGCGTGATCGTGCGGAACAAGGTGATGGACCACTACCGACGTGCCAGGAGCGAGCCGGCGGGCGCGGGCGGCACGGCCGCGCTCGAGCGTTTCGCGGCGTTGCCGGCCGGTGTCGAGCATGTCGCGCCGGAGGATCACGACACCGAACGACGCATCGTGTTCCGACAGGCGCTCGACGCCATCCGCGGCAAGATGAGCGACCAGACCTGGCGCGCATTCTGGCGTGTGGCGATCGATGAGTGCTCGCCCGCCGACGTGGCCGACGAGTTGGGCATGACATCCGGTGCGGTACGGGTTGCCAAATGCCGCGTGCTGCAACGGCTCCGGCAGGAGTTGGGCGAGTTCATGGACGTCTGAATGCTCCTGGTCGTCTTGCTGAGCCGCCGATGTCGCCCAAAACCCCATCTGTAACGGGCCGGCGTTCTGGAACGCATGGCCGCGGATGTTTGCACCATGGTCGCGCCGGGACCCAACGCGCCGCGTATCGGCGCTTGTGGCAGTGCCCTGCGCACGTCGCGCGGATCACATCAATCGCAGTCGATCTGGGCCAACCTGCTTCTGGTCCGTCACGGCGAATCGACGTGCAATGAAGTGAACCGTTTCGCCGGAAGCGCCGACGCGCCGCTCAGCGCGCTGGGCCGAGCGCAGGCCCACGAGGCTGCGGAACATTGGTCCGGCCGAGCGCCAGATTTCGTTTACGTCTCGCCGCTTGGCCGGGCGCGGGAAACGCTTGACATCCTCATGCCGGCCGAACAACGGACGCAGCCGGTGCACGTCGAGCCGCGCATTACCGAACGCGATCTGGGCGAATTCACCCTACAAAACAAGGCTGAATTGCAACGCCGTCTGGGCATCCGCGGGTTCGACGCGGCGTTGTATGGCCGACGCGCCATCGGCGGAAGTGCGGAGTCATTCGATGTATTCCGGGCGCGGGTGGCGTCGTTCCTAAACGACACGCTCGTCCCGCAGTTGGCCCAAGGCCGGCGGGTGCTGGTCGTGGCGCACAAGTACGTCATCGAACTGTTGGCCAGACTCATCCTCGACCTGCCGGCGCAGGACGCATACGACCTGCGTCTGCCCAACGCGCAGGTCGTCGCGGGTGACCGGTTACACGACTACTGCCGTCGCGAGTCACGCACGCTTAATCGGCTGCGCGACTGGGCCGTGCTTCATCACGAAAAGCTGTTGGCCTTGTCGGCTTTGTGCGGCGTGGTCATGGCGTGCGTGGGTGCGCCGGTCCGACTGCACTGGTCGGTCGGCATCGCCCTGCTGTTCGGGGCCACGCTGATCAGCGTGATGCGGGTCGACCTGCGCGGCAGGTCGTCTTCCCTGCCAGCCGATTGGCCGCGTGTATTGTTGAGATTCGCGCTATTGCCTGTCGCCGCGGGTTGTGTCGTGTTTTACTTTCAATTGCCGATCGTCTGGGTCTGTGCGGCGTTGCTGCTGACCGCGCCGACGGCGACGACGAGCGTGACGCTCAGCCGATGCGCCGGCGGCATGGTCGCGCCGACCGTGGGCGCGATCTACCGGTCGAGTCTGATCGGCTGCCTCGCCTTAGCGGCGGTCTATCAATGGCTGATCGGCGCGGAGATCTGGTGGCTGGCGTGCGTATTGGCAGCGATCGCCTCGGCCACGACGTTCCTGCCGTGCGCGCTTGCACGCCGCCTGCGCCGCCGTGCGCCGATCGGGGCCGGCACCTGGGCGGAACGGCAGTCGTACCTCGCCGTTGCGCTCCTTTGCATCTTCGTGTTGTTCGCCTGCTCGCAGATCGACCCGGCCAAGTTTCTGCCGTTCGGGCTGATCGCGCTGGGGCTTGGCCTGGCAATAAGACTCGCCGCCCGGTTGTGCCTGTTCGTCTCGCGGCTGTTCGCGACCGACCATTACCTGTCGCTGGCGTACCCCAACGTCTTCCTCGTCATCATCCTCGGCCAACTGCTTGGGCTGACGGAGTTGACGCAGTTGGCCACGTGGTACCTCCTGCCCATGTTCCTGCTGACTCCGCTCGACCTGCGCATCTGCCGCCGGCTTCAAGACCGGCAGCCAGTTGACCGACTGCGAGCGCATCTGGGCATTGAGCGTGATCGACTCGCATGGAGCGTGATGGGCACACCGGCCGTTCGCTTCCGTCCGGGACACCCACATCATCCACTTCCACGCAGCGCTGTCTGTATCGAATCCGCATGATCGCTCCGCCTCGCAGCGCATACGTTGCCATCGCCGAACGACAACGTCGCCATGCCGCGCCCATGGGCTGATCCGGCGGGAATCTCCAAACAACCATCGGGGTTTGCTCTTCCCTCAGGCCGTGCTACGCTTCGGTAGCCCAAGGCGAGCCCTTGGGGCAACCCGGTCGACGCACGCAGGCATGCACGGCCGCGAATGTCGGCCCGTCGAAATCGACGACACTACAGCCCACGCCGTCTCGGCCCCGTAGCTCAGTGGTTAGAGCAGTCCACTCATAATGGATGGGTCGCAGGTTCGAATCCTGCCGGGGCTATTGCCCGTTTGACCTGATCTCAAAGGTCGACCGCAAAACGAAGACACGTCCGGCAGCGCTGCGCATTACGCGGGTGTGTACTCAGCCTTCACCGCCAGCGCTTCCTGACCTTCCGGGTCGATGTTAAACATCGTGATGCCGAGCGTTTCGTTTGGCTTCGGCTCGACCACGATCCGCCAACCCCAGTCCGGGCCGGGCGGCGCGGCGTAGCTGCCCAGCAGGTCGAGTGTGTCGCCGTCGGTCGACGAGCCGGCCAACGCCATCACGGCGTGCCCCATGTGAAACGTGTCGACCCAATGCCCGGACAGTGCCCCACTCTTAGGGTCGAAACCGACCAGCAACACGCCCTGCTGCTCGGCGTTGTTCCGCGACCAGGTCTGTTCGACCCGCACGAATCGGCCTTGCAGAATCGGCGTGACCGCCATTGTCGATTCAGAAACTTCCGCCGGCCGACCCGGCGATAGCACGAGTTGCGACTCGCCGCGCCAATCACCGGCGCACGACTTGAGTTGATCGAACGCAGTCACCCGCGCGCACTCCGAGTCCATAAGAAGTTCAACCCGCCGCGTCGGTCGGCTCCGAATCGCCGCCCCACCGCCAGCTCGGCGGCTCACCCTTGAGATAGCAGATCGTCAGCAAACTCGCCAACATCACCACCAGAAACACGATAAACGCGACGATGTTCCAGATGGCCAACACCGGGCTCAAGCCAAGCATCAGGACGAACCAGGTCACAAAAACGACCCAGCCCTCCCACGTCGAGGGCACGCCCCAGCCGTAGCCATACCGCTTGGCGGGAAACCAATAGCGCGGTGTGGGTTTGTCGGGGTTGTCGTCATGCATCGGTTCGACCCTTTGCGTGACATTGAACGCTTCGCGCACGCGTGTCGCGAACGACCGCGACGTTCACCGGGTTCACCAAGTATAGACGCGGTTCAACACAGTTCTTTTCAACGCCACCCGCCCATGAACAAGGCCCGGCGTGATTGGCACGCCGAGCTTCGGATGACCGATTGCGTGTCGGTTGATCGCAGCGATCACGCCACACGCCGCCGCCGCACGGCGATGCCAGCAACGATCAGCAAAGCCAGGCCGGCCGACCCCGGTTCCGGCACGACCCTGACGGGCCCGGTCAGCCGCTGGACAAAGCCGTCGGCACCGGCCGCGCCGATCGTGCCCACCGCCGCGCCGTCCACGGTTTTGAAGGTGAACTCGAGCGACGGCCGAGCCGCGGACAGCGCGGCCTCGCCCATGAAGCCCTGCATCGCCGCCAGGTCGTCGGACGCGCGCAACGCCAGGTAGCGCATCGGCTGACCGTCGCCGTGTACCTGCAGCCCGACCGGCAGACCCATGTCGGTCAGGTAACCGTCGAGGAAGTAGTAAGGGTCAGCCGGGTCCGGTTCGGCGTTGGGCTGAAGCAGCCAACCGTCGGGCAACATCACGTCGTCAAGTAATAGCGGATCGATCCCGAACACGAGGTACGGAATGTGCTGGTCTCCAACCGGGATGACCGGATCGCCCAGGATCGGGCTGAACATGACCTCGTAGGTGAACTCCGTCCCTTCCGCGTTCATGCTCTTGAGCGCGAAGGTCGTTTGCGGCGCGGCCTGCGCCGACGTGTTCAACGGCCCGCCGATCAGCCCGCGCGTCTCCAGCACGAGCGACTCGTTGTACAACGTGTTGAACTCACGCCGATCGGTCGGTGACATGCCCTCGGCGAACGGGTGACGTGCGGGCAGGTCCTGAAACGGGTCGCGATCCTGGTTGCTCTGCGTGTGGTTGTTGGTCACGCCGTTGCGGTTGTCGTGACCGAACCCCAGCATGTGCGAGAACTCGTGCTCGCCGATGTTCTTGACCGTGTTGGCCTGCGTCGGGTCTTTCACCGCCGTGTTCAGCACGATGATCTTGCCGCCGTTGAAGAACGGCGACGTCGCCTTGCCCTGCGCGTTCGTCGGCACCATCGGCAGCGCGGCCGCCGCGTTGCTCGTCCCCAGCGTCGTCTTGAGCTTCTTCTCGCCGATCATCGTGCCGGCCGGCTCGAACGTCACCTCCACGGGGTTCACCGTGCCGGCCGGCGCCTTGCCCGTCGCGTTGAACATGACCATGATCTGAATATGCGCGTTGCGGCGGTCCAGCCGCGCCTGCCACCGATCGATGCCCATCTTCAGCAGGTTGTGACGGTTCGCGTTCATCGGGTCGTTCTGGATGAACACGTTGATCTTGGTCGGGTTCTGGGCCGTCCCGCGCATCCAGCGCGGCGCAACCGTCGTCCCGCCCGTCTTTTCCAGACGAACCTCGACAGCCGGCAGCCCGAGCACGCTCGCGTGCAAGGCCGACGCGCTCAACAGCAGGACCGCAAGCGTCCCAACCACCACGGTGCGCCCCGCGCACCACGTCCACCCACGACGATTCAACATGTTGACCTCCTCTGTGCGAACGCACCACGCATCTGAACATGCCCGAACGGGCACTACCCGGTCGGGGAAATGCGCCGCCAGTATACCCGATCGCGTCGCAAAGCTGAAGGCCGCGACAACCACTAATCACGCAATAGCATGGGGCCATCCCTCAAATGGGGCTGGCCAGGCGTGTCGTGGCGTCGATATCCAGTGTTAACCCGGGGGCGACGGCCTCAGATCGGGCTGTCGCCCGACTTGAGCATCTCGACTGCCTGCGCGGCACGCCGGCCGCGAGTCTCTTGCTTCTTGGCCGACCCAATCCAAAGCGCCAGGTTGCGACGCTTCGACGGGGTCAAGGCTTCAAAGGCCTTGCGCGCCGCGGCGTCACTGGCCAAAGCCGTCTGCAACTCGTCCGGCATCGCCACGTCGGTTGGCTGCGTGCCCTCCAGCAGTTCCCACGCACCGGACGCGCGGGCGGCCTCCACCGCGGCCAGGCCGGCCGACGCCATCTTCCCCGCCTCGATCATGCGCTCCGCACGCTGTCGGTTGAGCTGCGACCACCTGCTGTTGGCGGTGCGCGGCGTGAACTTGCGCGCATACCGGTCGTCGTCCAACCGACGCATCAGGCTGTCGATCCAACCGAAACACAACGCCTCCTCCACAGCGTCGTCATAGGGCAACGCCGGCTTGCCCGTGTGCTTCTTGTCAAACACGACCCACACCTCGGACGTGTCAGCGTGGTGCTTGCGCAACCACGCCCGCCACTTGGCCCGTGTTGTGACGTGGAGTTGGTTCATGCGTGCCGCGTGCGGGGCATCTTACAGCGCACCGCCCACACACTTACTCATCAACGTTTCGACGAGACGTCACCGCCCTGCTTCCCGTCCCCGCTCGTCGGCCGAGTCTTCCACCCGTCCACTGTCAGCTCGCCGTGAACGCCGCACTTGAAAAGCAGCGGCTTTTCCAACCCCGGCTTCGCGTCGGTCTTCGCGTTCTCATAAGCGTCCGCGTCGGCCACGTTGGTCAGCCGATTGTTGCGGATCGTCGCGCCTCGCATCACCTCGTTCCGCAGCAGCGGCCGCGACAGGCCGACGCACTCGACGATATTGTCAACAATCTTGATCGTGCGCATGTCGCTCTTTCGGTTCAGCGCGAACAGGCCTTCCTTGCGCGGCGTGACCGTCGTCCGCGTGCGGATCTCGTTGTTCCGCACGGTCAGGTTGTTGTAAGGCTCGTTGATCCAGATCACGCCCCGGCCCGGGTTGTTCACCAGGTTGTTGTGAAACTCCGCAGGCCCCGGCGCGGGCGCTCTGCCGAACCCCGAGATCAAGTTCCCGCCGTCCCGCTTCACGTCGAAGTCGAACAGGTTGTGGTTGATCTCCACGCCGTTGCGGACAAACTCGATCGCGTAGCTCGTCGTGAAGTAGTTGTGATGGATGTGAAACGTCCGCCCCTTCTCCGGCACCGGCCCGCCCGCGTACTTGGGGATCGACACCGCCCCGTGCAGGACGTTGTGATCGATCTCCATGTGCTGCTCGTTCTCAAACGGGAACTCGATCGAAAAGTTCAGGTCGATCGTGTTGTGATGGATGCGGATGTTCCGCCCGCCGCGCCCTTTCACCCCGTAATGCCCGCCGGACTTGCCCGGCCGAGCCGCGCCAGGGCCGAACCGGTTGTGCGCGATCTCGCTGTCCGTCGTCCACGTCGTAAAGATCGCCCCGCCGGCGATCCCGCCCTCGACGCCCGGCACCCCGCCCCGCTTCCACCGCCCGCCCGCGCCGACAAACTCGCAGTCGTGAATCTTGACGTGCCTCATTTTGAAACATCGCACGCCGCAATACAGCACGTTCTCGATCCGCAGGTGATGCAGCGTCACATGCTGGTTGTTGAACCCGAACACCGCCCCGTGCACGTTCGGCCCGCGCAGCGTCATATGCGAGATCGTGATGTTCTTGGCCTTGTCCTGTAGGCGGATGAGATACGCGCGCGAGTCCAACCCGTTCAGCTTCGACTCCGGGTCGGGCAGCGACTTGGTGGAAGGTTTCCACTCAGCCGTGTGCGTAATGACCGTCTTGCCGACACCCGCGCCCTTGAGCGTCATCCCCGTCTTCGGCTGCAACGGTCCAGCCAACTTAAACGTGCCCGGCCCAATCTCGACCGTGCTCCCCTCCGCCCCATCGCGCACCGCGGCGACGAGTTGCTCGGTTGTCGTCACGGTCTTCGCGTTGGCCGGCGGCGCGGCCAACAAGATCAGCAACAGGCCTAATACAATCAAACATTTCACGTCGAAACTCCTTGTGAAAATGACACCCGGCCCCGGTCATTGGCCGACCGTGACCGGTGGTAAGCGTCGGCAAGATGATTTGATTGGCTGGGATGGTTGTTCCGTACGCCGTGATCTACGGAATCCCTACTCGAAATCGTACACATAGACCGCGACGCCCGACTCGCAAAGCGTCTTGATAATGACAGGCTCGATCTTCTCCCACTTGCCGCCCGCAAGCCCGCAACCGATCCGGGGCATGTGAACGGAGGCCGACAGTTCGTTTGCCTTGTCAGCCACCCGCTCGAGACAGGACTCGATCGCGTCGTAACGGACGGGCGGGCCCTTGCTTCCGGTCTTCATCCCACGTTGGCCGATCATGTTGGCGACCCAGACGTACGTCTCAACCTGTACGAACTGCACGGCGCCCAGTCCGAAGTCGTTCCGTGCTCGATTGCGGTGCCAATCGCGGTAAGACGTTTCCGGCTCCTTCCAACGCTTGCTGATGGCAAGCACGAACCCCTTGCCCCAACCGCCCAGGTCGTTGCAGATATGGGCAATGATCTTCACACCCTTCGCTTGCGGCTGCGTCGCGTCGCCTTTGAGGTAGTTGATCCTGGTCACTTGGCTTGTCCGTGCGTGACTGTGGCCACTGCTTTGAGCAACCCCGGCCCAAACGATTTCTTGAGTTTGGCGTTGCAAGGGAGACCTGTGTTCTGTCCTTGCTCAGCCGTGGTAAATCCGAGCATGAGCCACAGCCAACCGCCGGCACATTAAAACAGATAGCCAAGCAGATCGACCACTCCGGACGGCCAACTCCGATCGGACACCGACTTAATCATGGCCTCCTCCACGGGCTCGTCGCCTATACCGATCGTTTCGTGCTCGTGAACTTTCATCCATCGCAGCCGATTGGAGATGGGTACAAAGCCGTTGCGTTCATAGAGCCGCGCGTCGTCTGCGAACAGCATGAGAAAGTCGACAGCAAAGTCGCCAGCCAATGTTTCGACCGCACCCAGCAGTTGCGAGGCAATCCCCTGACCGCGATGCGACGTCGCCACACAGACGTCGATGATGCCGAAAATCTTCACCGGTCCGTCCGTCGTGCCGATGACCCGGTGCTCAAGCGCCACGTGGCCGACCAGCCTGCCGTCCTTAGTCGCCAGAAACCGCCGGCCTGGGACCTGCTTCGCATAGATACGAGAGGCCGTAAACGACGCCTCAGGAAAACTTGCAGCCAACAGCTCACGGATCGCGACTGACTGGCTCGCGTCGATTCGAAACTCGTCGATCAGTTCTGTTTTCAGTTGATTACACATCGTGAATTCGCAGTCCGTACTCAGCCGTGGTGGATCCGAGCATCAACCACAGCCGCCCGCCGACGCATGAACAGTCTTCGTCACGTAGACTCCCAGTTCATCCTGTGGCTTGACGTGACTGATTTACGCAGCCGTAGGGGGATTCTACAGACGGCCCGTTGCGAGTCCCGCGTTGCATTTCATCATGGCTCCATTTGGCAGCGTTGGCGACGTGTTACCGTTCCTGGGCATCGGCCGCGGCCTGCGTGACCGTGGACATCGAGTGTCCGTCGTTGCCTCTGAGTACTTCCGGGGTCATGTCGAAAAGGCCGGCCTCGATTTGATCGCGGTGTCCTCCAGCCGGGAGTATCTAGACAGTATCGAGCGTTTCGCGGCAACACCGCCAGATGACCAGGCATGGTGTAATCAAGAACTTGCCCTTTATGCCCAGCGGTCGCAGTTTGAGGCCGTCGCGGACCTACGGCAACAAGTCGTCGGCCCGACTGGCGTGGTCGCCTCCTACTTCGCCCGCGGCGCGTTCAACGCCGCGGAGCGATTCAAAATGCCCTTGGTCACCGTGCTCACGACCGTGCAGGCGACGCGTTACTTGAGTGGCGGGAAGACGCCGGGGGACATCACCGCCCGTGCCAAGTGGGTCCAGAAGGTGACACCGATCATCCGCGAGACGAATGCGTTTCGCGCCGAAGTCGGCCTCCCGCCAGTGGGTCGGCCGTTCATGCCAAAGTGGTTCTCACCGCGAGCGATCGTCGGCTTGTTTCCAACGTGGTTCGAGCCCCGTCATGAGGAGTGGCCGGACCATCTGTTCCAGACCGGATTCCTGCTCGATGACAACCGGGTGGGTCAGGCGATACCGCCAGCGATCAAGTCATTCGTCGAAGCGGGCGAGCCGCCCATCGTTGTCAGCGCCGCTTCGTGGCTGACCGATACACGTGCATACATCGCCGTGACCCAAAATAGCTGCCGACGCCTCAGTAGACGTGTTGTCATTCTCTCGCCGGCCGGCCGGACGCTACCCGACGACCTGCCCGAGTCCGTGTTCTTGACCGATTTCGTCCCGTTCTCATACCTGCTGCCCCGGTCTGCCGCAATTGTGCACAGCATGGGCATCGGGACAATTGCGCAGTCACTCGCCGCAGGCATTCCCCAGGTGGGCGTGCCGCACCTGATTGAACAGGCGGACAACGCGGCGCGGGTCCAGTGCCTCGGCGTCAGCCGAACGATCTCACCCAAAGACCTGACGGTAGACAGGTTGGTAGCGACATTGCAGGAACTACTGTCTTCGCCCGAAGTCCGCTCGCGGTGCGTCGCAGTATCGCAACGGTTTGAGGGTGTCGACCCGATCGGCGACGCTTGTGCGATCATTGAACGCGCGTGCGTTACATGAATTGAAAAAGCAGCACGCCGCCTGATCAGAGAACATCGACAGAGCTGTACAACAACTCCAAGGCTGGATGACCGACTCGCACTTTGCCAGCCAAGTCGTAGAACATCACATCACGAACCATCTGAAATGGACCCCGCTATGTGGCGCGTGGCAGCTTCAGCGCCTTCATCTCCTGGCTTAACGCCGACTCCAATTCGGTGGCGAAGTTCGAATCGAAATACTCGAAGTCCTGCACCGAGTGCCGTCGAGCAACCCGGGCCCCGGCGACCACATCTGCAAGCCGATCCCGATCAACTTTCCCATCACTCACGATTCTCGTGACAAGGTCGGCGGCAACATCAACAGGGTGATGTAAGAGGTCGTGGTACGCCACTTTGCAGATGTCGGCTGTGGGGGGAGAGATAGCCCACTTGGATACGAACCCCCGCCAGTAGGCGCTCATGCTGTAGGCGAACTTCTTCCAAGAACTGTGACTGGCCTTGAGGCCTTCATGCCGGCACGCATATCGGAAATAAGAGACGATGGACTCGAATGGAGTGCGGTATTGCACAACGGTCAGGGAACCCGGTACGGGTCGGCGGGCCAGGCGGAAGTCGTGGTTCTTCTGAAACCGCGTCTTAGGATCGGGGCATGGATACTGGCGGCAATGGCCGTAGAACTCGCAATAAGTGAATACTTCCCCGCGCTGAAAACCGCGCGACTCTGGGGGTGGATGACTGTTGAAATACTCGTAGAGAGTCCGCTGCAGCAGGTGGTGCCCGCTCCGCGGAAACGTCATGCACTGCACGCGCCTCAGTTGCTCGAATCGAGTCATCATCAACGTGGCGATTGCTCCACTACTCAGCGTTCGGGTGGCACGCGGCACGACGCTCGGCAGTGCGGAACCGTCGTAGCGCGATCAACGCCGCGCAACGTCAGGGCAAGGCGAGGATATCACGGCTGGCGCCCGAGCGTGTGGGGTAGATCACAGAGCGACTTGTCGAAGGTCAAGTACCACGCAATGAACAGCCGCTCCATGACGTACCCAATTGACTTGGCGCTGCTGGCGATGAACGGTAATTTGTTTTGACGCTGAAGACACCACTGTATCATGGGGAACGACCATTCCATAAACGCGTTGAAGTCGGCGCTTCGCATGATCCAGTAGTTGGCAAACAGCGCCGACCTGTCCGTCCGAAAGCGCTGAGGGATCTTTCTGTCAAAGGCCCGGAACAAGGTCTCGATGAAGGCCCCCATCCCGCGATGCCAAAACTCACCTTGAGCGAAAACTGGCCTCCGTAGATTGTAAAACAGCCAGCCGAGGATGTCGTACTCTTCCAAAAGATTGTCAATCAAGGGTATATCACTACCGCAGAGAGTAAATGCCGTCTTGTCGCGTTGGCGGTACGACGTAAAGCCAATCCAGTCCGTATCCAACCAACGGTCCGCATTGCGCCAGATATGCAACATGGCGCCGTACTCGACGAGGAGTGTTCGATTGACCTCCGTCTCCAACTCGGGGCAGTTGGCCGCGATGTCGGGATTAACACATGGCTCCAACCCGAAAGGAACATACGGCGCATGATCAAACAATCGATCGCGCTGGTCTGGCCGGTAGAAGAGCTGATACACGGGCATCGAATACGTTCTTAAAAGAGTACCAGGTCGAACAATCAAACGGACCTATCCGCTCTTTTACCCCAATGGCCCAAGCGAATAGGCCATCTAATCAAGACTGATTGTGGTTGACCCGGACTTTCATCACGTCCTGAAGAACGCCTGCCAGTAGACAAACCTCACCCAAAAAGGTCAAGTCGCGCACAAGAACGGTCGCGTTTTTGAGCCGCCAATTGCTGTAAGGTCACTCGTCCCGCGGCGTCATCAACGTTTCGTATCAACCCCGTGCGCACCGCCGCGCGGCATCACACCGACTTGTCGGCGACACGGATCTCCGCTCGGCGCGGTCGCTGTCGCTGATCAATTTTGAGACCGCCGGTACCGCGTGGCCCGTGGCGGGATCGTGTCAGGGTGGCGGCTCAATCGTGGCAGGGCTTGTCAGGGCAAATACGCGCGTCGAGACGGACCATGCACGGCAAACGGTTTACATCACGTGCTTTGCAAGCAAAGCGCCGCCGAACAAGCGGTTGGCGGGCGTGTCGGGGTGACATGTGGGCCGACAGACGGCAAACCGTTGGTTTACATGACGTTAAAGTCGATTTCAGGCCGATTGGGGGAGGGGTGGGGTTGGTGAACCCGCCACTGGTGACTTGGGTCGGGTTTGTAGGAGAGGGTTTGGCGGGGTTGCGAGGTGGGCGCAAAGTCGCAGAGCCCTCACCCCGGCACTCTCCTCAGGGCAAAGGGAGTCGGAGGCAAGAAATGTGTCGGTTTATGAATAAGGATCGGCCCCCGCGGCGTTCGGCTGGTATCTTCCCGTTTCGCTTATCCCTTACCCCGGAGCCTCTTGCCATGCGTCGACACGCCTTCCCTCTGATGGTCGTCTGTGCCGTGCTTCTGACGGCCAGTGTGACCTTTGCCCAGACCGACATCCTCAAGAGTGCGGTCGATCCCTACGAGCAGCCGACACAGCGGCGTCTGTTCCTGCAGGCGGCGGGCGTGGACTCGGAGTTGAGTTCCGAGGAATTCGCGGCTGAGCAAAAGAAAGAAAAGGGTCTGGCCAAGTCGTACGACAAGTGGGCGACGGTGACCATCTTCGACAAGAACAAGAACGGGTCGATGGACTGGTTCGAGTTCGACGCGTACCGCCGCGACCTGCGTCTGGCCGTGTTGGGCGTGTATGACAAGGACAACAACCGCAAGCTGACCGGCCCCGAGCGCGAGGCGGCGGCGAAGGACCTGGCGGCAGGCAAGCTGCCGAAGCTGAACGTGCCGCGCACGCCTCGGCCGCGTTCGAGCGGTTCGAGCGATGCCCCGCCCCGGCCGCGCGGCGATGCCCCGCGTGGCAACGACCGTGGCGACCGTGGCAACAACGACCCGCGGGCGCGGTTCGAAGAACTGCGGGCTGAGATGCTCAAGAAGCACGACAAGGACGGTGACGGCGAGTTGACCGGCGACGAGCGCGACGCGGCCCGCCGGGAGATCGGCCAAATCATGCGTCAGCGATACATTGATCAGTACGACAAGAACGGCGACGGCGAGGTCGATCGCGAAGAGCGTGAGGCTGCGCGTGAGGCGCAGCGCGAGCGTTGGCGTCAGTCGATGCTGGAGCGTTACGACAAGAACAAGGACGGCGAGATCGACGAAGACGAACGCCGCGCGGCCCGCGAGGCCCAGGTGCAGGCGTTCCTGCTGCGTCGCTTCGACGAGGACAAAGACGGCAAGCTGAACGAGACCGAACAGGCCGCGGCCGACAAGGCGCGTGAGGAATACCGCCAGCGCTCCGAAGAGCGTCGCAAGGAGTTCATGGAGCGTTTCGACAAGAACAAGAACGGCGAGATTGATGAGGAAGAGCGCGAGGCGATCCGCGAGGCATTCCGTGGCCGTGGCCGCGGACGTGGCGGCCCGGACGGCGACCGACGACGTGGCGGCGACCGCGACCGCGGCGATAACGACAGCGAGCCGCGGCGGGACCGTTCGTTCTGAGGATAACCCATGCGGGCCGCGGACGGCGGCCTGACAATCGTTATAACCCCCAACGCCGGCGCGAACGCGCCGGCGTTGGTCGGTGAAAGGGCCTGACCTGAATCGTACTTTTGAAAAACCGGGGCATTCCGCAAGCGTTGATTGGCCCGCGCTGCGCGCCCGCTTCGACCCGTTCCCCGATCGGAGGCGATCACGTGCTCATCCACATGGCCATGCTCACCTGCGCCATGCTGTTGGGGATGTGGTTCTATCGATACGACAAGCACGACAAGGAGCCGATGCGTGCGGTGCTGACGGCGTTGGGCCTTGGCTTCATCGCCATGTGGGCGGCGGGCTGTGTGCAGGACGTGGTGTTCGCGATCTCGCCGTTGAGCCACAACATGGTCGCCCGGGCGACGGTGGTGGCGATCATCGAAGACGGGGCGAAGATCGTCGTCGTGCTCTGCCTGGCCCGCATGGTCGCGACGCACTTCAACGACCCGATGGACGGGATCATCTACGGGACTTTCGCCGGCCTGGGCGCGGGCATCGAGGAGTCGTTGCTCTACCTGAGCCTGTCGCCGGCCACGGCCCAGACGTTGGCGGCCGAGGTCATCCGCCTGGTCGCGCACGCGTTGATGGGCGGGCTGGTCGGGTTTGCCGTCGGTTACGGCGCTCGGCCGAACGGGGCGCGACAGCCTCGGCCGGACCTGATGGCCGCAGGGCTTGGGCTGTCGCTGGTGTTTCACATCGCGTGGGACGCGATCGCATATCAGCCGAAGCATACCGTTGGACTGCGCGTCGCGCTGATGGTGTTGCTGGTCATGCTCGTGCTCGTGTGGGGCATCATGCTCACCGCGGCCGAACGGCAGGCAAAGGTGACGTTCGGCCAACCGCGCGGGCAGCCCTGCCCCGGCGGATAGGGGACAATCGACACGCAACGCGCACCGGCGTGGCCACCGTGTCGCCGACAAAGAGAGACGCAACGATGCAAGAGCCGAATTGGGTTCCGCACGAGCCGTACGTTCCAGACCAGCCACCGCAGGTCGTGCTGGATGGGTTACATGAGACGCTGCGCCGCCGCAGGTCGGTGCGCATGTTTAGCGATCGGCCGATCGCACGCGGCGTGATCGAGCAACTCATTCGCTGCGCGACGACGGCGCCCAGCGGGGCGAACAAGCAGCCGTGGCGGTTTGTGTGCGTGGCCGACACGGCGCTGAAACGACGCATCCGCGAAGGGGCTGAGCAAGAGGAACGCGCTTTCTACGGCCAACGCGCAACGGACACCTGGCTAGCCGACCTCGCACCGCTGGGGACGGACGAGAACAAGTCGTTTCTGCAAGTCGCGCCGTGGCTGATCGTCGTGTTCCGCATGACGCGCGGTGACGACGGGTCGCAGGTCTATTACCCCAGCGAGTCGGTCGGCCTGGCCGTCGGCCTGTTGCTCGCCGCGGCACAGTGCGCGGGGTTGGCGACGTTGACGCACACGCCCAGCCCGATGAAGTTCCTCAATGAGATTCTGGGTCGGCCGGACCACGAGCGGCCGTACCTGTTGATCCCCGTGGGCTACCCGTCGGAAGACTGCGTCGTGCCGGCCGCGGCGATCGAACGCAAGCCGCTTGACGAGGTGATGATCGTGCACGAAGGAGACGACGGTTGATCAACACGCGGCCGATCCCGTCACCAGGGGTTGAGGCACGCAATCAAGCCGGGCCTTTCAGAAGGCCTGGATCGGAAGAAAACTGCCCGACTGTCCTCAATACAGAACCGGGTCTTCGGAACGACCCGGCTTCGAGGAGACTCAACCGTCGAAGTGACTCAAGCGTCGATCAGTCGCAGCGCTTCGTCCAGGTCTTTGTCACCCCGACCGGACAGGTTGACGACGACGACATCGTCGGCCGAACGCTCGCCCGCAATGACCATCGCGTGGGCGAGCGCGTGGCTCGACTCGAGCGCGGGGATGATGCCTTCGGTCTTGCACAAGACCTGGAACGCGTCGAGTGCGTCGGCGTCGGTGCAGGACGCGTACGTGGCCCGGCCCGCGTCGTGCCAGGCGGCGTGCTCGGGGCCGACGCCGGGGTAGTCGAGGCCCGCCGAGATCGAGTGCACCGGCGCCGTCTGGCCATCAGCGTCTTGCAGCACGTAGCTGAGCGAACCATGCAGCACGCCCGGCTCGCCGAAACTCAGCGGCGCGGCGTGGTCGCCCAGGTCGCCGCTCCGTCCACCGGCTTCGACGCCGATAAGCGCCACGTCGGCGTCTTCGACGAACGGATAGAAGATGCCCGCCGCGTTCGACCCGCCACCGACACACGCGACGACGGCCCCCGGAAGGCGACCGATCTGGTCGAGGCATTGCGCCCGGCATTCGCGGCCGATGACGCTCTGGAAATCGCGAACGATCATCGGGAACGGGTGCGGGCCGACGACGCTGCCGATGATGTAGTGCGTGTGACCGGACGTTTCCATCCAGTCGCGCATGGCCGCGTTGGTCGCATCTTTGAGCGTTTTCGACCCGGCCTCGACGCCGATCACCCGCGTGCCCAGCAGCTCCATCCGTTTGACGTTCGGCTGCTGACGCCGCATATCCTCGACGCCCATGAACACGTCGCACTCGAGGCCGAATACCGCGGCGGCCGTCGCCGTGGCGACGCCGTGCTGGCCGGCGCCCGTCTCGGCGATGATGCGTCGCTTGCCCATGCGAACGGTCAGCAACGCCTGGCCGAGCGAGTTATTGATCTTGTGTGCGCCGGTGTGCGCCAGGTCTTCACGCTTGAGCCAGATCTGCGCACCGCCGCAGCGCTCGGTCAGCCGCCGGGCGTGATAGAGCGGGGTCGGTCTGCCGACGTAATCACGCAACAACGCGTCGAACTGCGACTTGAAGGTGGCGTCATCGCGTGCGCGTTCGTACTCGACACGCAGTTGTTCGACAGCTTTGTGCAGTGTTTCGGGGATATAGACGCCGCCGAACCGGCCGAATCGGCCGGCCGCATCGGGCTGGTCGCGCAATGGGGTTGTGGTGGACATCTCTATCGCACTTTAGGTGTTCGTGTTGCACGGGGACAACACGCGAACGCTTATGGGGACCGTTGGCGGATTGAGCGTTTTGTAACCCGCCGTTTCAGGCCGCCAAGCGAGGGGTGGGCGCATCGCTTCAAGTGGTCGGACACGGCTTCCGATCAAGCGCGTACGACCGGGAAAAGACGCACGAGCCGACGCGTGGTCGGCGGGCCAGGAGGAGGGGCCCGCCGGCACGCCACGCCCGTCAACGCAACGCAGCATCGACCATCTCACCCGACGCTCACACATTCATCCAAGTTAATCCCGCGGCTTCTTACCGGCCTTCGGCTGCGCAACCAGCAACAGTTTTTCGACGTGGCCGTGGAACTTGCTCTGTGTGTCGCGGTACAGGTCGAGCACGCGTTTGAATTCGGTGACCGCCTCGCGGTACCGCCCCGCTTCCATCGCCTGATAACCCTGCTCGTACCAGTCGAACATGCGGTCGGCCATCTGCTTCTTGACGTCCTGATAATGCAGGTCGGCCTCGCTGCCGAACTGGCTTCGCCCGAACCGCGCCAAAGCAAACCGGTAATTGCGGTAAGCACGCGGCAACTGCGCCAGGTCGCTTTCGATCATCACGTAAGCCTGCTCCGCCATGCGCAGGTCGTTTGCGGCATCGTCGGTGTCCTTGACGATGCCGTCCAGGGGGCGAGCCAACTCGACTTCGATCGCTGTCCGCGTCCACATCTCTGGAAGCGGGTCGCTGTCTTCGGTTGGCCCGTCGCCCAGCGTGGCAAAGATCGCGACGATCACCATCATCGCCAACCACCAGCCGCCGATGACCAGCCAAAGCTTGGCCTTCCGCGACATGCCGCCGGGCGCGGGCGCCGCCTCTTGCGGCGCGTCGGACATAAAGGGCGCTTCGCCGTCGTCGTTCGTCGTTGCGACCACGCCGCGCGACACCATCTGCACTTGGAGAATGGGCAGGTCGACCACGCTCAGCGTGTCGCCGTCGCGCAGTCGACCGGGCTTGTTCGTGACGCTCTTGCGACCGACCTTCGTCCCGTTGTCGCTTTGATTCACAACAACCCACTTGCCCTGCTCAAATTGGATTCGGCCGTGATGTCGCGAAACGTGCGGATCGTCGATCACCAGGTCGTTGTCCGCCTCTCGGCCGAACGTGACGGCCGCGCTCTCGAAGACCTGCCGCTTGCCCTTGTTCGAGCCGGCCAGGATGTTGACGTGCAGCGTTTCAGTCGGCGCGCCGCCGCTCGACCCGGAACCGTCGTCCGGGTCCTGGATCAGCGCGGCGTGCACGAAGAACAGCTTGGCGATCTCCGGGTTGCCCAGCGGCTTGACCAGTTCATGGATCCACGGCGCGTGGTCGAGGCTATCGATGCGGAACGGGCCTTTCCAGCGTGTCAGATCCTGCGGCGCGACGCCGCAGCGCTGGGCGATCTGGTCCCACAGTTCGTCGACCCAGTTGTCGCCCCAGTTCACGGCGTCGGCCGGCTTGAGCCGGTCGCGCAGGTGTCGGAAGAAGTCGCGATAAAGAATGACGGTGATCCGCCGAACGTCATTCGGGTCGACCGCGGCCAATTGTGGGTGCGTCAATTCCCCGTCGAGCGTCTTGGGCAGCCACTGAAAGAGCATGCGGTCGCCGTAGAACTTCAACGGCTCACGCGGGATCGACCGCCACCGCGGCGAGTCCATGATTGCGACCATCGCGTCGATCACGTCCATGATCGGCTCGCCGACCTTCTGCTGCCCGAGTTGTTTGCGTGTGTCTGCCATGCGTGTGCGGGGCGCGGCCGTTCAGGCGCGGTGTACATCAGTCAATCAGAAGAACGCCAGGTCGCCTCGCAGCAGGCGGATCAACGTTGGGCCGAAGATGATCAGTACGACGGACATGAGGATGAGCGTGCCGGGGATCAGGATGCGCAGGCCGGCCGACGACGCCAACTTCTCCGCCCTGACGCTGCGGTGCATTCGCATCATGCCGGACTGCTGCTTGAGGATTACGCTCAGCGGCGTGCCCAGTTTCTCGGCCTGGTTGATCGCGCCGACGACCGAACGCAACGAATCAAGCGGGATTCGGTCGGCCATGTTCTGCAGCGCGTTCGCTCGGCTGGTGCCGAAGTCGATCTCGGCCTGCACGATGCGCAACTCGCGATTCAGGTCGTCGTCCGGGTTGTCGCGGATCAGCGTCTCGATCGCCTCGCTGAACGTCGAGCCGGCCGCCATCATCAATGCGATCAGGTCAAGCGTGTACGGCAACTGCTTGCCGATGCGCAGCACGCGCTTGCGGGCCTCACCGCGGATCGACGTCAGTGGGATGAACAGCCCGACGACGAACATCAACGGCACGAGCCACATTTGAAACTGCTGCACCGCTGCCAACACGGCGACCGTGCCGCCGGCCGTCATGACGGCCGAACCGAGGCACAGGGCGATGTACTCTTCGACGCTGTAGTTGTTGGGGTTGCCGGCCGCTTCGAGGTCGCGCCTGACTTGTTTTCGCAGATTCCGCCAATTGAGCCGGTGCGCCATGGCCAACGCCAGGTTCATCAGCGGCGCGACAACGGGCTGTTCGAACAGCGTCACCCGCGACTGCGCTCCCACCGCCTTGGCCACCTTGCGGTGCACCGCCGGCTCGGCCGGCACGGGGAATCGGAACAAAGCCCACACGACAAAGAACGTCGCAAAGGCGACGAGCGCGGTGACCAGCAGACCCAGGAGGAGTTCAGGCGGCATGGTGGGTTCAAAACAGGAAATCAGGAGAGCAGGAAAGCAGGAAATGAAGCAGCGCGGGACGTCTTCCGCGTCCACGTCGCCCTCGCTCACAACTTATCGCACCCGAGTCGTTCATTTCTTGTTTTCCTGTTTTCCTGCTCTCGTGCTTTCCTAAATATCAACGTCCATGATTCGGTTGATCCAGTAAAAGCCCACCCCGATCGTGGCGAACGCGATGAGCAGGAACACGCGGCCTTTCGGCTCGGTCAGCATCAGGTTGACCCCTTCGGGGTCGATGATCCAGTAGATGAAGATGAGCACGATCGCCGCGCCGGCCATCATGCGTGCCTGCGTTCGGCCTTGGCTGGTCACCGCGTCGAGCTTGCCTTCCAAGCGCTGGATCTCGCGGATCGACTCCGCAATCCGATCGAGGCTCTCGCCCGTGTCGCCGCCGCGCTTGCGGTGCATCTCGATGGCTGTGAACAGCAGCCGGTAGTTGGGCAGCCCGATCCGGTCCGACGTGTTACGCATGCACTGGTTCAGGTCGAGCCCCATGCTGTACTCGCGCAGAAGCTGGGCAAATTCCTGCTTGATCGGCCCTTCACTATTCACGACGAGCAGTTCCATCGATTGCACCAGGTTCAGCCCCGCACGCACTCCCGACGCCAGCGCGACGATCCCGTCGACAAGCTGCGCTTCGAGCCGGGCGCGGCGTTTGTTTTCCTGCCAGGAGATAAAGAAGAACGGGACGAAGTAGGTGATCGTCGCACCCATGATGAAACCGATGATCGACGCCATCAGCGCGTAGCCCGCGACGCCGACGGCCACCATGCCGAAGATCGTCGCGCCGATCGCCAGTTTCGGGTCGATCTCCAGCAACAACTGCTGGTTGAGCGCGACGTCAAACCGCTGGTGCTGGCGACGCATCCAGCGGATGAAGTTGTTCGCGCCGAAAAACGCCAGCACAAAACCCCCGACGGCCATCAGGCCGGCCGACGGGAGCAGGTATTTGAGGTCGGTCATTTCCATGCGTGGGTGTTGGCTGTTTTTGTCCGGGCCGACACGGCCCGGCTCGCTGGCGGGGGTGCCACACTTTGGCTTTGCAAAGTGTGTCGTTCGGACGGCGTGCATCGATACGATACGCTGTTACAGGAACGACTGAACGGTCAGGTAATTGCGTTCGATCATCTGCGGCGCGAAGGTCGGCATGTAGCCGGTGTGACGCATCCGGTCCTGTTCCGCCTCGCGCAGGACGAAAATGTCTTCGAGGTAGATCTCCTCAGTGTTCGGGTTGATCTCACACACCTCGGTGATGTGCGTCACACGGCGGCGGCCGTCGCTGAACCGTGTGACCTGCACGACCAGATCGACGGCGGTGACGATCTGCTCGCGGATCGCACGGATCGGCATGTCCACGGCCATGAGCACCAGTGTTTCGAGGCGCTTCATTGCGTCGATCGGGTTGTTCGCGTGCAACGTCGAGAGCGAGCCGTCGTGGCCGGTGTTCATGGCCTGCAGCATGTCGAGCGCTTCGGCCCCGCGTACCTCACCGATGACAATCCGGTCCGGCCGCATCCGCAGCGCATTGCGAACCAGGTCGCGGATGTTGTACTCGCCGCGTCCCTCGATGTTGGCCGGGCGACCCTCCAGCGAAACGACGTGCGGCTGCGGCAGGCGAAGCTCAGCCGACTCCTCGATCGTAATGATGCGCTCGCTCGGTCGCGCGTAAGCCGACAAGACGTTCAGCAACGTCGTCTTACCCGAGCCGGTGCCGCCGGAGATCACGACATTCTTTCGGCCGACGACGCACGCTTGCAAGAACTCGGCCGTCTGCGCGCTCAGACTGCCCCGGCTGATCAGATCGTCCACGGTGAACGGGATCCAGCCGAACTTACGAATCGTCAAACACGGCCCGACCAGCGACAGCGGCGGGATGATCGCGTTAACGCGCGAGCCGTCTTCAAGCCGCGCATCGACCAGTGGCGTCGATGTATCGACGCGTCGGCCGACCGGCGTGAGGATGCGCTCGATCACGCTCAGCAAGACCTCGTCACTGAAAAACGACCGCGTCGTCGGCTGAATCACGCCATTCTTTTCGACGTAAATATGGTCTTTGCCCACGACCATGATCTCGGTGACGTTGGCCATCTCGATCAGGTCCTGCAACGGCCCCAGGCCAAACATGATGTCGTGCAGGTCTTTCGTGACCGTGCGTTTGACGATGTAAGCCGTCAGGTTCTTGCTGATCGAACCGATCGTCTGCGCGAACAGGTCGTCGAACGCCTCTTCCGCGACCGTCAGGTCTTCCTTCACCGACGTGGGGTCGAAGATCAGCGGCATCATGTCGACGATCGATGTGACCGTTTCCGTGACCTGTTGCTCGCGTTGCGGGTCGAGCATGCGGTCGTCGCCGGATGTGTAGTCGGTCTGCACTCGACCCTGGCACTGCCGAACGACCTCGGCGATGACCAGTCGGTGCAGGTGCGTGTAAAGCGTGTGCAGGACCAATGCCTGCTCGAGCCTGGGGATGCGCTCGTTGAGCACGTCCTCGAGCTGAATCATCGTTTGCTCGATGTATGCGGCGTCCTGCTTGTCCATGTGGCCGGTGACGCGCAAGTTCAGCCGTTCCAGCAGTTCGGCGTGGACCTCCTGCTCGAACGCGACCAGCCGCTTCTGCAACTCGTACCGGTCGTCGGTCAGCGACGCCTTTCGGCCCGGTCGAACCAGCGCGATCGAATACTGCGCGATCTGCACCTCGTCGCCGAAGTCGATGCGCACACGCTGACCGTTCGTCACCTCGCGATTGGCGACGCGCGTCCCCGATTGGCCAAGGTTTTCAACGTAAAACTGGTTCCCCTCCCGAACGACCTGCGCATGCCGGTGGGCGACGAACGGCCCCTTGAGCACGATGTCGCAGGCGTCGTCCCGCCCGATCAGCACCGGCTCCGCATCCACGCGCAGCGTCTTGCGCGTGTTGTCGCTTTGATCAAAGAGCCAGAACTCCATGGGCGGATTGTAGCGGGGTTCAAGAACGACGCGCGGGTCTGCAGGGTCAATTCACCTTCTTCCCACCCACCGAGATGACATGTGTAAACGTCCGCAGATACATCCGCCCGTTCGCCACGGCCGGCGTCGCAAAGCTCTTTTCGCCCAGGTCGTTGATCGCGATCAGGTCGAAGCCGTCGGGCGTCGCTTTGAACGTCACGCACTGGCCCTCGCGCGAGATCGCGTAGATGACACCGTTCACACACACGGGCGAGCCGAAGAACGACACGCCGTTGCCGATCCGCTCGTTCCAGACGACGTCGCCGTTCCTCGGATTCAGGCAGGCGGCCTGCCCGCCGTCATGCACGAAGTAGAGGTGGCCTTTGTAGTAGAGCGGCGTCGGTACGTAAGGGATCGACCGGTTCAGGTCGACCTCGAGATTTGGCTTCGACGCGGCGCTGCCGGGGCGGACGCCGACAAATCGCTTGCCGCCGCCGCCCGAACCCATCTGACTGAACACCAGGTCGCCCGCGACGATCGGCGACGCGACGACGCGCAACGAGAACAGGTCTTTCATCTGCCAGATCACCTTGCCCGACATCGGGTCGATGCCGGTCACGCCGTCGCCCTTCGAGCCGACGATGAGTTGGTCGTTGCCTTCTTTATCCTTGTAGATGCAGGGCACGCCGTACGACGTGCCATTGTCAGCCGGGCTGCGATCGAGCTTCCACACCTGCTTGCCGGTGTCGCGCTTGAACGCGTAGATGGCCGGCTTGCCCGGGCTGCCCGGTGCGGCCCGCTGATCAGACGTGACAATGACCAGGTCTTTGTAGAGCATCGGCGACGTCCCGCCGCCGTGGCTGGAGTCGAACGGGCCCAGGTCCTGCGACCATTTCTCTTGCCCGTCGTGGTCGAGCGCCTTGAGCGTGACGTTGGCATCATTGACCCAATACATGTAGACGCGCTCGGTGTCGGCCGCGGGCGTCGTCGTGCCGTAGTGGTTGTAACGGTGCAGCTTGTACGTCTTGCTCGCCCACGTGCGCGACCACAACTGCTTCCCGGTCGTCGCGTCGAGACACACGAGCATGCGTTCCGCCGTATTGGGCTTCGCACACACGACGAACAGCTTGTTACCCACAACCACCGGCGAGCCGTACCCCTCGCCCGGCAGCTCGACCCGCCAGTTGTAGTCGGCCTTGCCGAACTTGACGGGCACGGTCGTCGCGTCGGAAACACCCGAGCCGTTCGGCCCGCGGAACCGCGCCCAATCGTCGGCCGCCACGGCCGGTAACCCGATGACAGATACGGCCAAGCAAGTGAGCAGCAGCCTATTGAATCGTCGCATGAGAAACGCTCCGAAGGAGATTGACTGAATCGGCTGAACGCGGCGTCGAAACACGCGCGGCCATGATACCGTACAGGTTGCATCGAACGCCTCGCACAGGACGAGAGCCGCCCCCGACACTCGACTGACATAGCTTGTCGCCCCCATCACACGGGGTTACACCGCTGGACGATATAGTAGAGGCCGCCCCGCTGCCGACGCCGCCCAACACCCCACCGTCCACCCGCCCAAGGCTGCAATCCATGCATCAACGCCTCGCCCTGCTCAGCCTGATTCTTGCCCTGTCTGCCAGCGCACTCGCCGACGACGTGCCCGACCTGCGCACGCGCAAGACCGGTCACGATTGGCCTAGCTTCCTCGGGCCAACCGGCGACTCGAAGTCGGCCGAGAAAGGCGTCCTGACCGAATGGCCCGCTCAAGGACCGCGGATCGTCTGGCAGACCAAGCTCGGTGACCCACGGGCACAGGGCTACGCGCCGCCAGCCATCAGCAAGGGGCGCATCTTCGTCTTCGACCGCGTGCGCAACCTCAACCGCCTGCGCTGCATGAAGGCTGAGACGGGGGAGCCGATCTGGAATTACACCTACACGACCGACTACGTCGACCTGCTGAACTACGACGGCGGGCCGCGATGCGCGCCGGTCGTCGACGACGACCGCGTCTACATCTTCGGCGCCGAGGGCCAACTTCACTGTGTCAACGTGCTCGACGGCAAGCTGATCTGGAAGGTTGACACCGAGGCGCAGTTTGGGGTCATCCAGAACTTTTTCGGCGTTGGCGCCTGCCCGGTCATCGAAGGCGACCTGCTGCTATGCCAGGTCGGCGGCAGCCCAAAGGAAGACGACACGCCGGTCAACATCTACGAGGCCGGCGGCAAGGTCAAGGCCAACGGCTCAGCCATCGTCGCGTTCGACAAACGCACCGGCAAGGTCGTTTACAAGACGGGCGACGAATTGGCCAGCTACGCGACGCCGACGCTCGCGACGATCAACGGCCGACGCTGGTGCTTCGCGTTTATGCGCGGTGGGCTGATGGGTTTCGACCCCAAGACCGGCAAGGTCGATTTCTACTACCCCTGGCGGGCCAAGCTGCTCGAGTCGGTCAACGCCTCCAGCCCCGTCGTGATCGGCAACAAGGTCTTTATCAGCGAGTGCTACGCCGTGGGTAGCTCGCTGCTTGAGATCAAGCCCGACGACAAAAACAAGTACGAGGTCGTCTGGTCCGACGAACGTCGGCCGGTCATGGCGACGCACTGGAACACGGCCATCCACGTGAACGGCTACATCTACGGGTCGAGCGGGCGACACAGCAACGGCGCGACACTGCGCTGCATCCGCGCGTCCGACGGCGAGGTCATGTGGTCGCAGGGTCAGTTGTCCCGCTCGCAGTTGCTATATGTTGACGGGCACTTCGTCGTCCTGACCGAGGGCGGCGCCCTCCTGCTGATCAAGGCTGTCCCCGATCGATTTGCTCCCGTTGCGGCCGCGTCCCCGAACACGGGCAAGGACAGCGACGGCGACGGCGCGTTCGATCGCCTCCTGCGTTACCCGGCCTGGGCTGCCCCTGTGCTGTCGAACGGCCTGCTCTACGTGCGCGGCAAGGACCGACTGCTGTGCATGGAATTGATCCCGCAGAAAAAGGATTAACCGCGGATGACGCGGTTGGGCGCGGATGGGAGGAAGACCGAGAAGAAGAGAACAAGCAAGCCGAAGCCGGGTCATTCCGAAAACCCGGGTTGAGAAAACCAGTTACCCCACGGTATGAACCATCGACAACAATACTGACGCAGTAATCGACTCCCCTTATCCGCGCTAATCCGCGTCATCCGCGGTTAACTCCCACCCGAGACGAATGATGATCACACGCATCGCCCTAATCACCGCCCTGCTCACCAGCACGCTCGCCATCGCCAACGACAGTTGGCCCGAGTACCGCGGCCCCTGGTCGAACGGCCATTCCGATTCGACCGGCCTGCCCCTGAAGTGGGACGAGAAGACGAACATCAAGTGGAAGACGCCCATCCACGGGCGTGGCTGGGCCAGCCCCGTTGTCTGGGGTGACCAGGTGTGGGTGACGACCGCGACGAAAGACGGCCTGAAGATGTCCGCCATCTGCGTGCACCGCGACACGGGCAAGGTCCTGTTCGACAAGGTCATCTTCACGAACAAGACCGTTCGGCCGTTGAGCAACAGCGTCAACACGTACGCGTCGCCCTCCCCGACGATCGAGGAAGGACGCGTCTATGTTCACTGGGGCAGCTACGGCACGGCCTGCATCGACACGAAGACGTTCAAAGTCGTCTGGACGCAACGCGACCTGCCCTGCCACCACTGGCGTGGCCCCGGCTCGTCGCCCTACATTTTCGAAGACCTGCTGATCTGCACCTACGACGGCGCGGACCACCAGTACGTCGCCGCGCTCAACAAGAACACCGGCAAGGTCGTCTGGAAAACCCCTCGCTCGACCGACTACAAAGACCTGGACAACAAGGGCAAGCCCAAGGCCGGCGGCGATTTCCGCAAGGCATACGGCACGCCGCTCATCTTCAAGGCCGACGGGAAGACGCAACTGTTCAGTGTGGGGGCGAAGGCGGCGTTCAGCTACGACCCCCGGACGGGCAAGGAGAATTGGACGGTCACGTTCTCGCAACACTCGGTCGCCGCTCGGCCGCTGCTCGACAAAGACATGATGTACGTCAACACCGGGTACAGCCGACCGGTGTTCATGGCCGTCAAGCTCAACGACGCCAAGGGTGACGTCACCAAGACGCACGTCGCGTGGCAGATCACGAAGAACCTGCCGCGGCGTGGGTCGCCGGTGTTGGTCGATGGTTTGATCTACATGATCGACGGCGCGGGCATCGCCACGTGCACGGACGCCAAAACCGGCGACAACGTCTGGACGCAGCGCGTCGGTGGCAAGTACACCTCGTCGCCCGTACACGTCGACGGCCGGGTCTACTTCTTCAGCGAGGAAGGCAAGACGACCGTGATTGCACCGGGGCGCGAGTACAAGGAACTGGCCGTCAACCAACTGGGTGACGGCTACATGGCCTGCCCCGCCGTGGCGGGCAAGGCGTTCTTCCTGCGTTCGAAGTCGCACCTGTACCGGGTCGAGAAGTGACGACGTGATCAATTGTCACGGCACGCGATGCTTCCAAGCGCCCGTTTAGCGGCGGACCCGCAGGGCCGCCTTCCGGCGTTGAAACACCGATCGCACAAACGACTCCGGGCGGCCCTTCGGGCCCGCCGCTAAACGGTCACAGGTGCGCGCGAACCGATTGAACAACCGTCCCCATTGATCGAGAACGAACCATGCCCATGCGCGCCATGATTACCGTCGCCATTGTTTGCAGCGCGATCGTGACCACGACTTCCGGGGGCGACTGGCCCCAATGGGGCGGGTCGTCCGCGCGCAACAACACGCCCGTCGCCAAAGACCTGCCCACCGATTGGAGTGTCGGCGAGTTCGACTTCGACACGGGCAAGTGGATCTCGGACGACGCCCAGAACATCAAGTGGGTCGCCAAGCTCGGCTCTCAGACGTACGGCAACCCGGTAATCGCGGGCGGGCGCATCTACATCGGCACGAACAACGAAGGCGGCTACAGCAAGCGCATCGCCAAAGAGGTTGACTTGGGCGTGCTGCTCTGCCTCCGCGAGTCCGACGGCAAGTTCCTCTGGCAGCACTCGAACCCGAAACTCAAGGCCGGCTCCGAAGTCGATTGGCCGCACGTCGGCGTCTGCTCGTCGCCGCTGGTCGAGGGCAACCGCCTCTGGTACGTGACCAACCGCTGCGAGGTCGTTTGTCTGGACGTTGAAGGGTTTGCCAACGGCAACGACGGCGTGAAGGACGAACCGAGCGACACGAGCGACGAGGCCGACGTCGTTTGGCGGTTCGACATGATCGATCGGCTGGGCGTGCACCCGCACAACATGAGCAACTGCTCGGTCACCGGCGCGGGCGACCTGATCTACGTCTGCACGTCGAACGGGACGGACGAGGACGACCGCGTCGTCAAGCCCGAAGCGCCCAGTTTCATCGCGATCAATAAGAAAACGGGCAAGCTCGTATGGGAGTCGTCGCCAGACGACGTGCCGGGCAAGAACATCCTGCACGGGCAGTGGTCCAGCCCGGCGTATGTCGTCGCGAAGGTCGGCGGCAAGGCCGTACCGCAGGTTGTTTTCCCCGGCGGCGACGGCTGGCTTTACAGCTTTCACGCGACCGAGCACAACAAGGGCGTCGCCAAACTGCTGTGGAAGTGCGACCTGAACGACAAGGCCGTCGAGTGGGACGCGACCGGGTCGGGCGACCGCAACAACATCATCGCGACGCCCGTCATCTATGACGGATTGATCTACATCGCCACGGGGCAGGACCCTGAGCACGGCGACGGTCAAGGGGCGCTCTACTGCATCGACCCAGCCAAGGCGGCGTCGTTTGGTGGCGATGTCAGCCAGACGGTCGTGGTCAAAGGCGGCAAGCCCGTCGCACCGCGACGTGAGCAGAACCTGGACAAAGGCGCGGGTGAGGCCGAGAAACCCAACCCGCATTCAGCCGTGGTCTGGCGGTACACGGGTTTGGACGCGAATGGTGACGGCAAGATCAAGTTCGAGGAACAGATGCACCGCGCGCTGGCCAATTCAACGATCAAGGACGGCCTCGTCTTCATCGCCGACTACAGCGGCCTGATGCAGTGCCTCGACGCCAAGACCGGCAAGGTCCACTGGACGCACGACCTGCTCTCGATCGTGTGGGGGTCGTGCCTCGTGGCGGACGGCAAGGTGTACGTGGGCGACGAGGACGGCGTGATCCATATCTTCGCCGCGTCCAAAGAGAAGAAGCTCATTGCCGAGCCGGAGGTCGACGGCGCGGTGCACGGGTCGCCCGTTGTTGCCAACGGTGTGCTGTATATCGCGACGCCGACGCATCTGTTTGCGATCAAGAAGAAGTGAGTCGGCTGGGTGGCTGTGAATGAGCGAAGCGTTTCACGGAATTGATCGCCACACTTCCGTGAAACGCTTCGCTTATTCACAGGGACTCGACATGGCAGACAGGAATGTCCGCCCCACTTCAACTACTCGACGCTCCATCCCTTTGACGAGCCCGATGCGACGGCATCGCCTTCGACTTTGAATGACGCACCCATCGCGCGGAGTTGATCGAGTTGGCGTTCGCCGATGTCGACGGTCATGTGCACGTCGCTTTCGACGTATTTGCGGTCGTGGACGGTACAGCGCGTTTCGAGGAACTGCACGGCCTTGCCGTCGGCCATATCGACGATCAGCACGCGGCGGGAGATGTTGCCCGTCGCGGCCGTGCGGACCAGTTGCAGCAGGTCGTCGAGTCCTTGTCCGGTCTTGGCGCTGATGACGACGCTGTCGGGGTGTTGCTTCTGCAACACGAGCAGGTCGGCGTTGTGGTCCAGCAGGTCGATCTTGTTGAGGACGAGGACGCGGCGTTGCTCGGTCGCGCCGATGTCGTCAAGCACGCGTTTGACGGTGTCAAGCCGTTGCAGGCAGCGCGGGTGCGCGACGTCGAGCACGATCAGGAGCATGTCGCTGTGGACCGCCTCTTCGAGCGTGGCTTTGAATGACGCGACGAGGTGGTGCGGCAGGTCGCGGACGAAGCCGACGGTGTCGGAGAGCATGACACCGACACCGCCACCCAGGTCCCAGCGTCGCGTGCGGGTGGAGAGCGTGGCGAAGAGCTTGTCGTCGGCGTACGCCCCGCCGCCGCCGGTCGGGCCGGTGGCGGTGTTGAACAGCGTGCTCTTGCCGGCGTTGGTGTAGCCGACAAGGCCGACGGTGTAGAAGTCACGGTTGCGCTTCTCGACCTCGCGGGCCTTGCGGGCCTGGAGCGTCTTGATCTCGCGTTTGAGTTCGGCCTTCTTGCGCTGCACGATTCGGCGGTCGATCTCGATCTGCTGTTCGCCGGGGCCGCGTGTGCCGATGCCGGCCGGGGCGCCGCCGACGATCCGTTCGAGGTGCGACCACATGGCGCGCAGTCGCGGGTAGGTGTATTCGAGCTGCGCCAGTTCGACCTGCAGCCGGGCTTCGTTGGTCCGCGCGCGGGCGGCGAAGATGTCGAGGATCAGCTCGCTGCGATCGAGCACCTTGCACTGGACCTCTTCCTCGATGTTGGCGAGCTGACGCGGCGACAGGTCGTTGTCGAAGATGACGACGTGCGCGTTGTGCATGCGCACCAGCTCACCGATCTCACCGACCTTGCCGCCGCCGATGTAGGTGGCCGGGTCGGGTTTCGTGCGGTTCTGCATGATCTCGTCCACGACGACCGCGCCGGCGGTCTCGGCCAGAGACCGCAGTTCACCGAGCGGGTCGTGTGGGTCGTTTTCGTTGTCGGGCAACATGCACGCGGCGAGGACCGCCCGCTCTTTCACGACCGTCATGGCTTTGCGGGTTTGTTCTTCCATCGGGGTGATGGTAGCGGGTGCGGTGCGCTGACGTGGACGAATCCGCTAAAACCTCAATGCGTGCGTGATGTGACGGTGCGTGTGGCGTGCGCGTGAGGGGCGTTTTGGTTCCGGGGAAGGCGGGCCTGCGGCCGCGCCGCTAAACGGGGGGTCGGGGCGGCGAGTGTTCGTTGGCGTCGTGTGCGTGCCCGTTGCAGACGCGGTCGGCACCGGGGCCGAACGTGATAGCGTTTTTGCCTTGGCGCTTCGACTCCAGCGCCGCCTGGTCGGCCGCGCGGACGAGTTCGCGCGGCGTTCGGCCGTCCCACGGGAAGGTCGCCAGGCCGCCGCTGATGGTGAGTTTGCCGGGCGCGTCGTCGCCAAGTTTGGGGAATCGGTGGGCGTCGATGGCGGCCTGGAAGCGATGCGCGGCGGTCTTGACGTCGGTCGGGTGCGAGCTGTCGGACTGCCGCGGGCCTTGCGGGTCCCAGAAGACGACGGCGAACTCGTCGCCGCCGATGCGGGCGACGACGTCTTCCTTGCGGATGACCGATTGCAGCAGCCGAACGGTCTCGCGGAGGATGTCGTCCCCCGCGTCGTGGCCGAACTGGTCGTTGTAGGCCTTGAAGTTGTCAATATCGAAGGCGAGCACGGTGACATACTGCCGGCTGCGGGCGGCGCGTTCGATCGCGTTGTGCAGGAACCGGTCGAAGTAACGCCGGTTCCACGCGCCAGTCAGGTCGTCGTGCAACGCCATGTCCCAGAGTTGGCCGATGCGCCGGTCGAGCGCCAGCCAATGGGCGAGCCAGTCGGCAGCACGATTCAGATCATCCGCGTTCGCGCCGCGCGGTGCGACAAGTCGACCGAACTTGACACCGCGGCAGGTCGCATCGGCGAATGTAAACGTGGCGTCATCGATCGGCTCGTCGGTGTCGGTGACGAGCGCGAGGTCGGGAATACCGGTTAACTGCGTCGCCAGTCGTACGGCCTGCTCGCGCAAGTCACCGGTGACGTTGAGGATCGAGTCGATGAGGGTGGCGTCGGGGTGCACAGCCGATTGGGCTGGAGCTTCCTCTGGAGGTTGTTGCTGACCTTGCGCGTTTTGATCCGGGCCTTCGGAAAGGCCCGGCTTCGTTTCATGCTGTGCGCTTTGGGTAGATTGTGGATCGGGATCGAGTTGGACGTGGTCGATCGTCTCGGACGGCGACGGCATGGGTTGCAACGCTTCGATCAACTGCACATCGTCGATCGGTTCGGTGAGGCGGGCGTCGAAGCCGTTGCGTGCGGCGACGGTCGTTTGCGCGTCGGGCAGGACGAGGACAAGCCGTGCGTCCGGCGCGATGCGACGTAAAGCGTGGACGGTCGCGTCGGCGTCCCACGATTGACCTTCCAGCGGGTCGGGTCGGCCGACAATGACGTCGGGCGGGCCTTGCGTCGCGGCGTCGCCTAGGGCCATGAGATAGTCCTCGACGACACGGACATCGGCGACGATGGCGCGTTCGCGCAGCGCGCGGTCGAGCCGTTCCGCCAACAGGCCGGAATCGTCCACCACCATCGCCCGCAGGGCCGAACGGTCGGCCTGCTCCCCGCGCGGGGTCGGCGTTGCCTCGTCGTTGTTCACGCGGTCTCCTTCAATACACCTCTTCGTCGTCGGCCGGGCCGAGCAACACCTCGATCTCGTCCGGCGTGAGCAGCGATGCGGGCGCTCGCCCCGCCGCGACGCTCGCCGCCGCTTCGTCCCAAAAGCCGAAGCCTGCCGGCTGCGACGCGGCCACGGCGGCTGATGGCTCGGCCGACTCGACCCGTTCGTCATCGACTACGTCGCGCGGCGGGTCGCTCGTTTGTTCGGCGGCGGTCACCGGGTCCGGCGCGGCCCGCCAAGCCTGAACCAACGCCGATTCGATGTCGTCGGCCTCCATTAATGATACGAGGCGATGCCCGGCCGGTTCGGTGGTTCGATAGGCGCTGACGATGACTCGCTCGTGATACCGCCGTACAGCCCGCACGAGCCGCGCAGCCTGCCGAACATCGCCGGGACCCTGCAGGATCGCCAACTGGTGCGGCGACTGGGCCAATGCGACCAGCACGTCGGGTGGCTCACGAACAACGCGCGCGAGCACGCCTCTGCTGTTCAACGACGACAGCAGCGGGCCGGGGCGTTCATCGGTCAACGACCACACGACACAACGCGGCCGATCGGTCGGCCTGTCACCCCCACCGCCGGGTCGTGCTGGATCGGGCGTCAGCCCGGGCGTCGCCATGACGGCATGATACCGCGCCAGCGACTCTTGCGAATCACCCCCTCGATTCGCGCCAAGCAGCGTCGCATTCGGTCGGCCGATCGCCTAACATCCGCCCACATGGACGTGCTGATTCACGCCCCTTCGTTGACTCTCGCGGCCGGCGCGTTTGGCGCGCAGCAGGTCATCTCTTTGCTCATTGGGATCGGTCTGCTACTTGGCTTGGCGAGGTTGCTGGGTGAGATCGCGCGCAAGCTCGGCCAACCGATGGTGCTGGGCGAACTGCTGGCGGGCATTGTGCTCGGGCAGACCATTCTCGGACAGATCTATGAGCCGGGCTTCCTGTTCCTGTTTCCGCAGGACACGGGCGATCCAAACTACATCGCATTGCAGGCGTTGATCGTCCTGTCCGCGACGCTGCTCCTGCTCGTCGCCGGGCTGGAGGTCGAGCTATCGACAGCGTTGAAGCAGGGTAAGGCCGCGGCGCTGGTGGCGATGGTCGGCATGTTCGTGCCCGCGAGTGTCGCGTTCGCCGCCGGCTGGTTCAAGCCCGACTGGATGGGAGGTTTGGCCGGCGAGACCCCGAACCACCTGGCGTTCGCCCTGTTCTGCGGCATCGCGCTGTCGATCACGGCGTTGCCGGTCATCGCTAAGATCCTGATCGACCTGAAGATGTTCAAGAGCGACATGGGCATGCTCATTATGAGCGCGGCCATGCTCAACGACATGGCCGGCTGGCTGGGCTTCGCCGTCGTGCTCGCCCTGATCGCGCCCGGCGCGGAGCAGGTCGTGAACGACGCGGTCAACGCGGCCGAACAGGTCAGCAACGCCGCGGCCCAAGCCGGCCCCGCGCCGAAGGACGGCGGCAATTCCGGGGGCGGCGGGCCGTCGATCTGGAACACGCTGCTGCTGACGCTCGGCTTCATCGCGCTGATGATGACGGTCGTCCGTATCGGCTTCCACAAGCTGCTGCCCTACATCCAGGCGCACTGGTCCGTGCCCGGTGGTGTCATCGCGTTCGTGATGGTCGTGACGTTCCTCTGCTCGGCGGCGACGGAGTGGATCGGTGTGCACGCGATTTTCGGCGCGTTCATCGCCGGGGTCGCGATCGGCGACTCGCACCATCTGCGCCCGCGCACCCGTGAGACGATCCACGAGTTCATCACGAATATCTTTGCGCCGCTGTTCTTCGCCAGTGTCGGCCTGAGCGTGAACTTCTTCACGGCGTTCAGCCCGATCACGGTGATCATCGCCGTGTTCGTCGCGTGCATCGGCAAGGTCACGGGGTGTTTCCTGGGAGGCCGACTGGCGGGCATGGGCAAGCGCGACAGCATGGCCGTCGGCTGCGGCATGGTCGCGCAGGGCACGATGGGGGTCATCCTCGGCCAACTCGCGCTCGACGCCGGTCTCATTAACGACGAACTGTTCGTCGCCATTGTCGTCGTCGCGCTGCTGACCAGTTTCGCCGCCGGCCCTGCCATGCAGAAGGTGCTCGGCCTCAAAGCCGGCAAGTCGTTGGGCGACATGCTGTCGGACGCGACGTTCATCCCGCTACTCGCCTCACGCGATCGGCGCGGCGCGATCGAGGAGTTGGTCAACCTCGCAGCCGAACGGGCTGAACTCGACGCCAAGCAAGTCTTCGACACCGTCTGGAAACGCGAGGAGATCATGCACACCGGCCTGGGCGACGGCATCGCCGTGCCGCACGCGCGGTTGGCCGGTATCGAAAAGCCCATCGTCGCCGTCGGTCGAAGCGAGGTCGGCATCGACTTCGAGGCGTCGGACGGCAAGCCGGCCAACCTCATCTGCCTCCTGCTCACGCCCGCCCAGGACCACACCGTGCAGGTCGAACTGCTGCGCATGGTCGCCGTCGCCTTCCGCACACCCGCACAACGCGAACGAGCGATGAACGCCGCGGATTACACGCAGTTTCTCGCCGCCCTGCGCGCCGCCGACAGCGAAGACGCGCATGGGTGAGCATTGAAACCACAGATGAACACAGATAGGAAAGGCAGTCGAGCATTGAGTGCCTGTGAATATGCGAAGCGTTTCACGGTTTTGAACGAACAACACCGTGAAACGCTTCGCATATTCACAGGCACCCCCACGGCCCCGCTTCAACTCACGCCTGTTGCCTGCGCTCTCGCACTTTTGCTGACCAGGTTCTTTGCTTTCTTGTTTTCCTGCCCTCTTGCTTTCTGCTCTTCTTTCCTCCCCCATCTGTGTCTATCTGTGTTCATCTGTGGTTAAATCAAACATTACTCCGACACGTCAAACAACCGGTGCAGTTGCGTCACGACGAACATCTGCTTGACATTCTCGTCAAGCCCGACCAGTTCGACTTTGCCGCCACGCGTCGCGGCCGCCTGGTGACACCGGATCAGCACGCCCAATCCCACCGTTGGAAAGAAAGAGACGTTTGAAAAGTCGATCGTGATGTGCGGCCCGAGCCCGTCGATCATCGCGTTGAGCAGGTCGCGCTCGATGCGCTGCAACTGCTGACGGTCGACACGCGGGCCGGCCAACGTCAATCGATGCGTCGGCCTGGGATGACCTGCCCCGTGCTGCGTGTCCTGACTGGAAGCAATCATGGCGATTCTCCTTTCCCTGTTGTGTCAGGCCGCCGGCCGACCCGCTGCCCTCAACTCAAGGCAACTGGCGGGCCCGACCCGGACGGCCGCCCGGAAGGGCTCACATGTATTCATACGACCGGGCCGTATCCCACAAGTTGGAATCCCACCCGTGCGAAGTGCAAGGATGAGAAGTGGAGCAAACGACTAGCGATGAGCCAAGAGCCACAAGGGGTAAAACTGAGAATGCAGGGTGAGTACCGCCCCAAAACAGCACGACAACGCAACGACAAACCGTGGTGGGCACTGCCCACCCTACATTCGCAGCGACCAAAGTCGACATGAACACGTCGCTCAAATGAAGGTAGACTCCCAATCCACAACCCCTTGTGGCTCGTCGCTCGTCCCTATTCGCTCCCCGAGATTCGCCCATGCAAATCGGCGTCCCACGCGAGATCAAAGACCACGAGTACCGCGTCGCCATGCTGCCCGTCGGCGTCGATCTGCTGACCACGGCCGGCCACCGCGTGCTGATCGAACGTGGCGCGGGGGCGGGCAGCGGCTACCTCGACGCGCAGTACGAGCAAGCCGGCGCGACGATCGTCGATTCAGCCGACGACGTCTGGGCCGAGGCCGACCTGATCGTCAAAGTAAAAGAACCGATCGGCCCCGAGTGGCAACGCTTGCGCGACGGGCAGACGGTCTTCACCTACTTCCACTTCGCCGCCAGCCGCGAGCTGACCGACGCGTGTCTGCAAGCCGGCATCAACGCCGTCGCGTACGAGACGTTGACCGACGCCGAGGGGCGGCTCCCGCTGCTGACGCCGATGAGCGAGGTGGCCGGCCGAATGAGCGTGCAGGAGGGCGCCAAGTACCTCGAAAAACCGATGGAAGGCCGCGGCATCCTGCTCGGCGGCGTGACCGGCGTCGAGCCGGGCAACGTGCTCATCCTCGGCGCCGGCGTCGTCGGCACCAACGCCGCCCGCATGGCCGCGGGCCTGGGCGCGAACGTCGTCATCATGGACATCGACCTCGACCGCCTGCGTCACATCGACGCGGTCATGCCACCGAACGTCCACACCGCCTACTCCGACCCGCACGCCGTCGCTGAATACGCCGCCGCCGCCGACCTGATCATCGGCGCCGTCCTCATCCCCGGCGGCCGAACGCCCGTCCTCGTCCCGCGCACGATGCTCACGACCATCAAGAACGGCGCCGTCATCGTCGACGTCGGCGTCGACCAGGGCGGCTGCGTCGAGTCGATCAAACCGACCACACACGCTGAGCCGATCTATGTCGAAGAAGGCGTTGTTCACTACGGCGTGACCAACATGCCGGGCGCAGTCGGCCGAACGAGCACGCAGGCCCTGTGCCACGCCACGCAGCCGTACGTGCTACGACTTGCGAGGGATGGGATTGATGCGCTGGTTAAAGAGGATGAGGCGTTTCGCAGCGCGTTGAACATGCGCGCCGGGGAAGTGACCAACGAGGCGGTGGCGGGGGCGCATGGGTTGGGCGACTAGCACCGGTCGGCCAATACTCCTGCATACTTATGCAGGGCCGCCAATTGCGACTGATTCAGCTTTGCACCAGGCCTCCTACTTTCGACAAAGTGAACAGCCTCTTCGACTGAATTGCACACGCCCTTAGCCAACAGGTAAGCCGCAACAATGGTGGCGCTGCGGCCATGCCCCATCGCACAGTGAACATATGCCGCGCCCTCCTGTACCGCCTGGATCAGCCAGTCAACGCACTCATTGATCTGTCCTGATGAGGGAGGTTGAGTGTCGAGCATCCGCACACACAAATAGTTGCGCGACCTCGCGTAGTCGGGCTCAGAGAACTCACAGGTCAAATCTAACACAGCCGCACAGTTTGGCCAACGATTGCGATCAAGCTTGGTTAATCGTCGCCCAAGCCAAACACCATCAGTTATCTTGTGCCAAGAGGAATCACGTGCGCAAATCGCGACGACGTAAAGTAGCAACAAGTTAAGCAGGTGATACGGACACAAGAGAGTCCACGACGCTATTGACAACCGCCCGCTACTTGACTTCAAAAAGAGTGACGGACATCCGCAACCATATGCGATTGCGATCAAGGCAAAGTTGAATGCAACCAGCCAAACACCCAATCTGATCCATATGATCTCTACAGAAAACGACAAAACAGCCACTGAAAAGGCGAGTAGTCCAAATAGAGTAGCGTACTTGATTCGCACAACGATACTTTAGCGCCACCCCGACCCCACCCACTCAACCACCTCGCCCGTCCTCATCCGCAAGAACAGCCCCAACTGCGCCGCGTGGTACTGGATGTGCCGGATGTTGCGGACGTGCAGTTCCGCCCACGAGAACGTCCAGCCGCGCACGCCGCACGGGCTGGCCAGGTGGGCGGCCGACGACTCGGCGACGACGCGCGCCGCCTTCTGGAGGCAATGGTCAAGGTATTCACGCACGCCCAGCCGATCGTAGAGCAACACCTGCGCCCGCGGTTCGAGCTCTTCGTAATCGCGAAAGAACTCGACACGCTCGACGTGAAACGGCTGCGCCTTCATCGCCTCGACACTCGGGCCGAGGTAGTAGTCTGCGAACATGAGCGTGTGAAACACGACCTGACAGAACTTGAGGTTCACGACCGGCGCATCCCACAATCCGTCCGGGCAATGATCGACGCACCCGTTCAACATGCACAGCGAAGCGTCGAACTGGCTGGCCAGGGTTTGTTTGCAGGTGTCGAGCATGGAAGGAGCCTTAGAGACGCCGTGACACGGACCCCGACGACCCGCCTCGCCGCGTAACACTGGGCTGCGACACAACCCAATGATCACGGATCAGAGGCCGGTACGCCAAGAGTTCGCAGGACGCCGATCACGGGGCAGAGGGCGATGCGCGTCGTTCCCATACCGCCACATGACGTGTATGGCCGGTCTATCCGTTATCATAATCGGGTACGCCGCTCAACGCCGTCACCTCGCAGGCTGAGTTCACTCAATGCCACACAAGGAGAAAATCCGAGTCTTCGTCAGCTACGCCCGCGACGACAAGGACGTCGCCAAGCGTGTGCGGAAGCATCTTCGGTCTTTGGGGGTCACCGTCCTCGGCGACCATCACAACAAGGCGGCCAAGCCGTTCGCGAAACAAATCCAGGACCTGATCGCGAACTCTCACGTGTTTCTACCCATCCTCACAAAGATATCCAAGCGCCACCCCTGGGTACATCAAGAGATTGGATACGCTGTCGGCTTAAACGTACCGGTCATGCCGGTGACGGTCGGCATCGAGCCCGAGGGCCTGGTTCACGACCTGCACGCTCTGGAATTACGCGCCAACCTCAAGGACCTGCCCAGCAAGCTGACACCGGACGCCCTGAATTTTGCGATCGACAAAGGCTTGGCAAAGGGTTCGCCCATCTACGTCTTCGCGGAAGACCTGCAAGAGCGCACCACACTACTGAGGGATTACGCCGAGAGCGTCCTGGAGTCCGGCCGAGGCCGCTTGAAACAAATCGCAGGATTCTCGTCATTCTCGATACCGGACGTCTCGCCCCGCGACGCTGAGTGGGGTCTGCACGAGAGCCCAGACCACCAACGTTCTGAAAGCCTCCGCAAGTTGTTGCGAAGTGAGCGTAAAACGTTGACAAAAATCGTGAAACAAGGCGGCTGCGACCTGATTATCAAACCAACGATCATTGCGCATCCTGGTCATCCGCAACATCCCCTGCCGACGACCTCTCGGCTGGAGCGCATCCGGGAGTTTTTGGACGATCTCAAGGACTCCGATATCGAGGTCGGCGTATTCGAGGCTACGTTGGGTGAGAACGTCACCATCGTGGACAATTGGTTTCTCGCCGACGCCGCATTCCCGTTGAAACCCGGGGGCTACCAGAAGACGGTGTTTACTCGCCATGGCCCGACCATCCGCAAACGAGTCCGGGACTTCGACCAGGAATTGCAGGACGCTCAACAGAACGTGCCACGAAACGGCAAGTCCTCTCGCGCTGCGGTCATCGACATGCTGACCAAGATCATCCGCGGCCTCAAAAAGTAGCCGCGTGCCAGAGAGCTAACATCACCTTCGTGCGACATGGTGCGCGAAATCGCAGGACCAAAGATTAGACCTGTGAGGTATGACACGGCAATCGAATCAAGATCGGCCAAGAAAGGAATATCAGGCAACACCCCCATTCGGACCTCACGCTCCAATTGCTTGGTTAAGCACCACCAGTCGGGAGGCTACTTTGCCCTACTTTAACTCATCACTATCCAACCAGATCGTCACCGGCCCGTCGTTGCACAACGACACAGCCATCGACGCGCCGAATTGACCGGTCGCGACGTGGCCGACGCCCAAGTCGCGCAGGCGTTGTGTGAAGCTGTCGATCAACGGCTGGGCCAACTCCGGCCGAGCGGCGTCCGTGAAACTCGGCCGACGGCCGCACCGGGCGTCGGCGTACAACGTGAACTGCGAAACAACCAGCGCCCCACCGCCGACATCGAGCAGGGATCGATTGAACTTGCCGGCCTCGTCGTTGAAAATGCGTAAGTTGACAACCTTCTTGGCTAACTTGTCAACCTCGGCCTCGGTGTCGTCGGCGCATGTCCCGACGAGCAGCAACAAACCGTGGTCGATCGCGCCGACCGTTTCACCCGCGACCTCGACAGACGCGTGAGTGACACGTTGGAGTAGCACACGCATGTGCGGAGTATATGACACTCCCTATCCCGCTGGGAGTGGGCTGGTGCGAGGTGTCGGCGCGGAAGTGACGACATGTCATTCCGACCGCCGTCCGCGCGCAACCCTCACCCGACAGCTGCGCCGACGACCTCTCCCAGAGGGAGAGGTGTCAAGCGTGTCGCCTTCGGCGGGAATGGCGAATGACGAATAGCGAATGGCGACTTGCGAAGTTGGAGCGCACGCCAAATCCCCTTCCGACTTCGTCACTCGCTACTCGCCATTCAAACGCCCACGACTATCGCCCCAACCACCACACCGGACAAACCCGCGTATACTCGCCGCATGGCCGCCCCACGACTCACACTCGATCACACCGCCTTGCTCGTCGTCGACATGCAGGAGAAACTCGTTCCCGCCATGCACGAGGCCGACGCCATGGTCTCACAGGTCGGCAAGTTGATCGACGGCGCAGCCGCATTGAACATGCCCACCCTCGTGACCGAACAGTACCGCAAGGGCCTGGGCGTGACCGTGCCCGAGTTGGCGGACAAGCTTGGCAGCGCGGTCTGTAATCACGAAAAGCTCAAGTTCTCAGCCTGCATCGAACCGGTGCGCGACGAGTTGATGCGACGCAGCGTGCGGGCCGTGATCGTCTGCGGCATCGAAGCCCATGTGTGTGTCCTGCAGACCTGCCTCGACCTGATGGCCGCGGGCTACATCGCGGCTGTGGCGACCGACGCGATCACCTCCCGCCGACCAGCCGACCGCGACACAGCCGTGCTGCGCATGACGCAGGCGGGCGTCGTGCCCACAACGGTCGAATCAGCCCTGCTCGAACTCGTCCATGAAGCCGGCGGCGACACCTTCAAAGCCGTGTTGCCCATCATCAAGTGAAGGCTGATCGGGAGTGCGGCGACTGTCTCGTGCCACGGCCGTGTCGGCCGTGTCGGCCGTGCTGAGCATCCTTTGTTGAACCGCACGGCCGACCCGGCCGTGGCACGAAACTGTCAAGCCACTCTCGGGCCGACACCCCGCTGATGCCGCGACTGGCCGACCGGGGTATAATGCCGACCGTTCGGGCCGTTGGCGCAGTTGGCTAGCGCGCCTCGTTGACATCGAGGAGGTCACTGGTTCAAGTCCAGTACGGCCCATTACATCCAAGTCTCGCTGAAACGCCCAGTTGGCGTTTTCCTGCCTCCGGCAGTGCGGCGAACAGAAAATTGGTCACCTGACCACTTTTCTCGGAGCACGCACATGCCAACCCTCAAGTACCGCGTTCCCACGCTCTGCAAGCACGTCTCAGATCGGACCTTCGCTTGGGTCAATGGGGAGACTCACTAACTTGGCGTTTGGAACACCGTCGAGGCACGCGAAGCCTACGACAGGTTCATCGCCGAGTGACTCGCGAACGGCCATTTTTGTCTGCGAAAGCCGCTAGTGATGGCGCTTTTTCCGCTTCCACGTAAACGGTGGCGGAGCTAGTCCGAGACTACCTGCGGGAGGCCAAGGCTCAGTACAGTGCTCGGCATTTCGGCAAGGTCAGGTCTTCACTCAAATCCCTGGTCAATCCTTACGGACGGAGCCCCGCCGGTGAGTTCGGACCTAAGAAACTAGCGAACGCGTTGAGTGGTGTGCGTATGCATTACGACATCCAGACTATTCGCCTGGTCGTGCGATACACCGAGGCGGGCAAGCGGATGGGATCGACGACGTTTACAACATTCTCAAACACAACGGTAATCGATGCGAACGGAGCGGTGAAATCCGCCATGTGGACCTTGAACGGGACCTACTCGGTCGGCGGCCCGGTCGGAAGTGGGTACCTGGAAGACCCTGCGCTCCTCGCCATCGTGCGGTCGAAACGCCATGATCCCGATTGGCTGTACGCAGTGGATCAGTTCTACAAGAAACGCCGCAACATCATTATCAGAGAAGGCATAGCCAAAGCGGCCGCAGCCCAGGGATGGAAAAACACCAGCAGCAAGACGTCCGTCGACGTCCTGGATGTCGGTTTCAACGGCTGGAAAAAGCGCAACGCCCTGAGTGATACCGGACAGGCGAAACAAATCAACATGATTCATGAAAGGACGACTTACGTAAAACCCTCGGGTGGGCAAGTGAATCTACCAAGCTTCTACAAGCATGCATATACCGACAACCAGGGCAATTACGTCCTGTACAACGATGCGAATTAAAACATCAACACCGACCGGCAGTTCAACTCACGTCAGTGGCACCGCATGCGGGAGGCGCAGTAAACATTTCCATCGCTCGGCTGGCAGATTACCGCACTCATGTTCATTACCCCGTTCTTGACGGGTGGGTTTTTTCGCGACCAAAGGCCCATCACCCGACGCGACGAGCGAAACTCCCCCACCTGATCTCGCCCGGTCGACTGACCCGACATGCTCACCTGAATCATGAGTTGGTCAAGCTGTGGTACGCCCGATCCAGCCCTCTTCGATACATCCACGCTCGTGCTGTGTCGTTCTTATAGTGGGCTGCGAACTGCAGGATCTGCTTGATGGCTGTCCGTGTCGACGCATCGATCGACTCGTCTGTGGCGAGCCCTTCGAGACATGCCTTGTAGATCGCGGCGCACTTCGCCGCGTCACCATTGTTGAAGATCGGCACACCTTGATCGATTGCCTGCTCGATCCGCTCCGCGGCGCTGATCCCCGTCTTGTTCGTGACCTGCTGCGTCGCGGCAGAGGGTGGCAGCAGGACCGTGTCGATGATGTGGATCACGCCGTTGTCGCACTCGATGTCTGCTTTACGAATCGTCGCACCATTCACCTTGAACAGGCCCTCTTCGATGGCAAAACTGACTGACAGGCCATTAAGCGTCGCCGCCTTGCGGGCATTCAATGCGTCGCCAGCCGTCACGTGTCCCTGGATCACGTGGTAGCTCAGGATCGCCCTGAGACGGTTGCGATTCTCCTTCTTGAGCAGTTCTTTCACCGTTCCCTGCGGAAGCGCTTCGAAGGCCTTGTCAGTCGGCGCGAGAATAGTCAATGGCCCGTCTCCAGAAAGTGCGTCTTGCAGGCCCGCCGCTTTGGCCGCTGCCAGAAGCGTCTTGAAGACACCCGCTCGCTTGGCCACACTGGGAATGTCGTTCCTGGGTTCGGGCGGCAGCAACACGGTGTCGATGACGTGAATGACGCCGTTAGAGCAATCGATGTCCGCATTCACGAGCGACGCCTCATTGACCTTCACCCGTCCGTCGGTGAAACCGATCGCGATCCGTTCGCCTTGGGCTGTCTTGGCCGTCCTCGCATCGAGTGCCGTGGCTAGCCGGATCGCCCCCGGACTTACGTGATACTTCAGAATCGCTTGCAGCTTCACACGATTCTCCTTCTTCAGGAGTTCCTTGACGGTGCCTTTCGGCAGCTTGCTGAATGCTTCGTCGGTCGGCGCGAAGACGGTGAATGGCCCGTCCCCCGCGAGCAGGTCGATGAGGTCAGCCGCCTTAAGTGCATCCGCAAGCGTGCTGAATCGACCGTCCTGGAGCGCTCGGTCGATGATTGTCCGCCCTCCGGCGCTCGCGCTGGTCGACTCGCTCGTGACAGCTTTCACCCAATCCACTTCAAGCTTGAAGGGACCGTCTTTCTTGTCATAGATCATGAATCCGACTGAACTAACCTTGCCAGCTTCGAACGCGGGCGGATTGCTGAGCGCCCGGCCGAACATGGAAGGGGTAAACGACTCGAACGGCAGGAAGAACTCCCGCCATTCACCCTTGACGGTCTTGAATTCGGCACGGAATGGGACATTCCAGCGCCCGATCATCACGTCGGTCCGCATTGACGCCCTGTATGTACGTCCATCCCCCTTGGCCCGAATCAACAGGCCCGCCTTTCCAGACAAGTCGAAGCTACCGGGCTTGGTGCGGATCGAGGAAAAACCACCACCGTTCGTGTTCGTCGCACCGCTGAAAGTCAGGATGCCGTCCTTGAAGGACGGGCCCCCCTTGGAACGTCCGCCCATGACATTGTCGTTCACCGTCTGCCATTGATCCCCGACGTTTTGCCCGTCGAAGTCTGCGAGCACCATTTGCCCATCTGGCTCGGATGCGGCAAGCGCCTGACTGAAGATCAGGAAGAAGGTGGAGAACAACACTGTACGGTAATGGGGGAGATACTTAGTCATGCTTGAGATTTCGCTCCCGCAAGCGATCCGGATTCAAACAGATCTGAGAATCTCAGGAACTGACGCGGCAATCCCGCGGAGCAGACGGGATACGAGGTCACTGGTTCGAGAATCAGTACAGCCCATCACGCCCAGTGCCCTGCAACTCGCAGGGCGTTGTCAATACCTGCGGTTTTCGGCAATCGACGCAACCCGTGTCCGCGCCGTCTGAAGGCATCGACTAGGCTGGCAAGCTAAATCGACGTTGTTGTTCCATCGATTTGCGATTGCCTCGATGGAACATGTCGCCTGCCGAGCAGTGGCCAATTCGCCCCAAGGGCTTCTAATTCTGCAATCGAAAACACCCCCTCATCAGATCGGATGAGGGGGTGTCGATTGTGATTGAGTGTGTTTCAGCAACTCTATCGATGACAGTTTACGGGACGTTGATGACGGTCTCGCTGTTGATGGCGCTGTCCTGACCTGCGCCGCCGTCGAGGAAGTCGGTGACCTGAGCCTCGGGCGCGACGTTGCCGTCAAATGTCTAACCGCCCGCGGCAACATCCCCGACAGTGCGCTCAAACGTCTCATGCGCGAAGCGATGACGCTCGCCGCGCTGTCACACCCGAACGTCCTGACGATTTACGACCTGGGCGAGACGGACGGCGTGCCGTTCATCGTCATGGAGTTCATCACAGGCCGTGACCTGAGCGCGGTGATCGCCGGCCGATCAATGAACACCGCACAAATCACGCACATCGCGCGCGGGATCGCCGCGGGCCTCGCCGTCGCACACGCGGAAGGGATCGTCCACCGGGACATCAAGCCGCACAACGTCATTGTTCGTGACGACGGCACTGTTAAGGTCGTGGACTTCGGCCTGGCCCGTCTGCAACAGGGCAGCGATTCGGACGCCGTCTCCCTCACCGTGACCGACGCCGACGGCGGGCTGCTGCCGGGAACGATCGCGTACATGTCGCCCGAGCAGGCGCAGGACGACCCGGTCACGGTCGCGTCGGACGGGTTCTCGTTCGGCATCGTGATGTATGAGATGGCGTCCGGGCGCAACCCATTCCGCGCCGACTCGGCGATTCGGACGATCCGCAATATCACCGAAGCCAACCTGCCGCCTTTGTCGCAGGCTGAACCGTCTGTCGAGCCGTGGCTCGAAAAGTTGGTCGCCCGCAGGTTGGACCGCGACCCCGACCGTCGGCCGACCGCGGCGACTCGCGGCGGCCGTGCCGATGTTGAGCACGCCGGAACCGGTACGTCCGGGCGCTCAAGCGTCTGAGGACGATCCTCGACGATTGACCCGACGCTCCCATCCATAGCGAAGACGACTGCCAAGTCGAACGGCATTGCCGGTGTGCAAGACTGCAATGCTTGCAAAGGCGCCAGACTTCCGCTCCACCAACGGCATCCGGAAACCGGCCGACCCTTCGGCTCGCACGCTACGATAGTGCTGCGTAGACCTGCACCGTTCCCCGTGTGCCAAACATGAATCAGCATCACCTGCCCATCCTGATCGCCGCAACACTGCTTGTCGCCGGCGGGCTGCAGGCACAGGACGGCGTTGCGCCTTCGTTCGACCGCGATGTCAAATCGATCCTCGCCGCGAATTGTTTCGCATGTCATGGGCCCGACGCCGGATCGCGCAAGGCCAAGCTTCGACTGGACGTGCGCGACAGCGCGGTGACGGAGCGCAACAGGCGACGCGCGATCGCGCCCGGCGACGCGGGCAAGAGCGAGTTGATCGCCAGGGTGACCTCTGACGACGCAACCAAGCGAATGCCGCCGGCCGAGACCGGCAAGATGCTCAGCAAAGCCCAGGTCGACACGCTCCGGAAATGGATCGACTCCGGGGCGAAGTACGAGCAGCACTGGGCGTTCGTTCAGCCCACCAAACCCAAACTGCCCGACGTCAAGCAAACGACCTGGCCGCGCAACGGGATCGACCACTTCGTGTTGGCAAGACTGCAAGCCGCTGGGCTGTCGCCCTCGCCGCCGGCCGACCGGTATGCCCTGATCCGTCGTGTCTATCTTGATCTCATCGGGTTGCCGCCGACGCCGCAGGAAGCCGACGCGTTTGTGAATGACAGCGACCCGCGCGCTTATGAAAAAGTCGTTGACCGCCTGCTGGCGTCTAAACACTACGGCGAGCGGTGGGCTCGGCCGTGGCTCGACCTGGCGCGTTACGCGGACACGAACGGCTATGAGAAGGATCGGCCGCGTTCGATCTGGCTGTACCGCGACTGGGTGATCAACGCCCTGAACAACGACATGCCGTTCGACCGATTCAGCATCGAACAACTGGCCGGGGACATGCTGCCCAACGCGACGCCGGCGCAGCGCGTCGCGACGGGGTTCCATCGCAACACGATGCTGAACGAAGAGGGAGGCATCGACCCGCTCGAGTTCCGCTATTACGCGATGGTCGATCGCGTCGCGACAACGGGCAGCGTTTGGCTCGGCCTGACAACCGGTTGTGCGCAATGCCACACCCACAAGTACGACCCGATCACGCACACCGACTACTACCGGTTGATGGCATTGCTCAACAACGCCGACGAGCCGGACCTGATCGTCGTCGACGACGCGACGCGCGCCCGGCAAGCGGAGATCGATCGGCAGATCGCCCAACTCGAGGCCGACCTGCCGATCCAATTCCCGCCGGCCGCGGGTGACGGGCCGATCGAGAAGCGGCGTGCGGAGCATCTGGACGCCAAGTTGAACGCATGGATCGAGCAACAGCGACCGCTTGCAAAGCGGTGGCGTGTGCTTCGACCGACCGAATTGACCAGCAACCTGCCCAAACTCGAGGTCTTGCAAGACGGCTCGATCTTCTCGTCGGGCGACGTCACGAAGCGCGACGTTTTCAAGCTGACTTTCGACCTGCCGAAGGTCCAGCCCGTCACCGCGTTGCGGCTCGAGGTGTTGCCCGACGACCGCCTGCCCGCGCGCGGGCCGGGGCGAGCTTTCTATGAAGGACGCAAGGGCGACTTTTTCCTGAGCGAATTGAGCGCGACACTGAATGGCAATCCCGTTCGACTCACCCGCCCTTCCCATACGTTCGGCAAGATCAGCATCGGCAGCGGCGGCGCAAAGGCGACCAATGTGCTGGACGGCAATGGCTCGACCGGCTGGTCGACAGCCGGCCAGGAAGGTCAGGCCAATCACCTGGTTGTGAATCTTGAAAAGCCGATCACCGGCGGCAAGTTGGAAGTGACGATGTTGTTCGAACGTCACTTCGCCGCGAGCCTGGGGCGCTTCCGATTCGCGGCGACCGGCGCAGCCGGCGGCGCGGCCGCGTCGAAACTGCCTGTAGACATCGAAGCGCTACTCGCCACCGACGCGACGACCTGGTCGGCGGCGCAACGCGAAACAGTTCAGCGTCACTTCCTCCGCACGACGCCGGAGCTTGCGGCCGTACGTAAGAAGATCGACGACCTGCGTCGGCGTCGGCCGAAAGGCGTGACCACGATGGTCATGCAGGAGCGGCCGAACGACAACCCGCGCACCACTCACCGTCACCACCGGGGCGAGTACCTGTCGACGCGCGAGGTCGTCAGCGCCGGGCTGCCGGAATTGTTTGGGCCGACCAATCCCGGTGTGACCAATCGGCTGGAACTGGCGCGCTGGCTGGTCAGCAAAGACAACCCGCTGGCCGCGCGCGTCGCGGTCAATCGCGCTTGGCAGGCCATGTTCGGCATTGGGCTGGTTGAGACATCCGGTGACTTCGGCACGCAGGGGGCCGTGCCGTCATACCCCGAGTTGCTCGACTGGCTGGCGACCACGTTCGTCGAAAACGGCTGGTCGTTCAAAAAACTGCACCGATTGATCGTGACCAGCGCGACGTATCGGCAAAGCGCAAGCGCCCCCCCGGCGTCAATCGCCCGTGACCCCGCGAACCGGATGCTCGCGCGCGGCCCACGATTCCGAGTGCCCGCCGAGACGGTCCGCGACATCATGCTCCGCTCGTCAGGCTTGCTGTCTGACAAGGTCGGCGGGCCAAGCGTCTTCCCGCCGCAGCCCGCGGCCGTCACGTCGCTCGCCTACGGCAACTTCAAGTGGCGGACGAGTACCGGCGAAGACCGCTACCGCAGATCGCTTTACACATTTGCCAAACGCACGGCGCCGTTCGCCGCGTACACCACCTTCGACGGGCCGACAGGCGAGAACTGCGTCGTCCGCCGCGACCGCAGCAACACGCCGTTGATGGCGCTGACCTTGCTCAACGACGCGATGTATTTGGAGATGGCACAGAAGCTGGCCCGCGACGTGGTCGCGCTGTCCAACGCGACATCAGACCGCGCGACAATCGCTTTCCGGCGTGTGCTGACCCGACCGCCCACGCAACGCGAGGTTACGTTGATCGGTCAGTTCTACGAACAGCAGTTGAAACGACTTGACAAGGGTGAACTGAACGCGTCGACGATCGCCGGACAAAAGAACGCGAGCGCCGAGTTGGCCGCGTGGGCATTGACCTGTCGCGTGATCATGAATCTGGACGAGGCGATCACCAAGCCGTAACGACCCCGGCATGACGAGGCCGAACATGAATGACCGCAACCCGCTTCTCAATCAGACCCGCCGGCTCTTCTTCGGCTCGTGTGGCATCGGCCTAGGGCAGATCGCGCTGGCGTCGCTGCTGACCGGCCGATCCAACGCCGAAAGTTCGGCATCGGTCGCCTCGCGACCGACACTGCCCAAGCCAACGCACTTCCCGGGCAAGGCCAAGCGTGTGATCTACCTCTTCATGGCCGGCGCGCCGAGCCAGTTGGAACTGTTCGACCACAAGCCGAAGCTCGCGCAGCTCGAAGGCAAACCGATCCCGCCGTCGGTCATCAAGGGACAGCGGTACGCGTTCATTCAACCCGACGCGGCCGTGCTCGGCCCGCGCTTCAAGTTCGCACGCCACGGCCAAAGCGGCGCGGAACTGTCCGAAATGCTGCCGCACCTGGCGAAGGTCGTGGACGACATCGCGATCATCAAGTCGGTCCGCACCGACCTGTTCAACCACGCGCCGGCGCAACTGTTCGTCAACACGGGCAACGGCACGCCCGGTCGGCCGAGCATGGGCGCCTGGCTGAGCTACGGCATCGGCAGCGAAGCCGACGACCTGCCGGCGTTCGTCGTTCTGAAGAGCGGCGGGTCACTCAGCGGCGGCGCGGCGATGTGGGGTTCGGGCTTCCTGCCTTCAACGCACCAGGGCGTGCCGTTCCGCAGCCAGGGCGACCCGATCCTGAACGTCTCCAGCCCGGCTGGCATCGACGCACGAGCGCAACGCGAATCGCTCGATGTGATCGGTGCGTTGAACGAGGAACGCCTCGACGTGACCGGCGACCCGGAGATCCGCGCTCGAATCGACGCGTACGAGATGGCGTTCCGCATGCAGTCGCGAGCGCCGGAACTGATGGACCTGGCCGGCGAGTCGCCGGCGACGCTGGCGATGTACGGCGCCAAACCGGGCGACAACCGCGCGTCATTCGCGAACAGTTGCCTGCTGGCACGGCGACTCGCGGAGCGAGGCTGCCGGTTTATTCAGCTCTACCATGCGGGCTGGGACCATCACAGCAACGTCGAAGGCGGCGTGCGCGGGCAGTGCGCGGCGACGGACCGCGCGTCGGCCGCATTGATCCTCGACCTCAAACAACGCGGCATGCTCGACGACACGCTGGTCGTCTGGGGCGGCGAGTTCGGACGGACGCCGATGGTCGAAGCCAGCGAAGCGCTCGGCCGAAGCAAGGGCCGCGACCACCACCCGCAGGCGTTCACCGTCTGGATGGCCGGCGGCGGCATCAAACCCGGCATCACCTACGGCGCGACCGACGACCTGGGTTTCCACGTCGTCGAAAACCCCGTGCACGTCCACGACATGCAGGCGACGATTTTGCACTGCCTGGGGATCAATCACGAACGGCTCGTCTACCGGTTCCGCGGGCTCGACTTCCGCCTGACCGGCGTCGAAGAGCATCACCCCATCTCGGCGGTATTGTCCTGACGCGCTCAGAGATCACGCGATGACGCCATGGGCAACCTCGCCATGAACATCGGTCAGCCGAAAGTCACGACCCGCGTGGCGAAACGTCAGACGCGTGTGATCCAATCCGAGCAGGTGTAGCAACGTCGCGTGCAGGTCGTGGATGTGCATCGGGTCACGCTGCGCGTAGTAGCCGTACTCGTCGGTCGCGCCGTATTGGAACCCGCCCTTCACGCCGCCGCCCGCGAGCCACATGGTGAATCCTTCGGGGTTGTGGTCGCGCCCGTCTTTGCCCTGCGCGGTCGGCGTTCGGCCGAACTCACCGCCCCAAAGGACAAGCGTGTCTTCCAATAAGCCGCGTGACTTCAGGTCGGCCAGCAAGCCCGCGATCGGTTTGTCCACCTCGCGCGCGTTCTTGTCGTGACCCTCTTTGAGCTTGCTGTGCTGGTCCCACTGCACGTTTGTGTCGCTGTGCGTGACCTGCACGAACCGTACGCCGCGTTCCGCGAACCGGCGGGCCATCAGGCACTGTCGGCCAAAGTCTTCGGTGACCTTGTCGTCGATCCCGTAAAGCTGCTTCGTCGCCTCCGACTCGCGTGACAGGTCGAGCGCTTCGGGCATGGCGGTCTGCATGCGGAACGCCAACTCGAACGACGCGATCCGCCCCTCAAGTTCCTGATTCGGGCCGACGTCGCGCAGGTGGCGGCGGTTGAGCGTCCGCATCAACTCAAGCTGGTCGGCCTGCTGAGCGCGCGACAGTTTCGGGTGGCGGATGTGCCCCACCGCCGCGTCCGCCGCCGGGCGACTGGCGACACCGATCGGCGTGCCCTGACACGCGGCCGGCAGAAACGCCGAGCCCCAGTTGGTCACGCCGCCGTGCGCCAATGTCGGACAGATCGTGACGAACCCGGGCAGGTCGTTGTTGTCGCTGCCCAGGCCGTACAGCGTCCACGCGCCCATGCTCGGCCGAACGAACGAGTCGCTGCCCGTGTGCAATTTGAGCAACGCCCCGCCATGCGCCGCGTTCGTCCCGTGGACCGAGTTGAGCAGGCAGAGGTCGTCGACGTGTTGCGCGACGTGCGGGAACAAGTCGCTGACGGCGATGCCGCTTTGGCCATACCGCTTGAAATTCCACGGCGACCCGAGCAGGTTGTTCGTCGGCGCGAATTGCACGCGAGGCTTGTCGAACGGCAACGGCTTGCCGTGGTCACGTTGGAGGCGGGGCTTGTAGTCGAACGTGTCGATGTGGCTCGGCCCGCCCTTCATAAACAGGAAGATGACACGCTTGGCACGCGGGCGGTGGTGCGGGCCGATGCTTGTTTGATTGGGTGACGACGCGCGGGCCGTATCCGCGAGCATCGTCGACAACGCGAGGTGGCCGAACCCTACAGCGCTCGTCTGCAAAAGACGGCGACGCGACAAGGGCAATGCCGGGAGTGAACGCACGGCGTCATCGCGCATCAGATTGTCGCGTCGTAAACTCATCGCAAGTAGATGAACTCGTTGGACGCCAGCAGCGCCTGACAATACGCCTGCCAGGCAAGTCGTTCGGGCGATTCGGGCTTGTCCTGGCCGCTCGTTAGCCGTTTCGTGAACCGCTCGACGAATTGCGTCCCTACTTTGATCTCCAAGGTCGCCGGCGGCCGAGCAAACAAGGTCTCGTACAGCCAGGCCACACGTTTGGCATCATTACCCTGCATCTTCAACAGGCGCTGCGCCAACGCGCCGGCCGACGTCCACGCCACGTCACCGTTCATCGCCAGCAACGCCTGCGGCGCGACCGTCGTCGTCGCGCGGTTGCCGTTCGGCACGGCCGAGTCGGGGAAGTCGTTCAACGCCAAACCGTCGTGAAGATTGTTGCGAATCACGGGCAGGTAAACGGACCGCCGCAAGCTGTCGTAGTTTGTCTCGTCCTTCGACGTGTGGTCGAAGAGGAACTCGCGGTTCTTGACGTGCAGCACGGCCGGCCCGCCCATCGTCAGGTCGAGCCGCCCGCTGACAGCCAGCGCGGCGTCGCGGATGGCCTCGGCTTCGAGCCGCCGCACGGGGGCGCGCCACATCAAGCGATTAGACGGGTCGGCCGCCGCCGCATCGGCGCGGTGGGCGCTGCTCATTTGATAGGTCCGCGACAACATGATGCGTCGGTGCAGGTCCTTGATCGACCAGCCGTCCTCGACGAAGCGCGACGCCAGCCAATCCAGTAGCAGCGGGTGACTCGGTTGTTCGCCGAGTCGGCCAAAGTTGTCCGTCGTCCGCACGAGGCCGACGCCGAAGTGCCACCGCCAGACGCGGTTGACCATCACGCGCGCGGTCAGCGGGTGGTCGCCCGAAACGAGCCAGCGCGCCAGTTCGAGTCGGCCGCTGCTTTGCGGCTCAATAGTAACCCCGTTCCTTTGCGCCCAGACCTGCGGGACACCACGCGGTACGACGTCGCCGAGTCGCAGGTGGTCGCCGCGCAGGTGGATCGCCAGGTCGGCGGGCTTGCCCTCCGAAACGCCCATCGCGGTCGACACCGTCGGCGGCGTCTTCTTCAATTTGGCGTGCGCGTCGCGGAGTTCTTTCAACCGCTTCTGCGTGTCCGCGTCGTACTTCGACTCCGGTTTGTCCGGCAACTTCGCGTCGGGGCCGAGGCCTTGCAGCAGTTTGGCGTTCGCGGTCTCGACAAGTGTCTTGATTTGACTGTCCAGATCGGCCAACTGCTTGTGGTGCGCCGCCTGTTTTTGCGACTCCGCCGCCGTCGGGATTGAGTTCTCCCACCACCGCGCGATCTTGCGGAAGTGCTCCATCGTCCGCGTGCTCTTGAATATGCCGGCCAACGCGTAGTAGTCGCGCATCGTGATCGGGTCGAACATGTGGTCGTGGCAACGGGCGCAGCCGAGCGTCGTCGCAAGGAACGCTCTGCCGACGGTGTCGACCTGCTCGTCGACGATGTCCATCTCCATCTTGCCTTCGTCGACCTCGGCCAACACCTTGGGGCCAAGCGAAAGGAAACCGGTCGCGATCAGCCAACGCTCACGCTGCGACGGGTTGGTCTCATCCTCGGGCAGCAGGTCGCCCGCGAGCTGCTCCAGGACGAACTGATTGAACGGGATATCGCGGTTGAATGTCGCAATGACATAGTCGCGGTACCGCCAGGCGTTGCCGTGCGCGACGTTCTCGTCGAGGCCGTTCGAGTCGGCGTACCGCGCCACGTCGAGCCAGTGACGCCCCCAACGCTCGCCGTATCGCGGCGACGCGAGCAAGCGGTCGACAACACGCGCAAACGCGCCGGGTGACGTGTCATTCAGAAACGCTTCGACCTCAGCGCGCGTCGGCGGGAGGCCGGTCAGGTCATACGTCGCACGGCGGATGAGTGTCCGCCGGTCGGCCGGGCCGGATGGTGAGAGTCCGGCGGCGCGCAATCGCGCGATGACGAATCGGTCGAGGTCGGTGACAGTCGGGTCATCCGCGGCGACGTTCGGCGGCGTCGGGTCGGTGATCGGCTGGTAGGACCAATGCCGCGACGGCGCGCCGGCATCCTGTTCGGGCGCAGCCCACAATCCGTCCGCAACGCAAACGATCGCCAACGCCGCGACCAGCACGGTCAGCCGTCCGCGTCGGGTTGACGTGTTCGCATGCACGATCGTCTCGCAACGGCCCTTGAGGACAGGTCAGACTCCAGTAACTTTATACAGGATCGTCTCAACGCCACACCCGCGTCGACTCGGCGCCGGGCTTACGCGATGCGTATCAGCCGTCATGGCGTCGGGGATGTGTCATTCGACAGGCAATAGAGAAACCGGTGCCCGCGCAAGAAAAGCTCGTTGCCGACAATCGCGGCCGAAGCGCTGAAGCGGTCGTCGAGCCGATTCAGGGTCAACGACTTCGGCTCCGCCCCGCCACCGAGTACGATCGTTGCCCCTTCGATACTCGTGACGTAGACGCGGCCCGCGGCGGATACGGGCGAGGCATAGATGTTTCGCAACCCCGGCAAGCGCATCGGCCCCGGGTCGTCCTCGCCGGTCGCGGCTTCGACGCGTGACATGATCGCCTGGTAATGCGCGAGAAAGTAGATCGCCCCATCGACCAGCAACGGTGACGGCACGTAAGGCGTGCCGCGACGACGACGCCAGAGCACGCGGTCGGTGTCAGTAATGTCGCCTTTCGCGCCGGCGAACCGGATGGCCATCATCGCCCTTGTCTCGTAGCTGCTGCCCACGTACACCACGCCGTCCGCCGCAACAGGCGACGCGACGACGTTGTGCGACAGACCGCCGCACTCCCAGACGACCGTGCCGGTTGCCAGGTCGTAGCCGCGCACGCGTTTGGTGCCGCTGATAATGACCTGCGCCCGGCCCGCGTCTTCGACCACGATCGGCGTCGCCCAGGACGTGACCTCGTCGCGCTCGACCTGCCAACGCCTCTTGCCCGTGCGCGCGTCGAACGCGGCGACGGATGAATCGCCCTCGTGGTCCCAGTTCACGACCAGCGTGTCACCGTGCAACACCGGCGACGCGCCCTCGCCGTGGCCATGCTTCGTGTGCATCTTGCCGAGCTGCGCTTGCCAAACGACTTTTCCATCGGTGTCAAGACAGTACAGGCCGTACGAACCGAAGAAGGCGTAGACGTGCTTGCCGTCCGTCACCGGCGAGGCCGACGCGAGGCTGCCCGTTTCGTGGCCGCCCTCGTGCGGAATCGCTTCGTGCACTTTCGTTTGCCAGAGCTTCTTTCCCGTCTTGCGATCGACGCACATCACGACGAACTGTTGGCGGTGCGTGATCGGCAGATTGTTGTGAGCGCCGGGTCGGCCGGAGTATCGCGGCGATTGTCCATCTCCCACCGGCACGGCCGACGTCACGTAGACACGGTCGCCCCAGACCACCGGCGACGAGTGCCCCAACCCGGGCAACGCGATCTTCCACTTGACGTTCTTCTTCTCGTCCCACTCGGTCGGCGGGTCACCGTGCGGCGCGACGCCGGTGGCGAGCGGGCCGCGCCATTGCGGCCATTGGTGGACACGAGCGTCCGGCTCCGCCTTCGCGTTCGATATGACCACCCACACAAGACCGCACATAGTCCAAATCGTGCAAGTATTCAATCGACGTCGCATGTCATCACCCATCCGCAATGGTATGGATCGGCGCAGACCGGTTGCCGATTGTTACCGAGCCGTTGCGCCAAGAACACCCAGTTTGATCCGCGCGATATAGATCGACGACCTGCCCTCGTGGCTCGCGTAATACGACACCCACGCGGCGCCGTCGTGGATCAACATGCCGGGATAGCTCGTGTCGCCGCCGCTGGGCAGTTCGGCGACGCGGCGCGGCGGGCCAGTGTCGGTCATGGTCAAGAGCACGGTCGCCGTCCCCGTACGCCCCTTCGGCCGCTGGTTCGGGTACTCGCGCGTCCCGATCAGCCAGCGTCCGTCGGGCAGACGGACCATGTTCGGCCCGCCCAGGCGTCGGTCGAGCTTCCGCCACGACCAATCGGTGTAGGGCGGCTTGGCACTGCCCCACATACCGGTCGTGTTGCCGCCTTCACGACGCATCAGCAACCGCATCTCGCCGTTTGGCGTGAAGCGCACGGTCGTTTCGTTCGGCCGGCCCTCGACCTTCAAGGTCGAGACAAGCTCATAGTTCACGCCGTCGGTCGTCTTGAGCAGGTGCGTGCCCCACTCGTTCTTCGTGCCCGGCTGATACACCACGCCGTAGCCGACGCCTTTGTGCCAGGTCACCCGCCACAGCCAATCGGTCGGCCCGGCGACGCGCGGGTCAATCGTCATCGGGCGCGGGCCGTCGACCTTCGTCGATCCGGCGCTCATAAACGCGACCTTCGGAATCCGCTTGAGCAATTTGCGGCCGTCGTAATACGACCCGCCCATGACGATCATGAGTCGGCCGTCGGGCGTGACGCTCAGCTTCGGGTCGCGCAGGTCGACCTTGTCAAGCTTTAACAAGGCGACCGACTTCCAAGTGTTTCCGTCGTCCGACGCGAGGACACGAACCGTCCCATCGACGCCCGACGTGCCCGGCACGTGACCCGACCCTTCGCGGAACGCGCAATAGAACTTGTCCTGCCAGCGGATCAGGTCGGTGAACGCGCTGTGCGCGGCCTTGTCCCAGATCTTCGTGGCCGGCAGGATCGGCGGCGGCTCACCCGCCGCACCGTGCGCGCCGGCCGTCAGTAGCAAGCTGGCGGCAACCCACACGGCAGGCTGAATGAGGGATCGGTACGACAGTAAATGACGCGGGTTAAAGTCGATCATTGTGATAGACTACCACATCGGGTCGGTTCCACTCGCCGTCGGGGCGGGGCGCCCGCACGGGCCGCAAATGCGGAGAGCAACATGTTCGGGATGTTCAGAGGAAGAGGACGCCAACGAGTCGGGCGATCGCGCGCACCTCAACAATGGGTCGAACCGCTCGAGCCGCGGGTGTTGCTTGCGACGGTGACCAGTGTCGAGGTCGCGCTGCTGTCCGGCACGGGGTCGGCCCATGCCAGCAAGGGAGGCATCAACCCGGGCCTCATCCGCGCCCGATCGGTCAGCGACGGCGGCCGATTCATCGCGTTCGAGTCGCTGGCCGACGACCTGCTGCCCGACGACAGCGACACGAACGGCGTGACCGACATCTACCTGGTTGACCGTGAAGACGTTTCGATCACGCGCTTGAGCCTGACCAATGACGGGCAGGAAATCCCAGAGGCCAGCCGATCGCCGCAGATGAGTGCCGACGGGCGTTTCATTGTGTTCGGTTCACTGGGTTCCTTGACGCCCGACACGCCGGACAACCCGAACGAATGGAACACGTTCCTGTACGACGTTGAGGCGGAGACATTGTCGCTGGTCCCCAACAGCGGCAACTCGTCCGGGATCACCGACCCCGATATCAGCGCCGACGGTAGTACGATCGCCTTCAGTGCCGGAGGCCGGTTCCGCACGTTCGTTCGTCTTTACGACCGTGTGTCGGGCCAGGTTACGGCCATTACTGACGAAACGGCCATCGCAGCTAGTAAGTTTCCCTCACTGAGTGCGACCGGCCGATACGTCGCGTACGAGTCCGACATCAATGAAACGAGTGACCGGGTCTATCGGTACGACCGGGTGACCGGTCAGACCATTCTGATCAGCAAGGACTCGACCGGCGACGATGCGCGTGCGGACAAAGCGGGCATCAGTGGCGACGGCAACCTCGTGTCGTTCCAGTCGTTTGACACGGACCTGATCGGTCCTGGTGTACCCGGATTCACCCAAGTGTTTGTATATGACGTGGATGCAGGAACGACGACGATGGTGAGCAAAAACGCCGGCGGCACACGCGGCGATGGCACCAGTGTCGGCCTCGCCGTATTCAACGGCGACGGCTCACGGCTCGTCTTCGAGTCGTTCGCGTCGAATCTGCTGCCCGAAGACACGAATCGAGATGGCGATGTCTACCTCTGGGAACGCGACACCGACACACTGCAACTGCTCAGCGCCGACGTGAATGGCACGAAGGGCAACGGCGAAAGCCTCGACCCGTTCATTACGAACGACGGCAGCATCGTCATGTTCTTTTCGCAGGCGAGCAACCTGGCGCCCGGTGAACACACGGCGCCCGACGACCAGGTCCTGGTCAACCTCGAACAGGAAGTGGTCGTCAACTCCACGGACGACGACGAGGACACCGACCCCGGCGACGGCGTGATCAGCACGGGGCAGATGATCACGATCAACGGCACGTCCGTCCCGAAGATCACACTGCGCGCCGCGTTGATGGAGTACAGCGAGCAAGACGAGACACAGACGGTCAAGTTCCGCATCCCGGCCAACAACCAGGACGGCGTCAACTTCGCCAACGGGGTCTGGACGATTCAGCCGGACACGCCGTTGGAGATCACGGGCAGCCTCATCATTGACGGCTATTCGCAGACCGGCGCGAGCCCCGCCACCGACACCGAACCCGCGGAGTTGAAGATCGTCGTCAACGGGTCGTCGGCCGGCACGGACGCCAACGGCTTTGAGATCGAAACCGACCCGGGCGACGAAGTTGAAGTGCGCGGGTTGGTGGTCAACGGGTTCGACGGCAGCGGCATCCTCGTGCGCGAGTCGAGCGATGTGACGATCGCCGGCAACCACATCGGCACGAACGCGGCGGGCGACGACGATGTCGCCAACGGCTTTGGCATCCGCCTGATCGAAACAGCCGACAGCACGGTCGGCGGCCTGACGCCGGCCGACCGCAACGTTGTCTCGGGCAACGACAGCGACGGCCTGCGCATTGAACTCGGCACGTCAACGAACAACACCGTCATCGGCAACTACTTCGGCACGGACGCCGACGGGACGGCCGATCTGGGCAATGGCGGCGACGGCGTGGCGATTGACAACGCCACGGGAAACACCGTCGGCGGCGACACCGACGCAGCGCGCAACATCCTCTCAGGCAACACAGGCGCAGGCGTCTCGATCACGGGCGGCGTCGCGACCGAGAACAGTGTCCTTGGCAACTACATCGGTACCGGCTTCCTCGGCGTCGTCGGCATCCCGAACGAGCTGGCCGGCGTGTTCGTCAGCGACCTAGCCAGCCGGAACACGGTCGGCGGCGTCGCGACGGGCGAGGGCAACCTCATCATGTCCAACGACGCCTCGCCGGGCGAAGAAAACACGCCGGGAGTCTGGATCAACGGCGGCACGGAAAACGCCGTCCTGTCCAACACGATCTATGACAACGAAGGTCTCGCGATCGACCTCGGCGAACAGGGCATCCTGCGCAACCAGGAGACGGGCGGCGCAAACAACGCGCAAAACTTCCCCGTCCTGATCATCGACCCGGCCGGCACGATCAACGTCAGTCTCGACGCCGCACCGACGACGCAGTATCGCATCGAGGTGTATTCGAGCGACAAGTCCGGCTTGGCGGGCTACGGCGACGGCCAGACACTGCTGAGCAGTTTCAACGTGACGACCGACGGCATGGGCATGGTTCGAAGCGACGCGCCCGGCATCACCGCGCCGGCTGACAAGTTCATCGCCGCCACCGCGACGCGCATCGACACCACCGGCGGCACGCCTCGCTTCACCGACACCAGCGAGTTTTCCGACGCGGTCAAGCGTGGCTCGCTGCCATCGGTCACCGTTGTGACGCACGGGTTTGTCCCGCAGATCGGAGCGGACGGTGACACGCTCAAGCCGCTGGCCGACGCGATCGTCGAGCGGACGGACGGTAATCTTGTCGACTACCAGCTTGAACAAGGCGGGCAGGGCCAGTTCATCACGTCGGTCAGCGGCTCAAAGCACAACGTCGTGCTGTTCGACTGGGCCAGCGAGTCGAACGAGGACTCGTCCGGGTGGTCCGAAGCCGGCGCCGACGCGCTGTTCGCGCTGCTCGTGCAACAGGGCCTGCTCGACCCGTCGGCCGGCGCGGGCAACGGCAACCTGCACTTCCTGGCCCACAGTTTCGGCGCGGCGTTGACCAGCGACGTGGTCGAACGACTGGCGGTGTACGGCGTGCCCGTCGATCACCTGACCTACCTCGACCCGCACGACTTCGACGAGACGTTTGGCATCCCGTTCGACCAGACGCAGAACGAGTTCGAGATCGGCCGACCGCAACTATCGCCGCTCGGCAGCGAGCACTACGGCCTGAATTACGGCGCGACGGTCTGGACGAATGTCGATTACGCCGACACCTATTTCCAGAACCGGTCGATCGGCAACGGACCCGACGGCATCTTCCCGGAATCGAGGCCGATCCTCGGGTCGTTCAACTTCTACCTCGACACCGAATTGCCGCTCGACGACGGCTTCTTCGAGCCGTATTCGAGCTTGTTCGACAGCGACCACAGTTGGGTGTGGAACGTCTTTTATCAGGGGACGGTCGAGGGCAACGGCGGCCGAACCGACGGCGCGTCGCCCGAGATCCGCGTGCCCGACTACGGCGCGCTGGGCTACGCGTTCAGCCGGGCGCTCGGCAGCGTGAACGAACGCCTTGACCCGTTCTTCCCCACGACGCCGACGCCGGAAACGGGGGCGGGCGGGTCGGGGCCGAACAAGTGGACGCACCCGTCGCTCGACTTCAGCGACCCGGCTGTACGCTTCGACCCGCTGTGGGACCCGCTCGAGATCGTCAACGGCGACTTCGAGCACCCGGGCACGGTGGTGACGGGCAATCTGGTCGACATTGTCCCGGGTTGGTCGCACCACGGCGGCGGGGGCGAAGGCAATATCGGTCCCGACCGCGGTGAGGACAGCACCGAGAATCATTACCTCGAACTCGACTTTGGCGATTCCAGCCGAACGCACAACTACCTGTATGTCCCGCACCAGTTCGACAACCTGTTTCTCGAATGGGACATGCTGCGCGACGACGCCAGCAGCGACGATCAACTTGTGGTGACGATGGACGACGGATCAGGCTCGTCCTTCGAGATCGCGCGGCTGAACCTGGATGTCGAGGACACGGCGTTCGCACCGCTGAGTTTTCCCGTGCCGGCCGACCGGCTGGGCACGGTGCAACGGATCACGTTCGAGGTCGTCGACGGCGGCAGTTTCGGCACGGTCGACTCCCAGACACTTATCGACAACGTGCGCTGGTCGGAGACGCGCACGGGCGTCAGTGGGACCAAGTTTGAAGACGACAACGGCAACGGGCAGCGCGACGCGGGCGAGGACGGCCTCGAGGGCTTCACGATCTACGCCGACCTGAACAACAACATGGCGTTCGACGTTGACGAGCCGAACACGACGACGCGGTCCGACGGGACGTACACGCTCAAGGTCCCCGCCGGCAGCTACACCATCCGCGAAGTCGTGCCGGAAGGCTGGGTGCAGACAACGGCGCATCCGGGTGTCGTCGACGTGCCAAACGACGTAATTGTCGAAGACATCGACTTCGGCAACTTCAAGCTGATGAACTTCAGCGGCGTCAAGTACAACGACGTGAACGGCAACGGCATGCGCGATGCGGAAGACGACGTGATTGAGGGCTGGACGATTCAGGTCTTCAACGACACCGGTGTCATGGTGGGCGAAGACACGACCGACTTCACCGGCCGATGGGAGATCGAAGGGCTTGGGCCGGACGATACGAACGACAAGTTCTTTGTCCTCGAAGTGCCGGACGACGACTGGGTGATTACCGAACAGCAGCCGGCTGAGGGGTTTGATCTGGAGAGCGGGTTCGACCGGACCGACCTGAACTTCGGCAACTTCCGCAAGGGCGAGATCCACGGGTACAAGTTTGAAGACCTGAACAAGGACGGGCAGGACAACGACCAGGCCCGGCTGGAGAACATCATCTTCCTGCTTGATGTTGACGCGGACAAGAACGGCACGTTCGAGACGACCCTTGAGCCCGTGCTATCGACTGGGCCGGGCGCGCGCTGGTCGTTTACAGGGCTTGGGCCGGGCCGATACCGCGTGCGCGAAGACCTGCCGGCGAACATGACGCAGACGACGGGCGACATCCCGATCATCGAGTTGGAATCGGGCGACGTGTGGATGGAGGCGCCGGGCGCGGTGTCGCTGTCCGACCCGCAGCAGACGGAGCAGGTCGAGGCGACGCTGGCCGTGGGCAACTACACCTTCGGTGAGATACACGGGTTCAAGTACGAGGACAAGGACGGGAACAAGAGCCGCAACGCCGCCGAGTCAGTGGTTCCAGGGATCGAGATCATCCTGCGTTACGACGCGGACGAGGACGGCGTGTTCGAGCAGGAGTTCAACACGACGACCGACGCGCTGGGCGAGTACCACTTCACCGGTCTTAACCCGGGCTTCTATCAGGTGGCCGAGGCGGGGCCGCCCGACTTCTATCAAACGACGGATCTCCCGCCGGTGCTGGTCGTGCGCAGCGGCGACTTCTACGAGGCGTTTACGAACCAGGCACCGGGCACGCCGGGATCACTTCAGAGGTTCCATACCGAGCCGCTTCTGGTGATCGGCAACTTCTACTACGGGCAGATCCACGGTTACAAATTCGACGACACGAACGGCAACGGCGTCGAAGACGCGGGCGAGCCGCGCTTCGCGGGGGTCACGATCCGCCTGCAGATCGACGAAGACGAAGACGGCGTGTTCGAACGCAGCGTGACGACAGTCAGCGCGGACGTGACGGGCGAGTACTGGTTTACCGGGTTGGAACGCGGCCGGTACTTTGTCGCGGAAGACCTGCCGGACGGCACGGTGTTCACGACGCCGACCGCCCCGATCATCACATTGCAAAGCGGCGACGTCTGGCAGGCGTTCGCGGGGCAGGTCGATACGGCCGGCCTGCCGCGTCCGATGCCACAGGTCGAACCGAATCTGGCGCTGGGCAACTTCACGCTGTTCGACATCAGCGGGACCAAGTTCCTCGACCTCAATGGCAATGGCGTGCGCGACGAGAACGACCCGGGCATCGCCGATTGGCCGATCGAACTCGACCTAGACCGCAACGGCACGATCGACGCGGTGACACTGACCGACTCGGCTGGCAACTACGCGTTCACCGACGTCGGCCCCGGCGACCACTGGGTGTTCGAGCAGACCTTCGCCGAATTCGAACAGACGTTCCCGGGGGTTGGCGCGTTCGCGCGGCATGAGGTCGAGGCCGAGAGCGGCGTGGATGTGACCGGGCTCGACTTCGGCAACCGGTCGTTGCAGTCGGTTGTGGCGGGCACGAAATACAACGACCTGAACCGCGACGGCGTGCGTGATGTGGGCGAACTCGGTCTGCTCGGCTGGGTCATCTACTACGACGCGAACAACGACGGCGTGTTGAACAACCCGACCAGCGGCGACAACGTGGCCGACGAGAACGCGACCGAACCGTGGGTCGTGACCGACGACAACGGCAACTACGCGCTGGTCGTTCAGCCGGGCGGGGTCGTGCTGCGCGAAGTGTTGCAGCCGACGTGGGAGCAGTCGTTCCCGGCGAGTGGTTTCCACGCCGTGAACATTGCACAGGTCGGCGACTCGATCGATGGCCTGGACTTCGGCAACTTCGAGCAGCGCGCGATCGCGGGTACGAAGTTTAATGATGTGAACGGGAACGGGGCGCGTGACCCGGGCGAACTTGGTTTGGCGGGGTGGACGACCGAGTTGCGCAATGCCAGCGATGTCGTGGTCGATACGGAGGTGACGGACGCGAACGGCGACTACCGGTTCACCGGCGTCGAGGCGGGGACGTACACGGTGACAGAGGTCGCGCAGCCGGGGTTTGTGCAGACGTTCCCAGCGAATGGGGCAAGTCAAGGGCCGATCGTGTTGACCGACCCGATCCAGGTCGAGGACATCGACTTCGGCAATTTCGCGTTGATGTCGGTCAGCGGCGTGAAGTTCGACGACCTGAACGGCAACGGCACCCGCGACCCGGGTGAGCCGGGCGTTGCGGGTGTGACGGTCGAGCTCGACGTGGACCAGGACGGCTTGGCTGACGAAGAAACGACGACCGGCCCCGACGGGTCGTACCAGTTCACCGACATCGGCCCGCGCGACGACCTGTCGCCGGGGTCGTTCACGGTGCGCGAGGTCGTGCCGGACGGCGCGGTGCAGACGGCGCCGACAGACAACGGTGGCGAGTATGTGCACGCGATCATCAGTGGGCAGTCGATCGTGGGTGACGACTTCGGCAACTTCACTTTGGGCATCATCCGCGGTCAGGTGTTTGACGACGACGACCAGGACGGCGTGCAGGACCGCGGCGAGGGCGGCGTCGACGGCTCGACGGTGTTCATCGACGCGAATACAAACGGCGTGTTCGACGACGGCGAGCCGAACGTCGTGACGGGGCCGAGCGGCGACTACGAGTTCATCGACCTGGAGTTGGACACGTACGTCGTCGGCCTGGCCCCGCGCGACAACTTCGTTCAAACGGCTCCGGGTGGTGGGACTCACACTGTTGTGATCGACACCAGCGGTCAAGTCGAAGACGACCGCGACTTCGGGTCGTTCCTGACGGGCGTGGACATCCAGTTCGGCGACGGGTTCTTCAACTCGGTGAAGCTGGTCAGCGGCGATGAGACGCAGACGATCAGCCTAACCAAGGGCACGGGCAGTTTGCGTGTGACGGGTGACAACCTGACAACGGAGGAAGGCCGACGCGACCTGACGGTGATGGGCGACAATGTCGAGCTGCTGTTCGCGCAGGTCGATACGGGCGACCTGAAGACGCGGCTGAACTTCGCGGTCAAGGGCGGCGACAAGCTGATGGAGATCGGCGACCTGATCGTCAACAGCTCGATCGGGACGGTCTCGGGCAAGTCGGTGAATGTGCTGGGCGACGTGCTGATCACCGGCACAGCCAAGACGATCCAGTTCAACGACGTGGCTGACGACCACCTGATCAAGATCGGGCCGCCCGAGAGCGACCGCGATTCGGTGAACATCACGCTGCGTCACGTGCGCGAGACCGACCTGATGAGCGACACGCCGATCCGTCGGCTGACGGTCGCGCAGTGGGACGACGAGGACGGCGACCCGGACCAGATCATGGCCCCGTTCATGGGCGGGATGAACGTGAAGGGCGACCGCCGGGCCGACCTGCCCGGCGACTTTGCTGCCGACGTAATTCTGTCCGGTTTCGGCGCGACGCGTGACACGCTTGGGCCGACCAACATTTTCGGGACGCTGAGCCAGAGCGTGTGGGACATCGTCGGGAACATCAGCACGGTCAACGCGCGCGGCAACGTGAGTGATTGGTCATTGACGCTGGCTTCGACGTTCCGCACGATCAACATGGGCGACGCGTCGAACGTGCACATCGACGTGCCGGACGACGGCGGGCTGGTGAAATTCAAACGCTGGATCGACGGGTCGTACATCGGCGGCAGCGTCAAGGGCTTCAACAGCACGGGCGCCCGGCGGGCGAACATTCCGGGCGACGCGAGCTTTGACGTGGACCTGACCGGACACAGCGACGACCGCAAACCGACGGTCGGCAACGTGCGCTTCACGGGCGGCCTGCTGGGCGGCAAGTGGACGGTCATCGGCGACGGCCAGGGGTTCAATGTCGATTACATCACACCGGCCTGGTCGGGCGACTTCACGGGTGACATCAGGACGATCTCGACGAAGGGCAACCTCAGCGGCACGCTGACCGCCAACTCGGTTTCGACAATCAACGTGCGCGACAGCGCGATCGCGCTGACGCTGAACCTGACGCAGCCGCCGCTTCAATCGAACACCCGGCTGGTCGGGCTGAACCGCCTGAACGTGAAGAACACGTCGCGGAACCTGACGATCAACGCGGCCGGCTTCGTCAACACGATCCAGACGGGCACGCTGTTCGACAGCACGATCTACGCGGGCATCGCCGACACGGTGGTCGACCTGCCGAACGTGGAGGAGGACTACGAGACGGGCGCGACAATCCGCAGCCTGTCGGTCAAGGGCCTGCGTGACGAGCCGTTCGCGTTCGGCAACACGGTGGTCGCGGCGAAACAGCTCGACAAGATCACGGTGGGTCTGGCGATGACGGACAATGGCGGATCGCTGTTCGGCTTCGGCGCGACGTTCATCGCGTCGCTGAAGGTGGATACGGACCAAGGGGCGATAAGCGTCAAGAACCTGCTGCCGGGGTCCGGCCCGGACCCGATCGGCGACCTGCAAGTCAGGTTGGTCTGACCGGCGACCCCCCTGCTGACATGCTGAGGCCGTTTGCCCGCGAGGTCACTGGCGCGGATAATGCCCGGTCCATCCGCGCCCCCGGTGCGCGGGGAATGCGTGTCCCGTGAGGATCAGGGGTGATCCAACGGCCGTTTCGGGGCTTGAAACGGGGCTCGCAGGTGTTCGCCCGACCTTCATAAAGGAACCCAACCCGATGTCATTCGACTCGACGATCCATGCCAAAGCCATCGACCTGACGAAACTGAGCTACGAAATGACCGCCGCCAGCGGGTCGGGCCACCCGACCAGTTGTGCGAGCCTGGCCCACATCACGGCCGTGCTGATGTACCAACACATGCGCTGGGAGCCGGCCAACCCCGCCCACCCGTGCAGCGACCGTTTAGTGCTGAGCGAGGGGCACGCGTGTCCGATTGTGTACGCGGCCTGCGCCGATCTGGGCGTGAAGATTGGGCGGACCAAGGACGAGTGGCGGGACATGACGCGCGAGGACGCGATGACGCTGCGCGACATCGACTCGGTCGTCGAAGGTCACCCGAACCCCATCGAGGGCTTCCCATTCTTCGACGCGGCGACGGGTTCGCTAGGTCAGGGGCTGAGCGTCGCGGCGGGTTTGGCGGCGTCGGCGAAAGTTGACGGGATCGACAAGCGGATCTTCTGCGTCATCGGCGACGGCGAAGCACGCGAGGGGCAGATCTGGGAGGCCGTCGACTTTGTCGTCGATCACTGGCTGACTTCGGTGTGCCCGATCTTCAACTGCAACGTCTACGCGCAGTCGGACAAGGTTAGCCCGCAGCAGACGCCGGAAGTGCTCGCGGCCAAGCTCGAGGCATACGGCTTCACGGCAATCGTCGTTGACGGCCACAACCCGACCGAGTTGCAGGACGCGTTGAGCAGACACGCACAGGACCAGCACAACCCCGAAGCCAAGCCGATCGGCATCGTGGCCAGGACGGTCAAGGGTTGGGGCAGCCCGTCGCAACAGGGCGACGGCCACCACGGCAAGCCGGCCGACGGCGACGACCTACAGGCGGCCTTGGACGAGTTGGACAAGACGGGGCGAGATATCGGCGCGGCGGCAGACCAGCCGCTGAAGATCGGCATGATGGCGTCGACGAAGCCGGACCCGGTCGCGCCGAACGCGGCGATGTCGTTCCCGCAGGCGCTGGCTCAATTCGGCATGTCCAAGTTCCTTGAGGACGGCAAGTGCGCGACGCGTCGCGCGTATGGCATCGCGCTGCGTGCGCTTGGACATGCGAACGCGAACGTCGTGGCACTCGACGCCGATGTGAAGAACTCAACCTTCGCGCAGGACTTCGCGTTCGACGATGCGCTGGCCGAGCGTTACTTCGAGTGCCGCATCGCCGAGCAGAACATGTTCAGCGTCGCGGCGGGCCTGAGCGCCGGCGGCAAGACGCCGTTCTGCTCGACCTTCGCCAAGTTCGTCGCGCGCGGGTATGACCAGATCGAGATGGCGATCAACTCGGGCGCGAACTTCAAGATCGTCGGGTCGCACGCGGGCATCTCGCTGGCAGCCGACGGCCCGAGCCAGATGTCGCTGCCCGACGTGGCGTGGTTCCGGTCGTTCGGCACGGCCGGTCGGCACGACGGGCAACCGCTGATGTACGTCCTGCAGCCGAGCGACGCGTACCAGGCGTACGCTTTGACGCTTTCGATGGCTGATCACGACGGACCGGTCTACATGCGCACGCTGCGCCCGAACGTCGAGTTCCTTTACAACGAGAGCCACCGTTTCGAACTGGGCGGGCACGAGGTGCTGGCTGAGGGCCGCGACCTGCTGATCGTCGCCAGCGGCTACATGGTGCACGAGGCGAACAAAGCGCTGGACATCCTTGACGAAGAAGGCGTCTCGCCGACGCTGGTCGACCTGTACTCATTGCCGTTCGACGAGGAGGCGATCCTCGACCTGGCGAACCAGAACAACGGCATGGTGCTGACGCTGGAAGACAATTACGGCGGCGGCTTCGGCAGCGCCGTGGCCGACGCGGTCGCGCTGTCGGGCGATGGGTTCACCGTCCAGCAGTTGCACGTGCGTCGTCTGCCCAAGAGCGGCCGAACGCCCGACGACCTGATGCGATACTGCGGCCTGCACGCCGACGACATCGCGCGCGTCGCGATGGGCATGCTCGAGTTGACACCGGCTTGAGCATTGCCGATTGGCGATTGCCGATTTTCGATTTAAGACCTGCGAATCTGTTGAACGCGCTTTGACTACTGGCACCTTGGCCGTGCGGGCGACTCAATTCGCGACCATTCGCATGGTCAATCGGCTATCGGAAATCACAAATCGAAAATCACTATGAGTGACCTGCTCGACCTATTCCGTGACCTGATGCAGCGCGGTGGTTGGGTCATGTGGCCGTTGCTGGCGATGTCGTTGCTGGCGATCACGCTCATGTTCGAGCGGGCTTGGTTCTGGCTGGCGAACAATCGGCCGGGCGCAGCCGGGCTTATCAGGCAATTGGCAGACCGGCTGCGTCGCGGTGAGGTTGCATCGGCGAGGTCGCTGGTCAGCGACGACCACTCCATCTACGGCCGCGCGGTGCGTCGCATCGCTGAGGCGACGGACGGGTCGAAGCAAACGGACGGCATCGACGACAGCCTCGCGGCAGAGATCGTCGAGGCGCAGCGGCCGCGCCTCGAACGTTTCATGCCGACGCTATCGACAATCATCACGGCCGCACCCCTGCTGGGCATCCTCGGCACGGTCACGGGCATCATCGCCAGTTTCGACCTGCTCTCGCAGGGGCCGGCGGCGACCGACCCGCGTTCGGTGTCGGCCGGCATCGCCGAGGCGTTACTCACGACGGCGGCGGGTCTGGTCGTCGCGCTGATCGTGCTGTTCCCCTACAACGCCTACCGAGCTCAGATCGACCGTGCGCTCGGGCGGCTCGAAACCCTGGCCGGCGCGGCCGTACGCGTGCCGCGACCCGCCGGTGACGAAGCCGATAACCAAGCCAAATCCTCCGACGAATCCTCGTCGTAATCCGGCCGGGCACACGCTGGGGGCCGGGTTCTCCCTTATCACGACCATCGGGAGTCAAGCCGAACCGGTTGCATGGTCGATTGCTACGGCATCCAGTCGCATTGAGTCGATGCGGCGTGGGGGATCTTCCCGGGGGGGCCTGTCCGTTGCCGGCGATCGCGCCGGGGTGTGCGCATGTCCACCGACAGGCAACCCACTGTTTACATCGTGGACGATGACGACGCAGTCCGCGCGTCGCTGCGGTTCCTGATCGAGTCGATCGGACTACCCGTCACGTGCTACCCGTCTGCCGACGCTTTTCTGGACACGGCGCCGGTCGACGCGGTCGGCTGCCTCGTGCTTGACGTGCGGATGCCGGGCATGAGCGGGTTGGAATTGCTTGATCGACTCGGCCTTCGCAAACGCGACCTGCATGTGTTGGTCATCACCGGCCACGCCGACGTGGCCATGGCCGTTCGGGCGCTCAAGTCCGGCGCGAGCGACTTCATCGAAAAGCCCTACAACGACCAGGCCTTGCTCGACCGGATCCAGCGGGCGATGACCGAGTCGTCAGCCGAACGGGCCGCGCGCGAGGCGCACGACGGCGTCGGGCAACGCCTCGAGCAATTGACCGATCGGGAACGACAGGTGCTCGACCGTGTCATGGTCGGCGAGCCCAATCGGGTGATCGCCGAACGGCTTAAGCTGAGCGAGAAGACAATCGAAGTTCACCGCTCGCGCGTCATGCGCAAGATGGAGGCCGACAGCCTGGCCGACCTGGTCCGCATGATCGTTCTCTACGAGCACACGCAGGAAGCCGGTAGTCGGTGACTCAGCATTCATTCGGATGAATCGTGGCAAGCCGCTCCGCCCACGGAGCGCGACCTGTCGCCTTCAGTCGCTTGAGGTAGGCAGGCAACAGCCCGCGCGTGTGTAGCGGCCCGCCTTCGCGCATCACTGTCCACATCGGGTCGATCGCGTGCGACGCGGTGCGCATCATGTCGCCCATCCAACGGTCGAGCAAGGTCATCGCGTGGCCGACGACATCGGCGCGTAACGGCGCCAGGTCGTTCAAAGCGTGCGGATCGTTGGCGATGTCGAACAGCATGACATCGGGGAACGCGTGATGCCCGTCGTGGTACGAGCGGATGCAGATGTACTCGCCGCCATCATGTCGGAACCGCACCGAGCGCTGGCATGCCCACGCACCCTGTGACACGACGAGAAAGTCCCGCCCCCCACCGCTAGCGCCTCCGCGCAGCGCGTCGGCCAAACTTACGCCGTCCCAGTTCTCCGGCACTGTCCCGCCGACCAATTCAATCGACGCAACGGCAAAATCGACGTGGTAGTACAGACCGTCATTCGACGTGCCGGCAATGCCGTCGGTCACGCCCGGCCAAGCGACGACCAACGGCACGCGATTGGTGACGTGGTCGGCCATCTGGTGATCGCCGTAGATGTTGAACTCGCCCAGCGCCTCGCCGTGGTCGCCGGTGATGACGATGGCCGTGTCGTCGAGGATGTTCAGGTCAGCCAACTTGTTGAGGATTTGGCCGATATGCACGTCGGCGTAGAGCACGCCGGTGTCGTACCCATCGAACATCTGTCGCACGGCATCCATCGAGTCGATCACGACCGGCTGGCGGGGGAAGTCGCCGTCGAACGTCGTGCTTTCGTTGTCGTAGCCGTTCACTTCCTGCGCCGAGTGCGGGCCGCAGCCGAGCCAGTGTTGCTGGCGCACGTCTTCGGTGATCCAACTGGGCAGCGGGTCGTCTTTGAACGGGTCGCCGAACGACGCCGGCGCGCGGTACGGCGTGTGCGGGTCCCACAGGTTGACGTGCAGGAACCACGCGTCCTCGCGCCCGTGCCGGTCGAGCCAGTCGATGGCGACGGGCGCGACCTCGTCGGCGTTTTCCAGACCGCACTTGCCCGTGTTGTAGACCTCGTTGAAGTTGGCGTACCAGTGCCAGGCTGAGTGCCGCTCGCCGAACGGGCTGATCGTAACGGTCTTGAGGCCGTGGCTCGGCGCATCGCGTAAGCAGCGCACCCAACCCGTCCGCCCATACGTCGACTCGAAACCGCGCTCAACGCCTTCGTTGAACATTTCCGATGCCGCCCCGCCGTGGTTGATCACGCCGTTGTGGATGCCGAACCTCCCCGACCACAGGGCCGTTCGGCTGGGCAGACAGGGCGCGTCGCTGACGTAGTAGTTGTCGAACCGCACGCCGCGCTGCGCGACGCGGTCGATATTGGGGCTGGTGTCGCGGTGATAGCCGTAGCAGCCGAGGTGGTCGGGCCGTTGCGAGTCGATATCGATGTAGAGAATCCGCATGGCCAGAGGTTAGGCCGGGACGCCGAAGCGCACAACACATCTAACGTGATCCAGGATCTACTCAATCTCGACCCGGCGGCTTCGGCGGCGTCTTCTTGTCCTCCTTCTCGTCCTTGTCACCACCGAGCAACTTGCCCACGCCCTCGCCGATACCCTGCACGGTCTTACCCGCTTCACCGACCACGTCGCCGACGACCTTGCCCGCGCCGTCCGTGACATCGCCGACGGTCTTGCCCGACCCACCGATGACGTCACCGACGACGTCACCCGTCCCGCGTAGCGCGTCCCCCGCCCCTTCGAGCAGTTTCTTCTGCACGTCGCCCACGACCTTCGGGCCGAAGCCTTCAAGCGACGTGAGCTTTGACAACTCGCCGGTCAGGTCGGCCGCAATGTCGAACGGCAGTTGGCCCGCCTTCTTCGCCACCGCTTCGAGCACAGCCTTGACGATGATGTCCGTGACCTGCGCCAACACGACGCCGCCGTCGCTGTCCGATCCGATGTCGGTCAGATTCAACTCGGGGATCTTCACCTCCGTCCGCGCGAGCTTACCGACCTCGGGCAACACGTCGACGCGGACGGTGACGTCCTGAATCAACAACTCGCGGACGACGTACCGCTTGCTCGACTCGGTCGTGTCATCCGGCTCATCCTTGTCGTCTTCGAAGACGCCCAGGTTGTCGGCGATGACCTCGTAGTTGGCTTTGTCGCCCTTCTTCTCCAGCGCCATATCGACACCACGGATGACCAGGCTCTTGGCTTCAATCTCGTCACCCGTCAGGTCCCACACCGATGCCTCCAGCTTGGCCGACTCGACCTTCAGAAAGTGCTCCGACTCGAAGCCCTCGGGATTGGCCACGTGGATGCCGCCCGCTTCGCATGCGCCTGAAATCAGGCCGAGCTTCATTGAGGCAACCTTCGTCTCAACCCCAAGCGACGTCGTCGCCGCTTCTTCGACGCCACGCCGAGCCAGTTCGTCGGCGTAGTAGTAACCGACGCCCGCCGCGACGGCGAGCAACAGAATCAGGACGAGCGTCAGTCGGACAAACAGTTTCATAGTCGATCTCCAAAGTACGATCCGCCCGCGTGCGGTGGACAGCACAACTATACTCACCGACCGATCCCGCGGCGGAACACGTCCCCGTCACCGCACGAATGCCCTCTTTGCTGCTGCCACCGTGGCTCACAACACCGACGAAATCCTCATGAAACGCGCCCTGACGCTGGCCCGACGCGGACAGGGACGCGTCGAGCCGAACCCGATGGTCGGCTGCGTGCTGGCCCGTCGAGGGCGGGTGTTGGCTGAGGGTTGGCACCGCCAGTTCGGCGGGCCGCACGCCGAGGCCGATGCGCTGCGGCGCGCCGACGACGCGGGCGTCAACGTGCACGGCTGCGACGCGTTCGTGACGCTCGAGCCGTGCAGCCACGTCGGCAAGACGCCGCCGTGTGCCGACGCGCTGATCGACGCGGGCGTCGGCCGCGTGGTCGTCGCCATGCGCGACCCGTTCCCCAAGGTCGCCGGGCGCGGCCTGCGGCGGTTGAAGCGCGCGGGCATCGAGGTCGTCGCCAACGTCCTGCGTGACGAAGCGGAACGACTCAACGAAGCGTACATCAAGCGCGTGACGACCGGCCTGCCGTGGGTCATCGCCAAGTGGGCGCAGACGCTGGACGGCCGAATCGCCACGTCGACCGGTGACAGCAAGTGGATCAGCAATGCGAAGTCGCGGCGACGCGTCCACCAATTGCGCGCCCGCATCGACGCGATCGTCGTCGGTATCGGCACGGTCGAAAAGGACGACCCGATGCTGACCGCACGCGATGTGCCGATCAAACGGCCCGCACGGCGCGTCGTGATCGACCCGTCGTTGAATCTGTCTCCTAACTGCGCACTCGTCCAGTCGCTGGCCGATGGCGCGCCGCCCGTGACTATCGCGACGGCTAATCGGCTGACCAAAGACACAGCCGGGCGTAAAGGGCGACTCGAAGCCGCGGGCGTCGAGTTCGTGAAGCTGCCCAAACGACCCGGCGACCGTTCGCGCCTGGCGCTCGAACCGTTGCTTCGTCACCTGGCTCATCAGCACGACGTGACGAACGTGCTGGTCGAGGGCGGCGCGGGCGTGCACGGCGCGATGTTCGCACAGGGGCTTGTCGATCAGGTCCAGGCCTTCGTCGCGCCCAAACTGCTCGGCGACGCGTCGTCGCTGGCGGCCGCCCACGGCATGCGCGTCGCGCTGATCGCCGACGCCCGCGCCCTCGACCTGCGGAGCACGACACGGCTCGGCGACGACGTGCTGCTGGACTACCGGGTAGCGCGGACCTGACTCAACAGGTAGGGTGGGCCAAGGCTTTGCGCGGCCCACCGTCCAGCGCCCGTATGAAACATCGCGATGAATGAGCAACAGACGCGTCGATCGGTGGGCCGCACAAAGCCTTGGCCCACCCTACCAAGAGCGCCAACGCCTTCGCCGTGCGTATAATCAATGCTTGTCCCGCTCCGCTAGTGCCCTCACGAGGCTGATTCGATGACACAGACTGCCGTGCAACCCTCGACCTCACAAACCACGCCGTCCCTCCAGGTTTGGCTGAATGGCCAACTTGTTCCGCAGCACGAGGCGACGGTCAACGTCTTCGACCACGGGTTGCTCTACGGCGACGGCGTCTTCGAGGGTATCCGCATCTACAACGGCCGGATCTTCAAGCTCGCGTCGCACGTGCGTCGTCTGATCGAGTCGGCCGACGTCATCCGCCTGCCCATTCCCTACAGCGCCCAGCAGATCGAACAGGCGACCCGCGACACCGTCGAGGCCAACGGCCTGACCAACGGCTACATCCGTCTGGTCGTGACGCGCGGCGTGGCGACGCTCGGGCTGCACCCATTCAAGGGATGCGAGGGCGCCAACGTGTTCGTCATCGCCGCGACGATCCGGCTTTACCCGGCCGAGTTGTACGAGAACGGCCTGGAGGTGATCACGTCGTCAGTAACGCGCAACCACCCGGGCGCGCTGAGCCCGCGTATCAAGAGCCTGAACTACCTGAACAACATCCTGGCCAAGATCGAGGCGATCGACGCCGGCGTGCTCGAAGCCGTCATGCTCAACACGCAGGGCTTCGTGGCCGAATGCACCGGCGACAACATCTTCATTGTCCGCCAATCCAGCGGCGGCCCCGAGTTGGTCACGCCGCCGCTGCACGCGGGCATCCTCGAAGGCATCACGCGCAATGCCGTGATCGACCTGGCCAGACAGCAGGGCCTGGCCGTGGTCGAGTCCGACCTGACCAAACACGACCTGTACATCGCCGACGAGATGTTTCTGACGGGCACTGCCGCTGAGGTCATCCCCGTGACTGTCATGGACAAACGCTCGATCGGTGACGGCAAGCCGGGCGCGATCACACGGCAACTGATCGATGCCTTCCATGCGCTGGTCGGTGAAAACGCGCCGGAAGACTGACGGGGCATTGCTGATTTACAATTGTTGACTTTCGATTTGCTCTGAATCCGGTCGGCTGTCCACCGCGCGACGCGTGCGGGTGGTATGCTCGTCCAACGCCCGTGACGCGCTACGGTTGTCATGAAATGTTCGGCGGTGTGACTCAATCGACAATCGGCAATCGCAAATCGGCAATCCAAGATGCCCGTCGCCCCACTCACATCCTCATTGGTCTACCTGACGACGGACATCCCGGGCACGGGCGGGGTGATCAAGTGTCGAGCCGAAGACTTCATCGTCGAAGAAGTGCCGCTCTACGAGCCAACGGGCGAGGGCGAGCATCTGATGATCTTCACAGAAAAGATCAACCGCACCACGATCGACACGCAACGCCGGCTCGCCCGGCTATTCAAGGTCAAACGCAGCGACGTCGCGTACGCGGGCTTAAAGGACAAGCGCGCGGTCACGCGACAACACTTCACGATCCACAAGCCCGACCCGAGTGAGGACGACAAGCTGCTGGCCCGCATGGGGCACACGCCGATCAAGCTGCTCTGGGCGGCGCGTCACAAGAACAAGCTGCGGCGCGGCCACCTGCGTGGAAACCGTTTCACGATCAAGGTCCGCGACGTCGATCCGGCCAGCGTGTTGGATGCCAAGCGCGTGCTCGATCGGCTGACCGCCAGCGGTGTGCCCAATTTCCTGGGCGACCAGCGGTTTGGCTATCGACAGAACAACCACCTGCTCGGCCGGGCGCTGCTGCTGGGCGATTGGCAGGAGTTCCTCGACGAGATGGTCGGCCGACCGACTGACGACGACCCCTGGCCGACCAAAACGGGCCGCGAGGCGTACGAACGCGGCGACTACATGGCCGCGCTCGACGTTTGGCCGAAGAAGCTCCGCCACGATCGGCAGGCGCTCGACGCGCTGCGCCAGGGCAAGACCGGACAGGACGCCGTCGAGACCGTCGACGGGCAGCAGCGCGAGTTCTGCATCAACAGCTTCCAGAGCGCCGTCTTCAACGACCTGCTCGACAAGCGTGTGCGTGACGGCCTGTTCGACAAGCTCGTCCCCGGCGACCTGGCGTGGAAGGAGGACGGACGGGCTGTCTTCGCCGTGGACGAAGCGACGGCCGAGCACGAGAACGGCCCCGAGGGTCGCATCCGAACGCTCGAAGTGTCACCGAGCGGGCCGATGTGGGGCTACAAGATGACACAGGCGGCGGGCCAGGTCGCGCAGTGGGAACTCGACGCGCTGGCCAACTATGGCGTGAGCGAAGACGACCTGGGCACGGGTGCCTATCAGATCGACGGTCGGCGTCGGTCAATGCGCATCGAACTGAAAGACCCGCAGGTCAGCGCCGGCGCGGACGAGCACGGGCCGTTTATCCAACTCGGCTTCGAGTTGTCGCGCGGCAGCTTCGCGACGATCGTCACACGCGAGGTGATCAAGCCGGACGGCAAGCAGGAAGCCGAGAACTACGAGCAACCGGAGAAGCCCGAGTGAGTCGGCCAGGCCTACTCGTGAGCGTGCGCAATGTGACCGAGGCGCGGGCGGCGCTTGCCGGCGGCGCGGACGTGATCGACGTGAAAGAGCCGGCGCGTGGACCGTTGGGGCGTGCGGATGACGAGGTGATTGAGGCGGTGTGTGAGGTAGTTGCGGCCGAGGCGACACGCAAGCACGTCGTGAGCGCGGCGTTGGGGGAGTTGATTGATCTGCAAGGCACAGACGCCATTGAATGGGTGCCTGTGAATGAGCGAAGCGTTTCACAGCGTGGTGCGCAACACACCTTGAAACGCTTCGCTCATTCACAGGCACCCGCATTTGCGTTCCACAAAGTCGGCCTTGCGGGCGCGCCGTGCGACTGGCGTGACCGGCTTGCCGATTGGGTGGACGTGACGCGTGCGTCGGCGGTTCAACCCATCGTCGCGGCGTATGCGGACGCGTCACAGGTCGATGCACCGGACCTCAATGACGTTGCGGCCTGGGCTGTCGAGAACGGCGTGGGGCTGTTGATCGATACGGCAGTCAAGGATGGGTGGACGTTGTTCGACCATGTTGATGCGGCGCGCGTCGGGCGCATGGTGTCGCGTGTGCGCGCTGCGGGGTTGGTTGTCGCGTTGGCGGGGTCGTTGCGGGGGGATTCGTTCGAGTGCGCGATCGACATAGGACCGACGTATGTCGCGGTGCGCGGGGCGGCGTGTGGGAGTGGGGATCGGATGAATGGGGTGGAGGTCGCGCGGGTGGAAGCGTTGGTTGCGCGGGTGCGCGGGGTACGGGGGGAGCGCGCTAAGCCGCAAGCGGCTACGGCTGGCGGTCGAGGAGGCGGTAGCCGATCGCTTCGCTGATGTGGGTCATCTGGATCGACTCACTGTCATCCAGGTCGGCGATGGTGCGGGCGACGCGGCGGATCTTGTCGTAGGCGCGGGCGCTCAGGCCCAGTTCGGTCATCGCCTGCTTCATCAAGGCCTGCGACGCCTCGTCGAGTTGGGCGACCTTGTCCAGATCACGTCGGCCCAGCGCGCTGTTCGGCTGACCGCCGGCGTTGCGGGCCGTTTGCACCCCGCGCGTTTGCACGACCTGGCTGCGCATGGTGGCCGAGTCCGTGCCGTCGGCCTTCGACGCGAGTTGTTCGTGCGGGACGGGCGGGACTTCGACGTGGATATCCACCCGGTCGATCAACGGCCCGCTGATGCGTGACAGGTAACGTTCCATCTCGCGCTGCGAGTATTCATCGGTCGGCTTCGTGCCCTTTGGAGTCGGGTTCATCGCGGCGACGAGCATGAAGCGTGCGGGGAAGCTGAGCGAACTGTGCGCCCTTGCGATGGTCACACACCCGTCTTCAAGCGGTTGGCGCAATGTCTCCAACACCGTTCGGCCGAACTCCGGCATCTCGTCGAGGAAAAGGATGCCGTGATGCGCAAGACTCACTTCGCCGGGTCGCGGGATCATCCCACCGCCAATGACAGCGACACTGCTGGCCGTGTGGTGCGGCATGCGCACGGGCCGGCGTGTCATGAGCGGCCGACCTTTGGGGATCTGCCCGACGGTCGAAAAGATGCGCGTCACTTCGAGCGCTTCGTCGCGGGTCAGCGGCGGCATCACGCCGGGTAGTGCCTTAGCCGCCATCGTCTTGCCGCTACCTGGCGGGCCGATCATCAGGATGTTGTGTGCGCCGGCCGCAGCGATGGTCAGTGCGCGTTTGACCGCCTCCTGCCCGCGGATGTCGCTAAAGTCGATCTCGGGCTGTTCGTTTTCGAGGATCGCATCGACATCGACCGATGGCTGCGGGTCGATCTCGTACTGCTCGTTCAGGAACGCGACGACGGTCGAAAGCGTGTCGGCCGCGTACACCTCGATGCCGCCGACCACGGCCGCCTCGCTGGCGTTGTCGATCGGGACAATAACACCGTCGAGTTTCATCTTCGCCGCGAGCATCGCCAGGTTGATCGCGCCGTTGACCGGGCGGATGCGCCCGTCGAGCGCCAACTCGCCGGCGAACAAAAGGCGTTTGTGCTTCTGCGTCTGAATGACTTGCTCGGCCAGCAACAACCCGACCGCGATCGGCAGGTCGAAGACGGGGCCTTCCTTGCGCACGTCGGCCGGCGCGAGGTTGACCAGCAGGCGTGACATTGGGAACGGGTAGCCGCAGTTGCCGATCGCTGAGCGCACGCGCTCGATCGACTCTTTCACGGCCGCGTCGGGCAGTCCGACGATCGTCGTCTTGGCCAACCCGCGGTCGGCCACATCGACCTCGACCTCGCACGGGATGGGGTCGATCCCCTGGAGCACAAAACTATGCACTTGGGCGAGCACAGCAGATGGCGGGTTGGGGTTACATTGGGTCCGGGCAGCGGATGCAATGCGATACGGGCCTTCGGAAAGGCCCGGCTTTGGGTGGATGGCTCATCGGCGGTCGCCGGGCGATGTGATCGGCGTATCCGTTACAGCCGATAACGCTTGACACGATGTGGCCGGCGTCTTGCCCATAGAATGGGAGTTGTGCGGGTCGTCGCTTATACTCTGACCTGCTGCGGCCGATGGTCAGCCACAGGGCAAGCGATGCGCGGGCGCATCGGGTCAATCGCGGGAGTGTGCCGGCTTTGACACAGGCGAGTTTGACAGCCATGAAGGCCGAGGGGGAAAGCGGGTCGGGTATGTCCGCCGTGCCGACGCTGGGCATGAACGGCAAGGCCGCGGCGTGGCGGCGCAGGTCGGCGCGGATCGTCGCGCGGCAGGCGTTGCGTGACGACCTGTTCTTTAAGCGCTTCGCCGTTCGCCGGCACGCGGGCGAGTCGTTGACCGACACACGCCGCAGCGACTGCCTCTTCGCCACGCCCGACGACGACCACCAACCCGAGCAGGTGTTCGACCGCCTGCGCTGGGGCGGGCAGTTTGTATTCATGTCGCCCCGCCAGTGGCAGGTCGCCGAAACGGCGCAACTGTTCCACGGCAAGGGTGGCTTCGTGATCGACCAGGGTCCGGGCCGGGCGACGCGCACGCTCTGTGGCATCCCGCTGCCCGTCGGCAAACCCGTTCACTACTTCACGGCGCGGCGGGTGGACCTCGTCCCGCCGGGCGAATACACCGACCGGTTCACGTTCAGCGTCAAGCTGGCCAAGAAGAGCCGGTTGGCGGACGACTACATCGTCTGCAAGCAGATGCCGTCGTATGGCAGCGTGGTCGCGCGGTTGCGGCGTAAGTTCCCCGACGCGAGCCTATCGAACCTCGAATCGCGGGCGCGCAAGCTGGTCGACCGCGTGTTCCCCGTCTTCCTCACGCGCGAGGCCGCGTTCCTGCAACTGCTCCAACGCGACCTGCCGCCGGAGTACCGGTCGCGCTTCCCGCGGTTGCTCGCCGTCGACAAGAAAGAAGACGGGCTGGTCAGGAAGTTCTACATGAACTGGATGCGCATGGGCAACGCCAGGAAGCTCACGCAGATCCAGTTCGCCTCGCAGTCGGCCGAGTTGCTGCGCGTCCTGCACGACGAGGTCGGGATCATCCACCTCGATCTGCGGCTGGACAACGTCGTTATCACACCGGAGGGTGTCGGCATCGTCGACTTCGGCTCGGCGGTGCGCGTGGACGAAGACCTGTCGGAAAGCCCGATGCTGCGCTCGCTATTCGACGAGATGATGTCCACGTCGCAAATCCAGAAGACGCTGGGCAAGATGCGCGACAGCGGGCGACTCACCTCGACGATGTTCATCAACGCCTATCAGAAAGTCGACAAGGCGGTCGATCTGTTTTATCTCGCCCTGCAGATGAATCGGCCGCACCTGAATCCGGACTTTGTCGACCTGATCGAACACGACCCGGAAAGCGACGACGCCAAACGCATCCGCCTGCTGACCGAGGCAGTGCTTCGACCGAAAGACCCGGGTCGGCCGACGTACATCTCGGCCGGCGACCTGGTGCGTGGGCTGCGTCGCGTCGAAGCGAAGCAGGCAGTCGAAGACGGGCGGTAAACGCTCGGCTGACTAGCTTCGTCCGAAAAGTAGAGTGCGCTTCAGCGCACCACGATGAACGGACGGTCTGCCCGCGTCCTTGGTGCGCTCAAGCGCACCCTACGGGTGAGCCGGTGACATTTCGGACAAAGCCTACTTTTGTCGTGCACCGGGATGCCACACGGGCGGCTTGCCCGCCAGTGTGCTCCCGTCACGGTCACCGCACCGGCGGGCAAGCCGCCTGTGACACCCGCGCGCACTAAGATGAGGTCAACTTCAGGAATCCGCCCATGCATGTGCGTGACATCTTCGACCGCGGCGAAACGACGTTTTCGTTCGAGTTCTTCCCGCCAAAGACGGCCAAGTCGGCTGAGGCGTTGTACCAGACGATCGCCGACCTCGAGGCGCTGCGCCCGTCGTTCGTGTCGGTCACGTACGGGGCCGGCGGGTCGACCCGCGACCTGACGCATGACCTGGTGCTGCGGATCAAGCGCGAGACCAGCCTCGACCCGATCCCGCACCTGACCTGCGTCTGCCACAGCGAAGACGACATCGCGCAGATCGTCGGCCGATACGCGGCCGAGGGTGTGAGCAACATCCTCGCGCTGGGCGGCGACCCGCCGCGTGACCTGGCGGGATATGACCGTTCGAAAGACGCGTTCCAGCACGCGTCAGACCTTGTGCGGTTTATCCGTTCGTTCAACGAGGGTGGTCAACACGGCGATGCGCGCGGGTTCGGCATCGGCGTGGCCGGCTTCCCGGAAGGCCACCCCGGCACGCCCAACCGCATCGTCGAAATGGACTACTTCAAAGCCAAGATCGACGCCGGGGCGGACTACATCTGCACGCAACTCTTTTTCGACAACCGCGACTTGTACGACTTCCGGGAACGCTGTGAGCTGGCGGGTATCGACGTACCGATCGTCGCGGGCATCATGCCCGTCTCGACCGTTGCGGGCATGAAGCGCATGGCCCAACTGGCGGCCGGTGCGCGGTTCCCCGCGGGCCTGCTGCGCGCCGTCGAACGCGCGACCAAAGGCAGCACCAACGACGACGACCAGGCGGAAGCCGTCAAACGCGTGGGCGTCCACTGGGCCACGGAGCAGTGCCGCGACCTACTGGACAACAACGTGGCCGGCATTCACTTCTACACGCTCAATCGATCCGACGCGACGCGGCAGATTTATGAGAACCTCGGGCTGGCGGCGGCGGGTACAAACAGTACAGGCCGTGAATGACTCTTCCATAGGTTCGCCAGAATCAGCCAACGCCGCCGAGTGTCTCGGCTGCTCGTATGACCTTCGCGGGTTGGACAAGCACCGTTGCCCGGAGTGCGGGCGGTCGTTTCATCCTGACAACCCTTGGACCTACCGGATTCCCGGCTCGCCGTTTGACCAGATCCAACGCCATAGCCGGTCGATCTGGGCAATCTGGCTCGCCTCGATCATCGCGTTCGGCTTGGGCGTCTATAGCGACGACTACGCGTTCGGCGCGAATCTCCAGGTGGTCGTCTGCTTCGGAACCGCTGCGGGACTCATTGTCGTCGGGTACATCAGAGTCGTCCGGGCCGCTCTGTTACTCGGGCGCTGGCCTTACGCGATCGGGTTGCTTTTTATGGCCGCGCTATTCACGCCCGCCCTGCTGCTCGGCCCACTGTTGGCCATATACATGATTAGAAGCGACGCGGTGAGTCGTTGGCGGTGAGCACTGGGATTGCTCCGACGCTGACAATTCACGAATCGGAGACCAGCCGCACAACCTAATCACATGATGTCAACCGCTGATGACTCCAATCCGAAGCTCACGGCCGAGGCCATGCGTTGCCTTGACTGCGATTATGATCTGCGCGGATTGGATGTCGATCGATGCCCGGAGTGCGGGCGGTCCTTCGAGCCGAACGACCCACTTTCATATCGGTCTCGCCAATACATTCGTGTCCGGCTGGATACGCACACGAAACACTTAACGACTTGCTGGCTTATCGCGTTTGTCGCTGGCTGCCTAGTGGTGGCGATCGATGACAATCACCTCACGGCTCCGTTTGGCACTACGGCATTGTGCATGCTCATCTTTGTCGGGTGTCTACTAGGAACTTACATCCAAGTGATTCGCGCAGCGGTACTGACGCGTCGACTTTGGTACGGAATGATGGTGCTGGGTTTGGCGATCGCGTGCACGCCTCTGCTGCTGATCGGCCCCCTTCTGGCGATGGGGATGGTCAGAGCCGATGCGATCGATGTCATTCCGTTGAAAGACGCATAGTCCGTAGCGAGTGCATTGATGCAACACAACATGAAACGACAGGCAGAATCCGCTGACTCTGTCATGCGCTGCATCTACTGCGATTACCGACTGGACTATCTTGTAACGAATAGTTGTCCAGAGTGTGGCCGACCGTTCGACCCCGGCAATCCGGAAACATTTCAAGCGGGTTCGTACGACCGCCGGGGTGCCAAACGCGCACTGTTACTGGCAATAACGCTCTGGGCGGCTGCTCTTATCGTGGGCATGATCTTGTTCGCTAATGGGGTGGCGGAGGTACCCTTCCTAACTGGCGGCGTGCCTTCCTTGCTCGCTCTTGGTGCGCTATTCCTGTACTTCGTGGCCGCGGTATCGGTCGGCGTGGCAGCCATCAAGATTGACTACCAAGTCAACGCGGCGGGGATCATCCTGATTCTGGTCGGTGTGTCCTTCTGCCTCGGATTTGGGTTGCCGATCGTCGCGGCCGTCTTGCTTGCCGACTTGGAGGAGAGGTCCAAGTCACAGGCGCAAAAACGGGTCGAATCGGAGCAATAAAGGCGTGCTCGCCGAAGTCGTTCACACCAGTTCGCGAATCACGCCGTCGGCTTCACCGCCCTGGAAGTTTTGCGGGACGGGCACGCCCATCACGCCGAACATCGTTTGCCAGAGGTTGCCCAGGTAGTCGTCGTTCTTGACGAGGTGCCCGCGGTGCTTCACGCCGATGCGCCCGCCGCCGCAGAGCACGGTGGGCAGGTGGTGGTTGTTGTGGGCGTTGATCGTGCCGCCCGACGAGCCCCAGACGACCATCGTGTGGTCGAGCAACGTGCCGTCGCCTTCCTTGACCGAACGGAGCCGGTCCAGGAAGTAGGCCCATTCTTCCATGTACCAGGTGTCGGCGATCGTCCACCACTTGAGCTTGTCGGCGTCCTCGCCGTGGTGGGTCATCTCATGGTAGCCGTACGGGTTGCCCTCGCCGCGGAATGCGCCGGTGCCGTCGGAGTTGTCCATGCGTGCCATGTAAGAGATCACCCGCGTGCTGTCGGTCTGCAGGGCGAGGGTGATGACGTCGTACATGAGGCGTTGGTAACGCCGGTAGTCCAGTCGGCCTTTCGTGGGGTCGAGATCCTGCTCGTTGCCGAACTCGGGCGACTCGACCTTGGGCTTGGGTTTGTAGAGCCAGTTCTTTTCGTCCTGCATCTGCTTTTCGAGGTCGCGGATGCCGGTGAAGTACTCGTCCATCTTGTCGCGGTCGACCTTGCCCAGTCGGCCGGCGAGCGCCTTGGCCTCGGCGCGGACCGAGTCGAGCACGCTGGCCCGCCGGGCAAACTCGGCCTCACGCTCGGCGAGCGAGTCGGCCGTCTCGGGGCGGAAGAGTTTGTCGAACAGGATGTGCGGCCGATTCTCGGCCGGGATCGGTGTGCCGCTGCGGCTCCACGAGAGCGTGTTGTCCTGCGGGTTGCCGAACCCGGTGCCGCGGCGGATGCCCAGGACCAGCGACGGGTAGCGGGTCTTGTGACCGACGGCGTTCACCAGTTCTTGATCGCAGGAGATGCGGAGCTTCGCCCCGCTCTTGTGCGTGTTCGTGCCGGTCAGGAACGTGCGGTCGCCGCCGTGCCCGCCCGAGTGCGTCAGTTTCAGCCCGCTGACGACGGTGAAGTCGCGCCGGTGCCGCTCCAACGGCTTGAGGATCGGCGTCAACTCGTAGTTCGGCCCGCTGGTGGTCGGTGTGAAGTCCCGGCCGTTGATGCCCAGTCCCCACATACAGAAAACGCTTCGCCGCGCGACCTCGCCGGGCGCGATGTCGCCGGCCGACTCGGCCCGCGTGGCGTTGACACTCATCGCTTCCAGCCAGGGCAGCGCGACCGCCACGCCGGCACCGCGCAGGAAGGCGCGTCGGCCGACACTCCAGGACTTGGAGCGCCAGGCGGCATCGGACGGTTGCGGGCGTTGATCGTTCATGGTCGTCACGTCCCTTACTTGGTCTGGAACAACTCGCTGGTTACAACTTCGCGGACGAGCGTGCGCAGCCGATACCGGTCGCGGCGGAGGGCCTGGGTGATGGCGTCGACGGTCTGACGATCGGTGTAACCGACCGGCCGAGTCAGCGCGTAGGTCAGGACCTTCCGGGTCAGGTTACGGGCAAACGCGTCCTTCCGTTTGAGCAGGCCGGCCTTGTACGATTCGAGTGAGTCGAAGGTGTCGCCCTCGGGGAAGGCGCCGCTGGCATCGATCGGTGGAGCGTTGCGGGCGCGGAATCCTTCGCCGTTGGCCACGGTCCGCCAACGCCCGATGGCGTCGTAGTTTTCCAGCGCGATCCCGTAAGGGTCGAGCCGGGCGTGACAGGACGCGCACGTCGGCTCGTTGCGGTGCAGGTCAAGCCGCTGCCGAACGGTGAGCTTCTTGCCCGCGGCGTTCGGCTGAATCTCGCCGGCGTTCGGCGGCGGGTTGCCGGGCGGGTCGCCGAACAGTTGCGTCTTCACCCAAGCCGCACGCCGAACGGGCAGCGTGCGCGTGCCGTCGGAAAGGTAGGTCATCAGGCCGGCCATGCCGAGCACGCCGCCGCGGTGGTGATCGGGCTTAACGTCGACGCGGCGGATGTCCGAGCCCTGCACGCCTTCGATGCCGTAATGGCGTGCCAGGCGTTCGTTGATCATGACGAAGTCGCTGTCCAGAAAGTTGGTCACGGGCAGGTTCTTGGACAGCACCTCGCGGAAGAACGCGTAGGCTTCGAGGCGGGACGACGACTCGAGGTCTTCGTCGTAATGGTCCCGATACTCGGCCGCGGGCATGATGCTGCCGAACTCGCGGACGTGCAACCATTGGCCGGCGAAGCCTTCGACAAACGCCTCGGCCTTCGGGTCGTCGAGCATGCGATCGACCTGCCGGGCCAGCTCTTGTTGGTCGCGCAACTTTCCGGCTCGGGCGAGGTCGAACAACGTGTCGTCCGGCATGCTCGACCAGAGAAAGTAGCTGAGGCGGGAAGCCAACTCGAAGTCGGTGAGCTTCCTGGCCTTGGCCTCGACCGCCGGCTCCTGAATGAAGACAAAGCCGGGCGAGCACAGCACGCGGGTCAGGCCAAGCCGCATCGCGTCGTGGAAACTCGCCCCGTCGCGGCGGGCCCGTTCCACGATGCCGACCACGCCGGCGATCTCGTCGCTGGTGACCGGCCGACGGTACGCGCGCGGCAGGAACCGCGTGATCACCTCGCGGACGTACGCCGCGTCGTCGCGCTCGTCGCCGTCGAACAGGACGGCCTTGTGACTCGGCGGCGGCCAATCGGGCACGACGGGGCCGCTGACCTCGACCCAATCGACGAAGATGGTCGGCGGGTTCTTGTGGTCGCGCTTGGGGTTGTAATACCGCATGGGGCCTTGCCACTCGCGAGCCCGCGCTTGGACCTCGTCCAACGCTTTCTTTGCGGCGGCCACCTCGGCCTTCGACGAGCCGTTAGTGTTGGCGTCGCGCAACTTCGACGTCGCGGCGCGGATCTCGCGGAAGAACGCGTTGTTCTGCGGCGTCGTGATGATCAGGTCCGTGATGTCGTTAAAGTAAAACATGACGCTGCGCTTCAGGCCGTCCGGCCCGCTGCGCAGGAACACGACCGCCTCATGCACCCTCGGCGCGTCGAGTGGGGCGTTGATCGGGATCTCAGTGTCAAGCTGCACCGGCGTGTTCGCACCGTAAGTCGCCTTGACCCGGATAGGTTCGTCGCGCGACCCGCGATCAGCACCCGCGAGAATCCGGATGCGGTAATAACCATCCTGAACGACGACGTCTTCACAGCCCATCCCGCCGATGCGGCCCCAGGGGTTGCCCCTTGGGCGGTTGCCGTAACCGTGCACAAGTCGAACGCCCCCGTTGACAATCTCGAACCCAGAAGGCCCGGCATCGATCAGCGTCGTGGCGAATCGGCTTCTGGTCTTGCTGCGGAAACCTTTGATGCGAGGGTTCTGCTCGACCTCGTATCGTTGCGCCTTGACCTTCGGCTTGTCGTCAACGATCGCCGCGGCCGCGATGCGTTCAGCGACGCCGAGCGTCCGCTCGACCTGTGTTTGATCAAAAAACAGCGCGACGCCGAGTCGGTCGAAGCCCTCAGCCTTGCCGTCGCCCGGCAGGTCTTCCACAAGCGGCGCAAGCACCTTGGGGTCCATGTGCAGCAGGTCGCGGACGCTGTTGGCATACTCGACCCGGTTCAGCCGACGCATGGGGATGCGCCCGCCTGCGTTCCGCGCAGCCAACTCGGCGTCGCGAAGCTTGCCGTTGATCCAACCGACAACCGGCTCAAATTCGCCCGGCTTGGGGCGTGGCTCTTTGGCGGGCGGCATCTCCCCCAAGTTGATCATGTCCATCACTTCCTTCCAGCCGTCCGCCGCTTTGGGCGCGTGAAAGTCGGTGGGAAGCTGGTCAACCCGAAAGCCGGCCTTGGCTCGCTCCCGCCCGTGACATCGGACGCAATGGGTCTTCAAGAACGGCTGAATCGTTCTTGAAAAGACGTCGCGTTCAGCAGCGCCAAGCTCCTCGCCAAACACGGCCGACCCGGGCGACCCGGGCGACATGCAGACAAACAGGACAGCCGCGAAAGCGCCCGCCCAGAGCCGGCGCACTTCAAAACGGGTCAGCATTCCAAGGCGGCTGCGACGCATGAGCAAATGGACTCCGGCCGATGAATCGAGCAAACGTCAATTGTATCGGCACTCCGTGGCCAATCAGATGGCTTCCTGTTGAGCCTTTACTGGTCACTGTGGTTGAGCATAGAGGACGATCGGAGAACGCCCAGGCGTCACCGAGTCGTGCAATGATGCCGTGGTTGGTCGTGTTGCTCGGGCGACCCATGGGCGTGGGATCGGCCTCACACAGTCGTGCGACGCCCCACTCATGCTCCCAGATCGGCCATCCCGCTTGAGAAACCGCGTCGTCCCACGCTATCATGCCCGACTGATTGACTCCGTGTTCGGACCCCGCCGCCCCGTCGGGCAGGTGGCGGGACGTGAAACCCGAATCGCCCGGCGACAGTCTGACGTGATCCGCCGCCGCCCGGAAGGTGCGGCCTTTTTGCGTTGTTTTCGCGGCGCAGTGGTTGGCCCCGCTTCGGACGGATCGCGCACGGAGTTCCACCACATGCCAGGCACGATTGTCCCCCTCCCCGTCATGCTCGAGGAGGAAGATCAGAAGATCTACGACCGGCTCGAGCCGCCCAAGACGGTGGTCGTTCGGTACGGCTACATGCGGCAGATCGCGGAGTTGTCGTATGACGGCAAGGCCAAGCCGGGCTGCGGCAGCAAGATGGTCATCCGCACGAAGCGCGGCATCGAGATGGCCGAGATGCTCACGACGACGTGCCCCAACTCGGGGTGCGGCAAGAGCGTCAGCCGGAAGGAGATGCTGCAATACGTCGAGAACTCGGGCGGGAAGAACTACCCGTTCACGACGCACGGCAAGGTGCTGCGTGTCGCGACGATCGACGACATGCGCGACCAGGAGCACTTCGACTCGCGCAAGCCGGACATCATCAAGCTCACCAAGTCGCTCATCCGCGAATACGACCTGCCGATGCAGCTCGTCGAGGTCGAGCTGCTGCTGGGCGGCGAGCGGATCATCTTCCACTACACCTCGGAGCAGTGGGTCGATTTCCGCGACCTGGTCAAACGGCTGGCGCAGGAGTACCAGACGCGGATCGAGATGCACCAGGTCAATGCCCGCGACGAGGCGAGGCTGGTGGCCGACTACGAGAAGTGCGGGCAGCACTGCTGTTGCAAACAGTTCCTCAAAGTGCTCAAGCCCGTGAGCATGCGCAGCGCGAAGGTGCAGAAGGCCACGCTCGACCCGACCAAGATCAGCGGTCGGTGCGGCCGACTGATGTGCTGCCTGCGTTACGAAGACCAGACGTACAACGAGCTGCGCAAACGACTGCCCCGCAAGCAGACGCGGGTCAAGACGGAAGACGGCCCCGGCACGGTGATCGACACGCAGATCCTGACACAGCTCTTGCTCGTTCGACTGGACGATCAACCGGGCTTGCAGGCGTACCCGTTGGAGAATGTCGAGAAACTGAGCAAGGAAGAGGACGCGCAACTGCGGGCCGAGGCTGAGCAGCGCGAGAAGGAACGCGAAGAGCGGATGCGCCACCGGGGAAAGCGCGGCCCGCGCAAAGAGAGCCGCGGCAAGGACGACCGACCGCCCCGCGGCGAACAGCGCGACAAGGGTGAGCCGCGTCGGCCGAAACCGGGTCAGCCGCTGAAACAGAGCGAGATCGAGTCGGCCGAGGGCGATCGGCCGATCAATGTGGACGAGGCACAAGCGGCATCAAACGACGCGACGCAGCCGCAGGCCGGCCGACCCACACAGGGCGCCGGCCCACCCGCTGTGGGCGGCGGCAAGAAGAAGCGTAAGCGGCGTCGCAAACGCAAACGGCGTGGCGGCGGAGGCGACGGACAAGCGTCCGGCGGCGGCGCGCAAGGCGGCGACAACCAGCAGGGTGGCGGTGGCGATGGTGGTGGCGGCAAATCACAAGGCGGGGGTAACCGTGAAGACCGGCCCAAGAATCAGGGCAACAAGGGCGGTGGCGGTGGTGGCGACGGGCCTTCGGTATATGATCCGGATCGGCGTGGCGGAGATTGATCGTCATGTGAACCATGACTGATCGTCGTGACCAATTCGAGACAGGTGTACGTGCCCTGACGGATGGTGACACTCATGCCGCCATCGAGTCGTTTCAGCAGGCGTGTATCGACGTGCGACTTTGCGCCGCAAGCTACAACTTTCTCGCGCAGGTTTACTTGGCGAAGGGTTGGCACGACGAGGCAATCGCCGTATTGGACAGGGCCATCGAAGCACACCCGTCAGAATCCGACGCCTTTGCGATCGAATTGCGCACCCGTCGACTGCACGCGCTTGCCGAGATCGCGCGCCAGTGAACTCGGCCTCCTCGACCAAACCCCATTGAAAAAGGGTCTCGACCGGGGAGGCATTCCGGTGCGAGACCCCATCCAGGGTTCGGGTTCCGACCGTCCGCGTTGTGGCGTACACGGGCGGTCACGGTCACGGGGCGGGTTGTGGTGCGCGGTGTTCTGCCGCGGGGTCGGCCAGTGGAACAGGCGTGCTGTCGAACGCGTCGGCTGACAACAGAACAATGCGATTCACCGCGACCCGCCGCCAGCGTCGGGCACGTCGTTTTCTCCGCATGGGCAGTCGAAGTGTCCGGTCGTAACGGTCGGGCAGTCAACACCCCCGTCAAACCGTGATGCGCAACGGTGATATACTCGCCGCATCATGGCTCATCCCGCAAAAATCGGCCTGTTTCCGGGCACGTTCGACCCGATCACCAACGGCCACCTCGACGTGATCCAGCGCGGCCGAGCCCTGTTCGACAGGCTGATCGTGGCCGTGGCGCAGAACCCAGCCAAGGTCAACCTGTTCACCCGCGACGAGCGGGCCGAGATGACCCGGCAACTGGTCGAGCCGTGGTCGGAGAATGTCAGCGTCGAGACGTACGACGGCCTGACGGTTGATTACGCCCGGCGGGTCGGTGCGACGGCCATCCTGCGCGGCCTGCGGAACGTGACCGACCTGCACTACGAGTTCCAACTCGCGCTGACCAACCGGGCCGTGGCCGACATCGAGACCGTTTTCATCATGACGGGCGAGACGTACGGCTTCACCAGTTCGACGCTGATCAAACAGATCGCGGCCGCGCCCGACAGCGACCTGAACCGGTTGCATCGTCTATTGCCGCCGCTGGTGTTAGATCAACTCAAGGCCAAGAAGGCGGAGTTGGGCGAAGGGTTTCGTGCGTGGCTGCAAGATGGGTTGAGGGAGTGAGTCAATTCACAATGCAAAATTCAAAATGCAAAATGCGGTAGGGGTTGGGTGTGGTGGCGTGTGTCGGTGCTTTCTGAAACACCGGACTGAGGCCAGTGCCCTATCCTCTTTATCCGGGTCTTCAGATAGACCCGGCTTAACACGCTTGGATCAGCAACACTCTCTTCTGTCATTTTGCATTTTGAATTTTGCGTTTTGAATTGACTCACATGAATTACCGCGTGATCAGCATCGGCGCATTGAGCCGGCACGAACTGTGGGATGAGAAAGCGCCCGCGCGGACCGCGCACGCGACGACGACGCTCGTGCGCAGCGGCGACAAGACGATCCTGATCGACCCCGGGCTGCCGCCGCAGGCGCTCGTCGCGAGGCTGAAGGAGCGCGCGGGGCTTGATCCCGATGACATCACCGATGTGTTCCTGACATCGTTTCGACCGGCGCACCGTTGGGGGCTGGCCGCTTTCGAGCAGGCGACGTGGCATATCAGCGAGATGGAGCGCGAGGTTGTCGGGCGGAACCTGGTCGAGCAGTTTCAACAGGCAGAGCAGTCCGGCGGCGACGACGACGCGGTCGCGACGTTGAAGGCCGAGGTCGCGCTACTCAAAAAGTGTCAACCCGCGCCGGATCGGCTCGCGCCGCAAGTCGATCTGTTCCCACTGCCTGGCTTCACGCCCGGCACATGCGGCCTGCTTCTTTGTCACACAAACGCGACGACTCTTGTGGCCGGCGACGCCGTGCCCACGACCGAGCACATGGAGCAGGGTCGTTTGCTGCCCGGCGGGTTTGACGTCGAGCAGCAACGTGAGAGCTTCGTCGAGGCGGTCGAGATCGCCGACGTGATCATCCCGGGGCATGACAACGTGTTGTTGAATCCGAGTCGGAGACCGATGTGATTTGGCGATGTGTGCGCCTTACGGCAACCCGTGGCCGTTCCCCATTTTGCCTTTTGCATTTTACATTCCACTCAAACGCAGGCCCGCCCTTCGGGCGACCGCGAAACTTGAGAGGTGCGCGATTGAGGCGCTTCACAACGACGCGTCGTCGTCTTCCACAGTGCCGTTTGTATTCTGCGTTTCGCATTCCCCCAAATGCCGCGCCCAATCGCCGACGCGTTCTTTCAAGGTCAAATCGAAATGCAGCGGCGTGACGGTGATGTATTTGCTGAATAGCGCATCGACGTCGCAGTCGGGCGGGGTGTGGTGGAAGTCGAAGTCGTCCAGTGCCTTGTAGGCGATGTCGCCGGACGGGTCGGTGATCGGCACGTACCGGTCGAGGATCGGGCTGGTCGAGATGGGCACGGCCCGCACGCCGACCGGCTCGGCGCCGTCGTCGAGGATGGGGATGTTGACGTTGAGCACGGTGTGCGGCTGCATCGGGCCTTTGAGCAACTGATCGATGACGCGGCGTGCGTGTTCGGCCGCGGCATCCCAACGCGTCATTTCGAGGTCGCCGTAGTGCAGGCTGACGGCGATGGCGGGCGTGCCGATGAACGCCGCCTCCATCGCGGCGGCGACCGTGCCGGAGTAGATCACGTTGACACCCACGTTCGCACCGCTGTTCATCCCGCTGATTACCAGGTCGACCGGCTGATCGTCCGGGCTTGGGCCGGAGCCGGGCAGCAGGTAGGTCAGCGCGAGCTTGACGCAGTCGGCCGGCCGGCCTTCCACGGCGATGCCGTCGAAGTAAGGCCCGCGACAGTTTGGGTCGCCGTCGAGCGGGACGCGACGCTTGCGTGTCCAGACCGGCTTGTGAAACGTCACCGCGTGCGACGTGGCCGACTGCACCGTCGCCGGTGCGACGACCGCGACGTCGCCCAGGTCCTGAATCACCCTGTAGAGCGCGATCAGGCCGGGCGCGTCGATGCCGTCGTCGTTGGTGAGCAGGATACGCATGGTTGAGTCGGCATGTTAGGCCTGACGCGACCCGACCAAACCTACACGTTCAGGCAGCCTCGGCGACGGCGTTGACCGTTTGTCGGGCAACATCGACGCTCGGCCGAGGCATCTGCAGCGGCGCGCGGGTCGCCGGGCCTTTGCGGCAACCGACGATGACAAGCCCACCGGCCGAGGGGTGCACGCGTACGACGTGGTACTCGCCCAGCTTCTTGCCGCTCTCCGACTTGATGCCGACTTCCTGGCCGACGTGCGGCGATCGGCCGGCGTTCGCGATGAACGACAAGCCGGTAATGGAGATGTCGCGCAGCCAACCCTGTCGTCCGCGCGCGCCGGCCTGCACCTTCCGCCACTTGAGCGTCTGGCCTGAACCCATGCAGAAACGGCGTTCGCCACGTCGGTTGCTTGCTCGTCGTTGGGGACTCATTGGGATTCTCCTAGATGGTCTGTCGAAGCAGCTCTCATACGCTGCGTGGTCACTTTGATGAATCGGGCCGTCGCCTCACTCACGCGGCCGCCAGGACGGGCCTGGAGGTTGACCGACACGCGGCTTGAACGACTTCCGCGTCGAATTGCGTTCCGGCGTTGGCCCGCAGTTCCGCGCGGGCGTCGTCGATGCTGCGTGCCGCGCAATAGGGCCGCGGTGAAATCATGGTCACCACGGCGTCCGCAACGCAGACAATGCGCGCAGCCAAGGGCGTGTCTTGCCCGTCACGTCGGTCGTCATTGGCGCGGGCGTGGTGCAGGCCGACCGACCTGCAAACCACGTCGTCGGCACCCAGCTCGCGCGCGATCAACTCACCGATCGGCGCGTGCTGATTCATGATGCAGCGTTCTTCGAACGACAACGGCCACGGCTTGGCCAACAGTTCCTCGGGGAGAACGCACTTGCCAATGTCATGCAGGAGCCCGACCTCTTCAACTTCGCGCAGTTGAACAGGCGAAAGCCCCATGCGCTGCCCGATTTCGACAGCGACCGCGCTGACCTGTTGGCAGTGTCCGCCGACGTGATCGGCCGTCACCGGAAGCACCGTCCTGTCCAGCCAGCGCAAGAGTTCCCGGCGACGGCCGTCGATCGTGAATTGGCCGTCAGCCAGCTTCCGCGCCATGTGTTGCACGCGCACCAACTCGGCCGGGCTGACCCGGTTTCGGCCGCTCTGCTTGGCTAGGTACATGGCTTGATCGGCTTCGCGAATCGTGTCGATGCCAAGCTCAGAACCGCCCACACGGGCAAAGCCGATACTGGCTGTTGGTTGAATCACTTCACCGCCTGTCTTGACTTTGATCCGCGCGATGCGTGTCCGCAGCCGTTCAGCCCAAAGCCAGGCGTCCGTCAGGCTCGCGCTGTGACGGACCACGACGAACTCTTCGCCCCCCCACCGCACGGCCAGGTCCGGGTTGCGGACCTGTCGGTCAATCGCCTCCGCCACGGCGCGGAGCACGTCGTCACCGACGGAGTGGCCGTACGCATCGTTGATCTGCTTGAAGTGATCTAGGTCGAGCGTCACGCACGCCAACTTCTGTCGTCGGTCGCGCACCCATCGGCCGGACGCCAGCGCGTCGTCGAAGAAACGCCGGTTCGCCAGCCCGGTGAGCGGGTCGAGGTGCGCCGCCTCCGTCAGGTCGCGCTCGCGGCGCTCGCGTTGGCGGCGTTCTGCCTGCTGGCATCTGGCATGGTCGATCGCATCGTTGACTCGCCGCCAGAGTCGGTCGCCCTTGATCGCCTCGTTCTTGGGAATGAAGTCCAGACCGCCGTGCCTAAAGGTCTGAACGGCGATGTATTGCTCCGTGCTGCTGGATACCACAATCACCGGACAATTCGCGGTCCGCGCACGGATGGCGCCCAAAAGCGCGTCGGCTTTGATGTCCGCCAGATTGAAGTCAAGCACGATGCAGTCGAACGCCCCGATGTCCAGCGTCTGAACCATGTCCAACGACCGCAACAGGTCGTCGCCGGTCGACGCCGTGGCCACTTCGACACCCCCGGGGCTCCGCTTCATCGCCCGCACGAGCAGGGCGCGGTGATCCGGATTGTCATCGACAATCAGCACGGAGATCGGAGTGGACGCGGACATTCACGTGGCTCCAAATGCGTGCCCCCCGCACTTGGCGACAGTGATTTCGTCCGCATAACGATTAATCTTGACCCGGGGCAAACCCTATTGCGGTTTATTTGGGCCCTGCATCGGCCTGCCGCGGCATAACTGAGGCATAACCGATAACCGATAACACCCCGCGCGACGGCGCAGCCGCTACAGGTCACACGACCATGTCCGACGCGTGGCGGTAGACCCGGGAACACGCGCTCGTGCAAGCCAATCGATTGCAGTTGATTAGACGAGAACTCCGCTGTAACAGGCCGGCAGAGTACCTCAGATCGGCTACGACGGGGGCCGCGGACCGGGGCGTGGTCCCGGCCGGGTCGGTGTGTTCGGCCCCGGCCTTGGGCCGGGTCGTGGGCCCGGCCGATTGGGCTGGGTCGTGTTGTCACCACCGGTCGCCTCGAACGCCTGCGGCTCGGTGGTGGGTGTGTCGCTAACCGTCCACAGCTTGCCGTCGCGCCAGTACATGCGGCGCATCTCTGTCAACGTCAGCGGGCGCGAGCCGATTCGGCCGAACACCGCGACCTGATGGCCGGTCTCGTCCACGGCCCGGTCGCGGTCCAGGCCCTTGCTGATCGCCAACGCCGGGCCGGACGTGCGCTGCTGCGCGACCAGTCGCGGGGCGAGCGGCGGCGAGAAGCCCCGGAACTGCGCCGTCGTGTGCGGGCCCATGAGTTCAACGACCTTCAAGCCGCGCGTCGTATCGCCCGCGTCGGCCACATACGCGAACAAGGAGGCGTTCGTCATGCCGACCTTCACGTCGCGCGCGTCGCCGATCGCGCCGTCGGCAGTGAACAGTTGTTGAAGCGCCGGTTGTTCGGGGCGCGTGACGTCGACAATCGCAACGCCCTGCTTGCCGGCCGCGACCAGCGCGTACGTCCGCGCGATGTAGACGCGGTGCGCGTCGTCGAGCTTGACCGTCGCGCCTTCGACGAGTTGCGGGCTCGTCGGGTCGCTGATGTCGACGACCTTTAACCCGTCGGCGTCGGTCACGAACGCGTAGCGGAATTGCACCGCCACCGCGCGCGGCTTGTTCAACGACGCCACGTGCGCAACGACCTTGGGTGCGAGCGGGTCGTCGATGTCAACGATCACCAAGCCCTTGTCGCAGGTAACATACAAGTAGTGGCCCGCGACGACCAGATGGGTAACGCCGTCGAGCAAGCCGCCTGTCAACGGCGACGGCGCGGGCGGGTTGAACGCCTTCGACCCGTCCTTCAACGTAGCGCGTTCGAGGAAGTTGTTGTCCGGGTCGCCGTCGAGCAGCGTGCCCGCACCGGTCAGCACGACGCCTTCATAGCGGTCGCCGACGTAGATGTACGCGTACAGCGGGTGGACGGCCTGCTCCTGGTTGGGGTGCCAGGGCTGGCGTTTGTCCATGATCGTCGCGCGCGGCTTGGACGGGTCGGTTGAGTAGCGCGGGCGAAGCGGATCGACCGCCAGCGTCGAAGGGCTGGCGACGGCGACCGCGTATTTTGTCTTGAAGCCAAGCCGCTGCCCGATCGGCGAGACGGGCGCGCTGACGATGCGTTCGCTGAAACCCTTGTTGTCGATGTTCGCGATGTCGAACGCGTAGAAACCGCCTTTGCCGCGCGCGGCGTAAAGGTACTCACCGCGATGCTGCACGTCGAGCACTTCGTAGCCGCCCGTCAGCCCGCCCAACTCGCCGACGCCCGCCGCGCTGTGGTGGAACATCGCGTCCTTGAGCGCCCCCTGCGACAGGTCGCGGCCGGCCGCGACGAACGCGGCGTGCTCATCCGGGTAAGCCAGCTTGTGCAGGTGCGACCCGTACACGGCCTGCGGCTCGTCGTGTTCGGTGACGACGACGGCCTGCACGCCCTTCTTGCCTTCCGCGACGTACACATACCGGCCCATGAAGTTGACGAAATTCGTGCCCTGCAACAGGAGTTGCGCCATCCACGCGTTGTTGTCGCCGGTCGACGACGCGTGGCAGTCGGTGCACATCTTGGTCGTGCCGCGCGCACCGGTGGCGTGCGGGAAGTGCGGATTGAACGCCTGCCCCGAATACCCCCCGCCACTGACCGTCTGCTGCTGGTGGTAAATCCACTCGCGGTTCTGGTTCTGGCTGGACACGACCACGGCCGAACTCGAACGCACGGGCACGATCCGCCCCGGCTTCGTGACGTTGCCCTCCGCGTCGAACTCGCCCGATGTCACCGTCGCGTCGCGCCCCAACATGAACACGTCGTCGCGTAACACCTGAAAGTTGTACTGCGTGTAGTTGCGTGTGTAGAGGTTTTCGTTGTGCAGCATCGGCGTGCGTTCGTTGGCGCTCATCGGCAGGTGGCAGCCGAAGCACGACGTCATCCACGACGTGTGACAGGTGTAGCACGCCATGTTGCTGTTCTGATGCGCCAGCGCCATCGACCCCAGGCCCTTGGCTGCGTCCGTCCCCGCCTTGGGTAAAGAACCCCACGTCTTACCGTCCCGGCGGATCGAGTGCGCGTAACGCGCGGCCTTGGCCGCGTCCGCGTTGCCGTCAGCCTTCGACCACGCGGATTCGGGGTTGACCGTGTCCATGGTCTGCGGAATCGTCCATTCCTTGTTGGGATTCAACGTCGAACGTTGGATCACCTGGCCGTTGCGCTTCTTCTCGAACCGCCTGATCCCGCCGACGCGCATCTTGGTCATGTCCGTGCCGACCGTGCCGTCTTCGTTGCGCGGCGCGGCCGGACCGGACGTGCGCAGGTTGGTCGGGCGTTCGACCGTGCCGTGACAATCGACACAGGTGATCTCGATCGCGTTGCGCACCTCGCCGTACAGCTTGCCGTCGCCGTGTACGTCCTGCGAGAAGTGGCAGTCAACGCAGTGCATCCCCTTCTCGAGGTGCACGTCCTTCAGGTGCACCGCGTGCGCCCACTTGTTCGGGTCTTCGGGATCAATCTTCGAGCCGTCGCGCTTGAGCAGGTTGCCCTTCTTGTCCTTCTTGAAGACGGCCCGGAATACCCACCCATGCCCATGAAAGTCCGCAAACTGATTGTGCTTCAACTTGTCGTTGAAGACTGCGGCCGACTGACCGTCCCCTTCCCCCGCCGCTTGCGGCTTAGCGCTCCCATCAATGGCCAACGGGTCCCGTACCCCCGCGCGCGGCTGCCCGATCTTCGACAAAAACCCCTGCCCCGCGACGTCCCCCGCGTGCGTCATCGCGTGCGGGTAAAGATCGCCCCACAACCCGCGCAACTGCGCCGCCTCCGGGTTCCGCCGCAACGCCAGCCACTTCTGCTCGTCGGTCGGCGTGTGCGACTTGCCGGGGTACATGTGCTCGCCATCCGACTCGTTGTCCCACCACATGTACCCGAGGTACGTGTTCGCGTAGCTCGTGCCCGGGTGGATGTGACACACAACGCACTGGCTGTTCGGTATCGCGTTCGTGAACGTGTGACGGATCGGGTGACCGGGCTGGTCTTTGGGGATCGTCGGGTCGGGGTTGTCGTGCGCGGTCTTGCCCTCGTTCCCGTGTTTCGCCCACTGCCCGCCGTGGTACGGGTCGCGGTCGTTGGCGTAAGGGGAGTGGCACGCCGTGCAGCCGGACGACCGGTAGTCGCCCGCGTGGTCGTTCGTGCCCATGAATTGCAGGATCGGGTCGAGCAGCCGCGTCTTCTGCAAACCGACGAACACCGGGTCCGTCCGGTTCAACGTGCCCAGCCCGCGCGGCGAAAGCCCCTTGTCCGGCCGACCGCCTTCGACCAGCGGGTTCGGGTTGCCGATCTCAGCCGGGTTCGGGTTCGGCGTCGGCCCGCCGGGCACGGGCAGTTTCGTCCCGCGCTCGAAGACGCGCAGGATGTTGCCGGGCTGCGAGACATTCCACGTCGCCAACGGGTCGAGCCACCTGACGACACCCTTGTGTTCCTCCTCGTACCGCGTCGGCAGGCGCGCCTCCACCTTGAGACGCTTCGCTTCCTTATCCCACTCCGCCAGGTCGATCACGCCCTGCAGCCGCTGTGGCAGGCCGAACGGCGAGTAGCTTTCGCCGTAGCGAGACACCTTGTTCGGGATCGAGCCGTTGTTATAGAGCGCCGCGTTCCACAGCATCGAGCCGTGCGCCATCATCGAGTGGCGCACTTTGGCGACGGTGTCGGCATGACAGGCGCCGCAGGTGTAGTCGGCAATCCGCAGGTCGCCCGGGTTGATGAACCGGATGAACTGCGGCGATTCCTGGTTGAGCAACGCGTAGCTGTTCTCCGGATTGCGCGACCCGCCATGAGCCAGCAGCTTCGTCGGGTCGCCGTGGTGGTCGTGATGCTCGGCAAAATTGCGCGTGCCCTCAGCCAACTTGTGTCGGCCGTACCACGCGTCCGGGTTGCGCGGCACGACGTGCGCGCGGCGCATCGCGTCGAGGTACTCCTCGTCGTGGATCGGCTCGCCCGCCACGCCCGGCCGACCGCCGACCGCCTCGCCGTCGGCGTTCTGCCAATCCGACAACGGCATCGGGTTCACGACCTCGCCGTCGCCGCCGTGGCAGTCGACGCACCCGACCGCCACGTTCGAGTCGTGCATGTCCGGCTCGTCCATCGGCCCGTGGCACGACATGCACCCGTGCGACCGCTGCATCGCCTCAGCCGCGGTCTGCTCACCCACGCCCGGCGCGGGCGGCGTCATGACCTTCGCCAACTCGTCGCGCGACCGCTGAGGGTCCGACACCTTCTCGACGAACTCGGTCGGCCAGGGCTCCCCGCCCCGCCAGTACTTGGCGTGCTCGCACGCGACGAGGACCAACGCCAGCAGTATCGGGCAGGTCACGATTGCGATCCGGATGGCCGTGTGTCGTTTCATGGTGCGTGCTTCACACGTCGTCTGCAAACTGAATCCATTCAATACGTCAACGTCAGCGCGATGAACCCCTGGTACAACGCCGTGTCACCCTCGTAAATCTGGTCGTACCCGTCGCCCGGGAAGAACACCGACCCGCCGGCCGTGAGTATCACGTTGTTGTTGAGGAACGGGCGGTACTGCGTCGAGAGGTTGATCTCCCACCCGACGTGGTTGTCGATGTCGCGCTGGGCGAGGAACAGTTCAAGGGGCTCGGTCTCGGCGAACCAGATGCTGTTGATGTTCAGCGACGCCCGCCATTTGGGTGTCAGCTCCGCGTCGAAGCCGCCGCCGACCAGGATCGTGCCGGGGTTGACGTGGTTGGCCTGCCCCTCGACCTTCGTCGCGGCAAGGTCGTTGAAGAAACTCCGGGTCGAATGCAAAGCGACGCCGAACAGCCGGAACGATTGGCCTTGATAGAAACTGCCCGGCCCGCCGGCGAAGAACGGGTTGTCGTAGATGCCGTCGAAGCCGGTGGCGGTGCCGTCTTCCGGGTCGTCGTCGCCCGACGCGTAGATGAAGTGCAGCTTGGGGCGGAACCAGTCGTAGTCGATGGACACCTCGACCGCGCCCATGAAGGCTGAAACGTCGACCTCCCGCCCCGCCAGCGGGTTGTGCTCGTCCTCGCCGAAGACGTAATAGAACGCGTGGTTGATGTTGATCCGCCCGATGTGGCCGTCGCCCGTCCAGCCGAGGTAGTACGTGTCGATGTCGCGCGACCGCACGTCACCGGACAGCTCGGGCACGACCAGGAAGCCGTTGTTGTCGTACTCCTCGTCCGACTGGTCGTGGTTCCAATGGAAGCTGAACTGCGTCGTGTAGCCGAGCCAGACGAAGTCCTGCACGTACAGGTTGGCGACGAAGATCTGCTGGTCACGCCAGTTGAACTCGGTCAGCTCGCTGTTCGTGTCCTTGTCAGGCCGCCAGAAGTACGCGACGTTGTACTGGATGCGGTTGCTCGCCAGGTTGCCGAACAGCCTGAGGCCGTCGGATACGTCGTTGTAGATGAAGCCGCGGAAGTCGGTGACCAGCAGTTGCCGTCCGACGCGCAGCGCGGCGATGTCGAAGTTGTGGCTCGTGTCGCCCAGGTGGTACTCGAAGAACGCCTCCTGCAAAGTAGCGAACTCGTCGCGGCGTTCGTCGTCCTTGCGCACGTCGATGTTGACGTTGTTGCTTTCCTGCAGGTCGATGTAGTTGTAGTTGTACGCCGGCGTGACACGCACCAGCCAATCAACCGGGCGGAAGGCCGTGTAGCCCTGAAACACCTCGATCGGCAGGAAGACCGACTGCGTCACGAACCGCTGTTTGCCGTCGCCGAAAATGTCGAACGCGTTGCTGTTCGTCGCGCTGACACCCGACGGCGTGGGTAGCTTGCGGTAGTTGAATACGGTATCGCTGATGACGTTGATGTTCAGAAAGATGTCGTCGCCGCCCGGCGTCTGCGTGAGCGGGTAGTCGGCCTTGAGCAGGTTGCGGTCGTACGGATTCAAGAAATGGCCCTGCGTGTAGGGCGAGTCGCCGACGTCCTTGTTCATCAGGACGGGGTCGTCCGGCGACATCCGTCCGTAACGGTCCCACGCCGGCCAACCGATCCGCCAGCGGTCGGGCACGGGCACGACCTCGCGCGGGAGCGACCGGTGCACGCTCGGGATGCGCTCGTAGACGCCGTCGCCCGACGCGCCCAGCGGGTTCCACGGCTCCCACGGCTCGACGGGCTGAAGCAGTTCTTTGGGGATCGGTTTGCCGGCCAGCTCGTTTGCGTTGTTGTCCGACGTGCGCGGACCGACGCGTGGGCCCGTCCGGGGGCCGGTTCGGGGGCCGGGTTGAGCGTCGTCCGTCGTGCGCGGCCCAGGCCTCGGGCCGGGGCGGGGCTGCGCGAAGGCGTGCGACGTCAACAGCACGACAAACGCGACGACGCACGCGACAAGCCAAGCTGCGCGACCGATCTGCCGATAATCGGATTGACGCTGACCGTGATGCACACGTGGCCTCTGAAGTGCTCGTCCCTGAACGGGCAGTGTAATCTTGAACGCACGTCGTCCGCAAGCCGCGCGGGATGGGTGTTCTCCCCATGGGCAGGCCGTGCGGGCCGACGGCGACCGTGATATCCTTCCAATCGAACAAGCTAATGGGGACAAGACAGATGGCACGATGGGTCGATCAGCTCACGCGGCGTTGCCGCCGGGCACTGCGACGGCGCAGGGCGGCGCGGCCGAGCCCAAGATTCACGCCTGTCGAGCCGCTGGAAGACCGTGTCCTGCTGGCCGCCTTTACGCTCGGCGAGGACGGCAGGTCTTTCCTTTTCAGCGATGGCGACAACGACCGTATCCTCGTCCGGCTCTCGGGACCGGGCACTGCGGCGATCACACTCGACGGCGACGCGGCGAATTTCGCTGACATTGACAACATCAGATTCGAAGGCGCGACCGATCGAACATCGCTGCACGTCCGCGTGCAGCGCAAGGTCGCGCCGCTGTTCGGCCAAACCACCATCGGCTCGATCACCAGCGACGGCAGCCTGCGCAACCTGAACCTGCGCCGAGTCGTGATCGACGGCGACGGCATTGACATCGCCGGCAGCCTCCGTCTGCTCACGGCCGATGGGTTCGTCGAAGGCGCCGACCTGACGCTCGGCTCGGACACGCCGGACGGCCCAAACGACGGACCGGCCCTGCGCGCCAACGTCGCGACCTTCCAGGGGGCCGAGGACAATCCCGTCGAGATTACGACGCCGTTCGACATCGTGCATATGCGCGTGCAGTCCGACGCGGTCGGCGTGCGCGCCGACATCGGCGGCGACCTGCGCACGCTGTTCCTGCCCCGCTTCCGCGGCGTGCCTTCGTCGATGAGCGATGCGCGGTTCACCGTCGATGGCAAGGTCAACCGCGCGTCGATCGCCGGGTTCATGACCGACGGCTCGGCGCTGGCGGCCGGCGAGGGGATCGGCGTCTTCGACCTGCGCCGGTCGTTGACCGACAGCCACGTGCTCAGCGGCGCGACGCTCGGCCCGGCATTCGACCTGGTCGGCGCGGCATTCGGCGTCGCGGAGATGCGCCTCGCCCGCGTTGGCGGCGACGTGATTGATTCGATCATCGCGGCCGGCGGCGACCCGAACCTCATCACGGCCGACGACGTGTTCGAAGACGGCGAGGTGCTCGAGGGCGGCGAAATCCGATCGCTCCTGATCAAAGGCCAGGTCGTCGGCACGGCCGCGTCCGAGCACGTCAATCCCGGCATTTATGCGGCCTCGATCCGGTTCGGCAGGGTCGGCAACGAACGGTTCCGCGGCAAGCCGGCCGACGGCGTGGGCACGGTCGGTTCGGCTGTGATCGACCCGCTGCCGAGCGTCGCCAACGCGCTCACCGCCGACGACGTGGAAGAAGTCATTGAGCGGGCGGTCAGCCGGGCTCAGCAGCTTGGCGTGGCCGCGACAATCAGCGTGGTCGATCGTGAGGGCAACCTGCTGAGCGTCGTGCGGATGGACGGCGGGCTTGAGACAGTGGACATCAGCGCGGGCGGCACGGGCGGGCTGGAGCAGGTGGACGGCGTCGTGTCGACGTCGCTGATCGCCGCGACCAAGGCCGGCACCGGCGCGTTCCTGTCGACCTCACGCGGCAACGCGTTCACCACACGCACCGCCGGCCACATCATCCAGACCCACTTCCCGCCCGGCGTCCGTTTCCAGGACGGCGGGCCGCTGTTCGGCGTGCAGCTTTCGAGCCTGCCCACGTCGGACGTGAACCGTCTGCCGCTGGGCCTGTCAGCCGACCCGGGCGGTTTACCGCTGTATCGCGGCGGCGAGTTGATCGGTGGCGTCGGCGTTGAGGTCGATGGCATCTACACCGTCGATTCGACGCGGATCGACGGCAGCGCGACGGTTGAAGAAAAGATCGCCTTGGCCGGCCAGGCGACGCTCACGCCGCCGGCCAACATCCGCGCCGACAAGATTTTTATCGACGGCATCCGACTCGACTACGCCAACGGCGCGCCGCCGAGCGTCGCGTCGCTGGGCGCGGTCACGCCGTTCGACGATCTGGTTGCCGGCGGCGAAATCGACGTGCTTGTCGCGCCGCAGGTCAGCCCCGCGAGCAAGTTCACGCTCACCACGCTCGGCTCGGGCAGCGGCTCGATCCTGGGCGAAGTGCCCGACAACGCGTTGCAGGATTTTTACGACAACGTGACGGACGACTTTGCATTCCTCGCAGGCAATCTGAACGACGGCGTCCAACTGACAGCCGACGATGTCGAGTCGATCCTGCTCGACGCGCACCTGCTCAACGGCAGGCTGCGGGCACAGATCCGCCGGGACGTGCCGCAGATTTCGCACGTCACGGTTTCGGTCGTCGATCAGAACGGCAACCTGCTGGGCGCGTTCCGCACCGGCGACGCGCCGGTGTTCGGCTACGACGTGTCGGTGCAGAAGGCCCGCACGGCCGCGTTCTTCAGCCGAACCGACGCCGGCGACGAGCTGCGCGCCCTGGACGGTGACGGCGGGGACGTCGCGTCAGAGGTCGATGTCGACGCGATCGACGCGCTGGCGCTGGGCATCTTCGCGCTGGTCGGCGACAGCCCGTTCACGAACCACGTCGACCGCGCCGCGGCGCTGGGTGTCCTGCTCGATGGCGCTGTGGCCGTGGCCGACCGGACCGGCGGATTCCTGTCACGACCCAACCTGCCGGACGGGCTGGACGGCGCGCCGCCCGGGCCGTTCAGCGTGAACCAGACCCGCGACTTCAGCCCGTTCAACACGGGGCTTCAGACGTCGCTGATCATCCCGCAACTCGTCGAGTTCCTACTGGCGTTCAACACGATCACCGGCGCGACGGGTGAGGCCGACGCTTTGCAAGCCTTCATCGACGGCACGATCGGCGGCGGCGGGGTCGTCCCACTCGACTCGAACGCGGCCGACCCGACAACCGCCGGCGTGCCGAACCTGAATCCGGGTGGCGGCCTGCCGGGCAACAGCCTGGCCAACGGCATGCAAATCTTCGCCGGCTCCGTCCCGCTCTACAAAGACGGCCAACTCGTCGGCGGCGTCGGCGTCTCGGGCGACGGCATCGAACAGGACGACTTCATCGCGCTGGCCGGCGCGCTCGACTTCCAGGAGTTCGGCCCCGGCGTGCAACGCGCCGACGACGTGCAGATCGCGGGCAATATCCGATTGCCGTACGTCAAGATTCCGCGTGCGCCGTTTGAGGGGACATAAACCCCTTTTCCTTTTCTTGTCAGTGCCGGACTCTGCGAGTCCGTAGCCGCGACGAGCCTCGACGGCGAGGAACCGCAAAGTTCGACACCCCATGCCACTGCACAAACTCTGGCACACTGGTCGTGCGCTGCGTGTTCGCCCGCGCGGCGTCGAGCCGCTTGGCCGAATCGGACTCGCAGAGTCCGGCTCGGACAAGGCATCGCCGGGTGGCTGTGAATAAGCGAAGCGTTTCACAGACGATGTTGCTCAATACTGTGAAACGCTTCGCTTATTCACAGCCACACATCAACCCACACCAAATGAAAACGGGCCGCGCTTGCGCGCGGCCCGTTTGAAATCTAATCAATTGTCACACATGCGTCGTCACTCGGACGGTCCGACCTGACCGTCGGCGATGGCCTCGTCGGCACGGACGTCTTTATCGACGACCTCGCCCGCGGCCGCGTCGTCGTGCGACGGGTGCGTCTGGTCCTCACCGGCGTCGAGGTGTACGGCCTTGTAGCCGCCCTTGCTCTTGAAGTAGCCGATCAACGCGAGGTAGCAGACGAGCATGATGCCTGGGAAGACGGCCATGCTCATCAGCGCCTTCTGATTACTCTCACCACGCGCTTTGTCGAATGCGTCACCAACCTTTTTCTCTTCACCGGACAGGACAATCTCGTCCGGCTTGACCGGGTCGCCATCGTCAGCCCGTTTCTTGGTGATCTCGGCCAACTCCTTCGGGTCGTCGTCGAGACTGTCGTAGATGGCCTTGTTCAGCGCGTCGTTGTTGATGTCCTGGTACTTGAGGATTTCATAGATTGACTTGTCGTCGAGGGTGGTCAGTTTGCCGTCCTTGACCAGGCCGGTGACCTTCTTGGCGTCTTCGTGTTCGACAATGGCGTCGATCTGCCGGTCGGCCTGAAGGGTGCCGATGTAGGGGAAGCCGAGCGTGCCGACGGCCAACATGCCGATGCCGCCGATCGCGTTGAGCGTCAGCGCGCCGCCCTTGGGCGTTTGCTCAGACACGACGCCGAGCATGGTCGGCCAGAAGAACGTCTTGCCGAAGCCGTAGAGCGTGGCGGCGACGAAGATCAGGAAGCCGGTCGTGAATGAGAGCGTCGCCAAGCCAATGATCGCCAGCACGGCGCTGATCGCCAGCAGGCCAAGCGGCGAGAACTTGTGAACAATCGGCCCGGCGAAGAAACGCAGGACCATCATGATTAGCGACGTGTAAACGAGGATCCACCCGGCGTGAATATTCTCAAACACGTCTTCCATGATGCCGGTAATCCAACCGTCCGTGCCGATCTCCGTCGTCGCCAGCGGGATCATGATCAGCGACAGGAAGAACAGGATCGGTCGGCCCATGCGTCTCGTGTAGACACCGAATGCGACGACGATGGCGACGCCGATGCCGATGAACAGGCCCTTGGCGCCACCGGTCAACGACGGTTGCCCCGCGTCGCTCAGGACAACGTTGCCAGACCCGTCGGTGACGCTGAACGCGGGCATGCCGTTGAAGAAGTCCATCAACTGCAGGGTGACGAGGAAGCCGACGACCAGCGCGCTGAGCACGCCGAACTCGCCGAGCATGTCGCGGTAGGACACGCCGGCCGCTTCACGTTCCTGAGCCGGGAACTTACAGGGCAACAACATGATGAAGAAGATTACGGCCGGGATGGCGAGGATACCAACTTTGATCGACCAATCCACGCCGCCGACCAGGTCGTCCATCAGGATGGTGATGATGCCGGCCAGGACCAGACCGCCGGGCCAACCCGCGTGCAGGATGTTCAGCCACTTGGTCTTCTCTTTGTTGAAGATCGTGGCGACGACGGGGTTGATGTACGCTTCGACCGTGCCGTTGCTCAGGCCGAGGATCAGGCTGCCCCAGTAGATCAACTGATAGGCCGTATCCGTGTTGCCCTCTTTGGAGATGTAAAACGCGCTGACGCCCATGATCGACCAGATCACGTAGCCGACGAACGAAATGGTCATCGCCGTCTTGTAGCCGATCTTGTCGATGATGAGGCTGAAGCCGATGATGCTGACGGCGAACGGCCAAATGCCGATGCCGGCGAGTCGGCCGGCCTGCGCGGGGTCGAGGCCGAACTCGTCCGCCCACGTGTTGATCAGGAACATACGGGCGATGAAGGCGAAGGCCGTTGTGATCAGGGCGATGAAGCAACCCCAGAACAACAACTGCTGCTTGCCACCGTCAGCCGATCCGGGTACGGCGGGAGCTTGACTCATATCGGGAACTCCGATCAATAGGACACTTATGGGGATTGGACCGAGGCGCGACAGGGCCGGCCAAAGGTCGGTGAGGCTAACGAACGGCTAGGAGGGTGTCAAGCGGTCCGGCGGGCCGTGGCGGGGGCGGCGACGGGGCCAGGCGGGCCGTCGGCTCGATCGACGCCCGCCGCGCACAAGGCCGGTCGCGTTGCGAGTTTGCCAATGGCTCGGCGATCGTTGCAGAATTGGCAAGACAGGCGATGTCGCACGCGGCCGTGCGCGCGCCGGCGGCGTGCGAAACCGGGGCATGAGGCGCAGCGATCGACATCACATCTTCAAGCCGGGGTTGGCGGGTTCGCATGTCAGGGCAGCCATAACCGTGACAGGCCCGCCACGCGATCGGCGTTGGCGCGTCGTGAGTGGGGGCTGGTTTGTCGGGGTGACAAACGGCCCCGTGGGACGCAAGATCAATCTAAAAAGGACCTTACGTCGCATTCTGGAGGTGCTTGGGAGGGGGAGAGTTGGCAAACACGCCATCGAGATTAGACGTGCCGAGCGACGTGTGTGTTTCGACGTTTGCTCAACGACCAGCGAAGGACACGGCCGCAATGCATGCTGCTCGGCGTTGCCTCACGTAGGGTGGGCCAAGGCTTGGCCCACCCTACAAGTGGAATACCACCTACAGGCCCAGGACATCCGCCATGCCGTATCGGCCGGCGGGCTTGCCGGCCAGCCATTTGGCGGCGACCAGTGCACCGCGGGCGAAGACGTCGCGGGTCGCGGCGATGTGCGTCAGTTGCAGCTCTTCTTCGAGGCTGGCGAAGCTGGCGGTGTGTCGGCCGACGACAGAGCCCAGACGCAGGGCGTGCATGCCGATCTGGCCGGCCTGACGTGGGGCCTCGCCCTCTCGGCCGTGCACCAGGTCGCGGGACATGTCCTTGCCCGTGGCGTCGCAGATGGCCTGCGCGATGCCGAGGGCCGTGCCGGACGGGGCGTCGACTTTAAACCTGTGGTGGGCTTCGGTGATCTCGATGTCGTAGTCGTCGCCGAGTTGCTTGGCGGCGCGGGCGGCGAGGGCGAACAGCAGGTTGACGCCCAGCGCCATGTTCGGGGCCTGCAACATAGCGACGCGTTGCCCGGCCGCGTCGATCGCGGCGTGGTCGTCGTCGGTCAGGCCGGTCGTGCCGATGACCATGGCCGTGCCGGCCGCGGCACACACGTCGATCGCGGCGCGGGTCGCGGCCGGCGCGGCGAAGTCGATCATCACATCGACGTCGCCGACGTCCAGACCGGTCGTGAGGTTGACACCCGTTTCACCGACGCCGGCCAACGAGCCAACGTCCTGCCCAGCCGACGGGTGGTCGGGGCGGTCGATGGCGGCGACGAGTTGCAGCGCTGGGTCGTCATGCGACAACGCGACGAGCCGCAGGCCCATTCGGCCGGCGGCGCCGTGGACGGCCAGGCGGGTTGTTGTGGCGTCGGGCATGGGGCAGATCAACCGGAGTGTCGATTGGAACGGAAATCAAGCTTACTCAATCAGCCAGCCGTGACACGCCTTCGTGCCGCGGGCAAGAGTGCCATCACACGGCCGAGGCGAAGCCGAAGGCAGTGTGATGCCGGTCACGCTATGACCACCAATCACTCAAGGCCCCCCGGCACGACGCTGCCAACGGCCTGCGGCCGAAGGCCGCATCGTGGCACCCACCGAAACCCACTTCGCGCGACCCAACCCGCCTTAACGTTCGTAGTATTCATGCGACGGTCGGCCGGCCAGGATCTGCTCTTTGCCCCAGTTGGCGACGTTGCGGAACTGGTCGGACGCGATGAAGTCGTCGAACGCCTTGCGGTCGGACCAGTCGCTCATGATGAGGTAGCTTTGCGGGTCGGCCACGTCTCGGAACAGGGCCGACTTGGTGTGGCCTTCCATGTCCCCCATGGCCTTGAGCACGGCGGCGAAGACGTCCTCGAACGCCTGCTCCTTGCCGGGCAGGATGCGGTAGTTCATGCCGATGGTCACCATGGTCGGTTGCTCCGTGAGAGGCCCCAGACGTTAAGCGGGCCGGTAGTCAGAGGCAACCTGAATCCGCCGGCGCGGGCCGGACCCAAGCTTGACAGAAGGGCCTTGTCGTCTTTAACTTAGGTGGCCGCCGACGCGGACCCCACCGGAGGGCCGAGAGGGAGACGAGGCCGGTCTGAGCCGGCGCGGTCCGAATCGACCTGCAAGCAGGTCCACTCCAACCCCGGAACACCATGGCATTCGACTTCCTCAAAAAGAAGAAAAAGGACAACGGCGAGGACACGGCAAAGACCGAGTCGAGCGCAGCCGGCGACGGTAACGGCGATGGCGGTAAGAAGACCGCGGTTGGCGCAGCGGACGGAGGCAGTGGCAAAGGCGACAAGGAAAAGAACGGCTTCCGCCGCGACCCGAAGAAGGCCGAGGCGTTTTTCAAACACGCCACGGCCACGGCCGACGCGCGCAGCTATGACTATTCGATCGAGTGCTACATTAACGGCCTGCGCCACGAGCCCTCCAACATGTTTCGACATGAGGAGCTGCTGGAAGTCGGCCTGAAGCGCAAGGTCTCCGGCGGCAAGCCGGCCGGCCTGCGTGAGTCGCTCAAGCCCGCCGGTCGGGACCCCATCGACAAGATGCTTCACTCGGAAAAGCTTTGGGCCAAGGATCCTCAAAACCTGTCCCACATGGTCTCGTTCATGGAGCGTGCGGCCGAGGTCTACGGCGCGATGGAAGAAGATGAATACGACGAGAACGACCCGACCGCGATCGACCCGAGCGACATGAACGAGGTCGTGACATGGATCGGCGTGAAGGTGCTGGAATCAAACGCGACGAACCCGAAGCCCAAGAAGGATATTTTCGACAAGGCGTGCGACGTGTTCACGATGACCAAGCAGTACGACGAGGCTGTACAGGCGGCCCGGTTCTCCGCGCAATTGGCGCCGGACAACGACACGAACGCGCTGCGTCGATTGAAGGACCTTGAGGCGGAACGGACGATCGCCAAGAGCCGCATGGAAGACGGCGGCAAGTCGATTGACACGCAGGCCGACGCCGAAGGCCAACGCCAGCGCAACCTGGAAGACGCGACCGACCTGGCCGAGGCGCAGTTGCGCGAGTTGATCGAGATTCAAAAAGCGCAGTACGACGAGAAGTTGGCCGAGGGCGACGTCGATCAGGCGCAGCTTGAGAAACTGGTGCGGACTTACCAGCGACTGAACAACGACGAGGGCGACGAGCAGGCGATCGCGCTGCTCATGGACGGCTACGAGAGGACGGACGGCTACCACCTGCGCGCCAAGGCGGGCGACCTGAAAATGCGGCAGTACCGCCGACATCAGACCGAATTGAAGAAGGCGATCAGCGCCAACCCGGACGACGAATCGCTCAAGGAAAAGCTGCGTGAGAAGACTCGCGCCCGGGCGGAATACGAATTGGCCGAGTTCGCAGAACGCGTCGAGAAGTACCCGACGCAGCTCAGCTTCAAGTTCGAACTCGGCCAACGCAAGCTCCAAGTCAAGGCGTACGACGACGCGATCGGCCTGTTCCAGCAGGCGCAGCAGGACCCGAAGATCCGCGGCTGGTGCTGCAATTTCCTGGGGACCTGCTACCTGGCCAAGGAGTGGTTCGACGAAGCCATCGAAACGCTCAAGCGCGGCATCGAATCGCACCAGTTGCACGACGATTCGCTGGCCATGCAGTTACGCTACCAGTTGATGGACGCGCTGGAAAAGATTGCGCGTAAGCACAAGAGCATCGAACGGGCACGCGAGGCGCAGAAGATCGCGTCCGAAATCCTGCAGACCAACATCAACTACCGCGACATCCGCGACCGGTCGGATCAACTGCGCAAGCTGATCGACGAGTTGCAGAGCGGTAATTGAGCCCCGGGGATTCGACCTGACATGTACTGCTTGAGATGTCTTTACCCGTTGTTCGGCCTGCGGTCGCGCGCCTGCCCCGAGTGCGGCTTGCAATTCGACCCGCGGGAACGACGGAGCGTGCTCCGCAAGCCGCGTCGCCCGATGACGCAAAGGCTGGCGTTGGCGATTCACTTCGGCGTGTTCGCGATGGCGTTGCTTGGCTTCGTCTTCCTGCTCCGCGACGTCACACCCAGTGCCGTGGGCGGGGTGAATCCGGTGGTCGTGTTCTTCGCGGCGTTGCCGGTGTCCTTGGCGTGCGCGATCGGGCTGACGCTCCGCGAGTATCGGCCGCTGCGGGCGATGGGTGTGGCGCGGGTATGTCTGTCGGCCGACCTGCTCGCGGTGGGCTTTTGGGCTGCGGGCGCGGTGACCGTACTTGTCGTGGTGTGACCTGATGGTAGTTGGTTCACCGTGACCTAAAGATTCGTGCCACAGCCGTGTCGGCCGTGCGAAACACCTTCGACGAACCGCACGGCCGACACGGCCGTGGCACGAGACAAGCGCTCGTCCCAGATTGAATCGCTGCCGACCTGATTGGATTGACGACCGGCCGAACTGACGATGCAGGACACCACGACTCAGCACGAGACCGCCCTGGCCGTCATCCCCGCGCGGTATGCCTCGACGCGCTTCCCCGGCAAGCCGTTGGCTGACCGCACGGGCAAGCCGCTGATCCAGCATGTCGTTGAGCAGGTTCGGCAGGCGAAGCGCGTCGGACGCATCATCGTCGCCACGGACGACCAGCGAATCGCCGACGCCGTTACGGCGTTCGGCGGCGAAGCCGTGATGACCCGCGACGACCACCCCAACGGCACGTGCCGTATCGCGGAAGTTGTGCAAGCGCTGTTGAACGACGGGCAAGATGTTGGACTGGTCCTGAATGTGCAGGGCGACGAGCCGCTGATCGAGCCGGCGGTCATCGACCAACTCGTCGACGGGCTGGTGAACGACCCCGACGCGCCGATGGCGACGCTCGCGTCGTCCTTCGCGAACGACGAGAACCCGGCCGACCCGAACATCGTCAAACTCGTCGTCGATCAACGTGGTCGGGCGATGTACTTCTCGCGTTCGCTCATCCCGTTCGACCGTGACGGCAGCGCGTCAGATACGGCGCGGCCGCTCAAACACCCCGGCCTGTACGCCTATCGGCCCGACTTCCTGCTCAAGTATGTTGACCTGCCGCCGACGCCGATGGAGCAGGTCGAGAAGCTTGAGCAGTTGCGTGCGCTGGAGCACGGCTACCCGATCGCCGTCGTCCACGCGGACGTGCGGCACCACGGGATCGACACGCCGGAGCAGTATGAGGCGTTTGTGGAGATGGTCGAACGACAATCGAAGTGAATGAGGATGCGTCGATACAATCAGTATGCAATGTGAAACTCAGCAATCCGGGACAATTCAATGCGGACCGAACCGATTCGAAATGAAGTCCTGAGACTCACTCGTCAGGCACCGTTTCGCCCATTCCTACTGACCTTAGAAAACGGCGACACTGTGCCGATCGAGCACCCGGAGAATATCGCGTTCGATCCCGACGCGAACGGGAGCGGCGCGACCGAGTTCTACGTCATCACGCGGACGCTACGATTCTTCAGCACGTAGGACGCGGTGACGAGCGTGGCGCTGCTGGATGATGGTCGCTGATGGCGTCGTTTTACCGCGCCGCGAGTGAGTCTGCGGGCGGCTTAAGCTTTTCGTATTGCGCTCGCAGTTGCTCGTACTTGGTGCGGGCGGCGTCGACGCGGGGTTTGAACTGGTCGGCCGCGGTCTGGGCGGCGGCGAGTTTCTGTTGAGCGGCGGTCAGCGCGGCCTTGGCTTGCGTGACGCGCTGCGGCGCGGCGGCCTGCTCGGCCTTGGCGGCGGTGAGGGCTTTGGTCGCGGCGTCGAGTTTGGCCAGGGCTTGCGTGCCCTCTTCGCCGCGTTTGGCGGCTGCCCGCTTGGCGGACTCGACGGATTGCTTCACGGCATTGGCGGCCTGCTGCGACGTTGCGGCGGCCTGCGCCAGTGCATGGTCTTTCGGGGCGGCCTTGGCAGCGGCGGCGGTCATGGCGGCGACCTGCTGAGTTTGGGTGAGCAAAGCCTGGCGGTCGGCGATGACCTTGTTGGCCGCGTCGATGGCGGCCTTGGCCTTGGCTGCGGCGTCGCGCGCCGTGGCAAGCGCCGACTCAGAGGCCTTGACCTTGCCGGCCCCGTCG
>JANQSF010000042.1 GCA_028284155.1 Phycisphaeraceae bacterium
GCAGTGGCAGGGCCCGCGTGAGTTGGGCATCGCCCCGGGCGTGATCCGCATGCCCCCGGAGGTCGAGCGATACTGGGAGCAACACCGCGGCGCGCCCAAGGCGTTGGTCAGGTTGAAGTGGGCGCAAAACGGCGGGCGGTGGAGCAACCGGTACGGCGACCTGACCACGGTGCGCTGGCCGATCGGTGTTGATCAGTCAGCCGACGATGTTTCAAGACGCGTACTTGCTGAACTCGACCCGGCGGCGCTGGGCTTCCGCTTCCTGTCGTCGCGAAACGACGCGTTGGAAGCGACGCGGTCGGGCACGGGTTCGACGTTCGGCTATCTCTTTATCAGCCTGAGCCTGTTCCTGATCGTCGCGGCGCTGCTATTGACCGGCTTGCTGTTCGTGCTCGGCGTCGAGCAACGGGCGACGGAAACGGGCACGCTGCTGGCGCTCGGTCTGACGCCGAAACGCGTCCGTCGCCTCTGGCTGATCGAGGGCGGCGTGCTGGCGGCGGTCGGCTCGGCACTCGGCGTGCCGCTGGGCATCGGCTACACGAAAGCCGTGCTGTGGGCGTTGCAGTCATTGTGGGCCGGCGCGGTTGCGGGCGCGTCGATCACCTACCACGTGACGGTTGTTTCGATCGTCATCGGCGCGCTGTCCGGCCTGTGTGTCGCGGTGGCGACGATGGCGTGGGTGTTGCGTCGCCAGGCACGTCGGCCGGCGCGTGTGTTGCTTTCAGCGCGGCTGGGGTTGACCTCGGACGGGCAGGCCGCGGGCGGGGCGCGCCGGCGGTGGTCTTTGATCCTCGCGGTGGTATTGGGTGTTGGCGCGGTGGTGTTGGCGATCGTCGGGGCGGGCGGTGATGCGACGAAGGCAGCGGGGGTGTTTTTCGGCGCGGGTGCGATGTTGCTGATCGCTGCGTTGTTGTTCAGCGCGGCGGTGTTGGGTGGGCTGGGGGGTGGTGGTCGGGGAGGGGGACGCGCTAAGCCGCAAGCGGCTGGTGGGGTGAAGATGTCGCTGGTGGGGTTGGGGTTGCGGAACAGCGGGCGTCGGCGGGGACGGAGTTTGGCGACGGTGATGATGCTCGCGTGCGGCGCGTTTCTCGTGGTCGCGGTCAACGCGTTTCGCCAAGACGCCAGCCACGACGCGCACGAGCGGTCGGCCGGCACGGGCGGTTTCCTGTACTGGGTCGAAGCGTCGCTGCCCGTTTACAAAGACCTGAACGATCCGTCGGTGCGCGAGCTGATCGGCTTCGAGGGAGGCGCGGCCGACGGCGTGCGCTTTGTGCCGATGCGCCGGTTGGCCGGCGACGACGCGAGTTGTTTGAACCTGAACAAGCCGACCAACCCGCCGTTGCTTGGGGTTGCTCCTGATGCGCTGGCGGATCGGGGGGCGTTTACGTTTTCGAAGCGGGAGCAAAGCGCTAAGCCGCAAGCGACTGGCGGGGAGGGCAGCGCGTGGTCGTTGTTGAGTGAGGCGGACGACGACCCGGACGCGCCGGTGCCGGCCGTCGTGGACGACTCGGTCGCGACCTGGGTGCTTTACAAGGGACTTGGCGACACGATCGATTACGTCGATGAGAAGGGGCAGGCGTTCGAGGTGAAGATCGTCGGCACGTTGGCCAACTCGATCCTGCAAGGTCATTTTGTGATCAGCGAGCGGCAGTTCCTGCGGCGTTTTCCGACGCAGGGCGGCTACCGCGTGCTGCTGCTCGATGGTGTAGCCAAATCGTCGTCGGGTGACGGTGCAGCAGCCGCGTCCGTTCCCTCCGTCGATCGCGACGGCCTCCTCCAGGCGATCGATGAAAGCGACCTTGCGGAGCACGGCCTGGTTTTGACGCCGGCCAGGGAACGACTCGCCGCGTTCTACGCCGTTGAGAATACCTATCTGACCATCTTCGCCGTGCTCGGCGGACTGGGGTTGCTCTTGGGCAGCGTCGGCTTGGGCGTGCTCGTCGCCCGCAACGTGCTCGAACGACGCAACGAGTTGGCGTTGATGCGGGCGGTCGGGTTCACTGGCGCGACGCTCGGCCGACTCCTGCTCTGGGAGCATTGGCTGCTCGTGTTGTTGGGTTTGGGAGCGGGTGTGATTGCCGCGTTGCTGGCCGTCGCGCCGGCGCTGGGCAAGCCGGGGGCGGACATGCCTATCGATGTGTTAGGTGCGTCGCTGGGCGCGATCGTGGTCAGCGCCGTCGTCTGGACGGCGCTGGCAACGTGGTTCACATTGCGCGGACGGTTGACGGACGCGCTGCGGAGTGAGTGAGCGTGTCCGTGGAATGGGTTTAACGCGAAGACGCGAAGAGCAGAAGAGGCGCGACGTGGAGGGGGATACAAGTGTTCTATTTGGGTGGCTGTGAATAAGCGAAGCGTTTCACAGAGAATGAATGTTCAATTCCGTGAAACGCTTCGCTTATTCACAGGCACCCGCGCTAACAACCGCATCACTCTCTTCTTCGCCCCTTCTCCCCGCTTCGCGTCTTCGCGTTTTACCCGGCCGCCAATAGACTCAATTCATCAACTTCTGATTGCGCAGGTACTGGCCCAGGTCGGAAACGATCTTGCGGTGCGCGGGTGAGCCGGGTTTGTCTTTGGCGTCGAACTCGAAGCGGTGGCCGGTCATCTTGCTGATGCCGGTGATCGCCCAGTTGCGGACGGCCGGGTCGGGGTCGGACAGGGCTTTGTAGAGGTCGGGGATGATTTCGGTCTTGCGCGATCGGCTCATGAAGGCCAGGCCCTGCGCGGCGCCGGCCCGGACCTTGGCGTCTTTCTCGGCACGGAGCATGCCGGTCAGTTCGGTCGGCTGCGTTTGGTCGTATCGGCCGAGCGACGCGGCGGCGGCGGCGCGGACCTCGACCGGCCGAGTCTTGTCGACCAGTTGCTTGCGGAGCGTCGCGACGTGTCGCGGGTCGCGCTTGTGGCCCATCGTTTTCAGGGCGCGCGACGCGACACGCGGGTCGGGGTCGGAAGCGAGTTGTGTCAGCACCTCAGCCGCGGCTTCGTCTTCGCGGTTATGTGCCTTGTCCAATGCTAACAAACGTTCGTCGGCGTCTTCGGACGCGGCCAGGTCGTCGATATCGTCGCCACCAAACAGCAGCCGCAGGAACAACAGCGCGGCGATGCCCATCAGGACGCCGGCCAGGATTTTCTTGTTCTTCTCGGTCATCAAAACTCGGCGGATACACGGGGGACGAGCGGGCCGAGCCCGTCGGGGCAGCCCTTTAGAACCGGGGAACAGGATAACACAAAGTGGGTTGGATATCCCGCGGAAGGCCCCGAGCGGGCCGTCAGCGGAAATGATCATCCATGGTTAAGTCAACGAGGAACGATAACGTTCGTCGATCGAAGTCATCGGCTGTCACGGCAGGGTCGGCGGCTCTTCCGACAGCCAGATCTCGGCGTCGAGCTCAAGATCGGATCGGCTGCGCTGGTCGACCTCGCCGCCGACGAGCAGGATGTTGGCCTTGTCTTCGTGACGCGGCGCGAACCACTCGTCGAAATCGTCGATGTAGTTGCCATCGGGCAGGATATCGATGATCGCCTTTTTGTAGTCGGAGAACATGAGCTGCCCGGTGCGGAACGCCTTGTCGCTGATCAGGCTGTTCATGCCGTAACTGCCGCCCGACAGGTTGACGGGTTGATCGATCTGATTCTTGTAGCTGTTGCCCGTCAGTTGCATCTGTATTTCCGTTTCCCAACCCGCGCCGCTTTCGCCGATGCAGAACCAGTGGTCGGAACCGCAGGCCATGTCGCCGCCGCTGGAGAATGGTGAACCGGCGTCGGGTTGGCCGCCCGCACCGGACGGCGGGTCGAGGCCGACGACCTGCACGGGGCTGTTCGAGTATGTCACGACGGCGCCGGCGTCGTCGTTGAAAGTGATCGCCAAGTCAGCGTGCGCCAGCGGTCGGCCGTACGTGCGCTCGAACGCCCAGGCCGGCCAAGACGCGCCGTTCTCGCCGAAGTCACCGGTCGAGTTGCCTTTCCATTGCGTCCCGATCTGCGGGTCGTTGAAATTGCCTTGCTTGATGTCTTCAAGGTACGAGAATATCACGCCAAGTGGCGCGGGGCCGGGGCGTTGCGTGAAGTACGCGTCGGACGCGACGATGTTACTGCCTTCGTCGTACCGACCCATGGGGCAGATCAGTGCGTCCTGCGCGCCGTTGGTGCGGACGGCGTCCTGCCATTGGCCGGCCGACGGCACCATCTTGTAATCGACCTTGCCCTTGGTCGAGACGGCCTTGTAAATCTGCGTGAGGTTCGATCGGCAGACGACACCCCAAGCGGCAAAACGCACGCGCCCGAGCGAGGGCAGGATCAGCGCGATCAGGATGAGGATGATCGAGACGACGACGAGCAACTCGATGAGCGAGAAGCCCCGCCGCGGCCGCCTCATGGCTTGAGCGTGCAGGGACAGCCGACGGTCCTTGAGGGACGTGTACCCGTGAGTCATGGCGATTACTCCAGCCCGGAATGGTTGCTTATCACCCCGCCTGACAGACGTTGCCGTATTCTAACCATGCGTCGGGAACGAAACAAGTGAGGGTTAACCCGGACTCTCCTCGGCCGTATCGTGGCCAGGTGCAACAGGTTAGACGCGCAACCCGGGCTTGCGTTTGTAACAACCCGACCGATTTGGCTTGAGCTGCCCATGACCGACATTCATGACATCAATCGCCGCGCGTGGGACCGTCGGGCGCGGGACGGGAAGCGGTTCACCAAGCCGGTCGACCCGCACGCGCTGGTCGACCCGCTCAAGCGCGTGGACGGCCTGGGCTGGCTCTCGCCGCCGGACGACGTGGCGGGCAAGCGGCTGCTGGCGTTGGCGGCCGGCGGGGGCAAGCACGCGGCGTTGTATGCGGCGGCCGGCGCGAAGGTGACGGTCGTCGATATCAGCGACGCGATGCTCGACCTGGACCGTAAGGTCGCGGCTGAGCGGGGGCTGGACATCACCCCGCTGCGCGCGTCGATGGACGACCTGTCCGCGTTGGGCGACGCGATCTTCGATGTCGTGATCCACCCCGTGAGCACTTGTTACCTGCCCGAGACGAGGCCGGTGTACGACGAGGTTGCGCGCGTGACGAAAGCGGGGGGCGTTTACATCAGTCAACACAAGCAGCCGGTGAGTATGCAAGCCGACGTTGATCCACTGCCGGGGGCGGGGGCCGGGGGCGGGTATGGGTTGATCGAACCGTACGACCGATGCGACGCGCTGCCGCCGGTGTCGGGCAGTCTGCATCGCGAGGAAGGGACGGTCGAGTTTCTGCACACGTGGTCGGCGTTGCTGGGCGCGATGTGCGCCGCGGGGTTTGTCATTGAAGCGTTGATGGAACCGGACCACCGCGACGCCAAAGCTCGGCCGGGGTCGTTCGAACACCGCAGCCGATGGGTCCCGCCGTACGTGCGCGTCAAGGCGCGGCGGGTGGCGGGCGGTGTTCCGGAGAAGACGGGGCCGGCGCTTTGGACGCCGGATGAGTGAGCGGGGGAGGCGGGGAGAAAGAGAGAAAGGGAGAAGGGGAGGAATGGCGAATAGCGAATAGCGAATAGCGATTGTTGAAGTCGGAGTTGTTGTTGGGGACGTGTGATGAGTCGTCCTGTGCAATGAATACCGGACGTGTGACCGTGTCACTGCCTGTTCCAGAGTGCACAAGACGATCAGCCAATCGCCGTGAAGATGACGCCCATCTCGCGTTTGGCGGCTTCCCGGAAGAACGTTGCGGCGTTGCGGCAGTGCGATAGCACGTAGTCAAAGTCGTCTTCGCTGACATACTCGGCGTACCAGTGTGGCTTGGGCCCGCGGTAGCCCCACCATTTCTTGGGGCGCGGGTAGCCTTCAGCCAGAGCGAAGTAGCGCGATCGACACCGAGCTTCGTCGTGCGATTCCAGTGCTGTCGCAATGCTGGGGACCCGTCCCTGATTGATTACCAGAAACGCGGCGTCGAAGGGTGCCCAGTAGATGCGCTGCGTGCCGAACTCTTCGGGCGTGCCCAATCCCGGGACGACGTCGGTGTTCAGCAGCCCGTCCGGCAACACGCAAAACGCGCCGTGCCATGCCTTGTCCATGAGGCCGATGGCGTTCGTGCCGCGCGACCTTGATTCGTCGGTTTCTTCGAGAAACTCGGTCACTGCGGTTGCGTCGGCGGCTTGGATCAGCGTGTGATACTCGTCCGGTGTCACCATGCTGAATGCCCCGCGAACACCCATCTGTCGTAGCCCTCAAGGAATGCGTCGTGGTATAGATGGTCAATTCTACAGCCGCGCTTAATATCGCACATGTCTGCCCCTCCCCAAACCGATCGTCAATCCATCCGCATCGGCCACTCGCCCGACCCGGACGATGCGTTCATGTGGTACCCGTTGGCCAACTTCCCCGATGGGTCGGGGCCGGGCGGGAAGACGTACACGCCCACGATCGACACGGGCAAGTACGACTTCGTGCATGTGCTTGAGGACATCCAGTCGTTGAACGAACGGGCTGAGCAGGCGGAGTTGGAGATCACGGCCATCTCGATCCACCAGTACCCGTTCGTGGCGGACAAGTACGCGCTGACCAGTTGCGGCTCATCGATGGGCGACGGGTACGGGCCGATGGTCGTGTCGAAGAAGCCGATGACCATCGACGACCTGCGTGATGTGAAGGTCGCGATTCCCGGCAAGCGGACGACGGCCCACCTGGCGTTGAGTCTTCTGTTGGGCACGGACGACTACTTTCATGACGTGGTGATGTTCGACCGGATCATCCCGGCCGTGGTCAACAACGAGTTCGAGGCCGGGCTGATCATCCACGAAGGGCAGTTGACATACGGCGACGCAGGCTTGCACTGCGTGGTCGATTTGGGCAAGTGGTGGACGGACTCGCGCAAGCTGCCGTTGCCTTTGGGCGGCAACTGCATCCGCCGCGACCTGGGCGAGCAAGCGATGCGCGACGTGTGCACGATCCTGCTGCGGTCGATCGAATACGCGCTGGAGCACCGGGACGAGTCGGTCGAGTACGCGCTGAACTACGCACGCGACATGGGCGCCGACCTGGCTGACCGCTTTGTCGGCATGTACGTGAACAAGTGGACGCTCGACTATGGCGAGACCGGGCGACGCGCGGTACAACAGTTGATCCGTGAGGGCATCGATGCCGGATTCGTGCCCGACCGCCTGCCCAAAGGCGAGGTCGATTTCATCGACCCGGCGTGACCAGACCAGGGGCCAGCCATGTCACAGTTTTCCGACGACCCGCCGCCGCCGCCGCCACAACCGCCCGCACCCGAGGGGGGCGCATATGACGCGCCGGCCGCGCCGCCGTCGTCGCCCTATTTCCTGCCGCCGGAACCGCCCAAGAAGCCGGCGACGTTGATGGTGTTCGCGATCATCAACCTAATCATTGGCGGCGGCGGGCTGTGCTGCAACGTGTTCAGCGTCATTCAGCCGTTCATGCCCGCGGGCGACCCGATGAACGAGGCATTCAACGCCGACAAGACATACGTCATCATGACTGTCGGGATGGGAATCGTGTCGATGATCATGAGCGGCGTGTTGCTCGCCGGCGGCATCGGCCTGCTGCAGGGCAAGCCGTGGGGTCGGTTGTTGACATTGGGTTGGGCGGTCACCGCGATCGCGCAGTTCATGGTCTACCTTGTCTACGTGTTCACGATCGTGTTCCCCATCATGGACAAGGTCGTCCAGAACGCGCCGAACACCCCGGCGATGCCCGCCGGGATGATCGGCATCATGAAGGTCATGATGATCGGCGCAGCCGTGCCGACCGGGCTGGTCTACCCCGGGCTGCTCTTGTTCTTCATGAACGTGCCGGTGGTCAAGAAATTCCTGGCCAAAGCGTCGGGCGGTCCGTCCCAAGAGAGCGGGATGAACTGGTAGATCAAACGACGCGTAAGGTCGTCTTCAGTCGTTTCATGCAATCCTGTGTTATCCCGCCGCGACTTGCCTCCGGCGTCAAACCTTATATCCTCATCACATGAGCGCAACCCGACTGCCCGGCCCGACTGCCTTGCGTGACGCGTACCGCGCGGTGAACGACCGCGTCGCCGCCGCCGCTGACAGGAGCGGCCGGTCAGCCGAGGGCGTCGTTGTCGTGGCGGTGACCAAGACGGCCAGCCCGGATCAGATCCGCTCGCTCATCGAGATGGGCCACACCGACCTGGGCGAAAGCCGCGTGCAGCAACTCGTGCAGCGCGCCGCGCAGCTCGACGAGTTCCTCGCCCGCAAGCGCACGCTCGGCGGCGAGGACGGCGAGCCGGCCCCGACCGTCCGCTGGCACATGATCGGCCACCTCCAGCGCAACAAGGCCAAGCCGGTCGTCCCGATCGTCAAGCTCATCCACTCGGTCGACAGCCTGCGGTTGGCTGAGGAACTGCAGTCGCTGGGCGCCCGCTACGACCCGCACGTCACCCGCCCATCCGAGGTGCTGCTGCAGGTCAACACCGCAGGCGAGGAGCAGAAGTTCGGCCTGGCGCCCGCGGCCGTCGCCCACATGGCTGAGCAGGTCGAATCGATGATCCACCTCAAACTGCGCGGCCTGATGTGCATGGCCCCGTACAGCGACAACCCCGAAGACTCACGCGGCTGCTTCGCCCGCGCCGCTGAGCTGTTCGAGGAAATCAAGACAGCCGGCGCCGGCGGCGACGGGTTCAACATCCTGTCCATGGGCATGACCAACGACTTCGAGGTCGCCATCGAAGAAGGCGCCAACGTGGTACGGATCGGGCGCGGGTTGTTTGGGGAAGATGAGGGGTGACGGCACGTCGGTCGGCCACTGAGTTCATACACACGGACCTACAATCGCCCCACCATGACCGAGTTCTTTCTCGGCCTGGGCGTGGGTGTCGTCCTGGCTGTGCCCATCCTCATCATTGCCAACCGGCGAACCGCCAAGCGGGTCGAGCGGCTGTCGCAGCGGGCGCAGGCGGCCGAGCGGTTGGCTGAGCAGGCGACCATGACCGGCGGCCTGGCGCACGAGATCAAGAACCCGCTCTCGTCGATCGGCCTCAACGCCCAACTCATCCGCGAAGACCTGACCGACCTGGCTGACACGTTGGAAGAAGGCTCGGACGCACGCGACCGATGCGCGCGGATCGAACGTCGTTTCGACGCGCTGACGCGCGAGGTGCAGCGGCTGCGCGACATCCTCGAAGACTTTCTCCGCTTCGCCGGCCGGGTGCAGCTCGACAAGCAGCCGACGGACGTGAACGACCTGATCGCGGAGTTGAGCGATTTCTTCGCGCCGCAAGCGGCCGCTGCCGAGGTACGGGTGCGGACGCAACTCGACGCGCAGCCGGCCGTGCACGACATCGACGCCGATCAGCTCAAGCAGGCGATGCTCAACCTGATGATCAACGCGTGTCAGATCATGGCCGACGCACGCGGCGGCGACGAGCTGAGCGGCGGGAACGACGAACTGATGCTGCGCACCGAACGCGTCCGCCACCGCGGCGACAAGGAGGCCGGCGAGGAGTTGCTCATCCACGTGACCGACACCGGCCCGGGCATGGACGCCGACAAGGCGTCGAAGGTATTCCAGCCGTACTTCTCCACACGCAAGGGCGGCACGGGCCTGGGCCTGCCGACGTCCCGCCGGATCGTCGAAGCGCACGGCGGAACGCTGACGCTGCACACCGAGCCGGGCCGAGGCTCGTCGTTCACGATCGCGCTGCCTGTAGGTTGATTCTGCCTTCAGACTTGGAGAGGGTGCGACTTCGACGTTGTCGTCCAACGTTGTCGTCTGCGCAGAGTAGATGCAGCGCGCATACAAAACCCCGACGTGTGTCGGGGTTTGGTGTGATGCGTGTGTCGCGTTGATCACGCCGCCCGTCGGCGTCGCAGCAGCAGGCCGGTCAGGCTGAGCATGGCAAGCGTCGCGGTCGCCGGTTCGGGGACGACGTTCGCGGTCAGGGCCGTCTGGACCAGTTCGTTATAGATCGCGGTGCGTTCGTCCTCGTTGAAGTCGCCGGCGTAGATGCGGACTTCGACGACCTTGCCGTCGAACCAGAAGCCGCCGCCGTGGCTGCCGAGCGTGGGATTCAAGACGAAGCCATTGAATTGACTGCCGTTGTTGGTGTGTAGCAGCTCGTTGTTGATGAAGTTCTGCCAGGAGCCGTCCTGCGTGGAGACGTTGTAGATATGCAGTTCGGTCAGGTCCTGGGTTGGGTTGCCCGAACTCGGCCGCTGATTGCTGCCAAACTCGTCGTAGATGTTCCCGTCGATCCAGGGGTAGTGTGCGACCGCCCCGGCTTCGCCGAAGTTCCACAGGCCGGTCCTGACCCGTCCGTCCGGAGTGCCTGGTTGCGGGTCGAGCGTGGTTTGCAGAACGATGAACACCTCCGCGCCGCCCGCGTTGTCGAGGCCGTTTCCGACCGCGTTCGGGATGTCGAACCGGTCGCTGCTGCCGTCGAACATCACGGCCGGGACGCCAGCCGGCGTCGCGTTCGGCACGAGCATCGGGTTCGCGCCACCCCCAGACGCCGACGCGTGGTGACCCTTGCCGGACGAGTCGGTCCAGACGCCGGTGTTCGGGTCGTAGTCCGTCGCGGCCAGCCGCAACACCATTTCGCCCTGGGCCGGCGGCGGCGTGGCCGTGATGCCGTACTTGGCGCTCAGGTAGTTGACCGTCTGGTTGTAGTCGGCCTGCGACAGGTCGCTGTTGTAGATCAGAACCTCGGCGATTTCCCCGTCGAACCGGCTGGACCCGTGGTTGGATCTGCCAAGGGTCAGCGCGCCGGCGGTCGCAAAGTTGTGGGGTTGAGTCGGTGTCGGCACACCGTCAACCGACAGCCGCCAACCATTCGCAGCCGAGGTCTGCACGCCCTTGATGTGTGCGCCGGTCGTGGTCGGGAAACCGAGGTTCAGGTTGTTGAGCCTGGACGCACGGAAATCACCGTTGAACGACCCGGCGGCGAACAGGTCGACCTCATTGGCCGCCGTCCCCGTGGTGGAGATGCCGAAGTGATTGTTCCCCGTGGGGAGGTTGGCGTTATAGACCGTGAACATGGTCGCCTCGGACGAACCGAACGTGCCCATGACGCCCGCGTTGGTCAGCAGGTTGTTACCGCCGTTGCCGCCGTTATCGAACCGCAACGCCGGGGCGCCGCCAAGGTTCGGCGCGACGCTGACATAGGTAGGAGCCGAGATGCCGGACGACGTCGCGTTGAACCCGTTGCCGGACTTATCGAACCACGTCGTCACCGAAGAACCGTTGGCCAACACATCCGGTGCGTTGTTGCCGTCGACATCGCTCCCGTCCAGCCACAACTGCAGGTTGCCCATGTGCGGCATCGCGTTGGCGCCGGCCGTCACACACAGCAGCAGGGTGATCGAAGCGAGCAGTTGGGTCGTGAGTGCCTTCAGTGTCATGGCGAATCTCCGCGCGGCAAGCGAGACAACCTGAGAGGGACTTGCAGACGTCTAATCAGTCAACACGGTGTCGGCCACGGGTGTCCGCGGCGACGTCATTCATTCAGGGCATCTTCGAGATGCGGGTGAACGTGTTGCGCAACACGACGTTTCCCATACAGCTTTCGGCCGGCGACCTGCCGGACTCCTCAACGCCAGTGTAACACCTCCCGGCCTCTCGATGGGTCGAAGATGAGCCGCCGAATCAATAATCTGGGCTCGACGCAGAGCGAGAAGCTACCGAGCGCAGTTTACCCAGATTAACATCCCGGCCCGTTGAGCGGAACGGTCCTAGGCCGATGGCCAGAGTTGAAAAGTTCACGCGACGGTTCACACCAGCAAGTCACTGATCGGACCGCGGCTTTCCTTGAACGACTTCACCGGGCAACCCAGTTGCTGGAGGATCGTCAGGTAGAGGTCGGACGCGGGGACGGTGCCGCCGGGCCACTTGAGGTGTTGGCCGTGCTTGAAGCCGAGCTTGTTGCCGCCGGCTAGCAGCATCGGGAACGAGCCGCCGGAGTGGCTGCTGATCTGCGAGCCGCCCAGCAGCAGGACGGTGTGGTCCAGCAGCGTGCCGTCGTGCGCCTCGATCGACTTGAGCTTGTCCATCAGGCGGGCGAGGCTCGCGCAGAACATCAGGTCGCGGTAGCCGATCACCTTAGTGTCTGGGTTGTCCGCGCCGCGGTTGCCGCTGCCTTTGTGGTGGTAGTCGTGCGCGCCGCGCACCGGTGCGCCGGCCTGCGACGCCCAGCCCTTGTACTCGTTGTAGTTCGGCCCGCCCTCGCCGCCGAGCACCTGCGTGACCACGCGGGTCATGTCGGTCTGGAAGGCCAGCGCGATCAGGTCCATCATCAGCTCGATGTGTTCCTGGAAACCGTTCTTGCCCTGCGGCTCGGTGCGGACAGCCGCTTCGTCGAACTTCGGCCGACCGCGGTCGAGGATTTCGTCCCGGTCGTTGATGCGCAGCTCGACCTCGCGGATCGCTTCGAGGTATTGATCGAGCCGTTGCTGATCGACGCGCCCGAGGTTGCCGCGCAGCGTCTTGACCTGGCCGACGGCCGTGTCGAGCACGCTCTTGTCCAATGCGAGCCGTTCCTTAGCGGCCTTGAGGTCGTTCTTGTCGGCCGGCGGGAAGAGGCCCTCGAACACGTTGCGATAGTCGGCCGTCGCGGGGATATCGACGCCCAGTTCGTTACGCGACAACGTCGACGTGCCCACGCCGTCACGCCAAGACAGCACGAGCGACGGCAGATACGTCGGGCCGAGATACTTGGCGGCGACCTGGTCCATAGAGACCGTGTTGGTGATCGCGCCGGGCGTCATGTTGATGTTGTGTCCGGTGAGCCAGTTGTACGGATGCACGTGCCCGCTGATGCGACCCTCGATGTGCGACAGGCTGGTCAGCACACTGAACGCGTCGCGGTGATGCTCGAGCGGCTTGTGCGACGGGGCGATCGTGTAGTTCTTGCCCGTGTCTTTGGGGAACCAGTTGTAGTGGTTGATCGCGCCGGGGATATAAAAGGCCGCCATGCGGGCCGGGTCGGCCTTGCCGGCCGCGGCCGCCGCGGTCTTGCCGCCCATGACCTCAAGGTACGGCAGGGCGATGGACGCGCCGAGGCCGCGGAGGATCGTGCGACGGGAGAGGCGAGGGGCTTTGCGGTGCATGGTTGCGTCCAGATAGTGAGAGAGCAGGGAACAGCCAATCATTGTATCCCCGTTCTTAACGGTTACAATCGGGCGAGCGGTCCCGCAAAATCAAATCAAATCAGCGTTTACGCCCGTCTTGCGTTGGTCGGTTCGTCGGGGCGTTCAGGGTGTCGGCAGAAATGTGATCGCCCACATGTTGCCGTGCGCGAACTCCGGCACGGGCGTCATTCGGCCGTCGAACACCTCAACGTCGCCGGTGGTCTGGACCGAGCCGTCGTCGTGCAGCCAGTTCATGTCGATGTTGCCGCGCGCGGTCGAGCCCTTGAACTGCCACCGGCTGAACGTGTATTGGCCACCTGAAAAGTGCGAGTCGAAACCGGGGTTCAATACCTCGTTGAACATGACGCCACTCGTATCGGGGTGTGTCCCGTGAACCCACGTGCCGCCGTCGTGGACGACGTCCCGGTCGCTGGCCAACAGGTTCCACGATTGGCCCGCCCAGGTGAAGCGGTCGCCCGCGCGGTGCATGCCCGAGTTGCCCGAGACCTGGTACTCGTAGCCGAACCAGAGGTGATAGGTCGAGTAGGTCGGGATCGATTGCGGTGAGCCGTCGATGTCGATTCGGCCGGTCAGCGGGCAGTTCAATAGGTCGTTGATCGCGATGTACCCGCGCAGCGCGACGCGGTCGTCCACCGAACCGCTGGTCAAGCGATTGGGCTTCCAACCGCTGGGCACGCCGGGCCGGTGCGGGTAGTGGCCGTTGAAGTCGTTCGTGTACGACAGGACGCCCGCGCCGGTCTGCTTGAGTCGGGACCGGCAAACCGCCAGGCGGGTCGTGTACCGCGCCCGGCTGAGCGCGGGCAGCAGCAGGGCAATCAACAGAATGGTGATCGAGATCACGACCAACAGTTCAACAACCGTGAAACCACGTCGTTTCATTGTTCAGTCGAACGGTTGGCGTGTGGGGTCGATTACATCGTCCGTCGTCGTCGCCGCGCGAGCGCCAGCACGCCAAGCAGCGCCAGCGACGCCGTCGCCGGTTCGGGCACGGCCGAGTTCGTGGTGACCGGCAGGCCCTGCAGGCCGAGCAGGTAGTGATTGTTTACCTGCTCGGGCGTCAGCGGGACGGCCCAGATCGCCAGGTCGTCCAGCAACCCGTTGAACTTGATCGTGGACAGCGAGCTGGCCGAGTCGCCGATGCCCAGTCCCTCGGTGGTCGCGAGATTGATCGTGCCGTCGTAAGGCGTCGAGCCCACCAGCACGCCGTTGAGATAGACATTGAGGTTCGTGCCGTCAGCCACGCCGGCGATGTGCTGCCATTCGTTGGCGACGACCGAGCCGGCGTCGATATTGATGTTCGCCCCGTTGGACTGCTGATGGAACAGGCTGACGGTATCGACGCCGCCGACGTCGCGGATCGCGAAGTGGTAGGACATCTGGGCTCCCCAGTTCAGTACGAGCCGCTGCCATGGGCCGCCCAGGTCGCTGGGATTGATCCACGCCTCGATCGCATAGGCGGCGGGCAGGCTGACATCGGGCGACAACGCGGCGACGAGGTCGGTGGTGTCGCCAGCCGACACGCCGACGCGCAACGCCTGATCGACCTGCCCCGCCACGAAGTTGGCCGTGCCGCCACGCGGCGTCAGGTCGTCGGCCGAGACGCCCGTGTTCTGCGAGAACGCCATCGCCTGGTCGAGCGTGTCGCCGTCGAACGGGTAGTAGGAGACCAGCCCCGACGCCGGGCCGGGCTCCACGCCGGGGAGCAGCGCGGCGGCGCGCTGTTGAAGCTGAGTCACGGTCAAGGCGGTGTCGTGGATTTGGGCGTCGTCGATCATGCCGGTGAACTGCAACCCGTTAGCAGGCGATTGGAAATTGCCGAAGTTCAGCGCGCCGCCATTGGCGGTGGGCGCGACGTAGGCCGAGCTCACGACGGCGTCACCGTTGATGTAACCGGTGATCGTGTTCGTCCCGCTGTCGCCGACCACGGCGACATGCGACCAGATGTCCAACGGCACGGTGTTCTGCGCGGCGTTCGTCCCGCCGTCGAAACGTTGTGTGCCGTTCTCAAAGAAATCCAGGCCGTTATTCGCTCGGCGGAATGCCCAGTGCCAGTCGTTGCCTCCGTCGGCCCACTTGGTTAAGAAGCGGTCCCACTCGCCGGTGTTGTTCGAATCCGGCTTGACGTACGCCTCGATGGTGAAGTCGCCCGCCAGACCAAGGTCGCCCGAGTGCGCGGCGCGCAGGCGGTGGGCCGCGCCGCCGGCCGTGTCGATGCGCACCGCTTGGCCGAGGATGCCGGGCGCGTAGCTCTCTGTCCCGCCGCCGAAGACCGACAGATGGTCGGCTGTGCCGCCGCCACCGGCAGTGTCTTGCAGGTCGCCGTCAAAGGCGTAGCGCGTCACCACAACGGCGTGCGCGGGGCCGGCCAAGCTGAAGAGCAAGATGGTCGTGAGGATCGTGGTCGCAACAAAACGGTATGGCAATGGGCGGGGCATGATCACTCTCCTGTCCTTCAGTTTTCGGTACGGTCGTTCGCTCCTGCCAACGAAATCAGTGCGCACAGTATACCACGTGATAAGCCCGTCCCAACCCCTCGCAAACGATGTTCGGGGCCTGTCCGTCGCGGCCTATTGGCCGAGGAATACTCGTGACGTGATCAGCGCCTTCAACACATCCTGAAGCGGGTAGTCGCGACCTTCCAACGACTTCATGATCGCTTTCATCTCCGCGACGTCGCGCACGTTCGGCTTGCGGCCGGCCGAGTACACGATCAGGTTGCGCAATAACCCGCGTGTCATGTCACTTTGATAGTTTTTGACGACCTGTTGTTTGAACTCGTGGTACGACTTGAACGTCTCGCCGCGCGGCAGGTGGCCCTCGGCGTCGACGGGGCGGGTCTTGCCTTGGCCTCGCCATTCGATCTTGCCGTCCAGTTCGTTCCGCGCGTAGCGCTCGTGCTCGACGTCGCGCCATCGGCCGGACAGGTCGAAGTTCTGGAACGCGAAGCCGAGCGGGTCCATGCTCTTGTGACACACGGCGCAGTTCGGCTCGGCCTGGTGTTGCACGAGCAGTTCCTTGAACGTCTTGCCGCGGTTTTTCGAGTCCGACGGGTTGAGCTCGGGCACTTCCAGCGGCGGGGGCGGCGGCGGGTCGTCGAGGATGTGGCGCAGCGCCCACGCGCCGCGGTAGATGACCCAGTTGTCGCCCATCCAGCAGAGCATCGACTGGATGCCCGCGTGGCTGAGCACGCCGCCGCCGCGCGGGTCGTTTTTGCGCAGCGACACTTTGCGCAGCGTCGAGCCTTCCAGCCCGTCGTAGCCGTAATGCCGCGCGAGGATCTCGTTCATCATCGTCCAGTCGCTGTCGACCAGCTCGCGGATCGGGCGGTTGTCTTTGAACAATCGCGCGACGTACTCGATCGTCTCTGCCCGCATCGAGTCCTTGAGGTGTCGGCCGAACCGGAAGTCCTGTTTCTGGATGTTGTCCATCGCGATGGTGATCGGCTGACCCATCTCGAACCATTGCTCCACGAACGGCTGAAAGAACCGGTCGCTGCGCGGGTCGTCCAGCAGGCGGTCGACCTGCGCGTTCAGCACCTTCGCATCGCGGAGTTTGCCGGCCGCGGCCAAGTCGCGCAGTGGCTTGTCAGGCGGCGCGCCCCAGAGCATGAAGCTCAACCGCGAGGCGATCGCGTGCTGCGCAAGCGACTCGGCCTTGTCGGTCGTCGAGCCGAGGTAGCGGAACGGCCCGCTCATCAGGACGGATTGAAACACCGCCCGCAACGCGTTGTCGAACGACATGTTGTTGCCGCGCAGCGTCTCGTACAGGACGACGAACCGCGTCTGCTCCGCGTCGGACACGGGTCGTCGCCAGGCCCGCTCCATCCAGAGCTTGAGCAGCCGCTTGGCGCTGGCCAGGTCGTCTTTGATCTGGCCGACGTCGGCCTGCCAGTCGGCCGGCGGCCAGGCGGCGACGTGGTCCGCGTCGACCTCCAGCCGGTGCAGCATGACGAACGGGACGGGCGCCGCCTTGCCGCGCAGCTTCTTCTTGTCGTACAGCGGGCGGAACAGGCCGGTCCCGCCGGGCACGGGATTCTTGTCCTTCCGGCTGCGGTCTTCGTTCTCAAACCCCTTGACCGAGTAAGGCATCTCGACGCGGTTGGTCAGCGTGACCTTCAACCCGCGCGACTCGACGGGCAGGTCGTCCGCCTGGATGTCGTAAACGAGTTCGTGCGGCTTGTCCGCGCCCGCGGTAACCTCGAAGTAGTCGAACGTCGTGCCGCCGACGGTGACCCAAAGGTGCGGGTTGGGTACGCCTTGCATCGGCTTGACGACCGACACGACGAGTTTCAGCCGAACGACGCCGCGCTTGCTCGGCGGCGGCGGCACGTTGAACTCGAACCCGCCGCGGTCGCCCAGCCACTTCGGCTCGATCATCAGGCCGACGCCCGGCTCGGAGATGCCGCGCACCTTGACGTAAGCGCCCTTCGCTTTCCAAGGTTCGAGCGCCTTGCGCACATCTTTGCCCGTGTTGGCCAGGTCGCCGACGAACACCATGTCGCGCGCGGGTTCAAGAAAGCGGACGCCGTCCACCGCGCGACGGGCGATCGTCATGAACCGCGACACGCTCGACGCGGCGTCCTGCAAGGCGCTCGCGCCCGTGTCGAATCCCGCGACCTTGCCGTCTTCCGGCAACGCCATCGCGTAGTCGACATCGAGCCCGGTCAAATCTCTCAACGCGCCGGAAAGCTCACGCCGATTGAGTCGCCGCGTGCTGCCCGTGCTGTGCGCGAGCTGTTCTCTTTCGATCCACTCGAGAATCGCCTTGCGTTGCGCGTCGCTCGGTTGCGGCTTGCCCTTCGGCGGCATCTCGCCGGCGGAAAGCATCTCGTGCACCATCGTCCAGAGTTGGTCGTCGGCTGCGCTGTAGCCGGCCAGCTTGTCATAGCGGATGCGCGCCTTCTGCGTGTCCGCCCCGTGGCAGTTGAAGCAGTACTGCTTGAGGAACGGCTGCACGGTCTTGCTGAACGCGGGCGACGGCTCGGCCGCGCGCGTCGGCCCGGCAAAGACGGTACAGGCGATCAAGAGAGTCGTGCAAAGGGTCGCGTGACGCATGTCATATCGTCCTCGGCGCGGGTGGTCGGAGGCGGGAAAACTAGCGTGGAATGATATGTTGGCCGATCGGGCGACATGGATACGGCCTTGACCTGCGCTACGGCGTCGGCCCGCAACGTAGGGCTTGACCGTAACTCTGTTGGTGGGTTATCTACTCGGGTGCCACTGGCGGGTTGTCCGCCAGTGTCCTTGCTGTTCGGCCGGAGCACTGGCGGACAAGCCGCCAGTGGCACCCGGCTCTGGTTGGTGGGCCGCGCCGAGCCTTGGCCCACCCTACGTCAAACGCCTCGACCCGATAGACGAAGCCGCGTGCCGGTCCGCGTGACTCACCCCGTTGTCCGCAGGCCGCCGGCGATGCCCTGAATGGAGTGGCGGAGCAGGTTTTCAAGCCGTGCCGCGTCGTCTTCGGCGGCGGGCGGGTCGTTCAGTTGGGCCAGGAGTCGGACCTGGATGAGGTTGAGCGGGTCGACGTACGGGTTGCGCGTCTCGATCGATGCGCGGAGCCACGGCGCGCCGGCCAACGGCTCGTCACCGCCCGTGATGTTGAGCAGCAGCTTGCGTGTCAGTTGGATGTCGTTTTGGATGACACCGAACAACCGCCGGTTTTCATCGTCGTCCCGCGCGTGCGCGTAGTGCGCGGCAATGTCCATGTCGGCTTTGGCCAAGGCCAACTCGCCGTTGTCGATCACCGCGCGGAACCACGGCCACTGCTCGTACATTTCGCGCAGCAGTTGCGGGTCGTTTTCGGCGCACGCGGCGAGGCCCGCGCCCAAGCCGTACAACGCGTTGATGAAATGCCGGCTCTGCGTCCACGCGAAGGTGAACGGGATCGCGCGCAATTGGCTCAACGTGCGTTGGCCGGATCGGCGGGACGGCCGCGAGCCGATGGGCAGCCGTTCGATGCCGCTGATCGGCGTGGCGGTCTCGAAGTAGTGCAGGAACGCCGGGTCGTCGATCAACGCGCGGTAGTCGCGCAAACTCGCTTCCGATCCGGCCTGCAACGCCGCCTGCCACGACGCATCGATCCGCGGTGCCGACCGCGCCTTGACGCGCAGCGACGCGCCGATCACCTGCTCCAGGTGACGACGTGCGATTTGCAGGTCGTCGTAACGCTCAGCCAACACCTCGCCCTGTTCGGTCATCCGCATGCGGCCGGTAAACGTGTCGGGCGGCAAGCCGAGGATGCTGCGCGCGGTCGGGCCGCCGCCGCGCCCCAGCGCGCCGCCGCGGCCGTGGAAGAACGTCACACCGACGCCGTGCTCGCCGCCCACGGCCACGAGGCGTCGCTGCGCCTCGTGCAACGCCCAGTTGGCGGCGAGGTAGCCGCCGTCTTTGGCGCTGTCGGAGTAACCGATCATGCAAACCTGCCGATCGCCGCCGGCCCGGACGTGCTCGCGATACACCGGGTGGTCGAGCATGCGTTCAAGTGTGTCGCCCGCCTGGTGCAGGTCGTCGATCGTCTCGAACAGCGGCGCGATCGGCAGCGCCGCGGGCGACGGTCGGCCGTGCATCGCCGCGGCGACCCCGCTCAACCAAAGCACGGCCAACACGTCGCTGGCCGACCGCGTCATGCTGATGATGAAGACACCCAGCGCATCGTCACCGCCCGGCGCGGACGCGACCTGATCCAGCAACTGGAACAGCCGAACCGTTTTGGCAGACGACTCGGAAAGCGCGTCGATGTCGACGGCCACGCACTCATCGGGCGCCGGCGCTTTCGAGAGCAGGTCAACGCGACCTTCTTCCGCGAGGCCGGCGTAGTCGTCGCACAGGCCGAACACCTTCGCCAGTTCGCCGACACATTCGCCCAACACGCCGGCGTGCTCGCGGATGTCGAGTCGCGCGAACTGAAAGCCGAACACATCGACACGGTCGAGCCAGGCTTGCGGGCCGCCGTGCGCCAGTTCGAGTTGTCCGTCGTCCAGCAGCGAACGCTGCATCAATCGGATGTCGTGTTCCAGCGCAGCCGGCGACGCGTAGTGGTCGCCGTCCGCCGCATCGGGTTGCCACGCGACGGGCGAAGCCGACGTCGTGACCAACCGCGCGCGGATGACCGCCAGCCAGTGGCGGTACGTCTCAGCCGGATGCAGCGCCTCAAGCCTGCGGTCGATCTCTTTCGACTTGGCACGCGCGTCCGTGACGGCTTGCAGCAGGTCGTCTGACGGCGTGTGGTAGTCGCTGGAGATCGTCAGCACAGCCGCCAACCGGTCGCACATGCCGATGTGTTTGTCGATCGTCCGCTCGCGCAGCAGTTTCAGCGTCTGCTCGGTGACCTGCGGCGTGACAAATGGATTGCCGTCACGGTCGCCGCCGATCCACGAGCCGAAGCGCAGGAATTGTCGCCCCGGTTCCGTGACCCGGCCGAACACGCGCTCCGTGGATTCGCGGATGTCACGGTACAGATCGGGGATGACCCGCCAGAGTGAGTTGAAGGTGAACAGCGACCGCTTGACTTCATCGATCACCGTCGGGCGACGTGAACGCAACGGGTCGGTGTGCCAGAGACACGCGATGTCAGCCCGGATCCGCCGCAGCACCGCTTCGCGCTCAGCGTGCAGGATGTCCGGGTCGTCCAGCTCCGCGAGCGTCTCGCGCAGGCGACGTAGCGTTCTGCGGACGGTCCGCCGCTTGGCCTCGGTCGGGTGCGCGGTGAACACCAACTCGATATCGACTTGGTTCATCATGTCGCGGATCGCGTCGGCGTCAACGCCCGCGTCGGCCAGCTTCTCCATCGTCGCGCCGATCGACTCCGGCCGGGCGCGCGGGTAGGCCGACCGCGCCCGCCGGCGCAGCTCGCGCACGCGCTGGCGGTCTTCGGCGATATTCGCAAGGTCGAAGAAGCAGGCGAACGCGCGGATGACCACCGCCGCCTGCTCGGGCGACAGCGATTCGATCACGGCGTCCAACTCGGTCGCCGCGCCCGTGTCGCCGGCCCGCCGCGCCTTGGACAGGCCGCGAACCCGCTCGACCAGGTCGTAAGCGTCCTGCCCCGCGTGGTCGCGGATGACTCGGCCGAGCTCGAACCCGAGCAGCCGAATCTCACGCCGCAGCGCAGTGACGGTTGTCTTCTCGTTGTTGTCGCGCTCGGTCATCGTGCATCACCGCTCGTACTCATGACGGTTGACTATACCCCGCCCGCCCGCCGCCGCGCACGGATTACCCGTCTGCGGGACGCTTGTCTCGCCGATGTCGAGTGGCTCACCATGAAACAACCCCGGCCGAGGCCGGGGTCGTTCAGAGAACGCCGTCTCTATGTGGGATTGCACAAACGGTTCGAGCCTCTGTGCAAGTTGTGATTAGCCGTGGACGCTGCCGTCGCCGAAGACGAAGTTGGCGCCGCCGGTGTGCTGGGACGAGAACTGCGTCTGGCCTTCGCTCTCGTCCGCCTCCATCAGGTCGTTGCCCGAGCCGCCGAGCAGGAACGCACGGGGCAGGGCGCCGTTGAACTCGCTGGCGTCGCCCTCGTTGACGACGATGAGGTCGTTGCCGTTCTCGCCGAACACGAAGTCGTTGCCCCGGTTGCCGATCAGCACGTCGTTGCCGTCGCGGCCACGCAGCAGGTCGTTGTCGAAGCCGCCGCCGTCACGGCTGGACTGCGTGTCGTTGCCTTCGCCGCCTTCGAGGAAGTCGCTGCCATCGCCGTTATTCACAATCAACAGGTCGCTGCCAGCCTCGCCCAGGACGATGTCGTTGCCGCGGTTGCCCAGCAGCGTGTCGTTGCCCGCGCCGCCGCGGAGCACGTCGTTGCCGTCACCACCCAGGACCACGTCGTTGCCGTCGCCGCTGATCAGGATGTCGTTGCCTTCACCGCCTGAGACAAAGTCGTTGCCGTCGTTGGCGATGATGATGTCTCGGCCTTCGTCGCCGATCAGCACGTCATTGCCGGCCCCGCCGAACAGGATGTCGTTGCCCGGGCGACTTTCGGCTGACTCGCTGCCATAGACCGTGTTGCCGACGATGCGGTGGAACGGTGCGGGCCCGGGCGTGTTGCCGTCGTCTTCAACCTCGACCAGTTTCAGGCCGGTGTCGTTGCCGGCGCTCTGGCCCCAGGTGCTGATGTCGACGCTGTCGCGGATGAAGCGGACCGAGCCGTCGCCCATCGCGGTCGATGGCGGCAAGTCTGACGGGCACATGTACGTCTTGATGTATTGAGCCTGTACAAAACCGTTGTCGTCGCTCGATCCGTCGTTCTGGTTGTCCATCGTCGCGACCACGGCCGGGACAGTGCCTGCGGGCGGGGCGACGTGGTCGTCCTGGTCCACGCCGTCGCCGCCGACGGTGGCGCTCATCAGGACGCGTTGTTCCATCACGTCGAAGAAGCGGGTGTTCGTGTCGTTATTAGTCTGCTTGCGTGCCATCGTGCTGCCTTTCTTTTCGTTTGGTCTTCCCGGTTGCGGCGAACTGCCGCGAACTCGCCGAACAGAAAGGCACAGCCCGTGCCAGAACGCCGAATCGGCGTTAACGGGCTGGAAACGGGGTTCGCAAGGGATGGGGTGGGGGAAATGACCCGCGCTGGGTTGCCAACCCGACGTGGATCTTCCCAATCGGGTCGCCCCTGTGCGCACGACCGTGGCGTTCGGTCCCCTGTTGATGCGACCATTTTCTGACAGGCTGAATGACGTTGGCGTGGCGATGACTGGCCTGACACGCGATCAGGGGCGGTGCGCCGGGAGGGCCGATTCGTATGTCAGGGTGACATGCGCGGTATTCGTTGTAAGCACAGTCTCGTTTTTGACTTGCGCTTGTTCGTGCGTTTTCAGGGAGAGGGGTGGTGCGGGGACGCCGCCAATGCCTGTAGACGGGCGTGTTTCAGCGGGTTGCGCGGAGAGTTGCGGCGCACAGAACGCGCGGGAGATCGGATTAGTTTTCCCACGGCGTGCCGGAATCGGTGGGCGTGGCGTTGTCGCCGAGGTCGTTTTCGCCGAGCAGCGTGAACGTCTTGCGGCGGAGGACCTGGCAGGCCAGGTGGTGGTCGTCGGTGTGCAGGACGATGGCGGCGTTGCCGTGCGGGCGTGGCAGCAGCGGGTAGGCGTACTGGATGCTCAACTCAGCGGCGACGAGCGCTTCGCACAGGTCGGCCAGCGATCGTCGCGGCGGCAACTCGACGGCGAGCACGTCAGTCTCGCTGGCGGGCAGACCGTGCCGGTCGAGCAGTCGGCGGGCCAGTGCAGCCCTCGAGGTGACGACGCGGACGACGGCGTGGTCCGCCGAGTCGATCACGGAGAACGCGGCGAGTTCCAGCGCGTGGCCGTCGAACACCTCGACCAACTCACGCAGTTTGCCCACGCGGTTGTCCAGAAAGACGCTGAATTGAACGACCTGCGGCGGCTCGAATCCGCGTGCGGTCAGGTCGTTGATACCGGCGGTGGACATGGCGGGATTCTAACACGGGAGAGTCAAGCGGGAAATCAGGAAAGCAGGAGAACAGGAAAACAAGAAAACAGAAGAACAGGAAATGAAGGAGGCCGGGGGGAGTGCTCGCTTAGGAGGCGTTCCGTGTGGTGCGGCGCGATGTTCGATGCCAGGCTCTTGCGACGTCGTTCCAATGACCCGTGCACGCCCATCCGATTTCCTGCTTTACTATTTTACTGCTTTCCTGTTTTCCTGCCCGCTTTCCTGCCCGCTTTCCTGCTCATACCACTGCACGGTCGCCGCCAAGCCGTCGTCGAAGGCGACGATCGGTTCGTATTGCAGCGCGTCTTGCGCGACGGTGAGGTCGGCCAACGAGTGTTTGACGTCGCCGGCGCGTTCGTCGGCGTGGATGGGCGTCAGCTCGGGTCGGCCGAGCAGTTCAGCCATGAGCTTGGCCAGGTGGTTGACGGTGACTCGCTGGGCGCAGGCGACGTTGATGACTCGGCCGGCGATCGGCGTGGTCGAACGCGCAGCCAACAGGTTGGCGTGGACGGCGTTGTGGACGAAGGTGAAGTCGCGCGACTGCTCACCGTCGCCGAAGATCGTCGGGCGCTGCCCTTCGAGCAACGCCTTGGCGAAGGCGGCGATGACGGCAGCGTAGGCGCTGTTGGCGTTCTGACGCGGGCCGAAGATGTTGAAGTAACGCAGCGACGCCGTGTCGATGTCGTAGCAACCCGCGTAGGCAGAGAGCAAATGTTCGCCGGCCAACTTGGTCGCCGCGTACGGGCTCTTGGCGTTGGCTGGCATCGTTTCGATCTTGGGCAGCGTTTCGCTGTCGCCGTATGCGCTGGAGCTTGCGGCGAACACGACGCGCGGGACGTTCGCGTTGCGCGCCGCTTCGAGCACGTTGAGCGTGCCGGTGACGTTGACCTGCGTGTAAAGCTCGGGCTGTTCGACGCTGCGCGGGACGGAGCCGAGCGCCGCTTGGTGCAGCACGACGTCGCAGTCAGCCGTCGCGTCGGCCAACACGTCGGTGTCGAGGATCGACGCCTCGATAAAACGGAACCGGTCGCCCGCGGCCGGGCCAAACGGCTCGAAGTTGGCGACATCGCCGCCGGACAGGTCGTCGATCACCACGACGTTTGCACCCAGCGTGAGCAGCGCCTCGGTCAGGTGCGAGCCGATGAAGCCGGCGCCGCCGGTGACGAGCACGCGTTTGTCCTGGAACGCGTCGCCGTGAAGTTGATTCCAGTTGGTCATGGTTTGGCTTTGGGTCGGGGTATTCGGTTTGCACGCCGTTCGTTCGGATGCGCGGTCTGCACTACACGTCACATGGACGATTGGTCAATCGACCATGGTCCTCGGATCGCGCTCGTTATGGGACGGACGTTGACGTCGCGTTGCCCGTTCAACCGACGTGACCAAGCTTGTGATCGGTCGATCCGGCAGACTGTATTAAGGAAGGGCAGGCCGTCGCGGCGGAGAGGGGCAGAACGGGATTCAGTCGGATTTGGCGTCATCGCCGTCCGTACTGGCTTCGGCCGGGGCGGGTTCGTCAGCCGGGGCATCATCCGATGCGTTGACAGCGTCCGCAGGCGACTCGGCCGCGTCCTCGTCGTCTGTCTTGGTCGTATCCGTGTCTGCCGACCGCTCGGACTGAATCGGCTCTGGCTCGGATTCGATATGGGTGTAGCCATCGAGATTGAAAATGATCAGCTCGCCGTCGTCCTTGCGCAGCGTCAGTCGATCGAGCCAGAGGCGGTCGTCCTTGGCGTGGGCGAACCACGAGCCGGTTTTACGCTGAGCGGTCTCGACAACCGTGCCCGTCGTGCGGATCGTCCAGACGCGGTCGCGCTGCGGGATCTGCTGCACGACGGTGACGCGTCGGCCGGGCTCGAGTTGGGCGGGTGTGGGTGTCATGGTCGTCGTTGCGGTCGACGGGCCGACAATAGCGTGATTACGACGTGTTGCAAAGCCGGCCGGTCGGCTGACCCGTCGTCGCGCGCGGGTGACGATGGGGCTGGTCGCGCGGCGGGGCTGCTGCGCCGAGCCGCCAACGGCTCGGCTGACAGGCCTGTCTCGGCTATGATCGTCGGCTGCGGATTGACCGAGCGTGTCCGCCCGCGGCATAAACCCGCCCGCCCATTGTGGCGGCGCAGGTCTGGAGAGGTGCCCGAGTGGCTGAAGGGGCCGGTTTCGAAAACCGGTGTGCGGTTCGCCGTACCGTGGGTTCGAATCCCACCCTCTCCGCTTACCCGAAAACGCCCTCGTAAGACGCGAACCAATCGCGCCTTACGTGGGCGTTTTTCATGGGGCAATCGCGCTTGCCAAATCGGTGTCAACGGGATCGGCAATCAACGGTGGGATAAGCGGGTCAGTTCATGGGCCTTACTTTGGCTTTGGCGCCATGATCGAGAGGCGGACGTGTCGGTCGTAGTGCGCGGTTGCAAGCCGCAGGCCGTCGGGGTGGATATCGAAACCGCGGACCGTGTCGCGCAACTTGACCTTGTGGAACGGTTTTGCTTCGTTTGGTTTCCAGAAGACCAGATACCCGCCGCTGCCGCCGCCACAGCCGGCGACCACGAAACCGTCGGCGTGTTCTGCCGCGCCCCAGGCGATGCCTTGAACACCGGGCGTCGCGTGCGTCGCGGCGATCTTGCCGGTTGCCCATTCGAAGCGGACGACGACCGGCTCGTTCTTGCCCGCGAAGGCGTTGGTCGACTTGTGCAAACCCGCGCACACGAGGTGTGTGCCGTTCGGCGAAAACGACATGTGCCGCACGCCGCCGTACTGCGCGCGGAACGTCTTGTCGTACCCCGTCATGGCCGGGGCTTCGAGGTCGCGGACGTGCTTGCCGTCGGCGATGTGCCATTGCTTGATGTGCCCGTGCAGGTCGCCGGACACGACGTGCTCGCCGGACGGATCGAACGTCACGCCGTAAACGTGACTGGTGTGACCTTCAAATTGCGCGACGGACGCGCCGTCGGTCACCTGCCAGACCTTGACGAGGTTGTCGTTGCCGGCCGTTGCGATCCTCGAACCGTCCGGGCTGATGGCGACCTCACGCACCCATCCCGTGTGGGCCTTTTCGACCGTGCGTTTCGGCTTGGGTGTGTCGTCGGTCAGCGGCCACCAGATCAGCTTGCCGTCGTACCCGCCGCTGATCAGCGTCTTGCCGTCGGGTGTGCAAGCGAGTCCGCGCACCCAACTCGTGTGGCCGAGCAGCGCGACGCGTTTGCCGTCGGCGACGGTGAAACGCTGGATCGAACGGTCTTCCGAACAGCCCAGTACGTACTTGCCGGTCGGATCGACTCGGCAGGCGATCATGGGATGCGTGTACTTCCATTGCGCAACGACGCGCGTCTGCTTCGGCTCCGCGGGTTGGCGCGCAGGCGTGTCCTTCGCCGACTTCTCTGGCGGCTTGGCAGACGGGTTCGGTTTGGGTTTTGCTTCGTCGCCCATGGCGTTCAGGCCAACAGTTCCTTAATCGGATACGACGCGGGGTTAGCCACCGGGAATTGCCGTCCGGCGATATCGAACGATGACGAAGAGTCGACACCCACGGCCTGGAGGTACGTGTGAAAGAGCCGCGCGTGGTCAACCTGCCCGTCAACCACGGCCGTGCCTTGCGCGTTGGTCTTGCCGTACACGGCCTGCTTTTGGATGCCGCAGCCGCCGAGCACGACCGACCAGGCTGTGCCCCAGTGATCGCGTCCATACTTGTGATTGATGCGCGGCGTTCGGCCGAACTCCGACATGACCACCACCAACGTCGACTCGAGCATCGACCGTTGATGCAGGTCGTCGATAAGGTTCGCAAACGGGCGGTCGAACTCTTCGAGTTGTTCGATGTGGAAGTTGAAGTTCTCGTTGTGCGTGTCGTAGTTCGTGTGCGTCACCTGCACGAAAGTCGCGTCGTTTTCGAGCAGCCGACGTGCGAGCAGGCAGTGTCTGCCGAAGTCATGGTCGCCGTAACGCCGTCGGTCGGCTTCGGCTTCTTTGGTGACGTCGAACACCTCCCGCTGCGCCATGAGCGACTGAGCCTGCTCGAAACTCTGCGTGTACAGGTCGGTCCTGGCGGTGCGTCGGCGTTGCAGGAAGCGGTCGTTGACGGCCGCGCGGAACGCGTTGCGACGCGTGTCAGCCTCGAGCGTCAGCGTGTCGTGACGTGTGCTGTCGGCCGGCGCTTTGCCGTCAGACAGACTCAGGCTTGCGTAGTTCGGGCCAAGGTAGGCCGAGTCATTGGAGCGCGTCCCGCCGGCTTTGGGCGTGATCTGAATGTGTCCGGGGATCGCGCTGCCGCTTTCCAGCGCCCGTGCGACAGTCGCGCCGATGGTCGGGAACTCGCCCGGCTCCTCCTGGCGTCGGCCGGTCGTCATCATGTACTTGCCCTTGCCGTGATTGTTCTCGCGAGTGTTGACGCCGCGGACCACGGCCATGTGGTGCATGATCTTGGCAGAGTGCGGCAGCAGCTCGCTGATGTGCAGGCCGGGCACGGAAGTGGGGATCGTCGCGAACGGCCCGCCGGTCGGCGTACCGGGCTTCGGGTCCCAACTTTCCAGTTGGCTCACACCGCCGGCCAGGAAGACGACCAGTACGCGCTTTTGGTCACGCGCGAGTTGTTCCGCGGCCTTGGGCGACGCCAGGGCGTCGAAGCCGCAGGCCGCGGAGCCGAGGCCGGCCGCCATCGATCCGAGGAATTGTCGCCGGGCGAGGCTGTGGTCTTGGGACTGGCATGCATAGTCGCAGCGCATGAGGTGGCCTCCCGTTCAATCAGTGATTGAAGCGGAACTCGACAGAGGTTAGCAATGCCCACGCCATTTCACGGACAGCGGTCGCGCGGTCTTCACCTAATCGGCTCAAATACGCCTCGACCGCCTTGATTTCACCGTCCGTCGGCCCGCGGCTGAGGACATTCAGGTAGAGGTCGTCCGCGAGGGTCTGCGCGTCGGGCGCTTTGACGAGTCGCGCCGTCAGGCTATTGCCGGACGGCGCGAGCCAGCCGCGGAGCATCGCGTTGTTGTTCAGAAACAGAGTTTGATCGACGGTCGCGAAGAATTCGTCCTGCGGCTGGCCTGGCGCGGCCGCGAACAACTTGACGAACGCGCCGACGGCTGACGCGGTCTTGGTTTGCAGCACGCGTTCGACGGCAGCAGCGCGGTCGGCTTCGGAGACTGTTGGCGGCGTTTTGCCGTCTTTCTTCGCCTTCGCGGCCGCGGCCTGCTCTTGCTTGAGTACCTCGGCTTCTGCGGCGGCGCGTTGCGGGGCGAGATAGCCCGTCGCACGCATCATGCTGCGGGCCAATTGTTCGGGGCTGAGCGGCTTCGGCTCGCGAACGATGAAGCGATTCGACATCGCTTGAATGAACGCATCGGGGGCGTCGTTGCTGACGGCTTGTTTGAAGAAGTCGATTCTTGCTTGTGTGCGCGCGACGGCTGCGAGGTGCGCGCTTCGGCCCGCGATGGCGTCTGTCCGTTGCCTTTGCGCGTCGATCGAACTGTTGCGTGCGGCGTTGCGCTTCTGTTTTGCGGCGTCCAGTGCGGTGCGCGCTTTGGCCAGCGCGTCGTTGGCCTTCTTGGCTGATGCGGCCAGTGGGTCGACCTTCTTCTTGAGCGCGGCGAGCGCAGCCTCGGCCTTGGTCGCGCGCTCGGCAATCGTCTTGGCCGCCGCGGCCAGGTCTTTGTCGGCCGGCAATGCGTTGGCGGCGGCTGCGGCCGCCTGCGAAGCCGCGGTCAGTTTCGGCGTAGTCTTGAGCGCGGCCTGGTAATCAGCGTTCGGCTTGGCCAACGATTTGTTGGCGGCGTCGGCCGACTTCTTCGCCGCGTCGTACGTCTTCTGCACGGTTGCGAGCGCCGCGGCCGCCGCGGCATACGACTTGGCTGACGCATCGACCTCGTCTTCCAGGTCATCGACCCTCTCGTGCTCGCGGTTCACCGTTTCGCGCAACGGCTTGAGGCGATCGGACAATGACTCGATCCGCGCGGCCACGTCATTGCCTTGTTCCGCGGTGTCACGCTGCGGTGCGCTGGTTGCCTGATAGGCCTGCGTCAACGCGATCGCGCGCAACATCGCCTTCACGTCGTAGTTCGACTCGACCAGCGCGGCCGTCAACGCGTCGAGCACCTTTGGGTGTGCGGGTGGATTGCCGCCGTGGTGGTGATCAACAGGGTGCACGAGTCCTCGTCCGAACATGTGTGCCCAAAGCCGATTGGCCATGTTCCGGTTGAACGCGTTGTTCGAGGGGTCGGTCAACTCGTCGGCGAGTCGTTGCCGACGGCTATACGAAGGGATCGGCCGAACACCCTTGGCCGGCTTGACCTTGTACGCGTCGGCCGGCGCGATCGGCTTCTCTTGAACGGGCGGTCGCCCGACCAGTTTCGGCGCGGCAGGGTACGGGCCGGTCTTTGGCTTGAAAACCGAACGGTACGTCGTTTCACCCTCGGCCTTCTCGGCGTAGTAGACGGTCTTCTTGCTGTCCGTAAAAAGGTAGCTGCGAGCCAAGAATGCCTGCAGGCCGTAGTAATCGGTCTGCACGTACTCATCGATCTCGGGGTGGTCGTGACACTGCGCGCATTGCAGGTCTCTTCCCAGAAAGACTCGGCCGATCGCGCGGGTGACTTCGTCGGCGTCGGCCTCTCGGTCGAGGTAGAACCGCGCGGCCGCGCGGTTCCCCGAGTTGCCACCGTCGGCTGCGAGCACTTCTCGCGCGAGGTGGTTCAAGGGGCGACCAGAGCGAAAGTGGTTGACCAGGTAGTCGCGCCACTGCGTCTGTTTAATGTACTTGTTCGCCCGCCGCTCCATGAGCATGACGTCGAACACGTCGGCCATGTGCTCCGCGAAGTTGGGCGAGGATAACAACTGATCAACCAACGCTTCGCGCTTACCGGTAGAGTCGTTCTCTGCGAAGGCGCGCACCTGTCCGGCGGTCGGGATCACACCCGTCAGGTCGAGGTACACACGTCGTGCGAACGTGGCGTCATCGACCTCGCGCGCCGCCGGGGCTAACGACTCTGCATCGATCAGTCGGTCGATCCGGGTCGACAACGGCTCCGCCTGAACCGAGGCAATCAGGCAAACGGCGATGAGCGGCGCAAGGCGGCGCGAACGGTCCATTGAAAGGTCGTCCATTGGGATCAGAAGCGGACGAATGACACTAATGATACTTGATGCGTGATCGGTCGGGGCAGAGTTGGGCCGACACAAACTTTAGGCTCGTGTGCTAGCGAATCACGTCATAGACGACGCGTGTCGGCAGCACGCCCGTCAGTTTCTGGTCCAGGCCTTGGAATGCGAAGCTGAGGCGGTTGTGGTCGATGCCCAGCAGGTGCAGCATGGTCGCGTGGAGGTCGCGGACGTAGACGGGGTTCTCGGCGACGTTGTAGCTGAAGTCGTCGGTCCTGCCGTATTCGATGCCGCCCTTGATGCCACCGCCGGCCAACAGTGCACCGAAGCACCGCGGGTGGTGGTCGCGGCCGTAGTTGTCGCGCGTCAGGTTGCCCTGTCCGTACACCGTTCGGCCGAACTCACCCGCGAAGACGATGAGCGTGTCGTCGAACAGGCCGCGTTGTTTGAGGTCCTGGATCAGCGCGGCCGTGGGCTGGTCGACGTCCCGGCATTGGCCACGCAGATTGTCGGGCAAACGTGAATGGTGGTCCCACCCGCGGTGGAAGAGTTGAATGAATCGCACGTCGCGTTCAGCCATGCGTCTGGCCAGCAAACAGTTCCGCGCGTAGGAGCCGGGTTTCGTGACCTCGGGCCCGTACATCTCGAGCGTCTGTTTCGACTCGCCGGTGATGTCGGTCAACTCCGGAATCGAGGCCTGCATGCGGAACGCCATCTCCTGCTGCGTGATGGTCGTTTGGATTTCCGGGTCGCCGATCTCCGCCTGGTGCTTCTGGTTCATGCGCGCCAGCGCGTCGAGCATGCGCCGCCGAACGTTGGCGTCCACTCCCTTGGGGTTCGACAGGAACAACACGGGGTCGCCGACGGCTTGAAACGACGTGCCCTGATACTTGGACGGCAGAAACCCGCTGCCCCACAGGCGGGCGTAAAGCGCTTGCACGTTCACACGCCCGCTCCAGAAGGCCGACGGCATGACCACGTAACTGGGCAGGTCGTTGTTCAACGACCCGAGGCCGTAATTCAGCCACGCGCCCATGCTCGGCTTGCCGGGGATTTCCGAGCCGGTGCAGAACGAGGTCTTGCCCGGGTCGTGGTTGATGGCCGTCGTGCTCATGGATCGCACGACGCACAGGTCGTCCGCGTGTCGGGCGATGTGCGGCAACAGTTCGCTGATCCAGATGCCGCTTTGGCCCTGTTGATTGAACTTGAAAGCGGACGGCGCGACCAGTTGTGTCTTGCCCCGGGTCATGGCCGTGACGCGTTGCCCCATGCTGACCGACTTGGGCAGCTCGGTCTTGAAGTACTTGTGCAGGTCCGGCTTGTGGTCGAACAAATCGACCTGGCTCGGCGCGCCGGCCATGAACAGGAAGATGACACGCTTGGCACGCGCCGCGTGGTGAGCGCCGGGCGGCGCGGCCTCGCCGCGCAGGTGGATCAGCGAGGCGAACGCCGCCGCGCCCAACCCCATGCCGGTGTTCCTCAAGAACGATCGGCGTGATTCGCGTGTTTGGTATTCGGTCAACGGGTCCATGATTCAATCCCGTGTTTTGGTAATGTCGAGGTTGTAGAGCAGGTTGACGTAGACCGTCCACGCGGCCAACTCGGCGCGGGCGTCGTCGCTGGGCAGGTCAATTCCTTCGCACAAGGCCGCGGCCAGATTGGGGTTCGCTCGGTAGGCGGTCTGCAATTGGCCGATCAGGTCGTTGAGGATGCGGCGTTCGCCGGCGTCGGGGAGTCGACAGGTGACGACTTCGTACGCGTAGTCGATGCGCTGCGCGGCGGTGAGCTTGGGTTGGTCGAGCGATTGCTTGGCCAGGTGACGGGCCGCTTTCATGTACTGCGACTCATTGAGCAGCAGCAGGGCCTGCGACGGAGTGTTCGTGCGTTCACGCCGGGCGACGCAGGCGTCGCGGATCGGCGCGTTGAGGATCGTCATCTGTGGCGGCGGCATCCCGCGCTTCCAGTAGGTGTACAAGCTGCGGCGAACGATCGCCTCACCCGAGTCAGCCTGAAAGCGCTCGCCGATCATCGTGACCGCTCTCCACAGGCCGTCGGGTTGAGGCGGCTTGACGCTGGGGCCGAACATCTTGGTGGAGAGCAGCCCGCTAGTGGCCAGGATCTGGTCGCGGATGACCTCGGCGTCCAGCCGATAGCGCGACCCGCGCGAAAGCAGCCTGTTCTCCGGGTCGCGCTCGAACTGTTGTGGCGCGGCGACCGACGTCTGCCGGTACGTCTTCGACACGACAATGTGCTTCATCAACGCCTTGACGTCCCATCCCGACTCGACGAACCGCACAGCCAGGTGGTCCAGCAGTTCGGGGTGGCTGGGCACTTCGCCCTGCGCCCCGAAGTCTTCCGACGTTTTGACCAGCCCGACGCCGAAAAGCTGCTGCCAGAACCGGTTGACCGCGACACGGGCGGTCAAGGGGTTGTCTGGGTCGACGAACCACTGAGCCAGATCCATCCGTGTCGCGACCGAGCCTTTCTTCTGAAGGGGCGGAAGGAACGCGGGCGTGTTCCGCTCGACCGGCTTGGCGGGCTTGTCGTACTCGCCGCGCGTCAGCAGGAAGGCCGGGCGGACGTCGGTGCGTTCCTTCATCACCATCGCGTATTGAATGGTTCCGTGGAACTGGTCGCGCTGTCGTTTGAGCGCGTCGTGATTGGCCTGCAGTTTGCGCGTCGACTCGGTCAACGCCTTCTTCCTGGCTGCGTCTTTTGTCTTGGCGACCTCGCGTTTGGCTGAGGCAAGCTGCTTTTGCAATTGAGCCAGTTGCGCGTCGAATTTTTTGAGCCGGTCAGACTGCTCGGGCGTGGCTAGGGAGATAAAGGGCGGCTGCAAGCCGTTGCGCGGTCGGCCGCGCGTTTCCGGTTCCGCGTCGATGTTGTTCAGGAACGCGAACAGCGCGTAGAAGTCTTCCTGTGTCAGCGGGTCGTACTTGTGGTCGTGACACATCGCGCAGTTCACGGTCATGCCCATGAACGCCGTGCCCACCGAAGTCACGCGGTCGAAGACGTTTTTGGTAAAGCTCTCCTCCGGCAATGCCGTGCCGCGGTCGATGATCAGGTGCAGCCGATGGAACCCCGACGCCACCAACTGGTCGGTCGACGGGTCGGGGTACAGGTCGCCCGCCAGTTGGTAACGGACGAAGTCGTCGTAGCCCAGGTTCTCGTTGAACGCGCGGATCACCCAGTCGCGGTAGGCGACGTGGTTGCGATAGAAATCCTTGTGCATGCCGTTGGTGTCCGCGAAGCGCACGACGTCGAGCCAGTACCGGGCCATGTGTTCGCCGTACTGCGGCCGGGCCAACAGCCGATCGACCAACGCTTCGTAAGCGCCCGGTCGTTTGTCATTAAGAAACGCTCGGACTTCGTCGCGCGTGGGCGGTAGCCCGGTCAGGTCGAGCGTGACGCGGCGGATCAGCATGCGTCGGTCCGCCTCAGCCGACGGCTTCATGCCGATCGACTCGAGCTTTCGCAACACGTGCAGGTCGATCGGGTGCGAACTCCAAGACTTGTCCTTGACAGCCGGGCGCAGCGGATTGCGCGGCGGCTGGAACGCCCAGAAGCCTTCGTACTTCGCGCCCGCCTCGATCCACCGTTTGACAAGGGCGAGTTCGGCCTTCGAAAAACGCTTCTTGTTGGACTTGGCCGGCGGCATCGCCTCGTCGGCGTCGTCGGTGGTCAGTCGGTGCCACAACTCGCTGTCTTTGAGCGAGCCCGGTTTGATTGCTGTGAATCCTTTGTGCGTGCGGTATGCGCCGTCGGCTCCGTCGGCCGTGTCGAGGCGGAGCTTGGCTTTGCGTTCGTGTGCGTCTGGCCCGTGGCAGGCGAAACAGCGGTCGGACAGCAGCGGCCGAATGTCTCGGTTAAATGAGACGTCGTCAGCCCGGGCCGTTGCTGCCAGCGGAATTGTCGTGAAAACGAGTAGGAGCCAGCGCACGCAGTCACGCCACAACTTGATCGGGTGCTCGGTCATGCCGGTATTCTACAGGCCGGTACGCCTGTCCGGCTCTTTTGCACTAGACGGTTGGCCGTCGCGCGGTGTTCTTGAGTTGGCGACAACCTACCGAATACCTTGAATGGCGAGGCCGTGCCAGGGTGTGCGGAATCGGTGAATTCCCGTGGGAAGTGTCGAGGTCCGCCCGATTGGGAACGGTCGATGTTGTGCCCTGAAAGGACGCGCCCATGGTTGACACACGCGTTTGGGACATCGGCTTGCTCGGCATGCGCAGCGACTCGACATTGGCGCACGTTGAGTCGTTATGATGAAGTCCTCCCAGCGTTCTTGCGTCCACGCGTTTTGTCTCTCTCCTGTTCAACGTGCTCCGCATGCGATTGCCAGTCCCGATTGATCGATGTCGGTTGTTGGTCGTGGTGATCGCGGCCCTGGCTTGTGGCAGTTGCGATACAGCGGTCGACGACACGTATCCCAGTCGGCCGATCAAGGTGATCGTGCCGTTCGGGGCGGGCGGCGGCAGCGATACGTTCGTGCGCATCCTGCAGAAGGCGATTGAAGAGGACGAACTGCTCCCGCAGCCAATCGTGGTGGTGAACGTGCCCGGCGCGGGCGGCACGATCGGCAGTCGGCAGGTGATGAACGCCGAGCCGGACGGCTACACGATCCTGTGTCTGCACGACGGGATGATCACCGCCAAGCACAGCGGCGCAGCCGACTATGGCCCGGAAGCGTTCTTGCCGATTGCGGGGACGGGTGAGGTGGGTCTGGTGATCGCGGTCGCGCAGGACGCGCCGTACACCGACTTGAAGCAGTTGCTGGAAGAGGCGGCCGATCGGCCGGACGAGGTCGTATTCTCCGCGAATATCGGCGCGCCGAGTCATTTCGTGGGACTGATGCTGGAACGCGCCCGACCCGGCGCGCGATTCCGTTACACATCAACCGGTGGCGGCGCGAAACGATTCGCCGCGCTGGTCGGCGGCCACATCGACGTGTCCGCGTTTTCGATCGCCGAGTACATGCAGTTCAAGTCGGAAGGTTTACGAGCGCTGGCGGTTTGCGGGCCAACCCGGCACGCCGCTGCGCCGGACGTGCTCACAGCAAAGGAACAGGGCTTCGACGTCGTGTTCAGCAACATGCAGTACTGGTGGGCCCCCCGGGGCACGCCCGCGGATCGCACACGCGTCGTCGCCGAAGCGTTGAGTCGGGCGATGCGGACCGAACAGGTGCGCGAAAGACTCGCGGCGATCCATACGGACGATGTGGTTCTCACGGGTGACGCGCTCGCACAGTCTCTGACGGAGCGCGAACGACGTATCGCGGGCGTGTCGCCCCGGTCGATCGACGACCTGCCGAATTTCGTAGCCTGGGTATTCGGGGCGGTAGTCGTGTTTGGCGTTGTCGTGTTCGCGCAGGAAGTGCGGGCCCGCGTTCGGCGAGCGCCTTCCGCTGCGAATGAGGCGAGCGGTTTACCGGACTATCAGCGCCACTACCTCATGGCCGGCACGGCGGTCGCCATGACGGCGTTGTACGTTTGGCTGATGCAGATGAATTGGCTCGGGTTCCGCGTCGCGACGGCGTTGTTTGTGGTTGGCCTGGGTCTGCGGCTGACGCGGATGAACATGAATCGCCTGCCGGCATTGGCGGTGATCGCGCTGGCGATGAGTTTTGGTCTGCACTACGTGTTGACCCAGGTCTTTGTGATCGACCTGCCGTAGCCCGAATGACTCACGCCGGAGAAAGAGACCACAGATTAGGCTTTGTCCGAAGTGTCGCCGGCCCACCCGTAGGGTGCGCTTTAGCGCACCAAGTAAGCGGGGAAACGTTCCGTTCATCGTGGTGCGCTGAAGCGCACCCTACTTTTCTGGCGGACGGCCCGCGTCCAAGGCCCGATCGTTCACATCGGCGCGATGCGCTTCGACCCGACATCGGTGGTCAGCACGACGTGCGCGTTGAAGCTTTCGAGGATGAGTCGGTGTTTGATGGCCTGATGCTCCGGGCTGTCCCACAGGTCGTTGAACTCCCACGGGTCGTCCCGCAGGTCGTACAACTCGCCCAGGTCTTTGTCGTGGTAAAGCGACAGCTTGTACTGCTCGGTGCGATGCATCGTCGCGTAAGTGCCGGTCCCACCCGTAAAGTGGGGGTCGAGCGCGTCGAAGTATTCGCTGCGCACGAAGTCGCGCAGGTGATCGGGCGACGCTTGACCTTGCAGGATCGGGAGCAGGCTTTGGCCTTGCGAGTAATCGGGTACGGCAACACCGGTCAGTTCGAGCAGTGTGTGCGTCATGTCCAACAGTTCAACGAGCGCGTCGCTGCGCAAGCCTCGTTCAAAACGGCCGGGCCAACTGAAGATGAGCGGCACGCGCACGAGGCCCTCATAGAATCGGCAGCCCTTCTGCATCAGGCCGTGGTCGCCCAGCGCCTCGCCGTGGTCGCTGGTGAAGAGGATGACGGTGTTGTCGCGTTGGCCTGTCTCGTCCAACGCCCGGAGCAGGCGTGCGAACTGATCGTCGATCTGAGCGATCATCGCGTAGTAATTGGCTTGCATCCGGTGTGCGTCGTGGCCGGCCGGGTCGAGCGCTTCGCCTTGAAAGTCGACGCTTGCGAGTCGCGCTTGCTGTTGCAAGTCGGATTTACGGAAGTACGGCCCGGGCATGGCCTGCGGATCGAAGCGATCTGCATAGACCTTCGGCGGGATGAACGGCGGGTGCGGGTCGTAGATGTTGATGTTCAGCAGCCAGGGCTGATCGGCGGGTCGTTGTTGGTTGATGAACTCGATGCCGCGTTCGGTCGCCCAGGTCGTCTGGTGGAATTCGGGGCTGACGCGGTCTTCGCTTTGCCGCATCGCGTCCAGGTCGCCGCCGCGTTGACGGACCCAGTCGGCGTAATCGTGGCCTTCCTTCCAGTCGTCGCGCGGCGCGTGGCTGAACTTCCAGAATGAAAAGCCGTCATCCAGCCGGGGTTCCGTGCGGCGGCCGGAGCTTTGCAGGTGGAACTTGCCGACCATGCCGCAGTCGTAGCCGGCGTCGGCAATCAGCTTGCTGATGACGGGCGGGTGATCAGGAAACGTGTCGTTGCCGTTGCGTGTGTTGTGCACGCGCGACGGGTACAGACCCGTCATGAAACTCGATCGACTCGGCGTGCAGATCGGGCTCTGGCAGTAGGCGTGGGTGAATGCGACGCCTTCGCCGACCAGTTGATCGATGGTGGGCGTCTTGACGTGCGGGTTGCCCAGCGCGCCGATGGTGTCGAAACGCTGCTGGTCGGTGCAATACCAGAGGATGTTGGGTCGGCGGGTCATGCGTCGTCATTCGTTTTCATTCGACGTGCCGGCGAACGGCCTGCGTCCTGTGATCGGGTGCCACACTTTGGCTTTGCAAAGTGTGCGGTTGCACATTTGTACGCCGTCCGCGTCTCGGCACACTTTGCAAAGCCAAAGTGTGGCACCCTAAGCATGAGCCGCGGGGTGGGCTGTGACCACCATAGAGCTTGGAAACGCAACGATAAACCGTGGTGGGCGGTGCCCACCCTACGTTGGGGGCGATTGTGCCCTGCGACGCCCGCGCGCATGCCTCACCAGCGTCCAGCCCAGCAGCGCGGCGGCGACGAGGCAGAACGTCAGCGACACCGGGCGGGTGACCAGCGGCAGGTAGCTGCCGCCCGTCTGCATCAGGCCGGCGGTGAGGTGTTCTTCGGCGATCGGCGCGAGGACGAATCCGATCACGAACGGCGCCAGCGGCACGCGCAACCGTTCGAGCGCGAAGCCGAACAGGCCGAACCCGAGCATGACCCACACGTCGAACATCCGGTTAGCCAACGCGAACGAGCCGACCACGCAGAAGGTCAGGATCACGGGCAGCAACAGCGAGCGCGGGATAGAGGCCAACTTCGCCAACCAGTTCACCGACAGGAGCATGAACACGAACATGAAGATGTTCGCCAGCAGCATCGTGCCCATGATGCTGTAAACCGCTTTGGGCTGTTCGGCGAACAGCAGTGGGCCGGGTTGCAGGCCGTGCAGGACCAGCGCGCCCAGCAGGATGGCGTCGATCACGCTGCCGGGCACACCGACCGCGATCAGCGGGATGAGCGCGCCGCCCACCGTCGCGTTGTTGGCCGACTCGGATGCAACGATGCCTTCTTCGCTGCCTTGGCCGAACTCATCCGGTTTTTTCGACACGCTGCGCGCGGTCGAGTAAGCCATGACGCTGCCGATATTCGCACCGATGCCGGGCAGGATGCCCACCCACGTGCCGATGACCGACGAGCGCAGCATGTTCACGCCCTGTTTCTTCCAGTCGGCCAACCGCATGAACAGCCCGCGCCGGTTGACCTGAATGGACTCAGCCGGCTCGTCCATGTGCACGATGTCGCGGATGATCTGATTGACGGCGAATAGGCCGATGAGCACGGGCAACAACTTGAAGCCGTCGTCCATCGCGTGCAGGCCGAACGTCAATCGGACCTGCCCCGTGCCGGGCGCGGCGCCGGGCATCGCGGCGAGGATGCCCAGGAAGCCCGACAGCAATCCCTTGCTCAACGACGCCCCGCCGACCGACGCGATCAAGACCATCGCCATCAGCACGAGCGCGAAGAACTCGAACGGCCCGAACGCGACGGACCAGTCGGCCATGGGCTTGGCCAGCAACACGAGGAAGCCCCACGAAATCATGCCGCCCACGAACGACGCGCTGACGCCCAGGCCCAGCGCTCGGCCCGGGTGACCGCGCTTGGCCAGGGGGTAGCCGTCCAGCGTGGTCATGATCGAGGCGGGCGTGCCCGGCATGCGCAACAGCGTCGCCGTGATCAGCCCGCCGCTGACCGAGCCGACATACATCGACACCAGCAGCACCAACGCCGACTCGCCGCTCATGCCGAACGTCAGCGGCAACGTCAGCGCGATGAGCATCGCGCCCGTCAACCCCGGCACTGCGCCCACGATGACGCCCAACGCCGTGCCCAAGGCCATCAACCCAAGCGACGCCGGTGTCGCGAGAAACTGGATGGTGGCGTTCACGTCGGACATGCGGTGGTAGGCCGGTCAACGAAACAATGTGGTGTGGAGGCGGACCATGGTAACGTCGCTTCGCAGGCCGTCCCATTCGCCGTCGGCAAGCCTTTATGATGGTCACGCGACTGAATCCCCACAGAGGATGGAACGCATGCACACGCGACTACTCCTGCTCGCCTTGGCCTGGTCCGGTTTGGTGTCGGCGGCGTTGGCGGCTGAGCGACCCAACATCCTCCTTATCTACACGGACGACCAGTCGCATCGCACGGTCGGTTGCTATGAGCAAGCGTTTGACTGGGTCCGCACGCCGAACATCGATCGGCTGGCGCGGGAAGGTGTTCGATTCAGGCGGGCTTACATCGGTTCGTGGTGCATGCCTTCGCGAGCCACCATGCTGACGGGGCTGCATCAACACGGCGTGATGTCGATGCGGATGGAGGGCAAGTACCCGGGCAGCACATACGACCCCGAGCAATGCCCGTTTTGGCCGGCGGTCTTTCGCAAGCATGGGTACGTGACCGCCCAGATCGGCAAGTGGCACACCGGTGTGGACGCGGGGTTCGGCCGAGACTGGGACTATCAGATCGTCTGGAATCGGCCGCGCCACCCGGACAACGCGCCGAACTATTACGACAAGCAATTGATCTCTCGGAACGGCGCGGCGCCCGAGATGGTGCATGGCTACACGACCGACAATTACACCAAGTGGGCGGTCGAATTCATTAACGGCAAGGGCCGCGATCCCGACAAGCCGTGGTACCTGTGGCTCTGTTACGGCGCGGTGCATGGGCCGTTCACGCCGGCCGATCGCCACCTGGATGAATACCCGAATGTCAAGGTGCCTAGCCCCGCGGACATCTACCCGCCTCGGCCGGGCAAGCCGGCCTACGTCGAAGCGTTCGAGTTCTGGAAGCGTGGCCCCAAGGGTCAACCTGTCGAACGCCGCGTTCGGACGAAGGTGCCCGTGGGCATGAAAGACCTGCCCGGTCGGCCGTTGGCCGACTGGGTACGCCAGTATCACCAGGGCGTGTTGGCGATCGACGAAGGTGTGGGGCGATTGATGGAGGCGTTGCGCGCGACGGGTCAGGATGAGAACACGCTGGTCGTGTTCACCTCGGACCAGGGATTCGCGTGGGGGCAGCACGGTTTGAAATCGAAGGTGGCGCCCTACGACGCGGCAGTCGCCGCGCCTCTCATCATCCGGCCCGTCAAAGGCAGTGCGGTGGCAGGACACGTCGTCGAAGATCCAGTGAGCGGCGTCGATCTGCCGCCGACGTTTTTCGCTCAGGCAGGCCTGCCTTTGCCGTGGGCCATGCACGGGCACGACTTGAGTCCGCTGTTCACATCGCGTGACGCACGTTGGTCCCACCCGGCCATGCTCGTTCACACCGCCAAGCAGTACGGGGCGGACACAGACAACGTCCCCCCAAGAGGCGACCCGCGCCTGACACACGGGCCCGGCGTGCCGTGGTATGTCGTTTACGCTAAGGGCCGGTACAAGTACGTGCGCACGCTCGTGGCCGGCGAGACCGAGGAGTTGTACGACCTCAAAGATGATCCCCACGAACTGAAGAATTTGGCGCACGACGCCGCCCAGCGGGAACGGCTGCGTGCCTACCGCGCCGCGGCCGTGTCGGAGTTGAAACGGACCGGCGCGAAGATGGCAGACCGCCTCCCGCCGGTCGGCACGGCGGATTGACTATTGACGGGGGTGGAATCACGCAAAATGAGACGTAAATTGTTTTCAATTGGTTAATTACAGCCGTTTTGGTTGGCGGGAGGAGTCGTGTTATTGATTGTTGCCATGTGAATCCGCCCAACATTCCATACAATTCCATCGATTTCGCCGACTGTTACCGCAATGAACCCCGCTGCAATGGGTTTAGCAGGGGGAAGTGTTTGTCTCAGAGCCCCCGTGACGGGGTCAGGGACACGATCAGAATTACGCCATCCAACGTGCTGAAGGGTCGATCATGCTCAACCGTCGAGAAATGCTGCGAAGTATGGCTGTCGGGGCTGGCGCCGCCATGGGCCTGCCGTTCGCGCCCGAGAACCTCCTGGCCGCGTCACTCAACAACGCGACGCCCAAGCGGATCGTTTTCTTCATGCAGAACCAGGGCTTCGACCCGAAGACCTGCATCCCCACTGGAATGACCAACAGCGGCTCGTTGGCGAAGGCCAAACTGCCCGAGCCGATCGAAGCGCTTGAGCCATACAAGGATCGGCTGCACATCATCAACGGCCTGCACGGCGTTCACACCAGCCCGTCGCACAGCGCGTTTTTTGGCGCGCTCGGCGGCTACCGCGGCGGCGACGGCGTGCCGCCCAGCGCGCCGACGATCGATTACGAACTGAGCAAGGCGTTGCCGCAGACGCTGCTGCCGCACCTGTGCATCGGCATGGACTCGATCGAGAACATGACGACCAAGCCGACCGTCGCGAACCTGTCAGCCAGCGGCGCGGGTCAGCCGATCTTCATGCACTCGAACCCGAATCACCTTTACCAGATGCTGTACGGCGGCATCTCGACCGGCGACATCCGCAAGCAGCACGAAGCGCGGTCGAACGTGCTCAGTCAGATCGAATCACTCGCCGCCGCCAAGGGTCGCTCGCTGCCGACCACCGACCAGCAGCGGTACGGCCAATACGTCCAGGGCTTCAAGGACGTCAACGGCCTGCGCGATCGGCTTGACACGGTGTCCGACCACCTGCGCCAGTTCGCGCCGGAGGTCGATGAGCGATACACCAACCCCGAGTTCGAGACCGACTGGCACGACGCGATTCTGGACCTCGGTATCTCGGCGCTCACGTCGGGCATCACCAACACGCTGACGATTGGTTCGGGTCGCGGTGAGATCTTCGGCGCGTGGAAGGGCCTGGGCGTCGAGCAGCAGGGCCACAACCTCGGCCACATGAAGCAGCCGGACAACCCGATCTGGATCAAGATCCGCCAGTACAACAGCCGCATGCTCGTGCGCATCATGGAAGCGCTCGAGGCCGTGCCCGAAGGCAGCGGCACGATGATGGACCACACGCTGATCGTCTACACCAGCAACAACGCGGACTATCAGCACACCAGCGGCAAGAATTGGCCCGTCATGCTCCTGGGCAATTTCGACGGCGCGTTCAAGACCGGCTGCTTCACGCAGTTGGACGGCAAACGCCCGATCAACGCGCTCTGGTCAACGCTGCTGCGCGCGGCCGGGCAGAACGTCGACCGGTTCAACATGAGCCAGCAATTGGCCAAGAAGTTCGACAACGGCGCCGGGCCCCTCAAGGAACTGTTGGTATGAGCAGAGTCACGTTGGCGTTGGCGATACTGCTGTGCGGTGCGCCAGTATTCCCCGGCGCACCCATCGCTCAAGCGGAAGAAACCTACACACCGGGCCAGAAGGTCAACAAGACCTTCAAGGGTTTTGCGCAGGTCTTTCTGGACAACCACTGCGTGACCTGTCACGACGACGTCGAAAAGAAGGGGAACCTGTCGCTGGAGGCATTAGGTCCGGTTGATGAGACTAACGCCGCAACATGGAAGGCCGTTTGGGCGCAGGTCAAGTTGAAGGAGATGCCGCCGAAGAAGCGGAAGAGTCAGCCCGGCGTCATCGAACGGCTTCAATTCTCGGACTGGATCGTCGGCGAGTTGACGCGTGTCATGAAAGACAAGGGCGGGTTCCGCGCCCACCTCGACCCGAAGAAGGGGAACTTCGTCGATCACGACCTGCTGTTCGGGCCGCTGCCCAAGGGCATCCAGCTCGTGCCGACGTCGTCGCCGGCGCGCATCTGGCGGGTGACGCGCGAGGAACACATCACCCGCCTGAACGAACTGATCAACACCGAGCCGGAATACGACCCGGCCAAGCCGGGCCTGCGCACCCACGGCGACGTCGTGCCCACCAACCACGGCGGCGAACTGAAACTCTATTTCGGCACCGACCGCATCATCGCCTGGCAGGGCGGGACGGTCGCGTACGCCACGGCCGTCAAGAGCGTGCCCGCCATCCTGTCGTCAGCGCGTCATCACGGGCTGGAAAACTACCCGGACTTCTACACGGTCAACAGCGCCGAAGCGACGCAGATCATGGGCGCTGCCCGCGACCTCATCCGCTACATGGCGTACGGCCCGTTGAGTATCGCCGGCCCGGATCAGATCTCGGACGACCGCGGGGCGCTTTCTAAAATCCTGAAGAAGGGTGGCGACAGCGACATCCGCGGTCTTCCCACCAGCCTGATCTACAGCACCAAAGTTGTGCGTCCGCTGACGCCCGTTTACGACCTGATGAAAGAAGAGGGCGTCACCGATGAGCGTCTACGCGCCGCGGTGGACTACTTGTTCGAGTCGCTGACTTTCCGCCCGCCGAGCAAGCAGGAGTCGGACACGTACCTGGCGATCGTCAAGCAGTCGATCGACAAGCTTGGCAAGGAAGACGGCGCGGTGCTCGGCCTGTCCGCCATCTTCCTCGACCGCGACGCGCTGTTTCGCCCGGAGTTGGCCGAACAAGGCAAGCCGGATGAACACGGCCGGGTCCTGCTCCAGGACTGGGAACTTGGGCTGGCCGTCAACCACGCGCTGCGGTACATCAAGCCGGACGAAGCACTGCGCAATGCGATCGTCGAAGGCCGCATGCGCACCAAAGCCGATGTGAAGCGCGAGGTCGAGCGCATGTTGGCCGACGACAGCATCCGCAAGCCGCGCGTCTTGCAGTTCTTCCGCGACTACTTCGATTATGACCTGGGTGGCTACATCTGCAAGGATTCGAATGCCCTGGCCGACACGGGAGCGCCAACCCGTGGGCAATCGCACTACCGCGCTATGTTCGACGCGACCGCGAGCACGGACCGGTTGATCGAGTTCATCCTTAAGGAAGACAAGGACGTGTTCAAGCGGTTGCTGACCACGGACAAAGTCGTGGTGACCGGGTCCGGCAGGACATACTTCGGCACGAAGCGATCCAGACAAGAAATACAGGCGTCCGTGGCGGCCGCGAAGAAAGCGGCCGAAGAAGCGGCGAAGGCAGAGTCGGCCGAACTCGAGGTCGCGGAAAAGGAGCTGGCGGCGTTGGAAGAGCGCCTGAAGGCCAACCCAGTGCCAAAAGTCGAGAGCAGGAAGCTGATCGCGGACGCCAAGAAAAAGGTGACATTGGCGAAGAGAAAGGTGTCGTCCGCGAAGAAACGACGGGCTGGTGCGAATCACAGCGTCGCCGAAGCAAAGCTATCCGGCCCCAAGATCTTCGCGCGTGTGAGTCGCCGGAGTTTCGGCAACGGGTCGATGAAACCCGATCGCATTCTCGCGACGGCCCCGGAAGGTCAACGCCTGGGCATCCTGACCCACCCGAGTTGGCTGGTTTCGCACTCCGACGCGATGGACAACCACGCCATCCTGCGCGGCAAGTGGGTGCGCGAGCGGCTCCTGGGTGGCGGCATCCCCGACGTGCCGATCACCGTCGACGCGATGCTGCCGGACGAGCCGCAAAACACCCTGCGGCATCGGATGCGCGTGACGCAGGAGACGTATTGCTGGACCTGTCACAAGAAGATGGACCCGCTCGGACTGCCGTTTGAGATGTACAACCACGCCGGGCTTTTCCGGACCACGGAGCAGGGCAAGCCGGTTGACACGACGGGCGAGGTCATCGACTCCGGCGACCCCGCACTCGACGGCAAGGTCGCCAACGCGATCGAGTTGATCGAGAGACTCGCGTCAAGCGAACGGGCTGAACAGGTCTTCGTCCGCCACGCGTTTCGATTCTGGATGGGCCGCAATGAAACGCTCAACGACGCCCCGGTGCTACAGGACGCCCACCGCGCTTACAAGCAGAGCGGCGGCAGCATGAAGGCGCTGCTCGTGTCGCTGCTCACCTCGGACGCGTTTCTCTACCGCAATCGGCGTCAGTCGGCGTTGGCGGACGCGGGGTAACCGCATCGCATGCGCGTTCCCGTCAGACCATCCGCATCAACCCAACGACCACCCGCTGCGATAGGGCGTGTGCAGGTACTGGTTGGCTGCGTCGTTGTTGGTGAAGCGGAGCTTCTTGGGGTCCCACGTCAGCACTTGGCCGGGCGTGCGCTGCGCGGCGACGCCGATGAGCACCATTTCCGTCAATTGGCCGCCGTAGTCCGCGAAGTTTGAGCTGGCGGGCTTGCCGTCTTTGCACGCCCGGATCCAATCGACCTCGTGTCGGCCGATGACGCGCGGGATGGTTTTCTCCGGCCGAACGAACGTCTTCCAGCGAGCCTCCGGAATGACGCGGGCGCGCGAAGCACCGTGCGAACCGTGCAGGATGGTCTCTTTCTCGCCGATGATCAGCGCCCCGCTGGCTGGGAGTTTTCGCCCTTCCTCGAGCATGGGCGGCCGGGGCACCTGGTACACACCGTCGTACCAAGTCAACTTCAACGGGCAGAGTTTGCCGCGTTGTGGGAACTCATACGTGACCGTGGCGGCGATGGGGAACGCCTCGTCCTTCAGTTCCGGCTTGTGGTGTTTCACTTCGGCGGTGACGCTCGTCGGGTGGTACAGGTCCAGCGCCCAGCAGGCCGGGTCCAGGATGTGGCAACCCATGTCGCCCAACGCGCCCGTGCCGAAGTCCAACCACGCCCGCCACTTGAACGGGTGGAACGCCGGGCTGAACTTGCGGTTCTTCGCCGGGCCGAGCCAAAGGTCCCAGTTCAAGGTCTTGGGTACGGGCGGATATTGCTTGGGCATGTCGCGCGCTGCGAAGTTTGCGTACCAGGGGCCTTTGTCGGGTCGGTCGGTCCACGCGTGCACTTCCTTGACATCACCGATCGCGCCGGACTGCACGATCTCGCGCACCATGCGGATCTCGCCGGACGAATGCCCCTGGTTGCCCATCTGCGTCTGCACCTTCGACGCCCGCGCCGCCTCGGTGATCTTGCGGGCTTCGTACACCGTGTGCGTCAACGGCTTCTGGCAGTAGACATGCTTGCCCGCCTGGATGGCGGCCATGGTGATGACCGCGTGCGTGTGGTCCGGCGTCGCGATCACCACCGCGTCGATGTCCTTCTGCTTTTCCAGCATAATGCGGTAGTCGGTGTAACGCTTGGCGCTGGGGTAGTCTTTGAACGTGCCCGCCGCGTAGCGCTCATCGACGTCACAAAGGGCGACGATGTTTTCGTTCTTGCAACCACGCAGGTTGCCCCGGCCCATCCCGCCCACACCGATCCCGGCGATGTTCAGCTTCTCGCTCGGCGGTGTTTGCCCGCGGGCGCTCAACACGTGCCCCGGCACGATCGTCAAACCGGTTGCGGCCGCGGCACTGGTGGCGACGAACTGCCGCCGGGTCGTTTGCTTGGCTGCGTCAGAAGCGGGGCTTCCCTTTTGGCTGGTCATGGCATTCCTCTGCAAGGTTTGGATGGCGACACGATCGGCGCGGCCGAATGGGCTTGGAACATCGTACACGATCGCACGTGCGGACCAACGCCCGTTCCATAAGCCCCGCGACACGGCGGGCATGACGCTCGACACCTTCGCCAGTCGCCCAAACGTCGCGCGGCGCGTTCGGCCGTCGCTAGAATGGCGGTCCACGGTGGGCAGTCCCCAGCTTGCATGGGGTGTACGCGACGCCGTTAAGGTGAATACGGGACAGGCATCGCACGAACATGAGGACCAAGCCATGACGGGATTGAAGATACAGGTCGCGGTCGCCGCGCTGACGCTCGTCTCTGCAAGTATGACTTGGGCAAGCGATGCCTGGGTCGTTGATTCACAGGACGACTGGACCGGCGCGAAGGCGAAGCAGAGCAACCTCCAGGTCAAAGACGGCGTCGCCATTGCGACCGGCAAGACCGCGTCGTTCGCCAGCAAGGTCAAGCGCTTCGACAGGAAGCGCAAGGCGACGTCGATCACGTTTGACCAGTCGCCGATCTGGCAGAACTGGAACCCGATTGCCAATCTCGGCCCGGCCAACATGCAGGACGCGCCCGTGTTCCTGCGCATGGGCCCAAAGAACTACTGGGCGTTCGGCCGATACGGGTCGGGCCGGCGACGCGGTCAAGGCGCGAACCAGCAAAGTCAGTTCACCCCCAAACCGGCGAAGCTCGACGGCTTCGACATCCCGCTGCAAACGACGCGCTGGCCGAACCAGTTCAACGCGCCGGGCGGGCTGCAGAAGAGCAAGGGCGGCTACCACGCCTGGCAGAGCCGCGACATGGTCAACTGGGTCCACCACGGCCCGGTGACCGAAGGCTTCTCACGGTGGGTCACGTCGGCTGAGCAGGTCGACGGCAAGGTCTACATTTTCTACGACTACCCCAACGACCAGGACCCGCATGTCTATGTCGACGACGACCTGACCGACGGCAAGGTCGGCAAGAATTTGGGCATGGCGTTCAAAGACCCGTCGCACGGCTCGGATGCGGGGTTCATTCTCGACAAGCAGGGCCGGTTCCATGTGATCTACGAAGACTGGAGCCCGATCAACGCCAGCAAACGGTCGTGGGACTCGCCGCTGGCTGGGCACGCTGTCAGCGACGACGGTCCGGTCGGGTACAAGATCCTCGCGCCGGCCGTCGACAACCGCACGAAAGACACGGGCAAGGTCGCTACGTACAAGCACCCGCACTGGCTACAGCACCCCGATTTCAAAACCAATATCGCACAATACAACGTGCACGAACCGGAGCAGGAGGCGTACGGCGATTGGGCCGCCATCTGCGTCGGCACTCAGTATTACCTGTTCGGTGACTTTGATCCGATTGGCGGCCACCAGATGGCGGTCGGCTGGTTCACCAGCAGCGACATTAATAAACCGTTCAAGTGGTGCGACAAAATCGGCAGCGGCCACCCGGACCCCGACATTGGCTTCGCCGAGGGGCGGTTCTACCTGTGGACGCAGCAGAAGACCGACTGGGTCAGCCCCGGCCCGTGGGTGGAGAAGATCGAAGCACGCGTCGGCGTCGATACCGACAACGACGGCAAGCTCGACCGGTGGACCGACTGGACCGAGGTCAAGGAGACGTACAAGGCCCACTCCAAACTCTCGAAACATGTCGACAAGACGCCGGCGAGAATCGACCTGTCAGCCCTGCCTGAGGGCTTCGGGTTCGGCTTCGAGTTCCGTGTGACCGACACGACGGAAAACAAGTCGAAACCGATGCTGGACAAGGTCACGCTCGAATTCAAATGAATTGCGGGTCGGCGAGCGTCGGGTTGCCCCAATTGAAGGCTCGGACGCGTTGGGGGTCAGGTCGGTCCCGCGGGCCAGTCAAAGTCCTCGTCCAATTCCGGTTCGGCCTCGGGCTGCGCGCTTGAACGCATGCGGTGACCAGTCGGTTGGCTCGAATTCTTCTGCGCGAACAGACTGTGTTGTGCTTTCGGGCCGAAGTGAGAAGGTTCGTCGGTCAACAGGGCGAACGCCTCGGGTAGGGCGCTGGCGGCGCGGTCGGTGCGGTGCATGTCCGTGCCGAACAGGTCGATCAGGTCGTTCAGCCACAGGTCGCGCGCAGCCTGCTCGACCGTTCGGCCGTACTGGCTGACCAGCGCGCCGATGTTGACTTGCACGAGCGCGCCCAGCGCCCGCCATTGGCGAACGCGCTCGTGGCCGGCTTGGCCGACCGCGAAGTCGTAGCGTTCGACGTGCGCGAGCACAGGCCGCAGCGACAGCTCAGCGCATCGCTGCAACAGGTCATCCATGTTGGCGGGCAGGATGGCCGGCACGAATTCGATCAACAGCATGTCGCCGCGGTTGGAGCGAGCGTCGCGCGGGCCGAACGTGAGCAGTTGCTCCGGCGAGTCGTACAGTTTGTCCAGAAACGGCCCGTCCATCATGTACTCAGCCGCGAGGTCGAATTTGAACGGGTCGAATCGGCCGGCCAAGTCGTTGATGAACCGATCGAATCGTTCACGCAGGTCGTTTTCGTCGTTATCGAAATGGTGCGCGTAGATGTGCGGCGTGAGTATGGCGCCTTCGTAGCCGTTCTCGATAAGCAACTCAATGCAGTCGCACGCGCGGTCGAGGTCGGCCGCGCCGTCGTCCACGCCGGGCAGGATGTGGTTGTGCACGTCGTAGCGCAGCGTTCGGGCGGTGAATGGCTCGGGTGTGTCGGCGGTGTCTGGTTCGGCCGGCACTGGTTTGGGTTGCATGGCCGGCGCTTCGTCCTCTTCGCGCTGAGGCTGCACGGCCTGCTCCTCATGGGCAGGCTCGATGGGTGTCAGACCGAATAGGCGTTTGAACAGCGACTTCATGCGGGCATTGTCGCGGTGAGGGGGCGTGTGGCAAGCGCGTGTGGCGGCATGATTGACCGCACGCGCCAAAGCCGGGTCGTTCCGAAGACCCGGATCACCATGTCTCATGTATCGACCGAATCGAGGTCTTCGGAAAGGCCCGGTTTGCCTTCATGACGGTGGTGGCGCGTATCTCAGCCGTCAATCAGGCTCTGAACGGGGCTCTCCTTATAATGGTCGGTCACAGTCTTCGACGCAGATTCGATGGGCAGCAGACGGAGCGACACGAAATGCTCGACTTCATTGGCCGAGGCAAGGCCCACACGTGCAACGGCGTCACGCGGCGCGACTTCCTGCAGGTCGGCACGCTCGGCGCGATCGGCCTGTCGCTGCCGCAACTCGCCGCGGCGCGCGAGGCGGGGGCGATCAAAGACGGCCACGACGAGCGCGCCTGCATCATGATCTTCAACCTCGGCGCGCCGAGTCAGATCGACACGTTCGACCCGAAGCCCGATGCGCCGTCGGAGGTGCGCGGGCCGTTCAAGACGATCAAGACGGCGTCGCCCGACATCCAGTTGAGCGAGATCCTGCCGCTGCACGCAAAGATCGCCGACAAGTTCTCGCTCGTGCGGTCGTGTCACCACACCGGCGCGGCCGTGCACGACGCGGGCTGGCAGATGATGCAGACCGGCCGACTCTTCGCCGGCGGCGTGCAGACGCCGCACGTCGGGTCGGTGGTCAGTTACAAACGCGGCTCGAGCCAGGGCACCGACCTGCCGCCGTTCGTCGTACTGCCGCAGAAGATGGGTCGCGGCGGCGGCAACCTGCCCAACGGTCAGGCCGGCGGATTCCTGGGCAAGGCGCATGACCCGTTCGCGCTCAACGCCGACCCGTCGAAGCCCAACTTCCAGGTGCCCGACCTGCTGCCGCCCAAGACGATCGGTTCGGCCCGACTCGACCGCCGCCGGCGCATGCGCGACATCGTTGACAAAAAGGTCGCCGAGTTCGAAGCAACGGACAACGCCAAGCTGCTCGACCGCAACTTCCACGCCGCGTTCCGCTTGATGACCAGCCAACAGGCGCGCGACGCATTCGACTTGAGTAAAGAAAAGAAGTCGGTGCGCGATCGGTACGGTATGAACCGGTTCGGCCAATGCTGTTTGCTGGCGCGCAGGCTGGTCGAAGCGGGTGTGCGGTTCGTGACCGTCAACACGTTCCTGACCGTGTTCGCCGGCATCTCGTGGGACATCCACGGGTCGAAGCCGTTCGCGTCGATCGAGCAGATGCGCGACATCGTCTGCCCGATGTACGACCAGGCGTACAGCGCGTTGATAGAAGACTTGCACGAACGCGGGATGCTCGACGACACGCTCGTGTGCAACCTCGCCGAGTTCGGCCGAACGCCGAAGGTCAACCCGGCCGGCGGCCGAGACCATTGGCCACAGTGTTTCACCGTCTACTTCGCCGGCGGCGGCGTGCAAGGCGGTCGGGTCGTCGGCCGATCCGACCCCAACGGCGCGACCCCCGCCGAACGCCCCGTCGACCCCGGCCACGTCGCCGCGACAATCTTCCACAGTTTGGGCTTCGACGTTGAGAGTCATCTACCGGGGCCAAACGGCAGGCCGTTCCCGTTGGTCGACTTTGGCAAGGCGCCGATCAAGGAACTGTTCTAATAGATGACCAATGACCAATGAGCATTGACCAATGACAAATCCCCCGCCGCTTGCGGCTTAGCGCGCTTCCCAACACCACACTCAATCCCAATGACCACCCGACCCAACCAAACCTGTGCACTCTGTGTCCTCATAATCGCAACCCTCGCGCCCACAACCGTCCTGCACGCTGCTGACACGGCGCCAACTCCCGAGAACCTGCCGACCCCCGTCTCCTTCCGCAACCACGTCCTGCCCGTGCTTTCCAAGATGGGTTGCAACTCCGGCGCATGTCACGGCGCGTTGGCTGGCAAGGGCGGGTTCAAACTCTCGTTGCGCGGCTACGCGCCGGAGCAGGACTACCACCGCATCGTGCGTGAGGCGCGCGGCCGACGGGTCGAGTTGGCCGACCCGGCGCGCAGCCTGATCCTCATCAAGCCGACCGGCGCCGTGCCGCACAAGGGCGGCGTGCGGTTCGACACCGACTCGTACCACTACCGCGTGTTAGCCGACTGGATCGCCAACGGCGCACCGCCGCCCAACGACGACGACGCGACGCTTGAACGTGTCGAGGTGCTCCCCGCCAGCGCGACCGCGGCGGTGGGCAAGACCATGCGTCTGCAAGTGCGTGCCCACTACTCCGACGGCAAGGTCGAGTACGTGACGCGCTGGGCGAAGTTCGAATCGGCCGACCAGACCGTCGCGCAGGTCGATGAGGACGGCCGGGTCACCGTCATCGGCAGCGGCGTCGGCGCGGTCACCGCGTGGTTTTCGAGTCAGATCGCCATCGCGCGCGTCACCTCGCCCTACCCGAACAAGGTCGAGCCCAACGTCTTCAAGGGTCAGCCACGCCGCAACTTCGTCGACGAGCACGTGCTGAGCCAACTGCAACGGCTCAACCTGCCGCCGTCGCCGATGTGCGACGACGCGACGTTTGTTCGCCGCGCGTACATCGACACCATCGGCGCGATGCCGACCGCCGACGACGTGCGCGCGTTTCTGGCTGACGACGCGAAGGACAAGCGCGACAAGCTGATCGACAAACTGCTGAACGACCCGCGGTTCGTCGACTACTGGACCTACAAGTGGTCGGACATCCTGCTGATCAACGGGACGAAACTTCGGCCGGACGCCGTTAAGGCGTACTACAAATGGGTCCGCAAGCACGTCGAAGCGAACACGCCGTGGGATGCGTTTGTTCGCCAGATCGTCACGGCGCAGGGCGACAGTTTCACGCAGGGCGCGACGAACTTTTACGCGCTGCACCAGGACCCGGAGTCGATGACGGAGAACGTCTCGCAGGCGTTCCTCGGCCTGTCGATCGGCTGCGCCAAGTGCCACAACCACCCGCTCGAAAAGTGGACGAACGACCAGTACTACGCGATGGCCAACCTGTTCGCCCGCGTGCGGGCCAAGGGGTGGGGCGGCGACGGCCGCAACGGCGACGGGCGACGCACGCTCTACGTCGTCAAGACCGGCGAACTCGTGCAGCCGCTGACGGGCGAGCCCCAGCCGCCCACGCCGCTGGACGGTCAGCCCATCGCGTTCGACGACACGACCGACCGTCGTCAGCACCTGGCCAGTTGGCTGACGTCGCCGGACAACCCGTACTTCGCCCGCGCGATCACCAACCGTATCTGGGCGAACTACTTCGGCGTCGGGCTGGTCGAGTCGGTTGACGACATGCGATTGACCAACCCCGCGTCGAACGAGGCGTTGCTCGCCGCCGCGTCGCAGCACCTGGTCGATCACCAGTTCGACGTCAAGGCGTTGATGCGCGCGATCCTGCGCTCGGCGACCTATCAGCGCAGCAGCCGACCCCTGCCGGGCAACAAGGCTGAGAAGCGTTTCTACTCGCGCTACTACCCCCGCCGCATGATGGCCGAGGTGCTGCACGACGCCGTGGCCGACGTGACGGCCGTGCCGACCGAGTTCAACACGATCGTCTTCCCCGGGGCGGACAAACGCGCGACCGATTTCTACCCCAAAGGCACGCGCGCGTTGCAGCTTTATGACGCGGCTGTCGGCTCATACTTCCTCAGGACGTTCGGCAGAAACCCGCGGCAGATCACCTGCGAGTGCGAGCGGACCGACCAGCCGAGCATGGTGCAGGTGCTGCACATTTCCAACGGCGACACGATCAACGACAAGCTCGCGGCCAATGGCAACCGCATCGACAAGTTACTTGAGCGCAAGCTGACCGATGAGCAGTTGGTTGTGGAGGCATACCTGACGTGTGTGGGTCGGTTGCCAGGCCCCAGGGAAAGCAAGCCGTTGGTCGCGATGTTGAGAGGTGCGTCGGCAAACGAGAAGCGTGTTGTCGTCGAGGACTTATTCTGGGCGCTGATGAGCAGCAGGGAGTTTTTGTTTAACCACTGACGACGTAGGCCGGGCACGTTGCCCGGCAAGCCCGTGTCCCTGTGCGACCCACCGCCGGGCACCGTGCCCGCCCTACCTGCCGGCGATCGAACGACATGCCAGACCCCGCAGACACGATGGATTTACCGAGAACAATGTTCTGGTTGATTAGCTGCCTCTTGTTGATGTTCATTACGATTGGAGGCATGTTGGAGTTGGTCCCTTGGGCAATTGATGCCCTTCGCGACCATAACCGCCCCTGGTCAACCGGAAGACGTTTTGGAGCTTTTGTTGTTGCATTCTGTGGGCCGGCAGCGGCAGGTTACCTTGGGTTGTACTTGTGTTACGTGATCGATAAGAAGCACTGGCCACAGAACCCGTAGGGTGGGCCAAGGCTTGGCGCGGCCCACCACTTGGTTTACCGATGCCGAGCAAGTTACAGCCACACCTTCCGCGCCCCGGATTGGACACCCTTGAAGCACCGACTCACACAAGCCAACGTCGAACACCAGACGGTGGGCCGCGCCAAGCCTTGGCCCACCCTACGTGTCGCATGCCGTCGCGGGTGCGCACGGATTGTGCGCGCCGGCGCAAAAGCGAGTTAGGCGCATGGCGAGTCGGCACAAGGTGATACGTCATCCACGCACGGCGGACGTGCGCACGAACTGAATGGGCTGCACCCTCACATGGACTTGATGTTGCGAACCAACACGACGCGATTGACAAGTGGCACGACCGGTGTCCGCGCGGCGTGTCCGCGTTCGTCCGAACGTGTCCGCCCGGTGCACCGAGACGCACGGACAGGCCGTGAACAAGGGGGCGGCCACCCGGCGGACATTGCTACCGAATCACAGAAGGGCTGGTGCGAGCGGTGGTTACGGCGAAAAGCAAGCGGGCGACGGGGGAGGGGACGGACGGCGTGGACGGTGAATCGAACGAAGACGGGATCAGACGCATGACACATCGGTTGCACAAGGTCTTGCTGGCGGGCGTGGTGTTGGCGTGCACGGGTTTGGCGTCGGCTGCGCCCCCGGCAGTATCGCCGAATGCACCCGCAGCGACGCCCGACTTCACGCGCGAAGTCGCGCCGATCCTGACGAAGTTCTGCGCCGGTTGTCACAACGCCGACGACTTCGAGGGCGAGCTGTCGGTGACGGACCACGCGGCGTTGCTCCAAGGTGGCGAGGCGGGCAAGTCGATCGTGCCGGGCGACGCCGACGCGAGTCTGCTCATCAAGGTGTTGACGGGTAAGTCGAAGCCGAAGATGCCGCCGAAGGGCAAGGCCGGGCCGTCGGAGGCGCAGGTCGAGACGCTCAAGGCTTGGATCAACGCCGGGGCGAAGGGGTCGGCTGGCGGCGCTGTGACATTGACGCCGCCGAAGACGCCGTTCGTCGAACCGTTGAAAGTCATGCGACCGGCCGACGGCGCAATCACGGCGTTGGCGGACTCGCCCGACGGCGCTTACCGCGCGTTCGGCCGATTCGGGCGGGTGAATTGGGGATTGCCGTCGCCCGCCGATGAGGCGACGCACGCATACGAGGCGGCGGGCAAGGTCAACGCGTTGTCCTTTTCGCGCGACAGCAAACAGTTGATCGTCGCGACGGGCATCGCCGGTGTCGGCGGCGAGGCCGTCATCCTCGATACGGCGACGGGCAAGGTTGTCCGCAAGTTCACCGGTCACGGCGATGTGTTGTACGACGCCGAATTGAGTCCCGACGGCAAGGTGTTGGCGACGGCGTCTTACGACAAACGCATCATTCTGTGGGACTCGGCGTCGGGCAAGCAACTGCGCACGATCGCGGGCCACAACGGCGCGGTGTTCGACCTGGCGTTCAGCCCGGACGGGGCGGTACTCGCCAGCGCGAGCGCCGACGAGACGGTGAAACTGTGGCGGGTGCGCGACGGCCTTCGGTTGGACACGCTGCACCAACCGACGGCCGAACAATACACTGTGGCGTTCAGCCCGGACGGGCGGTACGTCGTTGCGGGCGGGGCGGACAACCGCATCCGCGTGTGGCGGTTCGTTTCACGCGACCGACAGCGCATCAATCCGTTAGTCCATACGCGGTTCGCGCACGAGGGCGCGATCTTGAAGCTGGTGTTTGCGCAACAGGGTCGGGCGCTGGTGTCGCTGGCAGACAATCAGTCGATCAAGCTTTGGCACACGGGTGGATATACCTTGCGGCATGTCTATCCGCGTCTGGCCGACGCCGCGCCGACGCTGGCTGTTTCTGCCAAACAGGACACCTTCGTGGTTGGCGGCGGTGGTGGTTCAGGCTTACCGCAGCCCTTCAAGATCGACCTCAGCGGGACGGAGACCGGAGCCAGGCTGACCCTTCGGGATTGGGCGCACCCCGCGAAGACGGATCGCGCGCCGGCAGACGTTGTGGAGCGTGAGCCGAACGACCGCCCCGCGCAGGCCATGACGGTTGCGATCCCCGCGACGATCACGGGCGTGGTCGAGTCTGGTGGGGCTTCCGGGGCATCCGGGGATTCTGGGGGAGGCGACCTGTTTCGGTTCGATGCGAAGGCCGGCGAGCAGTGGGTGATCGAGGTGAATGCGGCGCGGAGCAAGTCGCCGCTGGATTCGAAGATCGAGGTGCTTCACGCGGACGGCGAGCCGGTGACGCGGGTGCTATTGCAGGCGGTGCGTGACTCGTACTTCACGTTTCGCGGGAAAGACTCGAGCACGTCGGACGACTTCCGCGTGCACAACTGGCGTGAGATGGAGCTGAACGAATTCCTTTACGCGGGCGGCGAGGTCGTGAAGCTTTGGCATTACCCGCGCGGGCCGGACTCGGGGTTCATGGTCTATCCCGGCGCGGGCAAGCGGTGGTCGTATTTCGACACGACGCCGCTGGCTCATGCGCTGCACGCGCCGTGTTACATCGTGCGTCCGCACGACCCCGGAACGGAGTTGACCCCGAACGGGTTGCCGGTGTTCAAGCTCAACTACGTGAATGATGACGAAAGCCGGCGTCGACTGGGCAGCGACTCGAAACTGACGTTCGCCGCGCCGCGCGACGGCTCGTACCTGGTGCGCATCACCGACTCGCGCGGGTTCGGCGGCGACGCGTACAAGTACGCGTTGACGATTCGGCCGCGTGCACCGCGAGCCAAGGTCACGCTGCACGGCGCGAACGCGAAGGTCAACCGGGGCGGGGGCCGAGAGTTCCACGTTACGGTCGAGCGGGTTGACGATTACGAAGGGCCGGTCCGAGTCGAGATCACAGGTGCGCCGCCGGGGTTTGAGATCACGTCGCCGCTGGTCATCGAGGCGGGTCAGACGACCGCGCGCGGGACGATCCACGCGCGGGCGGACGCGCCGAAACTGACGAAGCAGAACGCGTCGGCCACAAAGGTCGTGGCGATGACGTGGCGGGGACGAACAGTCTTGTATCACGATGTCAACAACCTCGGCACGATCACACTGGTCGAGAAGGTGGGGCCGCGGGTGACGATCCTGCCGGGCGACCGGGCGCACCTGTCGTCGTCGGCCAGAGACGGCAAGCCGATGGTGCTGATGATTCGGCCGGGGCAGACGTTCAGGGCGCGGGTGAAAGTCGACCGCGCGGGTGTGAAGGGGCCGATCAGTTTCGGCAAGGCCGACGCGGGGCGGAACCTGCCGCACGGCGTCTACATCGACAACATCGGGCTGAACGGGCTCTTGATCGTGCCGGACAAGAGCGAACGCGAGTTTTTCATCACCGCGGCCAAGTGGGTTCGGCCGGGCGAGCGGTTGTTCCACTTGCGCGCGAACGTGGACGGGGGGCATGTGTCGTGGCCGGTGGTGTTGCAGGTCTTGCCGAGCGCTGCGACGGGTGGTGGTGAGTAGATTGGTAGGCGACGCGCTAAGCCGCAAGCGGCTGGTTTACAGGAGATTCATGGTTATGAAGCGATTCGCGTGGTTGTTGGGTTTGTTGGTCGTGGTGAGTGTCGCGCGGCAGAGCGACGCGAAGGTCTATCAACTCTACTACCTCGGCGGTCAGTCCAATATGGACGGGTACGGGCACGTCAAGGAGTTGCCGAAAGACTTGGCGAAGCCTGTCGAGGGTGTGATGATCTTCCACGGCAACACCGCGCCGGACGGCGTGGCGGTGAACGGGCGCGGCGGGTGGGTGACGCTTCGGCCGGGGCACGGGCGCGGGTGTGTGTGGGACGGCAAGGCGTACAAATACTCGGACCGTTTCGGCTGCGAGCTAACGTTCGCGCGTCGGCTGAAAGAGCTCAAGCCGGACGCGAACATCGCGATCGTCAAGTACTCGCGTGGTGGCACGTCGATCGACATCGCCGCGGCGGGCAACTTCGGCTGCTGGGATCCGGACTTCGAGGGCGGCTCGGGGCTGGGCAAGGGCGTGAACCAGTACGACCACTTCCTGGCGACGTTGCGTCACGCGACGGCCGTGCGTGACATCGATGGAGACGGTGAAGACGACACGCTCGTGCCGGCCGGCATCTTGTGGATGCAGGGCGAGAGCGACGCGCGATTTACCGCTGAGATCGCCGGCAAGTACGAGGCGAATCTCAAGCGATTGATCGACCTGATCCGCGCCGCGCTTCGGCAGGACGACGTGCCGGTGGTGGTTGGTCGTATCAGCGACTCGAATCACGGGGGCAAGAAGGTCTGGGTACACGGTGAGATCGTGCGCGCGGCGCAGGCGGCGTTCTGCAAGAAGGACGGCAGGGCGGCGCTGGTCACGTCGACCGACAAGTACGGCTACAGCGACCCGTGGCATTACGACACTGCTGGTTACCTCGACATGGGTAAGCGGTTTGCCGAGGCGTTGGTCAAACTGCAGAGCGATTGACGGCCGGGAGGTCTCACCTGGCGTCGGCGCGCGACGTGGCCAGCCGTTGGCGGACAACCTCGGGCCAGAGCTTCTCGAACTCGGCCACCAGGTCGTCGAACGCTTTGCGCTCGGTGCGCTTGCGGGACTGGTCGACGGCCGCGTCGCTGGTCCAGGCATTGGCTAGCTGCTCCGTGTTGGCGGTGGATTCGACCGAGCCGTAGATGTAGCCGGTGCGCACGTCGATGAGCAGGGCGGAAGCGGTTGTGTCCACTTTGGCAACCTGATTTGGCGACAGGCCGAGCGTGACGACACTGAGCGGCGCCAGCGCATCGCCGACGTCGTATTTGGTGTCGAAGGTGTAAAGCAGGAGCATGTCTGCCTGCATGCGCGCAGCCGCTTGGCGCAGGTCGTCCTGACTGCGGAGTTGCGCGGGCAGCAGCAGCCGGTTCAGCGGGGCGAGGCCGGCGACCTGCGGGAGTTGGGCGATGCGTTTGACGTGGTCGTCGGTTTCGACGTCGCGCACCGTGATCACGGTGAACGGGCCGTGGCCGTAGCAGTGCGGGCTGTAGTGGCGGTAGCCCGAGTCCTGCACGCGGACGAGCGCCAGGTGGGCGGGCAACTGCGCGGCGGGCTTACGCGTGAATGCCGCCTGGATCGGGTCGTAAGGCTGATCAGCGGCGGCGGCGATCTCCTGCAGGTCGGCAGCGCCGCCGGGGGTGACGTATCGCTTGGCGCAACCCGTTGCAAACAGGAGTGTGCAGACACAACAAGTCAAGACGAAAGGCGTGGCCCGCGTCAGCATGGCGTGGTCTCCTTGGTTGGGATTGTTCAAGGAGTGCAGTGCGCGCGGCGCGTACGACGTTCATCGACGTTCTAAAAAAGTCGCGCGACGGGCGGTAGGTTGTGCTTGATTACGGGCGCCGGTTGCGTCGGTCGCGCCGTTCCTGTTCGAGTTCAGCCATGCGCTTGGCGGTTTCGGGCAGGACGTGTGGCTTGACGTACAGGTTGTACTCGCGCTGTTTGTCTTGACCCGCGTTGGCGAGGTTGAAAGCCTTCCAGCACTTGGGGCAGAAGCCCGCGGGCTTGCCGCCGTTGTTGCCCTCGGGCGGGGTGCCGGGTGCGATCGTGCCGTCGGGCTTGGCGTGCATCGCCGGGTTGATGTCGGGGAAGAGGTAGAGCGTGTCACCCTCTCGGCCGGGGCAATTGGGCGCGTGGCATTCGGCTGCGGGCCAAGCGGTTTCGCCGGTGCCTTCGTCGATAAAGATGTTGCGACTGGCGGGCGCTTCGATGCGCTTGTGCGTCTTGGCGGTCATGAACAGCTTGGGCAACTCACGCTGCTCGGTGAACAGGTCGTCGCGCGAGCGCGGCTTGTCGTCTTCGCAGGCGATCGGCAGACAGATCAAGGCCACCGCTAACAGCTTGATCCCAAGCTTCGACCCGATCGAGAATTGACGCCGCATGCACACCTCAACGCGGCCGAAGGTTTTCACAAGGGATCTCGCTCTGTTGGCCGTTCGGCCCGGTCCAGAGAATCGAGACGTGACTCGGACTGAAGGAAGGCGTCAGTTCGAGCAAGCGGACCTCGATGTCTACCCACTGATCGGCCGTCATCGAGACGGGAGCCGATGCCTGGTAGGTCGTCACACCGACCACGCCTCCGGCGCTGCGGTGAATGACGGTCGCGCCGTCAATGATCAGCCAGGCTTCGTTGTCACAGGCGAGCCGGAAGACGTAGTCGCCGGTTTCGTCGGCCTTGATCGACCCACTCCACGTCGCGCTGCCGAACGACCCCGTGTCCCAGCCGCCGTCGTTCGTGCCGGCCAACGGGATATCCCAGTAGTCATATCCAAAGAATGCGCCGCCGAATGGCATGTGCAGCGTGCCGTCAACACGTGTGCCGGTGTTGCCCGTCCAGTGGCCGGTGTAGTACCGCCCATTCAGGCCGCAGGGCGTTCGGCATGTTTCGTCGTCATTCGTGGGTTTCCAGAATTGGTTCAGCAGTTCGACGCTGGTGTACGGGTTGATCTCCTCCGGTTCGTACTGCGTCACGCTGCCGTCGTAGAACATGACGTTCATGACCGTGCCGAGGTGGCGGGGTGCGACGGAGTCTTCCCAGTCTTCAGTGGTGAATCCTTCGTAGTAAACGATCTCTTCGAACGCGTCCATCAAGACGATCTTGTTCGAGTCGCCTTGGAGTTTGGGCACGCAAGGCCGAACGCCGTAGGAGATCTCGCCGTCTTCCTTGACCTCGGGGCAGCGGTAGATCTGTGCGTGCGAACTGCCGAGGTACGTGCCCAGCCCGTGCAGCACCTGCGTCGAACTGGGCGTGCGTCGTTCCTGCTGCTTGTAGTTATGAAACGCCTGGCCGATCTCGCGCTGGTTGCTGGCGCACGTCGCCATCCGCCCGGCTGCGCGCGACATCGAAACCGAGCCGATCACCAAGCCGATCAGCAGCATGATCACGCCGATGACCACGAGCATCTCGATCAGGCTGAACGCGGCGCGCGACGGGCCGGGGCGGGATCGAGGTTTTAGGCTGACTGCCTTGGGCATGACGTCCCCTCAATTGCGAAACGCGATGGGAGCCAAACGCCCCGGATGATCCGATCGGGGAAGTATACCGCGGTTCCGGGGTCGCATGCCGCGTCTATCACGCCCGTTGACGCATATTTGGCGAGCCGGCTGTCGTCGCCGGCCCCGATAACCGAAGGCGAAACGGTGGCTTGACCCGGATGGCTCCCCCTGCTCATCGAATCGAGTCGTCGTGAGATTCGAGTTGACGCCTCGACGTCGATTGGCTTCGGCGCATCGTCGGGCCGGTTGTGTCGGCTGTGCGGTTCATGCGGCGGGCGTTGGGTGTTACGGCTGGCGAGAGTGAATGCGAACCCCCATGTCTGGATCGACTCGGCACGATAAAGGACTTGAGAGGACGGAACGGAGCCGAGTCGATGAAACAGTCTATCCCACTGCTTGTCATGTCGATCCTTGGGTCGGCCACGCTTGTTTATCTGATTCGGTCGGCTGGCAACCCCGCGTTGATGGCGGAGGCGGCTGACAACGCGCCGGGTGAGGCCGGTGTATTCGATGTCATGCCCGACGGCCCGCTGGAAGAGTTGGGCGAGGCGGGGCGACACACCATTGTGCTGATTACAGCCCGCTGGTGCCCGGGTTGCCGGCAGATGGAGAACTATCTGGGCCAACTGCTTGAGGTCCGCCCGGACATCGCGATCAAGCGGATCAACTTTGACGAAGCCGGCGGCTGGGACCACGCTTCGCAACGGCTTGGCGTCAGCATCAAGGCGGTCCCGCACGTCACACTGATCGACCAGGCCGGCGTCGTCTTGGCGCAGGACGATGGTGAGAACCGACTCGGCGCCGAGATGTTGGCTGAATGGTTGGAAGATGAGTTGAACGATTGGTGAGTCTGCGCGAACAAAGCACTTCTCAGTAGCCCGCGCCACCCGCGCTTTGACCTGTCACGATCGCGACGCCGGCCGAGCAACCGAGCCGGTCGGCTCCGGCGTCGATCATGCGCTGCGCGTCGTCGGCCGTGCGGATGCCGCCGGCCGCTTTGACGTAGATGCCCTGTGAATGCTTTTTCATCAGCCGCACCGCTTCGACGGTCGCGCCGCCGGCCGAATGAAAGCCCGTGCTCGTTTTGATGAAGTCGCAACCCGACTCGCGCACGGCCTGGCAGGCGGCGGCGATGCGGGCCTCGGCCTCGGCGTCGTCCACCTCCTGCATCAGGCAGGCCGACTCGACGATCACTTTGACGATCACCTGTGGGTTGGCGGCGCGTACCGCCTTGACGACCTCCATCAGTTCGTCCTTGATCGCCGCGACGTCTTTGCGGATGAGGTTCGGCAGATGGGCGACGACGTCGATCTCCTGCGCGCCGTCTTTGACCAGGCCGGTCGCCTCGATCGCCTTGTGCGTCGCCTTCATCGCGCCCAGCGGGAAGCCGGCGACCGCGCACGTCTTGACAGATGAGTTCGCCAGCGCCTTGGCGCAGTCGGCCACGAACACGCCGTTGACACAGACCGACGCGAAGCCGTATTCCTGAGCCTCGGAGACGAGCCGATGAATCTGTGGGCGTCGCGCCTCGGCCTTGAGATTGGTGTGGTCGATTTTGGAGGCGATGTTGTTGGACATGGTGAACTGCCGATCGTTGGGGTTGCAATGCGGGTCGCGGATCGTATGGGGCGAAACTTCATCTCGGGCCGCTGAACAACCTCTCCCAATGGGAGAGGTCGGCGGCTTTGCCGCCGGGTGAGGGTTCGGCGCAACCGTGCCCCAGTTTAAAGCGGGTAGTTCACTGCGCAGAGCCCTCACCCCAAGGGAGAGGGGGCTTTTCAGAGCGCTCAACTGCTACCGGCCTTAGGGGTGTGTCGTTTGAAGCTGCCGCAGCGCGTTCGAAGAACGCGCGCAGCGCGGACTCATAATGGTGCGGGTCGTGTTCGTGCAGCCGACTGTGCCCCGCACCTTCGAAGGCGACCAACTCGCCGTGCGGCGCGTCGTCGGCAATCTGTCGGCCGTGCGCGTGCGGACTGATCGCATCGTCCGTGCCGTGCAGCACGAGCAGTGGGCAGGCGACATGATCGAGGGGGATGGCTAGGTCGAACGCGGCAAAACCCTTGATCCAAAATCGGAAGTGCGCCAGCGCCAGCGGGGCGAATGGCCAGGTCGGCGCTTCGCGGCGGCGGAGTTGGCCGCGCATCGGCGTGCCGAGTTGGAGGTACGGCGCTTCGGCGACGACGCCGACGATGCGTTTTGCCTCATCGCGCGCGGCCGCGTGCATCGAGATCACGCCGCCCATCGACGAGCCGTACAGCACGACGGGTGTATCGGCTTGATCCGTCGGTGTGACCTGTTCGATGACAGCCAACAGGTCGTCAACCTCGCGTGCGCCGAGGTCGCAGTTGCGGGCGGTCGAGTCGCCGTGCCCGCGCAGGTCGTAGAGCACGACTCGGGACGCGTGGGGCGTCAGCAACGGCGCACGGGCCAAGGAAACATACCGTCCGCTGGCCCAGCCGTGCGACACGACGACGATCGGGCCGGCTGACTGTTCGCCCTCGATCAGCCAGGCGGGCGTGGTCGTTTCATCGGGCAGGCGGAGTGTCACGTCCTGCGCGTCCAGTTTCAATTCGCTCGGCTCGGCCGGGAATCCGCGCGCCAGCGCCGATGCCAGCGTGTGTCGTGGCGGTCGGCGGATCATGCGGATCAGCCAAAGCGTGCCGACGGCGATGATGACCGCGGCGGCGGCGGCGAGCAGGACGAACAAACCCATGCGGGGAATATAGGGGTTTGGGTGTGGTGGTGTGTTGTGAGCCGCGCTAAGCCGTAAGCGGCCGAGTCGTTTGCGAATCGAACATCGGCGATGGACAATCGGCAATGCCATGATGACCGACCACGACCTGATGACCGAAGCGTTGGCTGAGGCGCGGCAGGGGCTTGACGAGGGCGGGCTGCCGATCGGCTCGGTGTTGTACGACCCCGCGAGCGATGCGATCGTCGCGCGCGGTCACAACCTGCGCGTGCAGACCGGCGACCCGACCGCGCACGCGGAGGTCGTCTGCATCCGTAACGCGGGTCGGCGTCGCGATTGGCCGACGCTGACACTCGTCAGCACGCTCAGCCCGTGCATCATGTGTACCGGTACGTCGCTGCTCTACCGCATCCCGCGCGTCGTCGTAGGTGAGAACGAGAACTTCATGGGTGCGGAAGACCTGTTCCGCGATCGAGGTGTTGAGTTAGTTGTGCTGGACGATGAGCGGTGCATCGAGACGATGCGTGCGTTCGTCGCCGAGCATGCGGACTTGTGGAATGAGGATATCGGGGTCTAATGAAGTGCAGGGTCGTTTGTGATCGGGTTGTTCAACCCACACCCATCCCCCAACGCGCCGATCGGTCGCCCGCATTCAGGACATCGCGCCATTTCGACATCAGGACCGCCGCGCAGGTCGTAATCGCAGTCGAGACAGGTCTGTCCGTCCATGCATTGCCGGTACGCGGCCATCCAGACGAGGGTCGTGAACGGCAGGATGAGCCAGGCCAATACGATGCCGAGATAGGGGATGAACGTCGGGATCGTGAGGAGGAACAGGATGAGTTGGAAGCCGAACAGTCGGCCGAACCCGTGTCGGCGGACCATACGCCAACTCGAGCCGAACGACTTGAACACGGGCATGCGCTGATCGACGACGAGCGGGTAGGTGAACATCCAGGCTGTAGCCAGCAGCATGCCCGGCACGACCAGCAGGAATGAGCCAATCACAATTGGGATTGTGCATGCGAAGAACAGGCCAACCAGCGGGCCGAAACGATTGAACGCGCGGAACAGGTCGCCGAAGTCGATGCGCTTGTCGTCGGACTGCATGGCCCGCATGCTCAGCACGACCCAGCCGCCCATCAGCGGCCCGATCAGGATGAACAAGCTGAACAGAATAAGGATGTCGGTCACGATCCACGCCGCGGTGAGCAACCAGAAGTTGCGTCGGTAGACCTCCATCGCGTCGGAGAAACAGTTGGCGATGTCGAAGGCCGACCGGGGCTCGGCCGACAGGGTCGGCGGTGTGGCGTGCGTGGTCATAGCGAGGTGTCCGACGTGCCTGCGAGGAAGGCCGATCGATCGACGCTGCGATGACAGGTGATCGTAGTCGAACGGTTGCGGGGATTGTTTCAGGCGCGAGCCGCTACGAAGTTTGCCGTTCCATGACCGTCAGAAGCACAAGCGCTTCGTCGCGCGACTCGCCGCACACGGTGGGGTCGGCTCGGAAACGCCGGCAGACGTCGGGGTAATCGTCCGTCCCCCACACGCCGCACATGTACTTGTCATCGAGATTGATGCACCGCACACCTGCGGGCTTGCCGTCGGGCATGCCGGGCAATGGGCTCGAGATGGACGGGGCGATGCAGCACGCGCCGCAGCCGGGTCGGCAGTCCAAACCGTGTTCCTTAATGAAGAATGTCGAAACTCAAATGTCGAAAGAATGTCGAAGTTCAAATCACGAATGGCATGTGACTATCGCACGACGAAGGGTGGATCGGGCTTCGTCCCTCGTGCTTCTTTCGACATTTGGCTTTCGACATTCGACATTCAGTCCGCCGTCAACACCCGCGACGCGGCCGTCACGCCCGTCCCCGGCTCAATGCCGTGCCCGGCTGCGCGCAGTTCGGTCTCGATCGCCATCAACGCGGCGAGTGTGTCGGCCGCATCGACGTAGCCCATGTGGCTTGTTCGGAAGATCTTGCCCTTGTAGTCGCCGTGTCGCCCGACCTGCCCGCCGGCGATGTGAACGCCGTGGTTGTCGCGCACGGCCGCGCGGAACTTCGAGTCGTCCACGCCGTCGGGGTAGTACACGCCGGTGACCGAATCGCTGGGCGATGAGCTGATCAGCTTCAAACCCATCGCCTCGAAGGCGGCGCGGCTCGCCATCGCCAGTTTCGCCGTGCGTTGCCAGGTCGTTTCGATGCCCTGGTCTTCGATCATCTCCAGCGCGACGCGCTGCCCCCGCACGAGGCTGACCGGCGGCGTGAACGGCACGTCGTTTTTCTTGTGCGACGCGACCCACTTGCGCAGGTCGAGGTTGTAGATGCCGGTCGGCTCCAATTCTTCAAGTCGTTTCAGCGCACGTTCGCCCAGCCCGACGAAGCCGAGGCCGGGCGGGAGCATCATCGCTTTTTGCGAGCCGGTCACCAGCGCATCGATGCCCCATTCGTCCTGCTTGACGGGTAACGCCCCGACGCCGGTGATGCCATCGACGATCAGCAGCGCATCGGTCTTGCGCACGGTGTCGGCGACACCCTTCAGGTCGCAGGCCGTGGCGGTTGACGTTTCGGAGTGCACGACGGTCACGACGCTCGTGTCCGGATTGTCTTTGAGCACCTGCTCAAGCTCAGCCGGGTCGACGGTTTTGCCCCATTCGACGTTGATGCGCACCTGCAAGACGCCGTACGCGTCGTACACGTCCTGCCAACGCTCGCCGAACTTACCGGTGGCGATGGTGACGGCCTTGCTGCCCGGCTTGGCCAGCGAGGCCTGCGTCGCTTCGAACGCGGTCGTGCCGGAGCCGGCGAGTGTCAGCACGGGGCCGGTCGTGAAGAACAGCCGTTGCAGGCGTTCGCTCAACTCGGCGAAGATGGCCTGGAACTGTTTCGTGCGGTGGTGAATGATCGGCTGAGCCATCTCCAACAGCACCGCTTCGGGCACGGCCGTCGGGCCGGGAGTGAGGAGTCGCGACTTGAACAAACTGGAAGCGGGCATCGATCGGCCTTCCTGGATGGATCCAAGTTGGATTGGGAAGAGTGCTAAGCCGCAAGCGGCTTTGGGGTTGCGAACCGGGTTGCAAGCGTCAATAATAGAGGCGTCCCGAGGGTCGGCAATCGGCATCGGGGCGTCCCGCCTCAACGCCCGTGGGTCATTCGGCCGATGCCGACGCAAGTCGGAACAAAACCGGCCGCCCCGCACGTGATCCTCGCGGGTAGTTCCTACTCGGTTGGCCGCAACGGCTGGCCATCGCGACTCGTTGGAGTACGTTTCATGCCGACCAATCCCACGCGACCCGAGGCCCGTTTTGTTTGGACCGCGTTGGTCGCGCTGTTGGCGTTGGTCGTGTCGACTTCGGCATTGTTCGGCGAGGCGACCGACGACCTCGACCTGATCGAGTCGCTCGGTCGGCCGAAGCCGAAACCGGTCAAGCCGGCGACCGTTGTCGAAGACGGCGTCGAGATCGAGTTGAACACGAAGAACCCGCAGCCCGTTCAGATCACGCAGTTGTTGACGGGCTACCGCAAGCACACGAACAACCCAGCGGTGCGCGGCGCGATTGTCAGCCGACTGATCCGCATGGGCGACGAGGCGCAGAAGCAGATCGTCGAGTTGATCGAGGCCGACTACGCGCGGGCGCAGGCTGAGTACCGCGACGCGTTTCGGGCTGAGGCTGCGAACCTGCTCAAGCTTAAGCAGCGGAATACGACGCCACAGCAGATCGAAGCGCTACGCAAGCAAGTGCGCGACCTGTCCAAAGACCCCGATCTGACCAAAGAGAAGATCAAGAAGATCGGCGACCCGGCCATGGCGCAGTTGACGCAACTGTTGACGATCGATCGCGCTTCGGTCTTGAACGGCCAGGGCATTCAGGCCAAGCGTCGTGCCGTCCTCGACCTGGCGGTTTGGTCAAACCGTGCGAAGACCGGCCAACGTTCGATCGACACGTCGGAAATCGACCGCCAGTTGACTCAATACGAAGAAGCCGTCGCGATGACCGCGCTCAGCGGCGACGAGCGCGACCGCAAGGTCATGGCTGAGAACGCCAAACTCGCCCGCACGCTCGACCCGAAGGAAGCCGAGGGCATCCTTCGGCTGAACGTCATCCGGTTGAAGGTTGGCCTGCCCGTGCAGAAGATCGACCCGAAACTCGTCGAGGCCTCACGCGACCATTCAAACGACATGTCGTCGCTCGGCTTTTTCAGTCACATGTCGCCGGTCAGCGGCAAGCGCACGCCGTGGGACCGCGCCAAGAAGGCCGGCACGTCCGCCAGCGGCGAAAACATCTACATGGGCATCAATTCCGCCCAGGTCGCCATCACCGGCTGGTGGTACTCGCCCGGTCACCACAAGAACCTGATGAAACCGGGCAACATCCGCGTCGGGCTGGGCAAGTATCAGCGTCACTGGACGCAGATGTTTGGGCGGTGAGAGAATCCTCGCACTACCGCCACGCCTGAATCGCTGAGCTTTTTGTCCTTGTGTTTCAGCTTGGATTGTCTTAGCCTATCTTCACCGGGGGCGGTCTTGAAGTAGGTCGTGCGTCGTGTCTACGTGGCGTGCGACGGTCGAGATTGTGTGAACTTCTTGGTTCCTTTGGACGCGGACATTCGTGCCGCAAGGAGAGTGTGATGTTGAGCCGAACGACTGGTTTCTTGGTTTGCGCCGTTCTGGTGTTGTCGATGTGTAGTGTGGCGACGGCGATCAATCTGACTGGCGGGATCCACACCGAAGATTTCGATTCGATGGGAACGGGTGGGACCGCGCCGCCGACCGATTGGACCGCCGCGTCGAGCGCCGGCTCGAATCCACCGAGCGCGCTCGGCCTGCCTTCGGCGGCGATCGGCGGGATCGGTAACAACGGCTACAACGCCGGCACGGTCGGTGGCGCCGATCGCGCTTTGGGTGTGTACGGGGGCGCTTCGGGTGACACACGATTCATCTCGGCGACGTTCACCAATCAGACCGGCTCGGCCGTCAGCACCTTCGACGTCAATTATGACTTGGAGACTTGGTACTGGCGTTTCGCCGACGCGGCGAACGGCGGGAATGATCGTTCGGCCGGCTTTAATCTCGTCATCGATACGGGAAGCGGGTTCCGTGATGTCGGACCCACGTTCGATACCGCGGTGACCAACGCCGGTGTGACGACCGACGGCGGCGTTTGGCTGAACAGCCCGACCAGTTCGGCGGGTATCGGCGGAACGATCGATTTGGCGGCGCTGAACGCCGGCGACGCCAACATCGCTGCGTCGATCGCGCCCGGCGGGACGTTTTCGCTCGGCTGGAACGCGACCTCCAGCGAGCCGGAACCACTGGGCAGCGGCGCCAGCCGGCACGGTGTTGTTTCAGTCGACAACTTTTCAATCGACTTCAATGGCGGCATGCCGCCGCCTCCGCCGCCAGTTGGGGCGAACATCCTGGTTGTGACCAACAACAACGGCAACTCACAGCCGCTGGTCGACTTCCTGGAAGGCCGCGGCCACACGGTGTTGCGTGAGCGGTTTAACAATGCGGCACCGACGCAGATGTACCTTGACGACAACCAGATCGATCTGGTTATCGTCGCCCGTGAATCGAACAGCGGTGATTACGATGACGGCTCAGAGCCGCAAGACTGGAACGGCCTGCCCGTGCCCATGATCAACGCGAACATGTTCCTCTATCGCACTAGCCGTTGGGGGTACACCGACAATGGCGGGCAAGGGGGCATCGGCGATCAGACCGACCTGGACCCATTCGATGATCCGAACCACCCCTTCTTCGCTGGCTTGACGACATCCTTGTTCGATGCGCCTGAGGGGATGACCGCAAACAACTCCATCAACCTGCCTCCCGGGTCGCAGGTGCTCGCCACCCTCAACGGCGGAGATGATCTTGCGATCTTCATCATCCCCGAAGACGCGGTGGCGTTTAACGGCCGCGGTACGTTTGGCGATATCCGTGTCGGGTTCAACTATGGCAATGAAGGCGACTTTGGCCTTCTGAATGCCAACGGGCGTGAGATCTTCGCCCGAATCGTCGACGGTCTGACCGCCAGCCCGGCGGCCGTCCCCGAACCAACCACCGGCGTGGTGCTGCTCATCGGCGTGACCGCGTTGTCGTTGCGACGACGCCGTCGCGCAGCCTGAGGTTGACCGTTGAGCGATCGCGTGCCGGGACGCATCTGTTCATTTTTCAAACGACAACAGATTTCCAAGTGCACTCCGCGGCCCGGCAACTTCAAGGTTGCCGGGCCGCTATCCTACCCCCATGCCCCGCGCGCGATTTGAGATTGGATTTGGCGGCGCCCTGTATGTCGTCGTCGCGTCGCTTGTCCTGGGCGCGGCGATGTATACGCAGACGAATCTGTTGTTCTGGTCGTTCGGGTTGATGGTGGGCGGCTTCCTTTCGTCGATCGTGCTGCCTTGGCTGATGCTGCGCGGGGTGACGGTGGAGCGGCTGTCGCCGGGGTATGGCGTGGCAGGGCAGCGGATGGTGTTGCGGTATCACCTGGTCAATCCGCGTCGGTGGTCGCCCACGTTCAACTTGGTCATCCGCGAGCGGTGGAAGCCGCTCTCGTGGCGGCAGCAGTGGCGTGCGATGTGGGGGGTGAAGGTGCACGACGACGATCGGCCGACGGGCGAGGACCCGCCGCGGCTGATGGGTGAGCCGGCCGGCTGGGTGTTGCACCTGGGCGCGGGGCAGGTCATTCAGGCGGAGGCGCCGTGTTGGCCGATGCGTCGCGGCACGTTGAATTTTGAAAAAGTCGAGTTGAGCACGACGTTTCCGTTCGGCATCATCCGACGTGTGCTCACGTTCGACCTGCCGGGCGAGGTGTTGGTGTACCCGCGGCTTTACCGCATGAATCGGCGTGTGCTGCACCGGCTTTCGCAGACCGACCCGGCCGGCTCTCGGCGGCTTGACCAGGGCGGCGGCGCGGAGGAGTTTTACGGCCTGCGTCCGCATCGGCCGGGCGACAGTTTGAAGACGATTGACTGGAAACACTCGGCCCGGCTGGGCGAATTGATCGTGCGCGAGATGACTCGGCCGACGCCGCCGCGCGTCATGGTGCTGCTCGACCTGTCGGTAGCGTTGGAACAAAACACGTCGTCGGCTGACGACGGTGCGGACACAGCGGAGCGTTCGATTCAGGACGACCCGATCGAGCGGGCAGTGAGCCTTGCCGCGACGTTGGTGTGCGACGCGCACTTCCAGGGGTATCAGATCGGCCTGGCCGTGCGCGGCGCGTCGGTGGCGACGTTGCCGCCGCATCACAGCCTGCCGCACCGGACGCGCCTTTTGGAGACGTTGGCTGAGTTGGTTGTCACGCCCGACGCGGCCGCGCCGTCCGGGCTGATGATGGAGCCGAGCGTGGTCATTCAGCCGGGTCCCACGCGGCGTTTGCCGGGGCTGGGTCGGGCGATGGTGCTCGGCGCGGACGACCTGGAGCAGTACGTCGAGCCTTCGGCCGACGGTGGCGAGCGGTTGTTGCAACGGCGGACGCACACACCGACGCGTCGGCAGCAGGTCACCAATACGGGCGACGCCGCATGACACCGGACCCTCTATTCCGCAGGCTCGTGTTCGCGCAGGTGCTGTTTGGCATTATCGCGTTCTGCATGGCCGAGCCGGGCGGCAACCCCGCGCTGCTGCTCGTGGCCGGCACGCTGGCGGCGTTGAGTTGGTACGTCGTCGAAGGGCCGTCGGGCAAGCCGCTGCCGCAGTGGATGATCCACATGGGTGCGTTTGCGGCGGTCGGTTGGCTGGTGTTCGACCTGCGGCGGGAGGCCGACCAGGTCGTGCTGGCGATGGGTCACTTCACGATGTGGTTGCAGATCGTTCAGCTTTACGGCCAAAAGACGAACCGCGAATACGCGCTGCTGCTCGTGCTCAGCCTGCTGCAAGTCGTGGGCGCGAGCATGATCAGCGTGTCGATGCTGTTCGGGGTGATCCTGATCGCATATTGCGCGTTGGCGTTGTTCACGGTCTTGTTGTTCCAACTGAAGATGACGGCCGACCGTGTGCGCGAGTGGAATCGCACGGCCACGCCACGCCGCAAACACACGCCCCGCCCCAAGCCGGTGTTCGGCCGAGGCCACCGGTGGCAGTTCCGCATGACAGCCGTGACGATCGGACTGGTGTGCGCGCTGGTCGCGAGCGTGACGTTCGTGCTCATGCCCCGTCGCCCGGCCCGGATGGGCGCGGGCGGATTGCCGTTCTCGCCGGCGCAGGTCGGTTTGTCGCAGACGGTTCGGCTGGACTCGGCGCCGCAGGTCGGCAACCCAACGCCGGTGATGAACGTGTCGGTCGCGCGCGGCGGCCAACCGGTCGGCGGCGACGGCGCGGGTTGGCTCATGCGCGTTTACGCGCTGGACCAGTACTCGCAGACGACGCAGCAGTGGTCGCGGAGCGTCGCCGTCGCTTCGCTGGATCATGAGGTCGAGGTCGAAAGCGACGGGCTGACCGTCTGGTTCGTGCCGGACGGGCCGAACGTGATCGACATGGACGTGACGCTGCGCACGCCGGGTCAATTCACGCTGCCGACGCCGTACCCCTACAACAACGTGGCCGGGCCGCGTATCGATTCGTTCACGTTCAACCCTGTCGACCAGCAGGTCACGGCCCCGCGCGTCAAGGGGACGTTGCGGTACAGCGTCCGCAAGCCGCCGAGCCGGTGGGCGGACGTCCTGGCCAAGGGGTATGGCGAGTTGGCGCCGCTCCGTGACGAGTCGTTGGAACGGTTTCGCGCGTCGTACGCGCACGGTTGGCCTGAGCCGTCGGCCACCCGGCTTCGCGACGAGGCGTTCCGCGTCATGGGCGAGGCGGGGCTCGACCGCGACATCTACGCCGACCACGACCCGCGTGACGAGCGCATCGTGCGGGCGCTGGCGCTGCACCTGCGCACAAACTACGAGTACAGCCTCGACAACCCGCGGTCGCAGGACGCAATCAACGACTTCCTCTTCGATCACCAACGCGGCCACTGCGAGTTGTTCGCCGCGTCGTTGGCGGCGATGGCCAGGTCGGTCGGCATGCGCGCCCGCGTCGTGACCGGTTTCCTGGTCAACGAGTACAACGACATCGGCGATTACTACGTCGTGCGGCAGGCCGACGCGCACGCCTGGACGGAGATCGATCTGGGCGAACGCGGCTGGGTCGCCTTCGATGCGACGCCGCCTTCCGACGTCGCGGCCGAGCACGCCGTTGACGACGGACTGTTCACACCTTTGCGTGAGCTGTATGAACACCTCGAATTCACCTGGCTGGGTTCGGTCGTTTCGTTCGACGCCGACCGCCGCGAGCGCATGATGGACGACCTGTCGTCGTCGGTGCGCGACGCGGCCGACGACCGGGATAGTTGGTTCGGTACGATCGTCAACTGGTTCAAGATGCTCCCGAAACTCTGGCGTTCGGACCGATTAGCGTTCATCGTCTCAGCCGTGGCGATTGTGGCGATCGTCGTGGGTATCGGGAGCCTGATCCAGACCTGGCTGCGACGCCGCAAGCGGTTGGCCGCGTTGCAACTGACGCGCCTGCCGCGCAAGCAACGGCGGGCGCTGGCGAGGCGGCTCGGCTTCTACCTGCACATGCTCGACCTGCTGGAGCGGCATGGTCACATCCGCCCGGCGTGGCAGAGCCCGGCCAAGTTCGCTGAAGACCTGGTCGGACTCGACGCCGAACGGTTCAGCCCGGCCGTCGCGTTGACCGAGCAGTTTTACGAGGTGCGCTTCGGCCACCGGCCGGTCGACATGCAACGACGAACGGTGATCCGCGAACAACTGCGTGCGTTAGAGAACGCGTTGTCCGAGCGACGGCGTGGCAAAGAGCCGGAAGTTGTCGCCGCGACATAGACGTTGGCATCTCTTCAGCCCCGGGCTTTGCCGGGGATCGCTCGACGGTCTGCTTGGAATGGACGTTTTCTGTTTTGGTGACGTGCGCATTGATGCCGGTCCCCGGGCGAAGCCCGGGGCTGAAGGAATTCAAACAAGTATGGTTGTGGTTGCGGGCGGACGTCAATACCCGAACCGCTCTTCCCGCCAGGGGTCGCCGTGCATGTGGTAGCCGTTCACTTCCCAAAAGCCCGGCCGATCGGCGTCGGTCAGCTCGATGCCGCTGATCCACTTGGCGCCTTTCCAGAAATACAGCTTGGGGACGATCGCGCGGACCGGGGCGCCGTGGTCGGCTGACAGCGGCGCGCCGTCGTGGTGGGTGGCCAACAGGCAGTCTTCATCGACGAACTCGTTGAGCGGGAGATTGGTGGTCCAGTCGTTGCCGGGCGCGCTCGTCGCGTGCTGGATGACGTGCGTCGCGGCCGGCAGCGGCTTGGCCAGGTCGAGCAGCGTGCGCGTCGCGACGCCCTCGAACAGGTTGTCCAGCCGCGACCAGTGCGTAACGCAATGGATATCGCAACGCACCTTGACCTTCGGCAGGTCGTTGAACTGCGCCCAGTCGAGCGTGACCTCCTTCTCGACCAGCCCCCAGATCCGTAGTGACCAGTCGGCCGGGTCGATGCGTTCGACATCGCCGTAATGCAGGACCGGCCACTTGGTGGTCAGTCGTTGGCCGGGCGGCGTGCGTGCGACGGGCGAACCCTCGCCGCGCAGGGTGTCGGAGCTGATGATCTCGTCGTGTTGGTCGGGGAGCGTGGGCATGGGGAATGGTAGTGATTGGATGCGCAATCGGGCGTCCAAGTTACCCCATGCCCCCACGTCGTCCTCGTAATCGTAATCGACCCCTCGCCCGACACCTGGCGTGATCGGCCTTGACTTACGCGATCAGACCACGACGCGACGGCAATGACGCAGCGGCGTTGCCGATGACGATGACGAGTACGAAGATGATTACGATTAGGAGTCGGGAGGTGTGACATTGCGTCGTATCACAGAAACCGCCAATCATCCGTATGAATCGTATAGATCCACAACAGCGCGTTGGTAATGCCGTGCGCCCAGACGACGGGGCCGAGGCCTTTGCGGCGTGTGACGGCGAGTAGGGCGCAGTACGCGGCGGCGCAGACGACGATGCCCAGGTAGTCGCGCGGCACGTGGCTGACCATGAAGATCAGTGTTGACATGAAGAAGCCGCAGGCGGTGACGACGCCGAGCCGTGTTCTTGTGAATTCCTCGCCGAAATAAACCGCCGGCTCATTCGCCCATCGACCAAGCCGAGTGTGCGACAGCCAATCACCGAAGAGCGGGATGTCCATGGCGACCTGCAGCAGGCCTTTGACCGTCGCGTGGCGTCGACTGAAGCTGCGCAGCATCAGCGAACGGATAAACAACTCTTCGAACAACGGTACCAGCAGGCTCATGCCGACGAAGCGCAACGCGAGCGACAACCAGCCAACGGCCGTCCCCATGTCGCGTAGCATGCTCGTTGCGTCGGAGTCGATAAACGTCGCGTCGTCTGGGTTGGGCTGTGCGACGAACTGGTAGAGGTCGTTGGTGAACGTGCCCACGCCGCGTTCGCGCAGCGCGTCGAACTCGGCGACGGCCATGCCCAACCAAACCCACGCCAACGCGACGAACACGCCGACCGGCACGGCCAACCAATGGAAGCGGAGATTCAGTTCGGGCAGCAGGCGTCGGTATCGCCACAGCAGGTAACCGACGAGCCCGCACTGCACGGTGTAGACCAGCGGGTAAGACCACGGCAGGTAGTCGCGGAGCGGGCCGATGGCGGCCAGCAGGACGAGGTACACGACCATCGGGGCGATGCGCGGGTGCCACGGGTTCTGCATCATCCAGTGGTCGAGTCGCGACAACGCGCCCGTGCTGGGATGGAACCGCGGCGGCTTCTCGTCGGACGGCGTGCCCGCTGACTGAGCCTCGGCGTCCGGTCGCTTTGGGTCAGACGGATCGGGCATGAGCAACGACAAGCAGGAAGCGCAAAAGAAGTCAGGGCCGGGCCCCAGTCCTATCGGCAGGATAACGCAATCGATCGCGAGAGGATCAAGGTCGGCCCCAGGGCTTCCAGGCGGCAATGAAGGGTGAGATCGGCGGAAGAAAAACCCCGCCCGGAGCGATTGCGAGCCGGACGGGGCGGAGGAGGGAGAAGGAAGCCGTAGTGAAAAACTGCGTGCGTTGTCTACCTCTAATGGGCCAACGCGAAACTAACATACCATATGTGGCGTGTTGTCAAGCGGTTCACTCCAGAGATTTTCAATTTCTGGAAAAAATGTTCCACATGCTCCAATGCACGTGTAAATCATCGGTTATTGGAACCAGCCGACGCCAGTCTGCGTGCGTCTGAGACGGCTGGGACGGTCTACTTCGGGGTCACGGCGAAGCCCTTGGCTGCCAGGGCGTTGAGCACGACGCCGACGTCGAACTTGCCCTCGATCACAAACGACTTGGCCTTGTTCTTGGCGGTGTGCGCTTCGACGCCGTCGACCGACTCAAGCACGGCGTTGATCGATTTGAGGCATCGGCCGCAGCAGATGTGCGCGCCGGTCACTTCCAGCCGCTCGACGGTCTTGCCCTTGTACTTCTCAGCCAGACTCTTCTGCTTGAGCGTCTTGTGGTTGGTCTTGCCGGCGAAGCCCGCGGCGGCCAGCGCGTCCAACGCCTTCTGGACCTGCTCGGGCGACCCTTGCAGCTTGACGGACTTCTGGGCCTTGCTTGAACTGACCTGTGCGCCCGATGACTTGGCCGCGTTTTCCGCGCCGCGGTAGCAGCCGCCGCAGCAAAGATGCGTGTCGGAGAAGATCACCGTGACCGTGTCGTCAGCCAGCAGGACGGGCGACAGGATCAGCGCCAACGCGAGGGTGAACAGGGCGACCAGCTTCTTCATGACTTGACTCCGAAGGATGGGGAGGGGGGCGAAGGCCGGCTTCGTGCTCGGCCGTCACAAGGCATTGTACACGCCCGGATCGGCGATTCGGCCCGTGCCCGTCAGGTCAACGCGTGAATCGGCCCGGCTTATTCACGTTGCGCGGATTAGGCAATATCAGGGCGGCTTGGGATGGCGTCAGGGCGGTTACCATGCCCTTCGTGCCCGAATCATCCCTGACATCCGCCGACGCTGAACTGCTTGTCGCCCAACTCGGGCGAGAGCCGATCGACGTCGTCGCGGTCGCCGCGCGGTGCCCGGCTGGTCATCCCAGCGTGGTCGTCAGCTACCCGCTGCGCGAGACGCGAGACGGGCTGGAACCGTTCCCGACCCTCTGGTGGCTGACCTGCCCGACGATCAGCCGACGCCTGGCGCAGCTCGAACGCGCGGGCGTGATCCGTGAGGCCGAGGCCGCCGTGTCGGTCAGCCCCGACATGCGGGCGGAACTGGCCACAAATCACCGGTCGTGCATCGACCAACGCTGGGCATTGCTCAGCGCCGCAGACCGGCGGCGTGCCGTCGATGCGGGATTGGACAACGTGCTTCGCCAACGTGGTTTGGGTGGTCAGGCCAACTTCCTGGCGGTCAAGTGCCTGCACATGCACTTCGCGCAGCACCTGGTTGAAGGGAACGCGGTCGGCGCTTGGGTTGAGAAGCGGTACGACGTTCAGCCGTGCGCGGAAACGCCCAGTCGTGACCGGTAGCACGCGGTGTTCACGTCGACCTATCGCGGCGGCATGATCACGCGGTCTTCGTCTTCCTCGTCGCTGTCGCCGTCATTCAGCCGGATACCGCCCAGTCGGTCGGTCGCGTAGAGCCAGAGGACATACAAGGTCGCGAACGTGAGCAGCGAGACGACCATCCAGCCTGGCCCGGCCCAAGCCCCGATGTAGATCGACGCCGCCAGGCAGACCAATGCGACCGCGATTAGATGCACGGCCGAGTTCCACCAGATGGCGCGGTTGGTGGCGCGGCGTTCGGCTTTCAATTCGTCGTAGGTAACGCCCTTGCCCGTACTCTTGTCGTAAGCGTTGCCGCACTCGGGGCATTCGCCGGCCGGCCGATCGGTCATCAACGGGTAGTCGCAACGCGTGCAGCGCGGGTCGGAGTACGTGAACCGCCGCGTGTCCCGCCACGAAGAGCGCGTGTCCCACCAGTTCCACTCGCCCTGAACGCGCTTCACGTCTTCGGCGATCTCGTTCTCGGTGATTGGCGGTCGCTCATAAGGCGAGCCGCACTCGGGGCACTTGCCCTTCAACGCCAGCCCCATGAGCGGGTATTTGCATTGCGGACAACGCGGCCCTCGTTGCGGGTCGAGCGGCGCCGCGGATTGGCCGGGCTGGGGTAAGGGTTGGGTGGGGCCTTCGTCGGGCATCGGACGATTGTAGATCGCCCGTCACGGCGACGGTCAGGCCAACTGGGCCACGCGGCCTTCGAGGTGGTCGATCTGCTGGGCGAATGTGTTGTCCTGCTCCAGCCGATCGTCGACGGTGCGGATCGAGTGCATGACGGTCGTGTGGTCCCGGCCGCCGAAGTACGCGCCGATCTCCTGCAAGCTCAGCCGGGTGCACTTGCGCGCCAGCCACATGCAGACCTGCCGCGGCTCGGTGATCGACTTGTGCCGCTTCTTCGATTGAAGCTCGACCAGCTTGACACGGTAAAAGTCGGTCACATGCTCGACGATGTGCTGCAGCGTCGTCTGGCTGCTGCGCGTCTGCGGCGGCGGGTCGCCCAGCGCTTCGTGCGCCATCGCCAGCGTCACCGCGCCGCCCAGGTGATGGGCTGTCGCCTGGATCGTGGTCAGTGCGCCTTCGAGTTCGCGGGCGTTCGAGTCCATCTTCGACGCAATGTAGTTCACCACGTCGTCCGGCATCGCGATGCCTCGGACCTTCAGTTTCGACCGGATGATCGCGACGCGCGTCTCGAAGTCCGGCCGAGTGATGTTCGCGACCAGGCCCCACTGGAATCGGCTGATCAGCCTGTCTTCGAGGTGCTCGATTTCCGATGGCGGCTTGTCGCTGGACAACACGATCTGCTTCTTGGCGTGGTACAGCTCGTTGAACGTGTGGAAGAACTCTTCCTGCGTGCGCTCCCGACCGGCCAGGAACTGGATGTCGTCTACCACCAGCACGTCAACGTGGCGGTAGCGGTGACGAAACTCTTTCATCATGCCGCCCTGCACACAGTCGAGGAACTGGCTCACGAACGTGTCGCAGGACAGGTAGCAGATGCGCGCGCCGGGGTTGGTCTGGATCATCGCGTTGCAGATGCCCTGCAACAGGTGGGTCTTGCCCAGGCCGACGCCGCCGTGAATGTACATCGGGTTGTACGCTTCGCCCGGCTGATTCGCAACGGCGACCGACGCCGCATAAGCCAAGCGGTTCCCCGGGCCGTTGACGAACGTGTCGAACACGTAGTCCGGGCTGATCGGTAGTTCGTCGTCGTCACCCGACCACGAAACGCCTTGCTCGTGACTGCTGGGTAACTCGCTTGTTGATTGCCCGTTGCCGTTGCGGCTTGGCTTGGCTGGCTTAGGTCGCGTTGGCTTGGTCGAAGAACGCCAGCCGGCCTCTTCCGTGTCGCGATTGACGAAGACGACGGAGACGAGGTTGCCCGTCGCTTCCTGCGCCGCTTCGCGGAAGTACTCGGCGCACTTTGTCTTGAGATACCGCTTGTGGACGGGGTTCGACACGTGGATCGAGAGTACGCCGCCGTCGAGATCGATCGGCTGCAACTGCTCAAACCAGTGTCGGCAGACCGCCGGGTGTTTGAGGCGCAGGTACGCGAGTATGTCCGGCCAAAGTGCCGTGTCGATCGTCGTGGTCATGCTCAGCCGTGCCGCCGAAGAGGTTTCCATCCGCTTCCCGTCGATGCCACGGAGTCACGGCATCGACAACCCAGAACGGCGTGAGGTTAATCCGTTCATCACCGATTGTCAACGGGACAATCCCGATGTTTTGGCGTTCTTCATCCCCTAAATCTCTTTAACTGCCCAATCGGAATTACGATAAAGACAATATGCGAGAACGAAGAATCTTTTTCTTCGACGACGGTGTCGGGCGATTCGGTCCGATGACCGACCTGCGCGACGTCGCACAGTGGCGAACCGGTGTGTTCGACACGCGCAGTCGCCTTGCGCGCGTTGTAGCCAAAGCCGATGATCGGTTGATCAGCATACAGGCTGAGCGGGATCACATCGATTGGCCCGACGATGTTCAACTGAACGACGACAGTTGGCTGATCAACGCGCGTTGGTTGGCCATTGATGGCCTTGAGCAAGTCGCAAACCTGCGACCCGGCCAAGCCCTGCGAGAAACATCCAGCAACGCCCTGATCGCGCAGCGCGGGCCGACCGCATCGGCGCAGGACGTTGTCACAGCAACGGTAACGCTCATCGATCGGCCGTGGCATGTGCTCGATCATCTCGAACGCGCCGTCACGCACGACCTGCAAGCGCTTGACTGGGATCCGTTGTTGACGGGCGGGAACGATTACTCGGTTACGGGCGCGTACAAAGTCCTCGCCGAGGCCGAGGTCGACGTGCAGCCGCGCGTTGTGTTTGATACCCGTCGTGGCCCGATCGCGCTGGCGGCGGGTTGTGCCATCGGCGCGGGGTCGGTGATCGAGGGGCCTGCCTACGTCGGCCGCGGCTCCCGGATCGTGCCACTAGCTTACCTGCGCGCCAACACCGTTGTCGGCGACGACTGCAAAGTCGGCGGCGAGGTCAGCTTCAGCGTGATCAACGACCACAGCAACAAGTCGCATGCCGGGTACCTCGGTCACGCGTTGGTCGGCCGATGGGTCAACCTCGGCGCCGACACGAACGTCAGCAACTTGAAAAACACCTACAGCCCGGTCCGCGTGCAACTGGAAAGCGATTCCAAGCCGGAGGATACGGGCAGAACGTTCGTCGGCCCGGTCATTGGCGACTACGCCCGCACCGCGATTGGTACGCGTCTGAACACCGGCAGCGTCGTCGGCACGGCCGCGATGGTCGCCGTCTCAGGCTTTGCGCCTAAACACGTCGAACGCATGACGTTTCACACCGACGACGGCGTGTCGTTGTACGACGTGGATAAGCTGTTGAAGACCGTGGAAATGATGGCTTCCCGACGGGGACAGGATGTGCACAACGACCTGCGTGAGCGGTTGCGGGCCTTGTCTAACGCCCCATCCCACGCAGAGAACGACTCCATAAGCCGGGCCTTTCCGAAGGCCCGGATCGACCGCGCAAGCTGATTCGCCCCTGTCCCGCGTTGTCCGCAGACCTCACGCCCCGCCGTTCTCGGCGTGATCCAGAAACGTCGAAAGCCCCGGCCGAAAAACGACCTTGTCGTCGACGACGACGAGCTTTTCGTCGAGGTACATTTGCACCGCCTGGCTCAAGACCTGTGCCTCAAGCGCTTGCCCCTTCTTGCGCACGTCGTCGGCTGTGTCGCGGCCGACATCGATGTGAAACACGTCCTGCAGGATAATCGGCCCTTCATCCAGGTCTTCGGTGACGAAGTGCGCCGTGCAGCCCGTCACACGCATGCCGCTTTCCCACGCCTGGTGGTAAGGCTTGGCACCGGGGAAGAAGGGCAGCAGCGACGGGTGGATGTTGATGATCTTGTCGCGCATCGCCTGCACGATTTCCGGCGCGACGATCTGCATGTAACGCGCCAGCACGGCCAGGTCGGCGCCGTAGTGGCGCAGCCGTTCGAGCATCCACGCCATGTGCGCCGGCTTGTCGGTCGACGGCATGTGTTCAAACGTCAACCCGGCGGCGGTCGCCAACGGCTCGAGCACGGGGTGGTTGCTCAACACGCAAACGACCTCGCCGCGTCCTTGGAATCGGCCGTGCTGCCAGTCCTCGATCAGTTGCTCCAGACAGTGCGGCTCTTTGCTGACCAGCAGCGCGACCTTTTTAACCGGCCGCTGGTCGCGTAGCACGACGCGCACCTTCATGTCGATCGAGTTGCCCAGTTCAAGCAGGCCGGTGATCAACTCGTCCAGCGAGATCGACATCTCCGACAGATCGACGAGCATGTCCATCAGGAATTGGCCATGCACGACCTGTTGTTCAATGTCTTCGATGTTGATGCCACGTTCAGCGACGTGCGTCGCGAACCGCGCGACGACGCCCTTCTGGTCACGGCCCACGACGGAGACGACGGCTTTGATCGATTTGGTCATGGCGGAGTCTAGGTGAAACGATCGGGGTCGGTGACGGGTCTGCCGGTTGGAGCATCCAAGGCGTGCCGCGGCACCAGAATGCCGGGATGCCTGCGGCGAGCGGGGTTGTCCAACGTTAGATCGGTCAGGGGCCGTGTGCAATCAATATGGGGCGTGCGGTCGATCGGTCTTCCGCCCCTACAATCGCCCCGCTTGTGAACCGATAACAAGGCTGACGTGAACCCCGTCGGCCCAGCCCTGAAAGTAGAGCGATGCCCGAATCCCTGAAGTTTGATGTGGTGATCATCGGTGGCGGACCGGCCGGCTATGTCGGCGCGATCCGCGCCGCGCAACTCGGCCTCAAGACCGCGTGCATCGAGCGCGACAAGCTCGGCGGCATCTGCAACAACTGGGGCTGCATCCCGACGAAGGCCCTGCTCGCTGGCGCGGAACTCTACAGCCGACTCAAGCACGAGGCGGACGACTGGGGCATCAAGGTCGACGGGTTGAGTCACGACTGGTCACAGGTCATCAAGCGCTCGCGCGGCATCGCCGACCTGGGCGATAAGGGCGTCGCCAGCCTGTTCAAGAAACACAAGATCACCCATGTGCAGGGCCACGCGAAGATCGCGCAAGCCCGCGCCGCCGGCGAGGCGACCGTCGAAGTCACCGCGCCGTCGGGCGGTGATGTTCAGCAAGTCATTAAGGCCAAGCACGTCGTAATTGCGACAGGCGCCCGGCCGCGCGCGTTGCCGGGCGCCGAATTCGATGGCGACAAGATCATCTCGTACAAGGAAGCGATGTCGCTCAAGGAGCAACCCAAGGAGTTACTCATCGTCGGCGCCGGCGCGATCGGCATGGAGTTCGCCTACTTCTACAACGCGTTCGGCACGAAGGTGACCGTCATCGAGATGCTCGACCGCCTGCTGCCGATCGAAGACGACGAGGTGAGCAAGGCCATCGAGCGCGCGTTCAAGAAACAGGGCATCACCACGCACACCGCGACCAAGACGCTGAAGGTCGAAACGAAGAAGCAGAGCGTCGAGTTGACCGTCGCGCCTGTCGACGACGAAAGCAAAACCGATACGCTCAAGGCTGACAAGGTGCTCATCGCCATCGGCGTGACGGGCAACTACGAAGGCCTTTTCGACGACTCACTGGGCCTGGCCGTCGACCGTGGCCACATCACCGTCGACAAAGACGCGGGCTACAAGACCAACCTGCCGGGCATCTACGCCGTCGGCGACATCATCGGCCCGCCCTGGTTGGCGCACGTCGCCAGCGAAGAGGCGATCGCCTGCGTCGAATTGATCGCCGGACACAAGCCCGACGCCATCGACTACGGCGCGATCCCCGGTTGCACCTACTGCCACCCGCAGGTCGCCAGCATCGGCCTGACCGAGCGCGCCGCGAAGGAACAGGAGATCGAGTACACCGTCGGCAAGTTCCCGCTCTTGGCCAGCGGCAAGGCCCGCGCCGTCGGCGCGACCGAGGGCTTCATCAAGCTCATCGCCGACAAGAAGTACGGCCAAATCCTCGGCGCGCACATGATCGGCGAGAATGTCACCGAACTCATCGCCGAGATCGGTTTAGCCATGCGCCTCGAAGCCACGGCCGACGAGATCATCGCCACCATGCACGCCCACCCGACCATCAGCGAGTCCATCCACGAGGCGGCGCTGGGCACGGAAGGGCGGATGATTCACTTCTAAGCTCTGTCCGAAAAGTCACCGGCTCAGCCGTAGGGTGCGCTTCAGCGCACCAAGGAAGCGGGGAAACCGTCCGTTCATCGTGGTGCGCTGAAGCGCACCCTACTTTTCGGACAAAGCCTAGTTGATCGCTGCGAAGCACCGCTCGTGCGGTTGTCATGCCAATCGCATGGTGACCAGCCGAAACCCGCGACCCGATTCCCACAATTAACTGCGGTCGGCCTTGATCGGCCGATGTTAAACTGTGTGCTGACCTAACCGGCCACATGTCTGGCTGGGCACGCGAGAAACGCCATGCTGCGCATCCACGCGGGGCAATCGAAAACGCGTTACTGCGACGGCCTGAGCCGACGGTCGTTTGTACAGGCCGGCGTCGCGGGGCTGGCGTCTGTCGGGCTGGGCAACGTGCTGCGTGCGCAGGAGACGTCGGCCACGCTCGGCCATGCGGGCAAGGACACGCGGTGCGTCCTCATTTGGATGGACGGCGGGCCCGGGCACATGGACATGTACGACATGAAACCGGACGCGCCGCCGGAGTACCGCGGCATCTGGTCGCCCATCCGCACAAACGTGCCGGGCATCGAGATCAGCGAGTTGTTCCCGCGGCAGGCCAGGGTGGCGGACAAGTTTTCGATCATCCGGTCGCTGCACCACAACAACGGCGACCACTTCGCCGCCGCGCACGCGATGCTCACCAGCCGGTTCGGCGCATCGGGCGCGGACCAGGTCGGCAAGTACCCGTCGATCGGCTCGATCGCCACGGCCTGCACCGGCCCGCGCGCCAAGGGCATGCCGCCCTACGTCTCCGTGCCGTACGGCATGAGCGTCGGCCGACGGCCGGGCTACTTCGGGGCCAACTACCTCGGCTCGAAGCACAATCCGTTCGAGACCGGCGGCAACCCCGCCGCGTCGAACTTCAAGGTCAACAACTTGCACCTGCCGCGCGGCATGTCCGTGCAACGGTTGGCCGACCGCAAGACCTTGCACGCAAAGTTCGACAAGCTGCGTCGCGACGTCGACCAGTCCGGCGTCATGGAAGCGCTCGACCGGACCGACCAGCGCGCGTACGACATGGTTACGTCGGAAGCGGCGCGGCAGGCGTTCGACCTCAGCGCCGAGTCGGACGAGACGCGCGACCGGTACGGCCGACACTCATGGGGCCAATGTGCGTTGCTCGCACGCCGATTGGCAGAAGCAGGCGTCACGTTCACGACCGTGCACCTGGGCGGTTGGGACCATCACTGGGACCTGCAAAAGGGCATGGAAAACTACCTGCCCAAGGTCGATTCGATGTTGGCTGCGCTGTTCCAGGATTTGGCTGACCGCGACCTGATGCAGAAGGTGCTCGTCGTGGTCTGCGGCGAGTTCAGCAGGACGCCGCGCATGAACGACGGCGGCAACGGCGGCCCGCCGATGAGCAAGGGCACGCCGGGCCGAGACCACTGGGGCAATTCGATGTTCGCGCTCGTCGCCGGCGGCGGCCTGAAGATGGGACAGGTCGTCGGTTCGACCGACCGCCTCGGCGAAACGCCGCTGACACGACCGCTCACACCGGGCGACCTGCACGCCACGATCTACCACGTGCTCGGCGTCGACCCGTCCGTCCACTTCCTCAACCACGCCGGCCGACCCGTCCCCGCGATCGACGCGGGCAAGCCGATCGCGGAGTTGGTTTGAAGCGGCAATACCGCGGCGCGTTTGCCATCGTATCTACAACGGACGGCCCCACTTTTGGAAGACGAGTCCCGCGATTCGTGCAACGTCGATGGTTCCGCGAATATCGCGAACGATGTCAAAACATTCCGAGAGGTCTGTCGCTTTGGCGTACGAGCCTTGCTCAGTCGGTACGGGTACATCGACTTCGATCGACTTGTCATCATTGACCATGAATTGAAGCGTCGTCTCCTGGTCATCAACGATTCCAAGAAAGTTTTCTGGCCAGTAGAGCACACGATCCATCGCGTTCAGGACCTCTTCCAAAGTCGCTTCGATCGGCTCGTGGCTGGCGACTGACTTGTCTTCGAGATAGTCGGTATAAAACATCCGAAAGGCCATGCTGAGTCTCCGGGGGGCCGGTACGCCGATCGCGATGCGGGATTGTCCAGTATGTTCGCTATCCTGCCAAATCGGCCATACGAATTGCCGCGCGTGCATCCGACGTGCTACGTAGCATCCCACCGAGCGGTGCAATCCGCGCGCTTTTCGTACGCCCTGTCCATCGGGAGGCATTCTCATGGCCGACTTCAACTTTGACTCGTTCGACATCCAGGACGTGCGCGACAAGCTCAAGCAGCGCATGCGCCTGGGGAAACCGATCGCAATCGGCATCTTGCTTGTCCTCGTGCTCGTGACCGGCCTGCTTACAAGCTGTCACACGGTCGAGCCGGAGGGCAAGTCCGTGGTCAAACGTTTCGGCAAGGTCGTGGCCATCCGCGACCCGGGGTTCCACTTCAAGCTGCCGTTCTTCATCGACTCGGCCGAATTCGTCCCGACCGAGCGCGTGCTCAAAGAGGAGTTCGGCTTCCGCACGGTCCAACCCGCGCAGCAAACGCAGTACGTCAAGACCGGCGACCACTCGCGCGAGTCGCTGATGCTCACGGGCGACCTGAATGTGATCGACGTCGAGTGGGTCGTGCAGTACCGCATCAGCGACCCGGACAAATGGCTGCACGCGTCGCGCAACCCGATCGAGACGATCCGCGTGATCGCCGAGGCCGTCATGCGACGCATCGTCGGCAATCGGCTGGGTAGCGACGTGCTCACCGTCGGGCGTGTCGAGATCGCCGCGGAAGCGCAACGTCAAATGCAGGACATCCTCGACGTGTACGACATCGGTGTACACGTCTCGACGGTCGAACTACAGGACGTCACACCGCCCGACCCGGTCAAGCCGTCGTTCGACCAAGTGAACGAGTCGCGGCAACAGCGCGAGAAACTGATCAACGAGGCGGAGAAGTCACGCAATCAGGTCATCCCGCGTGCGAAGGGCGAGGCGCAACAACTGATCTCGCAGGCCGAGGGCGAAGCGGCTGAACGCACCAACCGCGCCAAGGGCGAGGCTGCGCGGTTCAATGCCGTGTTGGCTGAGTACGAACGCGCGCCGTCGATCACGCGGCAACGCCTCTACCTCGAAATGATCGACCAGGTCATGCCCCGCGTCGGCCGGGTGTACGTCGTCGAAGAGGGCACCACCAACTCGCCCATCCCACTGCTCAACCTCGGCGGCGACGCGCTGCCTAAAGGAGGTGGCCGATGAAATACGTCATCGCCGTCATCGTGTTCCTCGCTGTCGTCGTGCTCTGGTCAGCCAGCTACAAGACCGACCCGACCGAGCAGGTCATCATCATCCAGTTCGGCAAGCCGGTCGGCGAGGTCGTTTCCGAGCCGGGCCTGCACTTCAAGCTGCCGTTCATCCAGGAGGCGCGGCGGTTCGACCGCCGGCTGCTCGCCTGGGACGGCGACCCGAACCAGATCCCGACGCGCGGCCGAGAGTTCATCAGCGTCGACACGACCGCGCGTTGGCGGATCGTCGACCCGCTGCTGTTCCTCAAGAGCGTCCGCGACGAGAGCGGCGCGCAGTCGCGACTCGACGACATCATCGACTCGGTCGTCCGCGACAACATCTCGAGCACCGACCTGGTCGAGATCGTCCGCTCGAAAAGCTGGCACGTCGACCCGGACGACATCGACCGCATCGCCACGGCCGACGAAACCGAAGACCTGCTGACCAAGAAGGTCGAGGTCGGCCGAGAGCAGCTCGAAGACAACATCCTCGAAGAGGCGGCCAAGCTCATGCCGCAGTACGGCATCGAGTTGGTTGACGTGCGCATCAAGCGGCTGAATTACGTGCCCAGCGTGCAGCAGCAGGTCTTCCAGCGGATGATCTCCGAACGCGAGCGCATCGCGCAGCAGTTCCGCTCCGAAGGCGAAGGCCGAAGCTCCGAGATCCTCGGCCAAACCGAACGCGAGAAGGCCGAGATCCTTTCCGAGGCCAACCGCAAAGCCGAGGTCATCCGCGGCACCGCCGAGGCCGAGGCGACCCGCACCTACAACGAGGCGTACGCCAAAGACCCCGAGTTCTTCGCGTTCTACCGCACGATCGAGAGTTACAGCCAGTCGATCGGGAAGGGGACGGTGCTGGTGATCGGGACGGACTCGGATTACTTCCGGTATCTGCGGCGTGTGAAGCCGGAGGGAGTCGATTTTTTGGAGAAGAAGACGACGGGTGGGGATGAGAAGGCGGGCGACGCGGTGACGAACGAGTGAGACTCTGATGAATCGTAAGCCTTCGACCCACCGTCTCCAACGAGAGAGTCACCCTTGATCCGTCGGACACGAAGACTTCGCAGGTCATTGAGTGCTGACACCACGCGTTTCGGTCAGAACTGTCTGCCACGCGGCGCGGACAAAGTGCTCGGGCGTGGCGTGCTGGACGGCGTGCCGTGGCCATTCCGGTGGTTCTACCGACTCATGCAGGCGCGTGTGGTACTTGGCCTGATCTTCGTTGCTCTCATTCCGCTGATCCTTCTCATAGTCGTGATTGTTGAGTGGGTGCGCGGTTTGTAGCGTGAATCTCTTGTCACGAGCACGCATACGCCTCCACCGCGTCGCACGTACACGCCAGGTGTCGGTCGCCGTGGGCGTTGTCGATGCGGCGCACGGCCGGCCAGAACTTGTAGTCGCGCAGCCAGGGGGCGGGGTAGGCGGCTAACTGTCGGGCGTAGGGGTGCGTCCAGTCGTCGGCGCTGACGTGGTCGGCTGTGTGCGGGGCGTTCTTCAGGACGTTGTCGTTCACGTCCTGGTCGGGGTGTTGGATGACGGCTTGCGCGACGGATTCGATCTCGTCGCGGATCGAAAGCAGGGCGTCGCAGAAGCGGTCGAGCTCGGCCTTCGACTCGCTCTCGGTCGGCTCGATCATGAGCGTGCCGGGCACGGGCCAACTCATCGTTGGGGCGTGGAAGCCGTAGTCCATGAGACGTTTGGCGATGTCCTCGACCTCGACCGACGCGGCGGCGCGGAACGCCCGACAGTCGACGACGAACTCGTGGGCGCACCGGTTGGCCTTACCTTTGAATAGGGCCGTGTACCGCGCGGGGCGGTCTGCGTCCTCGAGGCGGGCCATCATGTAGTTGGCGTTGAGGATGGCGACCTGCGTCGCGCGGGTCAGGCCGACCGGGCCCATCATGCGGATGTACATCCACGAGATGGGCAGGATCGCGGCCGAGCCGTGGGATGCGGCGGAGACGGGGCCGACCGCCCCGTCCGGTTTAGCCGCGGGGCTTGCCCCGCGCGTCGGTTCGTCGTTTGCATTCGCGTTGTCAACGTTGCCCGGACGCGCGGAGCAAGCCCCGCGGCTAAACGTATTGAGCGGGTCGCCCGGCAGGAAGGGGCGCAGGTGCTCGGCTGCGCAGATTGGCCCCATGCCCGGGCCGCCGCCGCCGTGCGGAATGCAGAACGTCTTGTGCAGGTTGACGTGACACACGTCGGCCCCGACGGTGGCCGGGTCGCTCAGGCCGACCAGTGCGTTGAGGTTCGCGCCGTCGAAATAGACCTGCCCGCCGTGGTCGTGCACGACCTGACAGATCTCGACCACGTCCTCCTCGAACACGCCGTGCGTCGAGGGGTAGGTGATCATCAGCGCGCCGAGCCGGTCAGAGTGTTCCTTCGCTTTCGCTTTCAGGTCGTCCAGATCGACGTTGCCCTGCGCGTCGCACTTGACGGGCACGACACGGAAGCCGGCGATGACCGCGCTGGCCGGGTTCGTGCCGTGCGCGGACACGGGGATCAGGCACACGTCGCGCGGCGGCGCGTCTTGCGGTTGATTAGACAAGTGATAACCACGGATCGCCATCAACCCCGCGTACTCGCCCTGCGACCCCGCGTTGGGTTGTAAGGAGACGGCCGGCAGGCCGGTGATCGACCCGAGCCAATCTTCGAGGTCACTGAAGAGTTTCGAATAGCCTTGCGTCTGTTCCGATGGGGCATAGGGGTGCAGTCTTGCGAACGACTCCCACGTGACGGGGATCATCTCGGCCGTGGCGTTGAGCTTCATCGTGCACGACCCGAGCGGGATCATGCTCGTCGTCAGCGACAGGTCGCGGGACTGGAGCCGGTTGATGTAGCGGAGCAGTTCGTGCTCGGCGTGGTAGCGGTGGAAAACATCGTTTTGGAGGATGTTCGATGTGCGATCGGCGATGTGCGATGTGACTTGCGACGAGGCTTTGTTGAAGATGTCGGTTTCTTCGTCGGCGTCGAAAGTGTGTTCAGCGATGCGCCAGAGTTGGCGGACGTCGTCAATCGTGCTGGTTTCGTCGAGGCTGATGCCGACGCGGCCCCCGGAATCGCGGCCGCCGTAGTCTCGGAGGTTGTAGCCGAGCTCGTGCGCGACTTGCAGCGTGGACTCGGCACGTTCTCGCGAGTCAAGCGTGATGCTGATCGTGTCGAACGTGCGTGTGTCCGTGTCGATGGACGCCGACACGTCATTTAGATCAAAGATGCGTCGGAGTCCCTCGGCCAGCGCTTGTGTCAGGGACGCGACGCGCTGCGCGATCTGCCTCAACCCCTCCGGCCCGTGATACACCGCGTACATGCCGGCCATGACGGCGAGCAGGACCTGGGCGGTGCAGATGTTGCTCGTCGCGCGGTCGCGTTTGATGTGTTGTTCGCGGGTCTGGATGGCCAGGCGGTAGGCGGGGTTGCCGTCCGCATCTTTTGAGACGCCGACGATTCGGCCGGGCATCTGACGGGCGTATTCCTCGCGGGTGGCCATGAACGCCGCGTGCGGGCCGCCGAAGCCCATCGGAACGCCAAAACGCTGCGCGCTGCCGACGGCGATGTCGGCCCCCCCGGAAGACCATTCACCTGGTGGTCTGATCAGACATAAGGCGAGCAGGTCGGTGGCGGCGACGACCAGTGCGCCGGTGTCGTGGGCGCGTGTGGTGACGTCGTCGTAATCGACGATCGCGCCGTGGGTGTTAGGGTATTGGACGAGGACGCCAGCAAAGCCCGCCGACGGCTGTCGGCGGGCTTTGTTTTTGCGCGGCGCGTTCTCTTCTTGTGGGGTGTTGAATTCGATGTCGGCGATCGGACCGACGACGAGGTCGATGCCCATCGACTCGGCGCGGGTGCGACACACGTTGATCGTCTGCGGGTGACAGTCGTCGGCGACGAAGAACGCATTCCTTGAGCCGCCTTTGGCGCGCGACGTGATGCGGACGCACATGGCCATCGCCTCAGCCGCGGCTGTCGCTTCATCTAATAAGGACGCGTTGGCCAACGGCAATCCCGTCAGGTCGGCGACCACCGTCTGGAAGTTGAGCAGCGCCTCGAGTCGGCCCTGGGCGATCTCTGCCTGGTAGGGCGTGTACTGCGTGTACCAGCCCGGGTTTTCGAGGATGTTCCGCAGGATGACCGGCGGCGTGATCGTATCGTAGTAGCCCATGCCGATGCAGGAGCGCATGACTTTGTTTTGATCCGCGATCGCGCGCAACTCAGCCAGCGCCTGCGACTCGGTTGCGGCCTTCGGAAGCGACAACGGGGCCTCACGGCGGATCGACTTGGGCACGGTCTGTTCGACCAGTTCATCGAGCGACGCGCAGCCGATCGCGTCAAGCATCGCGGCGATATCGCTGTCGCTCGGGCCCAGGTGTCGCCGTTCAAACGTGTCGCTGGGTTCGAGCATGGCGGGGCGGGATTGGGGAGTGGTTGTCGACTCTTCCAGTTGGGCGGGCGGCGCATCCTGCATTTCGGCAGTCTACGGCCTGTCGACAATGCCAGCAATCGAAATCGATGGTGTGCGAGGGTACGACGGTATGTGACAGGTTTTCAACTGTCAGGCAGGTCGTTTCCGCAGCACTGTCGCGTGGAACGGTCGACCCTCGCGGCGGTACTTGCGTTCGAAGTTCGTGCCGACCAGTTCGCCGTCGCCCGCGGCGTCCGGGCTTTCGAACGGCTCCTGCTCGAACAGGTCGCTCACTTCGTTGGCGTGGTCGAGCATCCACTGGAAGTAGCCGCTGTGATCGGTCGCGAGGCGGACCGCGCCGGTCGGTTCGAGCACGCGGTGCAGCTCGCGCAGGAACGACGCCTGGATGAGTCGGCGTTTGTGGTGCCGGGACTTCGGCCAGGGGTCGGGGAAGTAGACGTGCACCTGCCGCAGCACGCCGTCGCCGACGTAGTTGCGGACGAAGTACGCCGCCTCAGTATGGACAAGTCGCACGTTGGTCAGGCCGTGCCGACGACATCGGTCAGCCGCGTGCCGCCAGTAGGCCTTGGCGTATTCGATGCCGATGTAGTCGGTCTGCGGACAGGCCGCGGCCTGGTTGACGAGAAACGTCCCCTTGCCCGAGCCGATCTCCAGTTCGAGCGCGCGTTCACCGCGCGGTGTCTCGACAGCATCGGAGTCAAACCACTTGTGCAGATCGATCGGCCCGGCCTCGAACGGCGGCAGGTCTTCTCCGGAGATACCGACATTGCCGATGTCGAGCGTCTTGCCGTGGTGTGACGGGTTCTGGCCCATAGGGCGGAAGCATAGCGGCGCGGGTCGGAGGCGCGGGAGAAGAGGAGGCGGGGGAGAAAGGGAGAGCGGAGCGGTGTTCGAGGGTGGCTGTGAATAAGCGAAGCGTTTCACGGTGCTGGATGATCAACTCCGTGAAACGCTTCGCATGATCACAGCCACCCAGCGTTTCGTGACCAATCAGCCGTCCGACGAATCGGACGCGACCGGCGTCTCTTCGGTCTTGGCGTCGTCGGCTTTGGCCTCGGCCTTGCCGGCGTCGCCCTCAGCCTTTTGCTCGCCGGCCCGTCGCGCCGCCTCGGCGTGGATCAGGTCGAAGCCCCGGCCGGCCGTGCGCAGGCCGAAGATCGCGATCGGCTTGGGCGGCTCGTAGAAGCCGGCCGACGACGCGCCGCCAGCTTGAGCAAGGAACGTGCCCTCGCGCAGGTATTCGACGGTAAAGCTGTCGGGCAGGTCGTACGGGATCGCGCCGCGTTCCTTTGCCTGCTTGATGTACGGCACGAGAATGTGGCTGAGCAGACGCTGTTCGAGCGAGGTCGTCGGTTTGACGATCTCGAGGTCGATCCCCTTGGGGTTGTCCTCGGTCTTGTTGACGGTGATCGTTTCGGTCTTCATCGTGCGCGTCCTGATCTGGGGTAGACGTCAGTTTAAGCGGTATAAGTGGGGGGGTCCAGTGGCGAGAAGTCGTTCCACAACTTCGGTGAACCCGGCCGTGTCGGCCCGGAATTGGCGTCGAGTTGGCGGCTCCGCAACAGGAGCGGGTATCATGGCGCTGGACTTCGACGTTGACTCCATTTTCTCCACGATCGAGAGACGGAACCGATGACACGACCCACGACCGCTTGGCTGTTTGTAATCGCGCTGACCTGGACGTTTGTCGCACCGCCGGCTGAGGCCCATTGGCCGCAGTGGCGCGGCCTGCGCAACAGCGGCGTCAGCGACGACGCCAACGTTCCAGCCAAGTGGAGCGAGTCGTCGAACATCGCGTGGACGTTCGAACTGCCCGGCCCGGGCGGCTCGACGCCGGTCGTGTGGGGCAGCTACATCTTCGTGACCAGCGTGAACGGCCCGGGTGTGTCCGTCGTCTGCATCGACACGAGCGGCAAGATGGTGTGGAAGCGGCCGATCAGCGACCGCAACAAGACCGCGCGGGGCGACGAGGGCACGAGCGCGTCACCCTCGCCCTCGACGGATGGCAAGCACGTGTGGGTTATGGCCAACGGCGACCTGCGATGCTTCACCCTGGCGGGCGACGAGGTGTGGCATGTCGATCTCGAGGAGCGGTATGGCCGATTCCGCATCGCGTTCGGGATGACGTCGACTCCCGTGCTCGACGGTGATCGGCTTTACCTACAACTGATCCACTCCGGCGGCGCGTGGGTCGTCGCGCTGGAGAAGACGACGGGCAAGGAAGTGTGGAAGGTCGAACGGCAGAGTGACGGCCGGGCCGAGTGCGAGCACTCGTACGCGTCGCCGATCATGTACTACGGCAAGGGCAATCAGAAATACCTGGTCACGCACGGCAACGATTACGCGATCGCGCACGACCTGAAAGATGGCAGCGAGATCTGGCGGTTGGCCGACCTGAACCCGAAGGGGTCGTACAACCCGACGCTGCGTTTCGTCGCGTCGCCGGCGACCGCGCCAGGGTTGATCGTCGTGCCGTCCGCCAAGCGGCGTGACATCGTGGGTGTGAAGCCTGACGCGACAGGCCGAATCAACAAGGGCGATTCCGGCGAGCAGTGGCGGCTGGACCGGATGACGCCGGACGTCCCGTCGCCATTGATTCATAACGGGTTGGTCTACATCTGCAGCGAGGGCGGCCAATTGACCTGCGTCGACGCGAAGACCGGTGAACAATACTACAGCGAGCGGATGCACCGCAACCGATACCGCGGCTCGCCGTTGTATGCCGACGGCAAGATCTACTGCACGGCCCGCGACGGCGTGGTGACGGTGGTGCAGGCGGGCAAGTCGTTTAAGAAACTGGCTGAGAACAAGGTTGACGACCAGACGGCCGCGTCGCCGGCCGTTTCCGGCGGCCGAATCTACCTGCGCGGGTTCAAGAAGCTCTACGCGATTGGGAAGTAGGGCGGCGCGGGGGCGCTTCGACCTAGAATTGGCTTGAAGGCAAGTCCAAATGCGCGGAAACAAGCCACTGCGTTCGTCTCTCGACCGCACGCCGGAGCAGCGCCCCGGCCGCGCGACCCCTCCGTACCTTCGTGCCTCTGTGCCTTCGTGCCTCCGACTCCGCCCCGCCTTCACCATCATCGAACTGCTGGTCGTCATCAGCATCATCATCCTGCTGATCTCGATGTTGCTGCCGGCCATGAACTGGGCGCGTCACCAGTCGCGCCGCATGGGTTGCCAATCAAATCTGCGTCAAACCGGCGCAGGGCTGAACGCGCACACCGTCGATCTAGCCGGCGACCTGCCGGGGCCGAGTTGGTACGGCCAAACTGCTCGGTACAAGAACGGATCGAAGACACTGGCGCAATGGCTCGCGCCGTACATGGGCCTGCCCGACGCGACGAGCCAGTGGCAGGTCAATCCGATGTTCATCTGCCCGTCGGTGGGTCGTGTTCAGCCGGGCGAGTTTACGATCCCCGAACTCGTTCTCTATGGCGCGCTCAGTGAACCCAATCCGACCACGGGCAAACGCGTGTTTGGTTACCCGGCATTCAACGGCAACGCGGAGTACGGCCCGAGCAAGTTCGAGGTGATCGTGAACCCGTCACAGGCGGCCGCGGTGCGCGACATCGACTACCCGTTGAACTACACCGCCGGCTGGTGGGACCGCACGACATGGAAGCCAGCCCACGGATTGGCCAACAACATCGCCGAACGCAACTATCTGTTCTTCGACGCGCACGTCGAAGGACGCAGTGAGGAGCAGGAGTTCATCGAGAAGCCGCCTGTCGGCGGGTGAGTACGGTGCTCAGCCGGACGACCTGACAAAGCTGGGCTTCGTCCGAAATGTCACCGGCCCACCCGTAGGGTGCGCTTTAGCGCACCAAGGCCGCGGGGAAACTGTCCGTTCATCGTGGTGCGCTGAAGCGCACCCTACTTTTCGGAAGAAGCCCGGTTGAGTTGATCCATCGCCCAAGCGCTGACCGCGTCGGCCCCGTCCGCCGGTTGATTGGCCGCGAGTGTCTGGCGGATTGTTCGTCGCAGCCACATATCACATGCCAGTTCAATCAATGGCTTTTCCAGCGCGTTGGCTGTCGCCCTGGCATCGACTCGGTCTTTGACCAGCCGCGCGGCGTCGAGGTTGAGCAGCGGTTCCGTGTTGTGCCGCTGGTGCTCGTCTTTGTGGTGCGGGTAGGGAAGGAAGGCGGTCGGCGTGCCATTGGTCCAGGCTTCTGCGACGCTCCCCGCGCCGGCCCGACTGATGGCGACGGTCGCAGCCCGCCAAGCCAAACCCATCCGGTCGAGGAATCCAACGACGGTCGCATCGACGCCCAGCGCGTCGTACGCCTCGCGCACGTCTTCTAGTTTTTCCGTGCCCGCCAGATGGAGCACCTGCCAGCCGACCAGCGCTTCGCGCACAGTCGGGCGGGCCAGCAGTTCAATCACGGCGTTGTTGAGCGACGACGCGCCCTGGCTGCCACCCGTCACGAACAACGTGTGCCGCGACGGGTCGAGGTCGAGCGACTGCCGTGCCTGCATGTGGTCTTTCGGCCCAACGGCCGCGCGGCGCAGCGGCATGCCGATCGGTTCGGCCCCGGGCAACGACGCGTGCGGGTAGACGGTGAACACCTTGTCAGCCTGTCGCGCCAGATGGCGGTTGGCCCGACCGGGCACGGCGTCGAGATTCACCGTCGCAACCGACACGCCGTACCGTCGCGCCGCGAGCAGCGCCGGGCCGGAGACGAACCCTCCCGTCGCGATCACCGCCTTGACATTGAGCAGGCCGATCAACTCACCGACCTCGGCCGTGCCGTCCATCAGCCCGACGGCGAACGCCGGCCAATGCCAGGGCCGACCGGACCACGGCCTCGACGACGACGGCGTGAAGTCCAACCCGTACCGCGCCGCGACGTTTTCATCGATCGCCCGCGACGAGAGCAGGTAATGCGCGTTGAGCTTGGGGTCCTCACCAAACAGACGCTCGGCAATGGCGACGTTCGGCAGGATATGCCCACCCGTCCCGCCGCCGGCGAACAGGACGGTCGCTGTCGACGACGCGATTCGGACGCTGGTCGAGATGGGGTCGAGTGCGAGTGCCATGGCTTGAGGTTCATATCTAGGTTGTGCGGGTGTGCCACTGGCGGCTTGTCCGCCAGTGCATTGGATGATGGCCCTAAGCACTGGCGGACAAGCCGCCAGTGGCACGCAAGTCAAGCGTTCTATGCCGGAACAAGCACGCCGTCCGTCTCGGGTTCGTCGTCCAACTCCGCGATCACATCCACGTCGTCGTAGATTTCATCTTCTACGTCGAGCGAGGCTTGACCTAACAGATGATTATCGTTGTCCAACGCCGCGACCAGTCCCAGCGCAAACGCCGTCACCAGCCAGCCCGTCCCACCCGACGACACCAGCGGCAGCGCAATGCCCTTGGTCGGGACGACGACGGTGACGACGGCGATATTGATCACGGCTTGCAGGCCGACGGTCATGACCACGCCCAGCGCGACGAGTCGGCCGAACGTGTCGCGGCAGTGTTTGACCACGCCTAGGCCGGCCCAGAGCATGACGACAAACAGTGTGATCACCGCCGCCGCGCCCGCGACCCCCATCTCCTCGCACACGACGCTGAACACCATGTCGGTCGTGTCGGCCGGCAGGTACTCGAACTTCTGAATGCCGTTGCCCAGGCCTCGACCGGTCGGCCCGCCGCCCGAGATCGCGACCATCGACTGGATCGCCTGGTAGCCCGATCCCTGCGCGTCCTGCCACGGGTCGAGGAACGACGTCAGCCGGGCCATGCGGTACGGGCTGGTCGTGATCGCCCAATACACTGCCGCGCCGGCCGGCACCGTCATCAGACCGAGTTGCCAGATGCGCGCCCCGCCCGCGACCAGCACGATGCCCGCCACCGCCGCGACCAGCGCGGCCGTGCCCAGGTCTTCAATCACGATGAGCCCACACGCGAACGCGACCAGCAACGACGCCGGTACCAGCCCACGCCAGAACCTGCGCATGTCGGTTTGCCGTGACGCGCACCAGCATGCCAACGCCAACACCATCACCCACTTCACCAACTCACTGGGCTGAAACGTCCTGCCCCACGAGGACGGGCCAAGCCGAAGCCAACGGCGCGCGCCGTTGATCGTCAGGCCGATGCCCGGGATGAAGGTCAGCCCAACCAGCACGAGCGATCCGATCATCATCCACACGACCGGGTTCCGCCACATCGGCCGCGAGGCGACGTGTCGGATGTCCAGCCGACTGGCAAGGATCAGCAACACGACCGACGCCAGGGCGTATTGCACGGCCTGGCTGCGGATGAGTGACTCCGCTGTGAATCCGCCCTCACCGCCGATGGTCATGCCTGCCGACATGACCATGACGACCGCGATCCCCAGCAGGGCCACAGTGACGAGTTGGATGACCTGACCGGCGCGCAGCATCAGGAGGAGTATCGGCCTAGCCGTCGCCTCGTGACCAGAATCGCCGCGTTCGCCTTCGTGGGCGGCGGGAACGGATTGGGACATGCCATTTGGCTGGGTAATCTCGGAGCAACCAACCCGTGATTCGGTGCGCCATGGTTGAGCCGGCGACCTGCGTGCAGATCGACATGGTCGTCGGTAGCCAACTGGCCATCAGCAGGAGGGAAAAGGTGAATCCCAGATACACCAGCGCAAACGGCAGCAGGTAAGCAGACTCGGCACACAACTCGATCATCGTCCCACGTTGGTCGAGCTTCTGTACTGCTTATTTCTTCTTCTCGTCCCCGTCCTTCTTCTCATCCTCCGGCAACCCCAGCACGTCGTCGACGAGGCCGTACGCCTTGGCTTCCTCGGCTGAGAAGAACTTGTCGCGCTCCGAGTCCTCGATGATGCGCTCGACGTCCTGCCCGGTGTGCCGCGCGAGGATCTCGCTCAGTTGCTTCTTGGCCTTGAGGATTTCCTCAGCCTGGATCGCGATGTCGCTCGTCTGCCCGTACACGCCGCCGTACGGCTGGTGGATCATGACACGGGCGTGCGGCAGGATGAACCGTTTGCCCTTCGCGCCGGCCGCGAGCACGACGGCGCCGCCCGATTGCGCTCGGCCGATGCAGTACGTCGCGATGTCGCAATTCAGGTAGTTCATCGTGTCGTAGATCGCCAGCGTGTCGTCCACGCTCCCGCCCGGCGAGTTGATGTACAGGTTGATGTCCACGCCCTTCTTCTGGTTCTGAAGGTACAGCAGCCGCATCATGATGCCCGTGGCCGAGGCGTGATTGATCTCGCCGACCAGGAAGATGACGCGGTTTTCGAGCAGCAACTCGTCAATCGTCATCTCGCGGTAGCGCTGCATCTGCGGCGCTGCCATCGCCATGGCCGAGGCTGAAGCGTTCGGTTGGCCGAACGGCGAGACCGTGTCGCCGGCGTTCGGCAGTGATTGACCCAGGTGGTTCAGAACGTCGTAGGGGTGGTGCATGGGTAAAGCTCTTGTGCGATGTTTGGCTGAACCGCGCGGCGCGGCCGGGGGCGACATGATAGAAAGATCGGCCCGCCGGGCGTGCATCTTCGCTCGTTCGCGCCGATGGGGGGTCGGTCAGCCTGATAAGCAACAACGGACGCCGGGGGTCGGGGCGTCCGTTGAAGGGGTTTGGTTCCGTGTGGTCGGCACGGATTGGTCACTTGCAGGTCGTTCATTCGAGGGTTTGCTCACCGTCTTCGGCGTCCGCCTCTTCGATCATTTGCCGCAGGTACGCGTTCTCGCGGCGCGTCGCTTCGAGGTCGAACACCAGGTACTTGATCGACAGCCGCAGGTAGTCCAGGCTTTCCTGCAGGTCGGTCACGGTCTTGCGCAGCTTGGCGTGACGCTCCTGCGTCTGCTCCGCCAAGGCCATGAGCTTGTCACGCTCGGAATCGGGGAGGGTCGAAATCTCGCCCATGAGGTCGCTCAGTTTGCTTTGAAAGGTGGCTTCGTCCATCGGGCTGTTCTCCCCAGCGAGTTGTGGTGTGTTGTGTTTCACGATGGCCAGTTTACCACAACCGCCGTTCCAGCGCGTGCCAGCGGGTTTCAATGAAACGCCAGAATTATCGTAAGATGTTGTATTTGATATATTTACGGTCCTATGCGGGCCTCCCCCATTCTCCGACGGGATGTGAGGGCCTTGCGGGCACGTTGCGCTGACGCCACACACCCTCTTTGAGCGGCTTTGAACCGGATCGCGCAAAACACTGATGAATAAGCAATTATGTGACGTTGTCCCTCCGCACCGATCAACGTCGGGATGAGGCATGTCGCCGACAAGCCTGACCAGACGGACCCGCAACCCCGCTCGACGGTGCAAGAAAGCCGCGCCCAACCCGATTCGGCCATGAATCTGACCCATTCGGTCTGAGTGACGGCCCCGCGAACGGGTCTCGCCTCGGCTGCCCGAGCCCCGACGCACGTCGCCAGCATCAGGTCGTTCGACAAGAGGTCGCATCGTGATGAACCGTGTCGTCCGCATGCGTCTGCTCAACGGCAATACCGCAAGTTGCCCGGGCACTTATCCTTCAAGTGTTCGCCCACGCCCGACTCGGCGACCGTCGGCGCCGTGACCCACGACTGGCCGTCAGCCGACCACATCCGACCCTCGAACGACTCACCGCGCGCCACGGGCCCAAGCGACGGGTCGTCCGCGATCCGCTGCTTCGCCTCGTCGGTGAACTTTCGAAAGAAGGCTGGGAACCGTTCGTCTTCCGAGCACGCCCCGCAACTGGCCCAGAACACCTCGACCGCCTCGTTGCCCCACGGGCTGGTGATCGGCGCGAACTGTTCCGCGTCAGCCATGAACGCCTCTCCGCGTTCCACGTCGTAAAACCACGCCTGCCCCTCCGGTGCCGGCCCGTCGTCCGCACCGCCGACCAGCCGCCAGACCAGCACCGCCGCAACCGCCACGACACAAACCGCGACGACCAACGCCTGACGTTCTTGTATCCACTGCCTCAATGATCAATCCCTGTTCAAGCGTCGTCATCAATGCGGCTGATTGTCGTTGTTCCAGCGGCGTCGATACTCCGGCGGGTTCGACCGCGTGTTCGCCAGGTCGAGGTAAGGCCCCGGGATGATGTGCTCCGCGTGGCCGTCCGCGAACAGGATGAATGCGCCCTCGTCGTGCCGCACCGCCGGCTCTTCGCCCGGCACGTCTTCGTCGATGAAGTGGTCCCACACCCCGTCGATCAGGCTGTCGCCGATCACCATGAAGTCGTCCGGCTGAACGACCCGCCCGACGTGCACGTACCGCGAGTCGTTGAACGGGTCGCCAACGCCCAGCGGCGGCGTGCTCCCGTCGGCCGTACCCCCGTTGTTATGCCCATAGCTGAACGGCCACGACCCGCCGCCGCCCGCCCGGCGGCGCACCTCGTCAGCCTCGTACCCCCAAGCCTCCGGCAACCCGCTGCCGAACGTTACCTCCCACCTCGCCTCAGGCTTGGCGGTCGGGCAGTAAAACACGTCCGTCTCGCCGTTCATATAGATACGCAACAGCGCCGGCCAAACCGCGTCAGGCCCAAGGTACGACGGCGGCAGGTAGTTGAAGTCGTCCCCGTACTCGATCACCGCGATGCCCATCTGGTTCAGGTTCGTCTTACAAACGACCTGCCGAACAACCTCCCGGCTCTTGGCGAACCCGGGTAGCAGCAGGGCGATCAGGATGATGATGATCGAGATGACGACCAGCAGTTCGATGATGGTGAAGGCTTGGCGGAGGGGGCGGGGGGAGAGGCACGGAGGCACGGAGGCACGAAGGCACGGAGGGGTCGATCTTCCCGACGCGGAACTGGATTCGAATCGCGTGCCACTGGCGGCTCGCCCGCCAGTGCCCTGATCGGTCGGTTCATACACTGACGGGCAAGCCGCCAGTGGCACACACCCCAGTGATTGCGACCGTGGAGTAGAGGTCGCGCGGGTTTGCACGCTCCGCGCAAAGCGTGATGAACCACTCAACATTCGCATAGGCTCGGCATTGTAACGCCAACGCAACCGGCGCACCCAGTGGCGGCAGGGTTGGGTCACCCCCTCCCCCCGGCCGACCACGAACCGACCTAAACCACCACGCGCACACCGCTTGCAACACAACGTCCCAATGTCACCCCGACACGCACGCCAATGACGACCCAACGTGCGTAATTCATGCCTTTCACGACTCTTGTCAAGCATGACTGACACTCCACCAAGTGGCGGCCCTGACACGCCCTGACACGAGGCCTGTCACACGCGGCCGTGTACGCAACACCCAACGCGCCACGGCGCAAGAAGACGGTCGCGCACAGTCAAATCGCGTTTGGTCCATGGGGGATCGGCTGGCCCACCTTGCGCGCACAAATCCGCACACCAACCGCGATCAGGGCGCAGTGGAGGCGGTTGTTTCGTTCAGTGGCGTGCACAAACCAAACCGTTTTGTGCGCGGTTGAGCCAGGGTGCGATTGAGGCATCGACCCGAGAGTAGGGTGGGCACTGCCCACCATCGGTTGTCGTTATGTTGCCGTCTTCGGTAGGTCGCTGTGGTCGACGCTCGGATCAACCACGGCTGGACCTCGTTAATGGTGCGTTGTGGGTGATACACTTTGGTCCACAGGTGCCCAATGTCTGGGGTTGTCCGAAGCGGCAACCACAGCCACTCGTCACAGTCAGTGCGGCATATCAGAGAGTTGAGGTCGCCAAATCATGGAGAGTCGTCTGGACGAGCCAAGATGACAAGGTCGAACGAGAACCTAGATATCGAACTCGCAGTGTCAGCGTTCGACGAATACATTCGACTCGGTGTCAACTCCACCGTGAATTGCGACTGTTGTGACGGCTTGCTGGAGTTTCATCCCCTCGGCAACATTGGAACGGCATTTGATGTGGTATGTCCATGCGGCCGATACAGCAACACCATTCGTGGGTACATGGGTCCGCCGCCACCCACAACGGGTGGCTGTGATTGATGCTCGGATCAACCACGGCTGGACATCGTTGATGGTGAGTTGACTTTGACACACTTCGGTCCACAGACGCTCAGCAGGTAGGCCGGGCACATTGCCCGGCTGTTCAGTGCACAATGACGTTGAATTGCCGGGCAATGTGCCCGGCCTACCGACTAGGCGGACACGGAGACTCCTTTGAAACCGAATCACAGAAACCGAATACGCACCTGCCTGATATTAGTAACAGTCCTGTTTGGCATAATCTGGTGTCGTTCTTGGTTCATTGATGAGTGGGTAAGTCACAGGTCGGTTAATAGGCATCTTCACATGGGGCAGTATGACGGTAAGCTTGAGCTTATATCGTTGCACTATAACCTGATTGACGACGCCAGTGGCGAGTCCACAATTCCTACACGGTCTCCTTGGGCGTATCAGCGAAGAATCCCCTTGAACGACGAATTCTTATTAACCCGAGCGACAACACATTTGCATATACTCGGTGTAGAGTATTGGAAGTCCTCCATAGTGGTTTACAGGGTCACCTACATACGAGTTCCTACATTCTTGTGTGTATGTGCCTCCGCATTGCCAGTATGCATTAGCTATGCAACGTATTGGATTCGTCTGCGGCGCAGTCGAAACACACTTCCGAGTTGCAATAATTGTGGTTACCAAGTACTGCCCAGCCAATCCCGCTGTCCGGAGTGTGGAGCGACTCTTGCAGTGAAATCGGGGCGGCAATAGTCAGGGAGTGCAAACCGACCGGCAAGTCGTTCGAAGCATGTCCTTCCTATCCCTCGTATCGCGGTCATCTTTCTTCTATTTAGCTAGTGTACGCCGCCTCATTTGGCGCAACATATTCGCATCTGGCGCGTTGGGCTTGTATGAGACGAGCCTCACCTATTGAACTGTCTGATGACGCACGGTGTCAACTCGAACAACTGACCCGCAGCCGGACGGCCTCGGCGGCTGGCTGGGGCAAAGGCTCGGCGTGCCCCAGTGGGCTCGCGTGTGTTTTCAGTTTGCGTGGCAGCGTGCGCGACGCACGACGCAACCGTGAGTAGGGACCTTCACCACGCAACGACCTGTGGCACGCCAAGCCTTTGCCACAGGCACCCGCGCCGGCGGTCAACTTACTCCACCGTCGCCGTCACGCGTCCTTGCCAGGCGTTGAGGCCGAAGCGTCGGCCGGGCTGGGTCCAGATGGCTTTCACGGTCAGTGGGGTGGGCAGGTCGTTGGTGTCCTTGAAGGAAACGCGGTGTGTGCCGTTGGGTGGTAGCGTGATGAATGACGCTCGTGTTTCGTCGTCCGGTTCGGTCGAACGGAAATCGTCATACTTTTCGCCGCTATACCACTCCACCCACGCTGGCCGACGCGCCAGTTGCACGGGGTGGCGGTTCGGATTGCGGACGACCAGGTGCAAGCCCGACGAGTCGTACTCGGCTTTGGCTTGCAATTCGATGCGCGGCCCGAACCGATCGTTGAGCGCGGTGGTGCGCTCGGTGGCGGGCAACGTGTGGACCTTTCGCCAGGTCTCCAGCGCAGCCGCCTTGTTGAACGGGAACCACGCGCCGGTGATGTCGTGCAACACGCGGCGGGCTTGCAACGCGGCCGTGCCCCATCGCTGGTAGTGGTCGTCCACGATCATGTCCTCCCACCACCCATACCTGTTCGCCTGAAAGTGCTTGTCGCTGTGGAGGAACTGCGCCAGCGCGGGGGCAAGCCGCGGGTCGCCCCACCGTTCGATCGCCCAGACAAGTGCCTTCGCGTCGCCGTTGTCGGACACTGCGGCGCACCCGGCGGTGATGGCGTCGATCCACTGCGCGTCGCGGATCAGCAGCAGCGCGAGTGTGGCGTAGACGTAGAGGTCTTCCTCGGCGAAGTAGTATTCGTCGAGTTCCGACTCGTCGGCGTCCGGGTCTATGTTGGGCATGGCTTTCCGCGGAGTTGCGACGATTTGTGCCAGGTAGGGCGCCGCCGCAGGGCCTTCAAGTTTGACCAACGCGTGGCAGGCGGCAAGGCGAACCCACAGGTCCTTGTGCTTGAGTAGCCGGATCAGCTCCCGCGTGACCTGGGCGCGTACGGCGGGCGAACGCACACCGGCGACACTGATCATGCCGGCCGTGTTCTTGATGCGCGCGCCGTCGGCCGACCGAAGCCAGCCGGCCAACCGCGGCTCGACGTACGCGCGGGGGAGGTGGTGGTCGTTGGGGCGTTCCGCGTCGCGCTCGGCATTGACCTGCAGGTTCTCGCCCGGCTCGACCCAGCGGACCTCAAGTTGTTCAACGCGGTACAGGTTGCCCGAGCCGGGCTCCGGTTTGACCTTCGCGTCTTTCCAATGCGGCAGCTCGAAGTAGAACCCATACTCTTCGTCATCGAACGCGGTCGGCGCACCGTCGCGCAGCGCAAACATGGCGCTTGCGCCGTCCTGGAAGTGGTTGTTCCACAGGCCCACAGCCAGCAGCCAACGGTTTCGCAAGGGCTCGGGAAGTTGCTCGTCGGGCGTGCGGATCAGGGCGATGCAGTAAGGCGTGTCGTTCTGCTGCGCAGTGATCTCGCCTTCGCGGATCAGGTTGAATTCGCGGTCGAAGATGTAGACGTTGTACGGCGTGCCGAACAACTCCAACCCGGGGTATTGGAGGCAGACGAGGCGGTCACCGTCGGCGTGTCGCCAGACCGTGCGGTAGGTGGGGCCGTACCCCGAGCTGGCACGACTCATGCGAGAGGGTGCGTCGCCGCGCGCGGCCTGCCAGACACCATCAGTGGATCGAAGCCCGAGTCGAGCGAGCGCGGGCGGGATGTCGGTTGCGCCGCTGTCCGCACGCTCGGACGAGCACCCCGTCACGAACGCTACGCCCGCGCAAACGCCCATCAGCATGAGCATGCGGCAAGGCGTCGGCCGAGCAGTGCGGGCAAGGGTTGGGTGCATCGTTGCCCTTCGAATTGAGCGTGAGCGGCCATCTGATGGATTCAGGTCGGCGCAATATAAGGTCCAACTCGGTAGACGGGGCACGTCGTTCGGCCAGTGGTCGGCGAGCGCATGTGGTTGGTCTAGCAACCTCCCGAGCCTGCCGCCAAAGAACGTGTTGGAGCAAGCCGCCGTCCGAGAAATGGGCGGTGCCTGCGGCCTCACTTCCGCCCCGCTTGACACATTAATGATATCGTATTATCGTTATCAGCATGGGGCGGCATTCGGACTATCGAAGGCTGATTTGGCGCGTCCTCGGGGCCGCGGCCGGGCCCTTGAGCGCTGAAGACCTCCGAGATGCCCTGGCAGAGACGGGGATCGGCATCGCGACGGTCTACCGACACCTGAAGGACGGGCTGAGTGATGGTGACCTCGTGTGCGTGGAATTGCCCGGCGGGCCCAAGCGATTCGAGCCGGCTGACCAGCCGCATCACCACTACTTCGAGTGTGTCGAGTGTCAGGCTGTGTTCGATTTGGTCGGCTGCCCGGGCGGCCTTGATCGGCTGGTGCCGCCGGGCTTCGAGATGGATCGCCACGAGGTGATCCTCTCGGGGCGATGCCACGATTGCGTTTCATCAGGCAGAGAGGCGAATTGACCATGCCAAGTTAGGACTACCACTGCCCCGAAAACGATCGGACCTTGACGGTCTTTCACGCGATGAGCCTGCGGTTGGCGACGTGGGGTGAGTTGTGTGATCTGTCAGGCGACGATGTCGGCCAAACGCCGCGCGAGTCGCCGGTGCAGAGGCAGATCGGAATGGGGATCGCCAAGTCGACAAGTGGCGGAGGTGGATGTTGTAGCCCCGCTGGGTGTGGGTGCTGACCCGTGCTCGATGTTCGGACCATGGATTGCCGCGACCGCAAGACCGGACATTCGACACCGAGGCGGGATTCAACTGATCGCCACGCACAACGTGTTCATGTGATTGGAGTCAACGATGTCTGCCAACGCCTTGCCGTCGATCTCTCACGAGGTGAGTGCTTCCCCTTCCAGCAGGCTGGACAAGTTGGGCATCGCGGCGTCCGCGGCCTGCGCGGTCCACTGCCTGGCGGCGCCGTTCCTCCTGTTGCTCTTGCCGGCGGCGGGTTCGATCTGGTCGCACCCGTCCGTGCACTGGATTCTGGCGGCGCTCGTGCTGCCGTTGGCCGTGCTGGTGGTCTATCGGGGTTACCGCGTCCACCGGCGGCGTGCCGCGATGGTGTGTGCGCTGGTGGGTGTCGCGTTCGTGGTTGCGGGTCTGGTCGTTCCCGATGCAGTCGCCAATGCGACCCCGGCGTCGGTCGAGCAGTTGGCCGGCGCTGACGCCGGCGGTCCCGAGCCCGCGGCGGCAGCCGCGTGTTCCGAGTCGTGCTGCCCGACATTCAGCCAGGACCCAGCCACCGGTGAATACACGATGCACGACCCCAAGACGGGCGAGTTTACGCTCAACGTCCCGCGCGCCAGCGTCGCAACCATGATCGGCAGCGCATTCCTGATCCTGGCGCACGCCATCAACCTGCACGGATGCCACTGCTTTAAGAAGAGCCGACGTGCGGAAGAGGGCGATTGTGGTTGCCCGACCACCTGCGGCTGACGTCGGCCAACGCAAGCCGGCCGTCGGCGAATCAATCATTCACGACCCACGAGGAACGCAGCGTCGATGTGGCATCGCCCGGTCAGCCTGTTAATGCCCGTCTGGATGGTCATCTGGACGGCGATCGTGGTGCCCGGCCATGACTGTTCTCGATCGCAGAACAGTTCAGGTGCCTCACCGGGCGCCGGCTGCTGCACGGCACCTTTCGCCGACAGCACCCGCGACAAGTGCACGCCGCATTCGGCCTCGTCCCGACCCAAGCGAAGCCACCTGGGCCATCACGATGGGTGCACGCCGTCCCCTGTCCATTCGGAGCGTGAACAACCCACCGAATCGCATGACCACCGCGGCTGTGTCGTTTGCTTGATCGCAAGTCACTTCCACGTGGCCATACCGACGCCGGCGTTGGCGTTAAGTCTGACCCCTGTCCATTCGGTGCCGGCCGCGCCCGCGGCATGTGTCCCTTTGGGCTCCAGACAGCGCACCTTTCATGGTCGAGCGCCGCCGTTGGGTCACTTCGCCTAGCCGCACAAGCGGCATTCTGACACGACCGAGTTTGCAAGTAAGGCCGCGTATCCCCGTTGTGATCCGCGGCAGACACCTATCGCGCATCGGTATCGGTGCGCGTGACATCCACCACCCACGTTTGACCATCAACTTTGTTAACAAGGAAACGGACCCCATGAAGAATCTGAACAACACTCAACGTCAAAAGGGTTTGACCCTGATCGAACTGCTGCTCGTGCTCGTCGTGCTCATCGCCACGGCGGGCGTGATTGTGGCGGTGTTCCCCAACATCGTCGGCCAATCGCACGCGGCTTCCAGTTCCGCCAACATCGAAGGCATCGTGCGTCAGATCTCCAACCACAACGCCTTGAAGGGCGGCTACCCGAACGACCTCGACCTGCTGCTCCACGACAACGCGGACGACACGTCGTTGGTCCCCTTCGGAGGAGGGGTCGCTGCGACCGAGTTGACCGTTGGCGCCATCACGGCCCGAATTGCGGACGGTTTGGAAGAGGCCGGTATCGACAACCTGATCGAACACCCGACGGGCGCGGAGTTTCTGGACGAGCAGGGCGAAACCTATTTCACCAATGGCACCGACGTGGCGGTCGATTTTACGGGACCGACACCGGCCAATATCGTCACCTTGGGCGGCGCTGCGATTACCCGTCTGGGCCTCCAGCCGCTGTCGCTCGACCCGACGGAAGGCATCCAGGCGTACGTCGTACTTGGTTTGGGCAACAGCAACACCGGTGTCGGCGAAACCATGGCCGCCGCCCCTGTTCACTTCCTGCCCGACGGCGGAAACAACGCCGAGGTCTACTCGCGCTTCCTGCTGATCTTCGCCGTCCCGGCCGAGGGTGCCGCCCGACTGGCGACCGTTGCGTCCGTTGACGTTCACGACGGCACGGGCGAAGTGGTCGGCCTGGACAACCACATCTCCGAGTACCACCACAACCGCGAGTAGTGCTTGACCAAGCGTCACCGGACACCGGCGGCCTGGCGAAGACCCCTTCGCCAGGCCGCCTTACCGGTGCGGCGAAGCACCAGGTGATGCTGCACAACAAAGGAAAGAACAGATGGCTGAGCCCAACACGAAACGTCTGCCCGTCACGGTGCTGTCCGGCTTCCTCGGGGCGGGCAAAACGACACTGCTCAACCGCGTGCTGAACAACCGTCAAGGCCTGCGCGTCGCGGTGATTGTCAACGACATGTCCGAGGTGAACATCGACGCCTCGCTGGTCCGCGACGGCGGGGCGGCGTTGTCGCGCACCGAGGAAAAGATGGTCGAGATGAGC